>DASRHC010000008.1:0-50985 GCA_035650715.1 Candidatus Methylomirabilota bacterium | reverse complement strand
GCAGTCAAGCGCCAACTCACGGGGCCTGCCAGATGACCTGGTTTCTGCGGCCGACGGCGGTGAGTCGAGGGGCGCCGGTGTCGGTCAGGCCGAGCAGCAGCCGGCCGACGCCGCGGTGGTCGAAGAAGTCGAGCACCGGCTTGCCGTCGAGGAGGAAGCCGATCAGCAGGCGGGGCCGGCCCGCCCTGTCGTCGAGCCGGATCCCGGGCGCCCCGTGGGGAGCCACGCTCAGGCCGAGGCGCGCCGCGCCCGCCCCGTCGTAGAGATCGAGCTGCGGCCAGTCGCCCGGGCCCACCGTCTGGCTGAGCCGGGGGCTGCCGCTCTCGTCGTACAGCGTCAGGGCGGGCCAGCCGCCCGGCGCGATCGTCAGGGCGCTTCGCGGCCGCCCGAGCCGGTCGGCCAGCGTGACGCCGGCCGCGCCGTCCGGCTCGACGCCGACGGTCGCGGCGGAGATCCCGTCCCGGCTTCGGAGCGCGAGCCGCGGCGACCCATCCGGCGCGACATCGAGCGACACCCGCGCGCGGCGCTCCTGGTCGAACAGCTCGATCGCGGCGGCGCCGTCGGGCCGCACGACCAGAGCGACCCGCCTCGTGCCGCGGCCGTCCGCCATCTCCAGCACGGAGCCATCCGCCTCGCCCGGCCCGAGCCGGACGCGGGTCGTCCCTGCGTCATCCACGAGACTCACGCGCCGAGCGCGAATCTCGCCGGATCCGGCCGGGGAGAGCGCCCGCGACAATATCCACGTACCCGAGATCAGGACGAGGCCGAGGACTCCCGCCATGATCCAGCCCAGCCCCCGGAGTCGGTGGACCGTCAGCCGGAGGTCGCTGAGCTCGCGCTCGAACCCGGTTGGCTGAGCCACGGCCTGGCGGACCTCCTCGAGGCGGGCCCGCGCCTCGGACAGCGACGCGAGGAGGTTTTCCGGCCGCGGGGCAGGTGGGCCGCTGGGCATGACGCCTCGCGGTTCAGCGGCGGTCGGACCCGCGCTCGCTCCCGCTCCGCGCGCTCGGCCCGATCGCGGGGAGCCTTCTAGCCATTGCGGGGGATCGCCGCTTGCCACCAATCCATGAGGAAGGGGACAGATACGATGGCGACCATGACCACGATCAGCGCCACGAGGCCCGCCCGGAGCCAGCCGCCGGCAAGCATCGCCGTGAGCGGCTCGTGCTCTTCCAGATCGTCGGCGAAGAGCTGGGCGACCTCGTCGCGGAGCTGCTGGTGCGCGCGCTCGACGGCCTCCAGGCAGAGCTCGAGCTGCCGCTGCTCCGCGACGGTTTGCGAGAGGGAGCCGATCAGGCGAGTGCCGTCGGTGAGCCAGCGGGCGAGGCTGTCGAGCTGCGGGTGGTGGTCGCGGGTCGGGGTGTGCTCGCGGCTCGCGCCATGCTCGCAGGCTAGGGCCTGCTCGCGCTCCAGGCCATGCTCGCGCTCTGGCCGGCTCGGCTTCGCGCTGACGCGGGCGAGAGCCGGCACCAGACGCCGGTAGTAGCGGAGCTCGCGCTCGAGCGCGGCGATGTGCTCCGCGAGGTCGAGCGGCTGCGCCTCCGTGTCGCCTGCCTCGGGCACGCCGAGCAGGGAGAGCTGCCGGCCGTGCCGGTCTCCGGGGACGATGTGGAGGCCTGGCCGGGTCGGATCACGCCGGACCACCGTTCGACCGGAAGTCCGTTCGGCCACTGAGCTGCTCATGGATGCCCTCCCGCTTGATCGTCCTTGGCGGTCTTGAACTGGGCCAGGTCCCGCGCCTCGAAATTGGTCCTGTGCCCGGCCAGGTTTGGCGCCGGCCCAGGGGGCCCAAACGGTATGCAGGGCGGCATCACTTGTCAAGCAAATTTGTGCACAGGCAGCGTAAAAGCGCTGGATTTAGAGGTGCCTGGCGTGTGGATAGGTGTGGATGAACGCCCGCTCACCCGCGAGTCAGTAAGGGCAGATGGGCGTACTCGGAAAAACGGTGCAGATGGCATAATCGGTTTTGCATGCCCCGCGGGAATCCATTCGCTCCGCAATGGCAGCTTCCCCGGCTGCTTGAAGGCGCGGCCGCCAGAGGCGATGCCGGCCGGAAGGCGGGGTGCAGCCCCCGCACCGCGATAAGCCAATTTGTTGAACAGGGTCGCAGGCGATTCGAAGCTCACAGAGACGTTCGGCAGGCGTCTTACCCCGCAGGGCCAGGTGGGGGCGCCGAGGGTTGTACTCATATTCCCACTGACGCAGCTTCTGGGCGAGCTCGCCGGGGCTTCGGACAATCATCCGGCGGTAGAACTCGTCCGCGTCCGTCCGGTGGCTGCGTTCCACCTTCCCAGTGCTTTCCGGACAGCCGCGTGGGATGTGCCGGTGCGAGACGCCGAGATCTCGCAAGTGCCACGTGAAGTCGGTACCGAACTCGGAGCCATGATCGGTCTGAATTCTTTGAATGGCCATCGGGAGTCGGCGGCGGACCGCCTCGACGAACTCAGTGGCCGACTTGATGGAGGTATGGGCGTAGACGCGAAGGACCCGATACCGGGTGGCTTCATCGATCGCTATGAACTGATAGAACCGGCGCCCGCCGAGTTTGAGATGTTTGACGTCGACCTGGACCGATTGCCCAGGGACGTGAAGCTCACGGCGCCGCCGCGGCCCTGGACGATACCGCTTTAGCGACACCCTGGGGACGCGATGTTGCTTGAGGATCCGGTGGATTGTGGGCGCCGAAACGTACACCTGGTGGTATCGCTCCAGGAAGAAGCGGATCCGGAGGGGTCCGTAGGAGCCGGGCCTGCGCCCGGCGCCCCTGCTCCCTCTCCTTGGCGGTCTGTCCTATCATGGCCCTCCTGGCCCAGGGCTTTGACAAGCTGCCCTGAGTGTCCAGGAGAAACCTTAGTACCTACAGCCTAGTGCAGAGCTTCCCCGAGATCATTCGTCTAGCTCGCGAGAGCGGTGCGCGTCGCGTGGAGCAGCCGTCACTCCTCACAGAGGACGAGTAGCCGGATGGCGGAGCGATCGATCCCGCCGGAGATCGAGCGGGCCAAGCAGGTCTTCCGCTTCCTCAAGGCGTTTGCGGAGCGGAACCTCCCCATCGAGCGGCGGCTGGCCGACCAGCCGTGGTCGATGGCCCTTGCCGAGCTTCCCCAGCATCCTTCGATCGTCGTCGGCGAGGTGCAGCTTTCGGCGGGTGGAGAGGCTGCCAACGAGAATGCCGACGCGAGCGATGCCCCACCGCTCCTGCGCGTTCGGCGGCCAGCGCTGACGCGCGCTCCGCGGCCGCCCGCTGAGATCGCGGAGTGGCTCCGACCAGGCTGGGAGAACCCGGACGCGCGCGTGGAGGTTCCGCTCGAGCGGAACGAGGTGCGTCGCGGCGAGACGGTCACCGTGCCGTTTGCCCAGGCTCCGGCACGGGTGGCTGCGCTGGAGCAGTATCGGATGGCCTGGAGCCAGTGGGCCGAGGCCGAGAAGCCGGCCCGGGCCGCCATGCGCGTCTTCGAGCGGCTCTATGAGCTGAAAGGCAGGATCGACCTCGAGAGCGAGCGGGTGGAGCTGGTGCTGGGCGACGGGCGGCTCCGCTGGCAGCGGCCGGAGGGGACCATCGACCACCCCGTGCTGCTCCAGCGAGTCGAGCTGGAGTTCGATGCCGACGTGCCCGAGTTTCGCGTCATCGACGCCGATCGCGCGGCGGAGCTGTACGGCGCGCTCCTCCAGGATGGCGAGGGCATCTCGGCCCAGAAGTTGAACGAGCTTCGCGCAGAGCTAGAGTCGGGCGGATATCATCCGCTTGCGAAAGCGGCGACCTCCGGCTACCTCCGGAGGCTGGCCCAGCTTCTCGGGCCGCGGGGCGTGTTCCGGGAGGAACGAGCGGATGGTGCGCCCGGGCCCGATCCACTGATCCAGCGCGACCCTGCTCTCTTTCTTCGCACCAGGTTGTCGGGCTTTCCGGCGGCGTTCGACCGCGTGTTGGAGGATCTGGAGAATCGCGAGCATTTGCCGATCTCGCTGACGAGGCTCGTGGGCGTTGCTCCCCCGCCTACAGAACGGAAGCCCCCGCCAGCATCTTCTCCGTGGAGTGAGCCGCCCGACGTGCTTCTCAGCAAGCCTGCCAACCTCGAGCAGGTAGAGATCGCCCGCGCACTCGACGCCCATCGGGCCGTTCTGGTCCAGGGGCCTCCAGGAACCGGCAAAAGCCACACGATTGCCAACCTGATCGGGCACCTGGTCGCGCACGGCAAGCGGGTGCTGGTCACGAGCCACACGACCAAAGCGCTGCGCGTGCTGCGCGACCAGGTCGTCGAGGCGCTCCAGCCGCTCTGCGTCGCCGTGCTTGAGCACGACTTGGAGGCCCGGACCCAGATGGAGCAATCCGTCCGCGGGATCCTGGCCCGGCTGACGACCGCGCATGAGGAATTCCTGGAGCGCGAGGTCTCCGATCTCACTCAGACGCGCGCTGGCCTGATCGGTGAAATCAATCGCATCACCGCCGACCTCCGCGCCGCCCGCGAGGCGGAGTATCTTCCGATCACGATCGCCGGGGAGAGCGTGGCGCCGGCCGAAGCCGCGCGCTCAGTCCGCGACCATCGCCAGGGCAATGACTGGATACCTACGGGGCTGAAGCCTGGCGCCCCGCCGCCTCTGAACGCCGAAGAGCTGGCCGATCTCTACCACTCGAACGGAGCGCTGACCGAGTCTGAGGAGCGGGAGATCCAGGACCAGCTCCCGGATCCCGCGACGCTTCCGAGCCCTTTCGACTTCGGCCTGCTCATCGAGGCTCTCGATGCAAGCGAGCCGGAGGAACTGACTGCGTTCTGGAGCCGACAGCCGGCGGCCGAAGACCTCCCGCTTATCGAGCGTCTCCGAACGCTGGTGGAGGAGGCCGCGGCAGAACTTTCGCGCCTGGAGCCCTGGCAGCGGAAAGTCGTCGCGGCCGGGCATGCCGGTGGCGCCGAGCGTCAGCTCTGGATCGAGCTTCGCGACCAGGTGCGGGCTGCAGGGGCGAGGTGGGAGCATGCGCGTCCCATCCTGCTCGCCCGGGAGGTCCAACTCGACCGCGCTACCCGGATCGAGGAGGTGCGCCAGCATTCCTCTGCAATCATTGGACACTTGGAACGTGGCGGAAAGCTGGGAACGCTCAGCCTAATCTTCAAGGCCGAATGGAAGACGATCATCCGGACGGTGCGTGTAAATGGGCAGACTCCCTCGCAGCCGGCCGACTTTCGAGCGATCGCCGTGCAGGCCGAGCTGGACGAGGGCCGGCGCAAACTCGCCCTGCGCTGGGCTCGCCAGGCGGAGCCGGCGGGCCTTCCCCAGTTTGCCGCCATTGGCCAGGAGCCTGAGCAAATCCTTTTGGAGTACGCCGATCAGTTCGAGGGACTGCTCGGCTGGTGGCAGCAACATTGGGCGGCGATCGCGGCGGCGATGCACGAGGCGGGATTCAAATGGACCCAGTTCCGCCAACGGGAAGTCGCCCGCTCGGCCCCGGCGACTCCATTCGAGCAGGATTCCCGAATCCTTGCCGGGGCGTTGCCAAAAACCGTGGAGGCGCGCGCTGGCGTCGTCCGTCGCGTCCAAGCCCTCTGGCGACTGGCCGAGGCCGAGAAGGTCCTGGACGAGTTCACCGGGCCGGTGTGCCGTCGGCTGCTCGCGGCGGTCAGGAAGCACGACGTTGCTGAGTACGAATCGGCTCACGCGGCTCTCCAGGAACTCGCAGCGAAGCAGGCGATCTGGCTTCGCCGGAAGGAGCTGCTCGGGCGACTCGCCGCCGTCGCTGCGACCTGGGCGTCCGCGATCCGCCGTCGCGAAGGCATCCACGGCGCCCAAACCCTCCCGGGCGACCCTCAGCCAGCATGGCGGTGGCGCCAGCTTGCCCAGGAGATCGAGCGGCGGGCCGGGCTCGACGAGTTGGCCCTCACCCGCCAGCTACACCAGCGACGGGATGAGCTTCGCGGAGCAACGGCGCAGCTCATCGACAGGAAGGCGTGGCTCGCTCAGCTTCGACGCACGGACCTGCCGGCGCGCCAGGCGTTGCAGGGCTGGGCTGACACGCAGCGCAGGATCGGCAGGGGCACCGGTCGGCGTGTGCCGGAGTTCCAGGCACGCGCCCGGGCGCTGCTTGCACAAGCGCGCGACGCGGTCCCTGTCTGGATCATGTCCCTGGCCCGGGTCGCGGAGAGCTTCGACGCGCGAGGCAGGCGCTTCGACGTTGTCATTGTGGACGAAGCGAGCCAGTCCGACGTGACGGGGTTGCTGGCCTGGTACCTGGGGGACTCCGTCGCCGTGGTCGGCGACCACGAGCAGGTGAGCCCACTGGGCGTGGGCCAGCGGATCGACGCCATCAAGGCGCTGATCGGCGAGCACCTGGGCGGCATCCCAAACGATCATCTCTACGACGGCCTCACCTCTATCTACGACCTCGCACGCCAGTGCTTCGGCGGGACCATCGCGCTCCGGGAGCACTTCCGCTGTGTCCCCGACATCATCGAGTTTTCCAACCGCCTCTCCTACAACGGCGAGATTCGTCCGCTGCGCGACCCGGGTTCGGCACCCCGGCCGCACCTTGTGGAGTACGTGGTGGACCACGCGGGCGTCGCAGGCCGGCAAGGCAGGATCAACACGGCCGAAGCCCGCGTCATCACCGCGCTCGTGAAGGCCATCACAGAGATGCCGGAGTACGCCGGGAAGACGGTCGGTGCGATCACACTGCTTGGAGACGAGCAGGCCGAGCTGATCCAGGACCTGGCGTTGAAGGTCGTGGACCCAGCGGAGCTGGCGCGCCGCCGCTTTGCCGCGGGAAATTCCGCCCAGTTCCAGGGCGACGAGCGCCATGTGATGTTTCTGTCGATGGTGGACTCGCCCACCGGTGCTCACCTGCCGATCCGGCGCGAGCCGCTGTTCAAGCAGCGCTACAACGTGGCCGCCAGCCGGGCCAGGGACCAGCTCTGGCTCGTCCACTCCCTCGATCCTCGGCGTGACCTACAGCCCGGCGATCTCCGCGCGGCGCTCATTGAGCACGTCCGCGATCCAGGCGCCAAGCGGCGCGCGCTTCAGGAGGCCCAGCGCCGCGCCGAGTCGCCGTTCGAGGCGGCGGTCATGGAGCGACTGATCAACGCCGGCTACCGCGTCGAGCCGCAGGTGTGGGTCGGCCAGTACCGCATCGACATGGTGGTGTCTGGCGGCAAGGAACAGGTGGCCCTCGAGTGCGACGGCGACCGGTACCACGGCGTGGATGAGATCCCACGAGACATGGCGCGCCAGGCGGTCCTGGAGCGTGTCGGATGGCGGTTCATCCGTATCCGGGGGACGCGGTTCTATCGAGACCCAGAGCAGACGATGGCATGGGTGTTCGAGACGCTGGATCGCTTGGGCGTCGCTTCGGCCAGCGCGACTAAGAGTGCCGCCGACGTAGAGGCGCAGGCCAAAGCGTTCCGTGAGAGGGTCATCCGGCGCGCATGGGAGATCATGCGGGAGCAAGAGTGGCTGCCGGAGGAGGCCGAGAGCCGGGGAGGAGCGGATCTTGCCTCGTGATAGCCATTGGCGACACGCTCAACGACACGTACCGGGTAACGCGACTACTGGGCCGCGGAGGGTTCGGCGAAGTGTTTCTCGCAGAGGACGAGAAGATTCCCGCGCGCAAGGTCGCGATCAAGGTGCTGGCCAGTCCCGGAGACGCAGCGCAAAGCGATCTTCTCCGAGAGATGAGAACTCTCGCGCAGTTCAGTCACCGCCATGTGGTGAGCTTCTATCACCACTTCGTACACGGGTATCGACTCCATCTCGTGATGGAGTATTGTCCCGGCGGTAGCCTCGCTGACCGCTTGGAGACGTCTGGTCACTGGTCTGTCGATGAAGTGTTCGACTTGGGCGTTCGACTTTGTGACACGCTGGCTTTCGTCCATAGTCGGGGCATCATTCACCACGACATCAAGCCGAGCAACATCCTGTTCGGCTCGGATGGAACCGTCAAGCTGGGTGACTTCGGTATCGCCAACCGTAACGGTGGCACCCCCCTCTACATGCCGCCGGAGATGTTTCTCGGCACCGTGGAACGTACCGACCCCAGGGTAGATGTTTATGCACTGGGCATCACCCTGCTTGAATCAGCTACCGGCCATCATCCCTTTGCGGATCTTCGCCCACACGAGGCGCTTCAGGCCCGCGTTGCTCATCAGTTCGTTGCGCCCGACCTTCCTGGCTGGGCGCAGGAGGTGTTGCTGAGGGCAACCCATCCAACGCCGGAACTACGATTTCAAAGCGCGGAAGACTTTGCCGAAGCGATCCGACATCGCCACGTGCCCTACCTGGTCGATGGGCGGAGTATCAAGGCTGACTCCCTGGCCAGGGAAGCCGAGGTGGCACTCGGACGGAAGAAGTGGCGGAGGGCCCTACGACTGGCAGAGCACGCGCTGAAAAAGAGTCCCGATTCGATTGCCGCTCTCCTGGCAGCAGGTCGCTGCGCGCTCGCGCTTCGGCGAGTTGACGAGGCCAGTCGACATTTCGCTCGAGCAGTCGCTGTAAGCCCCAGGACCCAAGTACAAAGGGAGCTCGGTTGGATCGCCATGGAGCGGGGGAGACTGCCGAGTGCTATCTCGCTGCTGACTGACCACCTGAGAAGGAATGCATCAGACTACGAAGCCTACAGCTTGCTTATGAGGTGCTTCTACCTGAGTGACCGCTTCGAGGTGGCTCGATCTCTTGCGGAGACCTTGCTCGAGCAGAAGCCACAGAATGGATGCTTTTCAGCCAACTTGCTGCTGTGCCGGCTCCTTGCCTCGGATTGGGTACCAGAGGATATTGAGAGCCTTCGAGAGGCAGAAGGCCCTTTCGTACGGCACAACATCCAAGTGGCGACGGAGCAGCCGTCGGCCTGGACACCGGGTGGCAAGCCATCGTTGAAATCGAAGCTCCTCTTCGAGGAGTACCGGTTCGCGGAAGCCCGCCGAAGCGGCAAGGCAAACACGATCGTCATCCAGACCCCTGACGGGCTTCGGCGGGACTTGGATTGGCCGATCGTGTCCATCGGTTCCCTTCAGTCGAACGATATCGTCATGAGACATCGGAGTGTTAGTCGAAGGCACTGTGCCATCGTGAACTATCCTGACGACGTCTGGCTGTACGATCTCGGGAGCACGATTGGAACGTGGGTGGACGGCCAGCGCATCGAAGACCGGATCTACCTGGATGGACCTCACGAGCTGAGAGTAGGCGAGATGACCCTGCGCGTAGTGACGAATAGTAGGCGGCTCGTTTGATCACGAGCTCAAGAGCCAGGAGGGGGCCAGCACGACGTGTGACCAGGAAATGGGGAGGACGTGAAGTACCCTTTCGGCTAACGGCCGTGTGTATTTTGAAGACATCATCGCGGGCTTTGACACGCTGTCGCCGGTTTCGGTTAAGGAGTTAAATCAAGCGAGGTAGGCTGTCCACGTCGAGAGGCGTTGGTCAGGACGCAATCTGCAGGAGACCCGCTGACCATCGCTCTTGATCAGCGGGTCCAAGCCCGCCGCCGAGGCTACCCCCCCTTCAACCGCGGATCCAGCAGATCCCTCAGCGCGTCCCCCAGCATGTTGAACCCGAACACGGCCAGCGACAGCGCCGTCGCCGGCCAGATCGCCAGCCACGGGGCCCGGTACATGTGGTCCAGGCCGGCCAGCGAGAGCATCCCGCCCCACGTCGGGTAGGGCGGCGGCACCCCCAGCCCCAGGAACGAGAGACTCGCCTCAGTCAGGATCACGGTCGAGAGCCCGGTGGTCGCCACCACGATGATGGTCGGCACCACGTTCGGCAGGATGTGGCGCAGCGTCGTCCGCAGATGCCCGGCGCCCAGCGCCCGCGCGCTCTCGACGAACGTGTGCTCCTTCACCAGCAGGGCCACCCCGCGGACCACGCGGGAGTTCTGGATGCCGAATGCCACGCCCAGCACGATGGTGATGTTCCACACGCTGGGCCCCAGCAGCGACATGATCGACAGCAGCAGGAGCAGGGGCGGGAAGGCCATCCACGCGTCCACCGCGCGCTGCACCAGCAGGTCGAAGCGGCCGCCCAGGTAACCGGAGAGCACGCCGATGGCGGTGGCCAGCGCGCTGCCGATGGCGATGGCGCCGAAGCCCACGTACAGCGAGATGCGCGCCCCGTAGATCAGCCGGGTCAGGAGATCGCGGCCCAGCTCGTCGGTGCCGAGCCAGTGCGAGGGGCTCATGGCGACGAAGCGCTCGCGCAGGCTGGTCTGGGCGAAGCCGTAGGGGGCGATCCAGTCGGCGGCCACCGCGGCGGCCAGCATCACCAGCACGATGACGCCGCCGACGGCGCCGAGCGGCTTGCTGACGGCCATGCGCACCCACACGTCGAGCCACCACGGGCGCGACCGGGCCGGGCGCCGCGCGGGCAGGCTGAGCGCGCCGGCCGCCGCGCCGCCCGCCTCGGCGGCGAGGTGGGGCATCACCAGCCGCCGGATGCCGAACGCGCGGGACCAGAGCGAGCGCATGGGCTCAGTACCGGATGCGCGGGTCCAGGAAGGCGTACGAGAGATCGATGATCAGGTTCAGCGCCACCACCATGGCCGCGATGATCAGGTTCACCGACTGCACCACCGGATAGTCGAGACGCGTGAGGGCCTCGAAGAAGAAGAGGCCCACGCCGGGCAGGCGAAAGATGGATTCGACGATGACGGAGCCGCCGATGTAAAGGGGGATCTGCAGACCCACCAGGCTGATCACCGGGATCATCGCGTTCTTCAGCGCGTGCCGCAGGATGATGGGCCGCTCGGCCAGGCCCTTCGACCACGCGGTGCGGATGTAGTCCTGGCGCAGCACGTCGAGCAGCGCCGAGCGCATGATGCGCATCACCGGGCCGGCGCGCGTGACGCCGAACACGGCCGCGGGCACGATCATGATCTTCAGGTTCTCGATGGGGTCCACGGTGAACGGCACGTAGGTCCACACCGGCGTCCACTTGAAGTAGATGGACGGCAGCACCACCACCAGCACCGCCAGGCCGAAGTAGGGCACCGAGAGGGCCAGGATGGCCAGCACCCGGCCCAGGTAGTCGGCGGCGCTGTCCTGCCGGGCGGCGGAGAGGATGCCGATCAGCACGCCCAGCACCACCGAGACCAGGATGGTGAGCAGCGCCAGCTCGAGGGTGACGGGGAAGCGCCGGACGAACTCGTTCAGGATGGGCTGACGCGTCCAGTAGGAGGTGCCGAAGTCGCCCCGCAGCACGATCCCGCCGATCCAGTCGAGGTACTGCACGTGCACCGGCCGGTCCAGGCCCAGGTCGTGGCGCAGGGCGGCCAGGGTGGGCGCGTAGGCGTGGCCCTCCACCATGCGCGTGGCCACGTCGCCGGGCATGAACCGCATGAGCGCGAAGACCAGCACGCTCACGAGGAACAGCGTCGGCACCGCCAGCAGCAGGCGGCGGATCACATAGCGCTTCACCGCGCTACTTGTCGAGCCAGGTGTAGACCAGGCGCATCCCGAGCCCGTAGCCGTCGTGGTGCCGGAAGCCCTTCACGTAGGGCGGGTGCGCCACGTACTGCGGCCACTGCGGCACGTAGATGTAGTAGGCCTTGTCGGCCAGGTAGCGCTGGATGTCGTCCACGATCTGCTTGCGCTTCTTCGGATCCATCTCGCGCCGCTGGGCCAGCAGCATCCTGGTCAGCTCGCCGTCGGCCACGTGGCTCTGGTTGGTGGGCAGCTCGGGATAGAAGCGGCCGAAGAGGAAATCGTCCACCTCGGTGAAGGGCGTCGAGGGGCCCATCGCGGCCTTGTCGTACTTGCCGAGCGCGGTGGTGGAGATGTACTTGCCGTACTCCTCCGGCTTCAGCTCCACCTGGATGCCCACCTTGCCCAGGTCCTCGGCGGCCAGCTCGTAATAGTTGCGCCACGGCACCACGTAGCCCGGCCAGTGGTAGATGGGCATCGTGAAGCCCTTGGGATAGCCGGCCTCCGCGAGCAGGCGCTTGGCCTCGGCCGGGTCGTGGCCGATCAGGTACCTGGCCTTGGCCGGGTCCATCTTGGAGGCGTCGAGCTTCCAGTCGGTCAGGGCGCAGGGGATGGGGCCCGCGTCGATGCAGCCCTCGCCGAAGAGCAGGGCGTCGTTCCAGGACTTGCGGTCGATGGCCAGCGAGACGGCGCGACGCACCCGCACGTCGTTGAACGGCGGCTGGTCGGTGCGCAGGTAGATGAAGCCCTGGCCGATCACCTTGTAGGGCGTGATCGACATCTCGGGGTTGGTCTGCTTGAGCGTCCGCGCCTCCTCCGGGCTGATCCAGCCCCAGATGTGCGGCAGCTCGGCCTTGCCCGCCCGCAGCACGGCCAGGCGCGCCGCCGCGTCGGGCGTGATGTCGATGACGGCGCCGTCGAGATAGGGCAGGCCCTTCATGAAGTAGCTCGGGTTGCGCTCGAAGACCACGCGCACGCCCTTCTCGTAGGACTTCAGCACGAAGGGCCCGGTGCCGATGACCGCGTCCGGGTTGTTGAAGTCCTTGAACTTCTCCTCCGCCTCGCGCGGCAGGATGGCGCAGAAGCTGGGGCTGGCCAGGTGGTTCAGGAAGGGCGCGTAGGGCTCCTTCAGCGTGATCTTGACCGTGTGGCGGTCGACCACGTCCACGCCGGTCACCGGCTCGAAGCGGTCGCGGAAGCCGGACTTGGCCATGAAGCGCTCGATCGAGTACTTCACGTCCTCCGCCGTCACCTCGCGGCCGTTCACCGGGGGCTTGTTGTGGAACTTGACGCCCTTCCGGAGGCTGAAGGTGTAGACCTTGCCGTCCTTGGAGACCGTCCACTTCTCGGCCAGGTCAGGGAGGATCGAGAAGTCGGTGGGCGACTTCTGCTCCGGCCCGTTGGGGAAGCGGACGAGCTGGCTGTAGGCCAGGCTCACGTAGGAGTGGGTGAGGAAGCTGATGGAGAGGTGCGGGTCGAGTCCGGGGGCCTCGCGCTCGGCGATGCGGATGACGCCGCCGCGCTTGGGCTGGCCCTGGGCGAGGGCCGGGTCCGGCGCGGCGAGCGAGCCCAGGAGCAGCGCGCTCAGGAAGACGGCGATCAGCGGACAGGTCGGGAAGGGGGCGCGGCGCGCCATGGTCGGGTCTCCTGTTCTCGAGAATGTCGTCATTGACCGGGAGCAGGGAGCGAAAAGGGGCCGAAAAGTTGGCCTATTTAGCATCGGGCGCGCGAGGTTGTCAACGCGCTACTGCTTGCCCGGCACAACGATTAGCGCGTTCGGCACGCCCCATCCGCCGGGCACGGACAGCGTCAGTCCAGGGAGCCTCACCGCGAGCTGGCTCGACGGGCCGCCGTCGAGGTTCAGGGCATCCCGGCAGCCGAGGCCACCCTGCTCGGGCGGATCGGCGAGGAAGCGCGCGAAGGTGGTGGTGTCGGCGCTCGTGGAGACGACGAGGATCACGATATTGCCGCCGGCGCACACCGCGGTCCGCTCGGCGATCTGGGGCTTCAGCGGCTGGACCTGTCCCCCGACGAGCAGACGGGGGAGACCCTGGACGATGAGGCGATGGCCGGCCGGGTCGGCGATGTCGGCGCCCAGCGTGATCCGCGCCTGGTTGCCGTCGATCACGAGCGCCCCCCAGGCCCGCCGGTTGCTCGAGCCGATGACGCGCCCGGCGTCGACCACGAGGCCCATCGCGCGGCCGTCCTTGTCGAAGAAGCTGGCGTTGGAGGCGACGACGGCGGGATAGGGCTCGACGATCTGCTCCACGGAGCGACGCAGCGGGGGGTCGCCGGCGGGGATGAGGCGGAGGTCCGCCACGTCGAGGTCGATCCGGAACGCGTGGCCCGAGAAGGGGCCCGCGTCCGTGGGGCCTGCCTTGAAGGATGCGTGCGCGATACCCGGGGCGACCGGGGAGAATCTCGGCGGCTCGGAGCGGGGCTGGCTTGTCGTTGTGCCGGTTGGGGCGAGGAGGATCGCGAGGGCGCAGAGGGTGGGGATGAGGCGGGAGCGTCCGAACATTTGGGGCAGGGTAGCGTGGGGGGGTGGGGGATTGCGAGATTCTTCGTGGGCGACTCGCCCACCGCCCCTCACCCTGCCCTCTCCCCTGAGGGGAGAGGGTTCTTGAGGGCGGACGTGTGCTAGATAAGAGGGACCGTGGCCAAGCGGAAGATGCACCTGGCGCAGTTTCTCTGTCATAGCCCGACGTACCACAGCCTCGCCATGTGGCGGCATCCGAAGACGGCGGAGGCCGGGTTCGACTGGGCGCGGCCGGAGCTCTACCAGCACATCGCGCAGGTCTGCGAGCGCGGCAAGTTCGACATGGTGTTCTTCGCGGACCTGAACTACATCTCCGACACCTACCGCGGCACGATGGACCCGGCGATCCGGCACGCCACCCAGGCGCCCGAGCACGACCCGATCCCGCTGCTGCCGTTCATGGCCGCGGTCACCACGCGCATCGGCCTGGGGGCCACGTTCTCGATCAGCCACTCGCACCCGTTCTACGCCGCGCGTCTGTGGGCGACGCTGGACCACCTGACGCGCGGCCGCGCCGCCTGGAACGTGGTGACGACGCTGAACCACAACCAGTCCGCGAACTACGGCGAGGAGCTCCGGCCGACCGAGGAGCGCTACGACCGCGCTCACGAGTTCATCGAGGTCTGCCGCAAGCTCTGGGAGAGCTGGGAGCCCGACGCGGTCGTGATGGACCGCGAGGCGGGCGTGTTCGCCGACCCGTCCAGGGTGCACCGCATCGAGCACGAGGGCCGGTTCTTCCGCTCGCGCGGGCCGCTCAACGTGGTGCGCTCGCCGCAGAACGGGCCCGCGATCCTGCAGGCCGGTACCTCGCCCAAGGGGCGAACGTTCGCGGCGCGCTACGCGGACGCCATCTTCGCCATCCAGCCCAACATCGCGGGCGCCCGGGCCTACTACGAGGACATCAAGAAGGGCACGGTCAGCGAGGGCCGCCGGCCCGAGGCCTGCAAGATCCTGTTCGGCATCCAGCCCATCCTCGGCGCGACGGAGGCGGAGGCGCGCGAGAAGCAGGCGCGCCACAACGAGCTGGTCCCGCTGGAGGGCGGCCTGGCGATCCTCTCGGGCCACCTCGACTTCGATCTCTCCACGCTGCCGCTCGACACGGTGATGGCCCGGCGCACGGAGCCGCAGCTGCAGCGCATGCAGACGCGCTACCGGACGCTCACCGGCGAGCTGCTCACGCTGCGCGAGGTGGCGCAGCGACACGGCCAGAGCGTGGGGCTGGTGCAGATGGTGGGCACGCCGTCGCAGGTGGCCGATCAGATGGAGGACTACTTCGACCAGGTGGGCGGCGACGGCTTCATGCTGTCGCCGATCTACTCACCGGGGGCCATCGAGGAGTTCGTCGACCTGGTGGTGCCGGAGCTGCAGCGGCGCGGCCGGTACCGCCGGGACTACACGGGGACGACGCAGCGCGAGCACCTGATGCAGGACGACTGACGCGGCTCGCTCGCCGCGCCGCCTTACTGCGCGGTGTAGCCGCCGTCCACCGGCAGGCAGGCGCCGGTGACGAAGGAGGCGTCGTCCGAGGCCAGGAAGAGCGCCGCCCGGGCGATCTCCTCGGGCCGGCCGAGGCGGCCCATCGGGTGCCGGTCCTCGAGGAACTTGCGGCTCTCGGGCTGGTCGGTCAGGGCCTTCGTGAGCGCGGTGTACACGAACCCCGGGCACAGGGCGTTCACCCGCACCTTCTCCCGGGCGAAGTGCACGGCCATGTCGCGGGTGAGCTGGACCACCCCGCCCTTGCTGTGCGTGTACGGGTCGAGGCCGGTGCCGAGCTCGCGCGGCCGGCCCACGAGGCCGTAGATCGACGACAGGTTCACGATCGATCCGCCGCCCTGCTTCACCATCTGCTCGACCACGGCCCGGGACATGAGGACCGTGCCCTTCATGTTGATGGCCATCACGAAGTCCCAGACCTTCTCCCAGTCCCAGTCGGCCGGCGCGTTCCGGGAGGCGACGCCGGCGCTGTTCACGAGCACGTCCGCCCGCCCGAATCGCTTCACGGTCTCGTCCACCAGGCGCTCGCAGTCCGCGCGCTTCGTCACGTCGCCCACCAGCACCAGCGCCTCGCTGCCGGCGCCCTTGACCTGGGCGGCCACGCTCTCGAGGTCCGGCGCGCGCAGGTCGGCGAGCGCCAGCCTCGCGCCCTCCTGGGCGAACACCACCGCCGTCGCCGCGCCGATGCCCGATCCGGCGCCCGTGATCAGCGCCACCCTGTCCCGAAGCCGCCCCGCCATGGCGCTTCACCGTACCGGAGCCCGCACGCCCGGTCAATGTCCGCGATGGGGCTGGCCGGGACGCGGCCGCGTGGGCTATTGTTCTCGGTGCCGGGAGGGCCCAATGGAGTTCCGCACCATCCGCTACGAGCAGCTGGGAGCCGTGGTCCGCATCACCGCGAACCGGGCCGAGGTGCTCAACGCCCAGAGCCGCGTGATGATCCTCGAGCTCGACGAGGCGTTCCGCGCGGCGGCGGCGGACGACGCGACGCGCGTGATCATCGTGGCGGGCGCCGGGGCGCACTTCTCGGCGGGCCACGACCTGGGCAGCCCGGAGGAGCTGGAGGACCAGAAGGCCCACCCGGTCGGCCCGGGCATGCCCGAGAACCTGAAGCGGCTGTCCGAGCTCTACCTCGAGGCCACGCTGCGCTGGCGCGACGTGCCGAAGCCCACCATCGCCCAGGTGCAGGGCTACTGCATCATGGGCGGGCTCATGCTGGCCTCCTGCTGCGACCTCATCATCGCGGCCGACGACGCGCTGTTCGCCGACCGGATGGTGCGCTGGGGCGGCGCGCACGTGCAGTACTTCAGCATGCCGTGGGACCTGGGGCCGCGGAAGGCCAAGGAGTACCTCTTCACCGGCGACTACATCGACGCGGCCACCGCGCTCGACCTGGGCCTCGTCAACCGGGTGGTGCCGCGCGCGGAGCTGGCCGAGGCCACGCTCGCGCTGGCGAGCCGCATCGCGATGCAGGACCCGTTCGCGCTGAAGCTCGCCAAGGCGTCGGTGAACGAGACGATGGACATCCAGGGCCAGCGCCGCGCGCTGGAGTCCGCGTTCAAGAACTACATGCTGACCATCCCGCACCGGCAGGCGCTCGGCACCTACGGCGCGACGGCGCGCGCGCGGGGCGTGAAGGAGCGGATCAGGGCGCGGGACGCGAAGTTCGGCGACGCCGCGGGCGGGTGATGGGGGCCGGCTAGCCTAGGCCAGCCCTGCCTCGTCAATCACGAAGCCGATAGCACTCCGTGGGATTACCTGTGACCTCCCCTGCGAGATCTCCTTTTCGGCTTCTTCATTCCAACGCGAGGCGTCCGTGGTTTTCTCGGTCTCGTGCGAGGTTTCTTTGGTTTCTTGCGCGGCAAGTGCTGAGCGAGCCTCTGCGCAATCTCTCGTCGGCATACGGCGCAGAACGGCGCGTCCAGAACACGCATCCGGCAATTGAATTGGGGACGAAAAGCGCCGCAGTGATAGGTATGGGCCCCTTCGTATGCACCTACCGTAGTGGCAGGTAGTGGATTCGGTTGAGGGTCACACGCGGTGCAGTTGATGTTCGAAGTAGTGGGCATCGGAGTAGAGGCCAGTACGAGGTCACGCCACTTGATGGTGGCCCGGTTGCTGTCGAGGGTAACGTTGGGCGCGGACGGTTCCGTTGCCGGGTGGTGGTCGTGGTCGACATCGACGCCACAACCCGCCCAATACGGATATTCGTCGGCGAGGCCGAAGGCGGTGTGCCCCATCTCGTGGATGCCAATGTCCATGGCGTGCGCCGCCGTCGAGAACACGGCGATGTCACCGCCAAAGCCACCGTAGACAGTAGAATTGACGACAACCATGATCATGTCCCAGTGGGGAACATGGTCGCGTACAGTCGCGAGTACGTTTGCCTCGTTGACTCGAAGCAAACGCCGCACCGGGGTCGGTATATCGCCGCTGCTACAGAAACTCGCATCGAAGAATGTCGCCGGCGCAGCTCCGGTCCCGCTGCAGGCGACCGGATCGTCCGCGCCGCTGTCGGTCGATGCCACATCCAGGCGATAGACGTTGATGGCAGCCTGGAAGGTGTCGAACGGAGGGGTCGCGAACAACTTGGTGACAAAACTCTGGGCGTCGGTCTGAAACTTGGCCATCTCGGTGGCCTGGTACCCTTCGGCCACGAGCACCAGTGTCCACCGCTTCTGATCCGATCCATGATGCACCAGCTTGGTCGCCCCGAGAACTGTCCCGTCCGTGAGTCCCATCAGCGTGCTCCCGGCCTCTCACGCAAAGGGATTTTCGCGAGGGGCTGTGCAGACTCCAGCTTTCTTCTCGGATCCAAGGGACTACTCATGAGGACCAGTGCATCCGCTTTCGGCAGGTCGGGGACGAGTACGACGAAGATTCCACGTGGTCTCTTCACCGGATAGCGGCGTGGCCCACCCTCCGGGTCGTAAGCCTCGACATCGACGCGGATAGGATTGTCTCGGATGCGACGGTAGAGGACTTGCCCTTTCGCATCCTGGAGCTCGTACCAGAAGCCACTGTGCCGCTCGTAGCCACTCAGGGCATGGCTTGGAGGCGTCACCTTCGCCAAGTGTTCTCGGCTTACGACCGAGACGGTCCGCCCCTCGTACTCCAAGGTTAGCCGCAACGCGCGCGTGGGCGAGGAGGGTCGAAGTTGTCTGCTCATCGCTTTTCACCCTTCGTTCGCGCTCGGTATCCCCCCGAGCGGCCCGGCTCCCCATACTGGGCGATACTCGCGCTCGAGACGCTACGCTCATTGCGCCGGCGAGTCAAACAGGAAGCGGACCGGCGTAAGCGCACCGTGAGACCGCGGGGGCATGTCCCCGCGAAGGTGGTCAGAAGCTCGAGTTGACAACCTGATCGCCGCACGCTAGTGTCCCGCCGCGAGGACACCCTTGGTCAGGGGGACGCACCGGAAGCGTTTGACCGTAATGCCGCGATGCGTGCTTGTCATGTGCGCCGGCACGGGCGCCGCCAACAATCTCGTCCGGAGCTTGCGGGCGGGTGACGGCTCCTTGCGGATCGTCGGATGCCACTCCGACCAGTTCTTCCTGAAGAAGTCGTCCGCTGACCGTAACTATTTGCTTCCTTCGGCGCGTCACCCAAAGTTTGGGGATGCGCTGCGGGGTCTCGTCGAGCGGGAGCGCGTTGGAGTCGTCATCCCGACGACGGACGACGATGTTGCTCTGGTCAGTGGACTACGAAAGACCCTTCGATCTCGTGTGTTCCTACCACATCCGGATACGATTGCACTGTGCCAGGACAAATACGCGCTGGCACAAGCGCTGGGCAGCGCGGGCGTGCCGGTGCCGGCAACGTGGGCCATCGGCGACCGCGGCGACGTAAGTGCGTTGTTCCGGACTGACGGTACGCCGCCCAGGCTGTGGTGTCGCGCGCGACGGGGAACGGGCTCGGTGGCAGCGCTTCCCGTGACCACCGCCGCACAACTCCTGGCATGGGTGTCCTACTGGGAGGACATGCGCGGCCTGCCCAGCACCGAGTTCATGATATCGGAGTATCTGCCGGGACGTGACTTTGCCTGTCAGACGCTCTGGCAGAATGGTCGGCCCGTGCTCGCAAAGACGAGCGAGCGACTCTCGTATTTTGGCGGTCGAGGCACGCCGAGCGGCACCTCCTCGATCGGAGGGCTGCACAAGATGGTGAGGGCGCCGGCCGTCGTAGAGGCCAGCCTGGCCGCGGTTCGCGCCATCGACGCACACGCCACGGGAGCGTTCAGCGTGGATTTGAAGGAGAACGACGAGGGGTGTCCGCTCGTGACGGAAATCAATGTCGGCCGGTTCTTGACCGGAACATCAATCTTCGATCTGACCGGCAAGCACAACATGTCGTTGACGTATGTGCGACTGGCGCTGGGAGAGCCGGTCAGCATTTCCGAGATCTATGATGTGGTCGAGGACTACTACATGGTGCGGGACCTGGATGCGCTGCCGGACATATTTCACGCCGCTTCTCTAGGGGAGGGCATCGAGGACGCAAGAGGCGATCTGGCCGAAACGAGAGTGTGAACATAGGAGAGAGACATGGGCGGACCACCACTGCCGGGCGAGGACCAGGAAGTCACCGTGGACATTACCGGACCGGACGCCGACGCAAGTCCCAAGGAGAGGGAAGCATTCGAGAAGAGCTTCAATGATTGGAAGAAGGACATCAACGCGCTTCGACAGAAATACGGGAAGCTGAAGGTCAAGGTGTCGAAGATCACCTACAAGAAAAAGAACCCGGACGAGTCTTTCTCGTGAACACCACGAATTCCTCGCGCGGAAGCGATGGAGGCCGTGCTCGGAAGTCGCGGTGGACGTACCGGGTGGCGCTGAGCGGCCCCCTCGACCGTCACGAGACCGAGGCGCTTCAAGTAGAGATCAAGGCATTGGCGAAACGGCATGGAGTCACGATCGGCAACATCAGCGCAGCCGGCGCGTCAAGTTCGTCACGCTAGGTCAGGGTGAGGAGTGCCCGAGCGGCCTGCTCGGACCATAGCGGCATTCCCAGGGTATTCAGCACGTCGAGTGCGGCCGCGACGTCGGCGCGCTGGGTCTGAGCGACGCCCAGACCTAGACGGCAGCGTGCCGCGAGCGGCCGCATGTCAAGCTCTTCCGCAATCGTCAACGCGTGTCGATAGTGCAAGGTGGCTTGTTCGCGATCCGAGCGCGCGAGGGAGACCTCGCCTCGCTGGACGAGCGCATACGCGGCGTTGCCCATCTCCTTGTGTTGCTGGGCCATATCCCAACCACGGGCGGCGAGGTGCTCGGCTTCGTCGAGCTCACCCGCGGCGAGGTAGCCCTGACTCAGGGAGACAAGCCGGATGGCCTGGCCGGCGGTGCCGCGCATGGCCATGTGAACGGCTTGAGCCTCGTGCAGCAAGGGAAGCCCGGCGTCCACTCGGCCCGAGTAGCTATACGCGAGTCCAAGCGACTCGGCGAGAAAGGGAAAGAGAAGCCGAATATTCCACCGGCGACAAAGCTCGAGGCCGCGCTCCAGAATCGGCACGCTCGTGAGTATTTGACCCCGACGGACATGCACACGGCCGACGGCCACATGGGCCGAGGTGAGGCTTGACGGATGGTCCGAGTCTCCCGCGATGCGCATCGCTTCGTTGGCGACGTCGAGGGCCTCCGAGAACCGGCCGACCTCAGCCAGACATAGGGCCAGCCATGTTCGCGAGTGGACCGATACGATGTACGGAAGACCAAAGCGCTCGTCTTCCGGAAGCTCCTTCACCGATTCGACGACCTGATGCAGCAGCCGAATCGCGGCGAGAAAGCGCCCCATATCGTAAGACACATGGGCCAGGTAGATCCGAGTAGACACCTCCAGGGCAAGATTGCCCGTGAGCTTCGCGAGCTCAAGGCCGCGCTCTCCGAAGTCCAAGCCGCGCGCGTGGTCACCTATTTGTCTGAAATAGTCCGTGAGATAGGCGCACACCCGGCCGAGCCGGAGCTGATCCGCCAGGCTTTCGGCGGATCCTCTCGCCTCCTCGAGATGCTCCAGGAGCTCCGTGAAGCGACCGAGTGGCAGGATGGAAGTGCGTATGTCCAGACGAAGATCAATGGCAAGCTCGACGTTCGCGCGGCTCCTGGGTAGACGCTGAAGTGCGGTGAGTGCGCGCTCGAAACAATCGAGGGCGCGGTCGTGGGACGAATGCGAAAGGGCACGTAGGCCGGCCTGGCGCCAGTAGGCGACCGCCTTCTCCCATGTTTCGCCCGATGTTGCGTGGTAAGCCAGCAGTTCGACCTGGTCCCCCAGGTGGTCACGATGAAGTCGTTCGATCTCCTCGACGATTCGGGCGTGGAGTGTCCTGCGCCGCTCCTGGAGCAGGCTTTGATAAGCCACATCGTGGGTCAGTGCGTGTTTGAACGAATACACGAGCTCCTCTGAAGATTCTCCCTCGTACATCAGATCCACCGCTTGCAGATGTGCCAGGCTGTTCCGGAGCTGATCGTCGGAGAGATCTGTAACGGCCCGCAGGAGGTCGAAGGGTACGTCCTGACCGATGACCGCCGCGGACTGAAGAAGGTGCTTCTCGTCGGTGGGCAGGCGGTCGATACGTGCCGCCAGCACGGCCTGGACCGTTGCCGGAACCTGGATGTTGGGCAAGGGTTTCATCAGGCGGAGAGCCCCGCGGTCGCCCGCCAGGATGTGCGACTCCACGAGGGTTCGAACGCACTCTTCGAGGAACAGAGGATTTCCTCCCGTGCGCTCGATCAAGATGCGCTTGAGCGGCTGCAGCGCCGGCTCGGTGCCCAAGAGGTGTCGCAGAAATGTGTCGGCGCTCGAAGGGTGAAGGGGCTCGAGCTTCATCTGCCGGTAGTAAGCCCTCGAATCCCACTTGTGTTGATACTCCGGCCGGTAGCTCACGAGGATCAGGAGGCGCGCAGACGGAACGACTTCGATAAGACTGTCCAGGACCGCTTCACTGTCGGAGTCGATCCAGTGGAGATCCTCCAGCACGAGGATGAGCGGCCTGACATGACTCTCGCGTACGAGAACGCGCGTCACGGCATCGAGCACGAATTGACGACGCTGAGGTGGATCCAGCGCTCGCCATGCGGGATTCTCGACGGGCACATCCAGGAGAGCCAATAGCGCCGGCAGGGTTGGCTCTAACCCTGGATCCAGGGCCAGGAGCGTGCTGGAGACTTGCTCCTGGATAGTCGCCGGATCAGAGCGTGGTTCGAGCCGGAAGTACCGCTTGAGGAGCTCGATGACGGAGAGGAAAGGGGTGGTTTTTCCGTAGGAAACCGACTCGCTCTCGAGGACGAGCCAACCATGCGTCCGATGCGAGTGAAGGAACTCGTAGAGAAGGCGCGACTTTCCCACGCCTGGGTCGCCGACGATCGCCACGACCTGACCATGGTTCTTCCCGGCCTGCGTCAGGGCCCGGCCGAGACGGCGTAGCTCGGCGTCGCGACCGACGAAACGGGTCAAGCCCCGCAGTGCGGTGGTGTCGAATCGGCGACGCAGCAATGTAGCGCCGGTCAATTCATAGACCTCGACCGGCTCGAGAAGTCCCTTGATCGGCATCGGGCCGAGTGACTGTGCTTCGACGCGACCCTCCACGAGTCGGAGAGTATTGGCGGTGAGATACGTCGAGCCGGGAGGCGCAGCTTGCTCCATGCGGTGGGCCAGGTGCGTGGTCTGACCGATGGCGGTGTAGTCCATATGGATGTCGCTGCCAATGGACCGCACGACAACCTCTCCGGAGTTCAGCCCGACGCGAATCGATACCGGGACCCCTGATGGCGACCATTCCTGATCCCCGTACCAGCGCAGCGTTTCGTGGATACGCAGCGCCGCATAGCACGCTCTGATGGCATGATCCTCGTCCGCCAGAGGAGCTCCGAAGAGGGCCATGATCCCGTCGCCCATGACCTGGTTCACGGTGCCCCCGTAGCGGCGGACGGCTTCCATCATGTGCTCCAGCACGGGATCCAGGAGCCTGCGCGCGTCCTCAGGATCACGGTCCGCGAGGAGTTCCATGGAGCCTTTGACGTCCGCGAAGAGCACGGTGACCTGCTTGCGCTCACCCTCCAAGGTCGCCTTGAACGTGGGGGCCTTCTGAGCGACCTGCCCCGACGAGTAAGCAGGTGAGACCGGCCGTGCTCCGTCCGGGATCGGGCTATTGGTCGAATGCCCACATTCAGAGCAGAACTTGGCATCGGCAGGCAGGACAGCATCGCAACGCGCGCAGGAGATGGCGAGCTGGATTCCGCACTCCAAGCAGAACTTCGCCTGTAGCGGATTCTCTCGATGGCACGCAGGACACCTCATGATCTCGCCTCCTGACGACATGCCAGCGCAGGTTCGAGAAGTGGGAAGAGGGTAGTCTGCGAAGAGAGGTCGGTCAAGGGATCCCGGCCAGGAAGATCCCTCAGCGCGAGGCCCGCGCCCCCGCGCGAAGCCGGGCCGTCTCCTCCCGGTCCACCTTCCAGGTCCGCTCGTCGATCGCCACCCCGTACTCCCGCCGCGCGTAGGCAACGCTGATCTTCTCCTCCAGCACGTCGCGCAGCACGCGCTCGGGATCGCGCTCGAGCGGGTTGCCCCAGCCGCCGGCGCCCGCCAGCTCGTGGCGGTAGACGTCGCCGGACCGCACGGTCAGCGTGCACTTGGCGGGCAGCTCGCGGTCCTCCGTGCCGGGGTTCATGACGTTGCGCGAGGGCGTGCCGGGGCGCCCGCCCGCCAGGCCGTAGGGCACGTGCGTGCGCCGGTCGGTGCGGAGCTGGAGCACGCCTTCCGCCTCGAGAAAGCGATACTGGCGCTCCAGGGCGAGACCGCCCCGGAACTTGCCGGGGCCGCCGGTGTCGGGCAGGTAGCCGTAGCGCTCGATCAGGATCGGGTACTCGGCCTCGATGATCTCCACGGGATTGTTCGAGAAGTTCACGACCGCGCTGCTGCACGCATCGACGCCGTCCTTCGTCGGGCGGCCGCCCCAGGAGCCGAAGAGGAACTCGAGGAAGACGAAGGGCTTCCGCTCGGCGTCGTAGCCGCCGAAGCTGACGCCGGTGTCGCCGCCCACCTCGCACGCGAAGACCCGATCGCGCGCGATCTGGGCCAGGGCGCCGAACACCGCGTTGGCCATGCGGAAGCCGGTGAGGCCGCGGGCGGCGACCGCGGCGGGCATGACCGGGTTCACCACGGTCCCGGGGGGCGCGATCACCCCGATGGGGCGGAAGTAGCCCTCGTTGTTGGGCGGGGTGCCGCCGACCAGGTGGCGCACGCACGCGTACACCGCGGACTTGGTGAAGGGCAGCGGCGAGTTGATGGCGCCCTTCACCTGCGGAGCGGAGCCGGTGAAGTCGGCGATCAGGCGGTCGCCCTTCACCGTGACGGCCACCGTGATCGGGATCGGGTCGGGATCGATGCCGTCGTCGTCCATCCAGTCGGTGAACGTGTAGGTGCCGTCGGGCATGGCGGTGATGGCGTTGCGGGCGAGGCGCTCGGCCTGGTCGAGCAGCGCGGTGGTGCAGGCCGCGAAGCGCTCTGGGCCGTACTGCTCGGCCAGCTTCAGGTAGCCGCGCTCGCCGGTGAGGCAGGCGGCCACCTGCGAGCGCACGTCGCCCAGCACCTGGCGCGGCACCCGCACGTTGCGATCGATCAGCTCGAACACCGCGTCCACCGGCCTGCCCGCCGCGTGGAGTCTGAGCGGCGGGATCCGCAGGCCCTCCTGGAAGATCTCGGTCGCGTCGCAGCCGTTGCCGCCGGCGGTCTTGCCGCCCACGTCCAGCTGATGCCCGATGCTCGCGGACCAGCCCACGAGCCGCCCCTCCACGAAGATCGGCTTGAAGATGTAGAAGTCGGGCAGGTGCGTGCCGCCCTCGAACGGGTCGTTCAGGATGAACACGTCGCCCGGCTCGAGGCTCGCGCCGAACTTGCGGCGCACCTGCGCCATCGCGTCGGGGATGGACCCGAGGTGCAGCGGCAGGGTGAGGCCCTGGGCGATCAGGCGGCCGTCCGCGTCGCAGAGCGCGCACGACATGTCCATCGCGTTCTTGAGGTTGTTCGAGTAGGCGGTGCGCACGAGCGCGATCGCCATCTCGTCCACGATCGCGTCGAGGCCGTTCTTGACCAGCTCGAGGAGGATCGGATCGCTGAGCTCGCGGGCGGTCATGCGGCGCCTCCGGTGGTGATGACGACGTTGCCGTGAGCGTCCAGGCGCGCCGCGCAGCCCGGCGGCACCAGGGTGGTGGCGTCGTACTCGTCGAGGAGCAGCGGCCCCGGTCGCGCGGTGGCGTCGAGCGCGGCGCGCGTGATGACCGGCGTCGCGATCGTCCCGTGGGCGGGGCCGAAGTAGGCGCGGCGGTCGCCGCCCCGCCCGGCGCGGTCCTCCTGGAGCCGGATCGCCGCGCGGTCCGCGGGCCGGAGCACGCGCGCGGTGAGCCGCAGGTTCACGATCTGGATGGGATCGCCCTCCGCCTGGTGGCCGTAGGTGCGCTCGTGCTCGCGGCCGAAGTCGGCGGCCAGCGTCCGGAACGCCTCGTCGGTGAAGGACGGCGGCAGCGGCACCGTCAGCTCGAAGGACTGCCCCTGGTACTTGAGGTCGATCGACCGGGCGATCTCCACGCGGGCCCGGCTGCCCTCGGCGCGCAGCAGGGCCTCGGCCTCGCGCTCCATCTCCGTCGCCACCGCGGCGATCTCCGAGGGCTTCGTCCCGAAGAGCGGCCGGAGGACCGTCCGGACCAGGTGATGCTCCACCTCGGCCTCCAGCAGGCCGAGGGCGCTGAACACCCCGGGCGCGGGCGGGACCAGGATCGTGCCGATCTCGAGCGAGCGCGCCATCTCGGCGGCGAAGAGCGGCCCGTTGCCGCCGAAGGCCACCAGCGTGAAGTCGCGCGGATCCCGGCCGCGCTCGATGGTGACCGCGCGGACCGCGCGCGCCATGCCCGCGCACCCGAGCAGGTAGACACCGTGGGCGGCGTCGGCCACGTCGATGCCGAGGGGCGCGGCGACCTGCTCGGCGAGCGCGCGGCGGGCCTTCCCGGCGTCGAGCCGCAACCCGCTCGGCAGGCGCTCGGGGTGCAGGTAGCCGAGGGTGACGTTGGCGTCGGTCAGCGTGACCTCGGTGCCGCCCTGGTCGTAGCAGACCGGCCCGGGCACCGCGCCCGCGCTCCGCGGGCCCACGTGGATGGCTCCCGCCCGGTCCACGTGCACGATGCTGCCGCCGCCCGCGCCGACCTCCGCGATGTCGATGGCGGGCACCCGCAGCAGGAAGCCGCCGCCCTTGTTGAGCCGGCTGCCCTGCGACATGCTGCCGCCGATCTCGAACTCGCCGGTGCGCTTGATCTCGTAGCCCTCGATGATGGAGGCCTTCGCGGTCGTGCCGCCCATGTCGATGGAGAGCGCGTTGGGCGCGCCGATGGCCCGGGCCAGCGCGGCGGTCGCGATGACCCCGGCGGCGGGGCCCGACTCGATCACGTGCACCGGGCGGTGGCGCCCGCCCTCGGCGGTCATGACGCCGCCGTTGGACTGCATGATGAGCAGCGGCGCCCGGGCCTCGAGGGCGCGCAGCTCGCCCTCGAGCGAGGCGAGGTAGCGGCCCATCACCGGCATCACGTAGGCGTTGGTCACCGCGGTGCTCGTCCGCTCGAACTCCCGCATCTCGGGCAGGATCTCGGAGGAGAGCGTCAGCGCCACGTGCGGCGCGCGCTCGCGGATCATCGCGCCCACCTGGGCCTCGTGGGCCGGGTTGGCGTAGGCGTGCAGGAAGCAGACCGCGATCGACTCCACGCCCTCGGCGAGCAGCCGGTCGATGGCGGCGGCCGCGCCGTCCCGGTCCAGCGGGGTGATCACCTCGCCGCGATGGTTCATGCGCTCGCGGATCTCGCGGCGCCACCGGCGGGGCACCAGCGGCGCCGGGCGCTCGAAGTCGAGGTCGTAGAGCCGGGAGAGGCGCAGGCGCCCGATCTCGAGCAGGTCGCGGAAGCCCTCGGTGGTCAGGAGCCCGGCGCGCGCGCCGCGGCGCTCGAGGATCGCGTTGGTGGCCACGGTGGTGCCGTGGATGATCTCGCCGATGTCGCGCGGGGCGATGCCGGCCTGCCCGGTCAGCTCCCGGATGCCCGCGATGATGGCCTCGGCATAGTTTGCGGTGGTCGACAGCACCTTGCAGGTCCGCGCCACGCCGTCGGGCGACACCAGCACCAGGTCGGTGAAGGTGCCCCCCACGTCCACTCCCAGCCGATAGCTCATGCCGATCTCCCGAAGCCCGCGAGCCCGCGCGGAAAGAAGCCGGCGCGCGCTACTTGAGCGTGGCGGCGATCTGCCGGACCTCCTCCGGCGTGTGCTCTCCCGCCAGCGGCGTGCCCGGCATCAGGTACTTCCCCATGGCGAGCCCGCCGATCAGCACCGGCTCATAGCCGATGTCGCGGATCAGGCGCGACGCCAGCTCGATGGCCCGCGGGTCATCGCCGGCGATCGGCATCCCGACGCGCTCGTTCTTCCGCTCGTGCGCGGTGCCCATTCGCGCGGCGCCGATGGCATTGAACGCGCGGACGATGCGGGCCCCGGGGAGCAGCTCCGCCGAGGCGAGCCCGGCGCCCTTCTCCCGGGCCCACGTGGCGATGTCCCCGTCGCGGGAGGGGATCGGATTGCACGTATCGATCACCACCTTGCCCGCGAGCAGGCTGCCGAGCTCCTTGCCGACGTCGGGGAGCGCCCGGTACGGCACCGCGATCAGCAGGACCTCGCCGAAGGCCGCGGCGTCCCGCGGCGTTCCGGCTCGCGCATTGGGCCCGAGGCTGGCGGCGAGCTTCCTGTCGTTCTCGAGATCGCGCGACGAGAACATGACCTCGTGCCCGGCCTTCACCCAGACGGCGCCCAGCGCCCCGCCGACCCGGCCGGACCCGACGGTGCCGATCTTCAGCTTGTCGGCGGCGCGGGCCGCGAGCGGCAGACCACCGAGAGCCAGGGCCGCGGTGGCGGTGCCGGCGACGACGAGAAATCCGCGACGGTCGTGTGTCATGGCCAGTGCTCCTTTCAGGATGAGTCTTCCACTACCGGGTCGCCTCGGCCGGGGCGCCACGCGGCTGCCGTGCGGCCCGCTCGCGCTGCGCCGAGCCCAGCCACAGGGCGAGCGCCATCCAGACGATCGCCAGCGGAACCGCGAGGGCCGCCAGCGCGGCCAGGCCCATGCCCAGCCGGCCCAGGAGCCCCTCGGTCTGGGCGCCGACGACGTCGCCGCCCCGGTACACGAACGTGTCGATGAACGCCTTCGCCTTGTACCGGTCGGCGCGGGGGACGATGGTGAACAGGGTCTCGCGCGCGGGCCGCATGATGCCGCGCTGCACGGCGCGGAAGCCCGCCTCGAACGCGATCAGGGCGGCCAGCGAGCCCGCGATCGCGAGGCCGATGAAGCCGAGGGCCGCCGTGATCGGCAGCAGCGCGAGGGTGACCGATACTCCGAGCCGCTTCATGAGGTGCCCGGTGACGATCGCCTGCAGGACGAGCGTGGCGACCTGCGAGATCATATCGATCCGCGCGAACATCGCGGTGCGCACGTCGAGGCCGGGTCCCAGCGCCGCCACCATCTGCAGGCGCGTGAAATAGACGAACGTGGCCATCACCGCGACGATCAGCACGTAGGCGGCGATGCCGAGGAGATAGGGCGAGCGGAAGACCGCCGGGAAGCCTTCCCAGGCGCTGCCGCCGATCACGCCGTGCTCCGTCGACGCCGGCGCATCGTCCCGATCGCGCCGGCCCGTCCCGGTCCGATCCGTCCGGAGACGGGCCAGCCACCCGGCCGCCCCCATCGCCAGCATGAGAAACGCGACCGCGAGCAGCAGCAGCGCCGGCGTTCCCAGCGGCCGGGCGAGCAGGCTCGCGAGCCACGGGCCGAAGATCGCCCCGAGCGTGCCCCCGACGGCGATGGCCCCGAAGAGGCGCTTGCTCTGCTCCAGCGAGAAGCGGTCCGCCATGAGCGCCCAGAAGAGCATCGTGGCGAAGAGGTTGAAGACGCTGAACCAGACGTAGAAGACCTGGCCGGTCCGCTCCCCGACGCGGGCCGGCGCCAGCACGAGCAGGCCGTAGAACGCCAGCAGGCTGGCCGCGAAGAAGAGGTAGGTCGCGTTGATGAAGACCAGACGGCGGAACCGGCTCACGAGCCAGCCGAAGAGCGGGTTGACGAGCAGGGTGACGACGACGGTCCCGATGAAGAGCCACCGGACCGCCTCGATGCCGCGCTGCATGCCCAGGGCCTCGCGGGCCGGCCGCACGACCATCAGCGCGGTGAGCACGCAGAAGAAGAACAGCCCGGCGACGAGGGCCGGCCCGGCCTCGTCCCGGCGGATGTTCACGAATTGTTGGAGCACGGCGGCCTGGTCCGCGAACGCTAGCGGCCGCCTCCGCTCGCGCGGCGGGCGGCCAGCGCCCTGCGCCGCTCCTTCGTCTTCACCTCGTCGACCGCGGTGCGGTCCGGGGTGAGCACCACGCCGTAGTCCTCGGCGCTCGCGATCTTGCCGTCCAGCACGTCGGCGAGCACCGCAGCGGGGTCGCGCTCGAGCGGGTCGCCGTAGCCGGCGCCGCCCGCGATGTACTCCCAGAGCTGGTCGCCCGGGTGGAGCACGATCATCTTCTTCGAGGGCAGGTCCTCGCGTGTGCCGTCCTTGCGCAGGATGAACGCGCGCGCCCGGGCCCCCGGCGCCCCGCCCTCGAGCGGCCAGGGCGACGAGGCGAAGCGCTCGCCGCGGTGGGACACCATCACGTCGGTGGTGGTGGCCTCGAAGACCTTCTCGAGCCCGAGGCCGCCGCGGAAGCGGCCGGCCCCGCCGGAGCCCCTCCAGAGGCGCACGCGGGGGATGCGGAGCGGGAAGTTCATCTCGACCGACTCCACCGGGATGTTCATGCAGTTGGAGACGTCGGTCTCGATCACGTCGATGCCGTCCTTGTCGGGGCGGGCGCCCATGCCGCCGGCGGCCAGCTCGCTCGCCACGAAGGGGCGGCCGGTCTCGGGGTCGCGGCCGCCGAAGGCCATCACGAGCAGCGTGCCGGAGCTCGCGGCGGGCATCTTGCCGGGGAGCGCGCCCACCAGCGCGCCCAGGATGGTGTCGGCGATGCGCTTGATGGTGGCGGTGCGGCAGCTGACCGGCGCGGGCGGGCGCGGGTTCACGATGGTGCCCTCGGGCAGCACCGCGTCGACCGCGCGGAAGCAGCCGCCGTTGTTCGGGATCGACGCGTCGGAGATCGCGCGGACCGCGTAGTACACCGCCGACATGGTGGAGGCCGGCACCGAGTTGAAGGGCCCGCGCACCTGCGGATCGCTGCCGGTGAAGTCGAAGGTCATGGCGGAGCCGCGCACCCGCAGCGTCACCGCGATCTTGACCGGCTTGCCGATGTTCACGCCGTCGTCGTCCAGCCGGTCCTCGAAGGCGTAGTCGCCGTCGGGGATGGCCTCGATCTGGGCGCGCGTGAGGCGCTCGGCCCGCGCCAGCAGCTCCTCGATGCAGGCCACCACGGTGTCCGCGCCGTGCGCGGCGAGGAGCTCGCGCAGCCGCACGCCGCCGAGCCGCCCCGCCGCGACCTGGGCCATGAGGTCGCCGGTGAATACCTCGGGCAGGCGCACGTTGCGGGTGAGCAGGCGGAACAGGTTCTCGTCCAGCTCGCCGCCGCGGAAGAGCTGGGTGGGCGGGATGATCACGCCTTCCTGGTAGAGCTCGGTGGCGTCCGTGGGCACGCTGCCCGGGGTGCGGCCGCCCACGTCCTGGTGGTGGCACATCGTGCAGGCCAGCGCGACGGCGCGGCCGTCGGCCATGACCGGCACCGCCAGCGTGATGTCGGGCAGGTGGGTGCCGCCGTCGTAGGGGTCGTTCAGGAGGAACGCGTCGCCCTCGCGCATGCCCTCGGGCGGAAAGGCGCGCACGATGCGCTGCGCCGCGAACTGGAGCGCGCCCAGGTGGATGGGGATGGCGGCGGCCTGGGCGATGGTCTCGCCGCGGGTGTTGAAGAGCGCGGCGGAGGCGTCGAGGCCCTCCTTCACGATCGGGGAGGCCGCGCTCTTCAGCAGCGTCAGCTCCATCTCGTCGGCGATGGCGTCGAGCCGGTTGCGCAGGACTTCGAGCAGGATGGGGTCGATCGTCATGGCGGTCCTCCGGCCGGGCGGTCCCTCCGCAGGCGCAGGTTGCCGACCGGGTCCACCAGCGCGGTGACGCCGGGCGGGATCACGGTGGTGGTGTCGGCCTGCTCCACGATGGCCGGGCCGGCGAGGCGGGCGCCCAGCGGCAGCCGCGCGCGCTCGTAGATCGCGGTGGGCACGAAGCGGCCGAAGTAGGCGGGGCGCTCGCCGACCTGCGCGGAATCGAGCGTGCCGGTCTCACGCGCGGCCGGCGTCACGGCCGGGCGCGGCAGCGGGAAGGTGTGCACGGCGCGGAAGTTGACGAACTCCACCGGCTGCTGGGTGCGCGCGTAGCCGTACACGCGCTCGTGCACCGCGTGGAAGGCGGCCACCACCCCGGGCACGTCGGCGGCGGAGAGCGGGGCGGGCACCGGCACCTCCAGCTCGTAGGCCTGGCCGATGTAACGCATGTCCGCGGCGTAGGCGACGCGCACCGACGGGGCGGGCGCGCCCTCCTCGTCCATGCGCGCGCGGCCGGCCGCGTCCAGCTCGGCCAGGCAGGCGTTGATGGCGCCGAGGTCGGCGGTGTCGGTGCGCGCCGGCAGCGTGCGGGCGTGGTGGTGCTCGATGGCGGCGGCGAGCAGCCCGAAGGCGGCCAGCACGCCCGGCGCCTCGGGGACGACCACCTCCGCCATGCCCATCTCCTCGGCGAGCGCGGCGCCGTGCACGGGGCCGGCGCCGCCCAGGACCAGCAGCGAGAACTGCCGAGGGTCGTAGCCCCGCTTGATGGTCACCAGCCGGATCTGGTCCGCCATGCGCGCGTTGATCACGCGATGGACGCCCGCCGCCGCCGCGACCGGATCGAGCCCCAGCCGGCGGCCCAGGGCGGCCAGCGCGCGCTCGGCGGCGGCCACGTCGAGCGTCATGGAGCCGCCGGCGAAGCGCGCGGGATTGAGGTAGCCCAGCACGACGCTGGCGTCGGTCACGGTGGCCTCGTCGCCGCCGCGGCCGTAGCAGGCGGGGCCGGGCTCGGCGCCGGCGCTCTGCGGGCCGACCCGCAGGCCGCCGGCGGCGTCGATCCACGCGATGCTGCCGCCGCCGGCCCCGATGGTGTTGACGTCCACCATCGGCGTGCGCACCGGGAAGGGCCCGATCGCGCCCTCGCTGATCAGGAGCGGCCGGCCGTCGCGCACCAGCGCCACGTCGTTGCTGGTGCCGCCCATGTCGAGCGAGACGAAGTTGCCGACGCCGGAGCGCTCGGCCGCGAACGCCGCCCCGATGACCCCGCCGGCCGGCCCCGACAGGAAGAGCGTCACCGGCTGCTGCGCGGCCAGCGCCGCGGAGACGATGCCGCCGCGCGAGCGCATGATGAGCGGCACCGCGGGCACGCCCAGGCCGCGCAGCGTCTCCGCGAGCCCCGCCAGGTAGCGCTTCACCACCGGGCCCAGGTAGGCGTCGAAGGCGGTGACCACGGATCGTTCATACTCCCGGAAGGTCGGGTCGACCTCCGACGAGAGCGACACGCTCACGTCCGGCGCGATCTCCCGGATGATGTCGCGCGTCCGGCGCTCGTGGGCGGGGTTGAGGAACGAGAAGAGGTAGCACACCGCGATGGCCGTCACGCCCTGCGCGCGCAGGGTCTCCACCGCCTGCCGCACGTCGGCCTCGTGCAGGGGGACCAGCACGCGGCCCCGGGCGTCCAGGCGCTCGCGGATGCCGAGCCGGCGCCGGCGCGGGGCGAGGAAGGTCGGCACCTCCGGGTCCATCGCGAGGTCGTACATGCGCGAGCGCTTCATCCGCCCCATCTCGAGCACGTCCTCGAAGCCTTCGGTGGTCAGGATGGCGGTGGTGGCGCCCTTCTGCTCCAGGACCGCGTTGGTGGCCACGGTGGTGCCGTGGATGAAGCGCTCGACATCGCCCGGTCTGGCGCCGGCCAGCGCGAGGACCTTGGTGACGGCGGCGGCGATGCCCTCCAGCAGGTCCTTGGGCGTGCTCGGCACCTTGGTGAGCGCGAGGCGGCCCGAGGGGTCCAGGGCCACGATGTCCGTGAAGGTGCCGCCGATGTCCACGCCGATCTGCACGCGCGTTCCCCTCCCGAGGGCGCCACGTTACCATATCGCCCCATGAGAGACCTCCTGGACCGCCTCGACGGCTGGCGCGACGAGCAGATCGAGCTCCTGGCCCGCCTGGTGAACCACGACAGCGGCACCGACGACGTGCCGGACGTCAACCAGGTAGGGGCCATCCTGGCCGAGCGGCTGGAGGGTCTGGGCTTCACGCTCCGCCGCGTGGCCACCGAGCGCTTCGGCGACCACCTGGTGGGCGAGAAGTCGGGGACGGGCCCCAGGCGCTTCCTCTTCGTCGGCCACTACGACACCGTGTTCCCCTCCGGCACCGCCAAGCAGCGGCCGTTCCGCATCGATGAGCAGGGGCGCGCGTGGGGGCCCGGCGTGTACGACATGAAGGGCGGGCTCGTCGCGCTCCTCTACGCGCTGCGCGCGCACCGGGACGCGCGCACCCGCGCGTGGGCGGAGACGACCATCGCGGTGGTGTTCAACTCGGACGAGGAGCGGCTGTCGCCCACCTCGCGGCCCGTGATCGAGGCCGAGGCGAAGCGCGCGCACAGCGTGGGCATCCTCGAGCCGGCGCGCCCGGGCGGCGAGTACGTGATGGCGCGCAAGGGGGCGGGGACGTTCCACCTGGAGGTGACCGGCAAGGCCTCGCACGCCGGGCTCCAGCCCGAGCTGGGCGCGAGCGCCATCTGGGACCTGGCGCAGAAGGTCGCGGCCTTGCACGCGCTCACCGACTTCGGCACCGGGGTGACGGTGAACGTGGGCACCGTGCGCGGCGGCGAGCGCCCCAACGTCGTCGCGCCCCACGCCGCCGCCGAGATCGACCTGCGCGCCTGGAGCCAGGCGGACGCCGACGCGGCCATCGCGGCCATGCGGAAGATCTGCGGGCAGGCGCACGTCGCCGGCACCACCGCCCGGTTCGACGGCAAGATCCACTTCCCGCCGTGGCCGCCCGGCCTGCCCGGCACCGAGCGCCTGCTCGAGATCATGCGGGCGGCCGGCCGCGACCTGGGCGTGGAGGTGCGCGCGATCAAGACCGGCGGCGGCTCCGACGGCAACCACACCTCGGCGATCGCGCCCACGCTGGACGGCATGGGGCCCAAGGGCAGCCGCGCCCACAGCGAGGAGGAGTTCATCGAGGTGGCCACGCTGCTCGAGCGGACGAAGATGCTGGCGTTGTTTCTCGACCGGTGGGCCGCCGAGTTCGAGATCCCGGCGTAGTCTTTCAGGCGAAGTGGCAGGCGACGGCGTGCCCGTCGACCACGCGGAGCGCCGGCTCCTCCTCCGCGCAGCGCGGCTGGGCCAGCGGGCAGCGCGTCCGGAAGCGGCAGCCGCTCGGGATGTCGCGCGGGTTGGGCGGCTCGCCGGCCAGCGCGAAGTCCCAGGTGACGCGGCGGCCGCCGATGCGCGGCACCGCGGCCAGCAGCGACTGCGTGTAGGGGTGGCGCGGCGCCTCGAACACGCGCGCGGTCGGGCCCTGCTCCACGATCTTGCCCAGGTACATCACCGCGATGCGGGCGCACATCGCGCGCACCACCGAGAGATCGTGCGAAATGAACACGTAGGTGAGCGCGAAGATCTCCTGCAGGCTCCGGAAGAGCTTGAGCACGCTGGCCTGGACCGAGACGTCGAGCCCGGAGGTGGGCTCGTCCAGGATCACCAGGCGGGGGCGCAGGGTCAGGATGCGGGCCAGACCCACCCGGCGCTGCTGGCCGCCGGAGAGCTCGTGCGGGTAGAGATCGAGGTGGGCCTCCGGCAGGCCCACCGCGGCCAGGATCCGGCTCACCTCGCGCTCCCGCTCGGCGCGGGTCAGCTTCGTGTGGATCACGAGCGGCTCGTGCAGCAGCGGGCGGATCTTCCAGCGGGGATCGAGCGAGGCGCCGGGATCCTGGTAGACGTACTGGAGGTCCTTGGCCACCGCGCGCCGCGCGCGGCGGGGCAGCCGGCCGATCTCGCGGCCGGCGAAGCGGATCTCGCCCGCGGTCGGCGCGTGGATGCCCATCACGGTCTTGCCCAGCGTCGACTTGCCGCAGCCGCTCTCGCCCACGAGGCCGAGCGTCTCGCCGGCGCGCACCTCGAGCGACACGCCGTCGACCGCCCGCAGCCAGCCGACGCGGCGGCCGAAGGCGTTGCGCACCGGGAAGTGGCGCGCCAGGTCGACCACCTCCAGCAGCGGGGCGGCGGGCTCGCTCATCCCGAGCCTCCGGCGGGGGAGTCGACCGGGTGGTGGCAGCGCACCTCGTGGCCGTCGGTGAGCGCGCGCGGCGCCGGGCGCTCGACGCGGCACTCCGCGGTGGCGTGATCGCAGCGGGGGTGGAACCGGCACCCCGGCGGCGGGGCCACCAGGCTCGGCACCTCGCCGGGGATGTCGCGGATCAGGCCGTCGGGGCCCGGCACGCTGTCGAGCAGCCGCCGCGTGTAGGGGTGGGCGGGGCGCCCGAAGAATGCGTCGGTCGGCGCGGCCTCCATCTCCTGGCCGGCGTACATCACCACGATGCGGTCGCACAGCTCGTGCGCGGTGCCGAGGTCGTGGGTGGTGAACAGCACCGACACCCCGCGCGCCTTCACCAGCTCGCGCAGCAGGCGGAGGATCTGGGCCTGGATCGTCACGTCGAGCGCGGTGGTGGGCTCGTCCGCGATGACCAGATCGGGCTCGGGCAGGAGGGCCATCGCGATCATGAGCCGCTGGCGCTGGCCGCCGGAGAACTCGTGGGGCAGCCGGCGCAGCGCCCGGGCCGGCTCGGGGATCTGCACCGCGCGCAGGATCTCGAGCACCGCCTCGCGGTCGGCGCGCCGGCGCGCGCGCGGGTAGCGCCCGAAGAGGGCCGCGGGCCGCGCCTGCCCCCGCGCCCGCGGGGACTTCCACTTCATCAGGTCCATGATCTGGGCGCCGATCGGGAACAGCGGGCTGAACGAGGTGAACGGGTCCTGGGGGATGAACGTGATGGCCCGGCCGCGGACCTGCTCGTTCACCACCGCCGGGTCCTGGGTCAGGAGATCGGTCCCGCGGAAGCGCACCTCGCCCCCGCGCAGGCGCGCGGCGCCCTGGGGCAGGATGCCGAGGATCGCGCGGGCCAGCGTGGTCTTGCCGCAGCCGCTCTCGCCCACCAGGCCCACGACCTCGCCGGGGGCGATGTCGAGGTTGATGCCGTCGAGCACCTGGGCCGGGCCGCGGTCGGTGGCGAAGTCGACGCGCAGGCCGCGGACGGAGAGCAGCTCAGCCATCGCGGGCGGGGCTCCGGCGCAGGCGGGGGTCCAGCACGTCGCGCAGGCCGTCGCCCAGCAGGTTGAAGCCCATGACGGTGAGGAAGATGGCCAGGCCCGGCGCGGCCGCGTACCACCAGGCGTCGGGCAGGAACTCGCGCGACTCGGCGATGGTGCGGCCCCACTCCGGCGTCGGGGGCGGGGGCCCCAGCCCGAGGAAGCCGAGCGCGGCCGCGGTCAGGATCGTGAAGCCCATGCCGATCGACGAGCGCACGATGATGGGCGAAGCGATGTTCGGCAGCACGTGCAGCACGGTGAGCCGCCAGGGCGAGGCGCCGAGGGCGGCGGTGGACTCGATGAAGGCTTCCTTCTGGACGGCCCGCGTCTCGGCGTAGACCACGCGGGCGAACCACGGCCAGTAGGTGACCGAGAGCGCGAGGATCACGTTGGGCAGCGACGGGCCCAGGGTCTGGGCGATCGCGATGGCGAGCACCACCTGCGGCACGGCGAGGAAGATGTCGGAGACCCGCATCAGCGCGTCGCTCACCCAGCCGTGGTAGTAGCCGGCCACCAGGCCGATCGGCACGCCGATGATCAGCGAGGCGCCCACCGCGATGAGGCCGATCAGGATGGTGATGCGCGCGCCGAAGAGCAGGCGGCTGTAGACGTCCGACCCCATGCGGTCGGTGCCGAGCCAGTGGGTGCTGCTCGGGGCCCGGAGGCGCTCGGAGGGGTGCAGCTCGAAGACGTCGTCGGGGTGCGTGGCGAGCAGCGGGGCCGCCACCGCGGCCAGCACCAGCAGCGCGATCAGGGCGAGCCCGATCAGGGCCGACCGGTCGCGCGCGAGCCGCGTCAGGACGAACCACACCGTGCTCACGGGGGGCCTACGTCGCGCGCTCGCGCGGGTCGACCAGGGTCTGGGCGAGGTCGACGAGCAGGTTCACCACGATGAAGATGGCCCCCGCCCAGACCGTGAAGCCCATGATCGCGTTGTAGTCGGAGAGCACGATCGAGCTGACCGCGTAGGTGCCGATGCCCGGCCAGTCGAAGACCGCCTCGGTCACCACCGCGCCCGCGAGCAGGATGCCGAGGAGCAGGCCGATCTGGGTCACCGTCGAGGTGAGCGCGGAGCGCAGGATGTACTTCCACACGATGAGCGGGCGCGGCAGGCCCATCGCGCGCTCGTAGAGCACGAAGTTCGACTGCATCACGTCCAGCACGCCCGCCCGCGTGAAGCGCACCAGGGTGGCCAGCGCCGGGAACGCGAGCGTCGCCGCCGGCAGGGCCAGGTGCCGGAGCGCCACCCCGAACGTGGCCCAGTCCCACGTGAGCGCGGCGTCGACCAGGTAGAGGCCGGTGATGTGGGTCGGCGGGTAGCCGGGCAGCCGCCCGTTGAGCGGCGTCCAGCCGAGGCGCATCGAGAAGAGCAGCTGGAGCATGATGCCGAGCCAGAACCCGGCGATGGCGAGCCCGGACACGGTCAGGATCCGGAGGGCGTGGTCGAAGGCGGAGTTGCGCCAGAGGGCGGAGAGGACGCCGAGCGGGATGCCGATGAGGATCGACACCACCATCGCCGCCACCGTCAATTCGATGGTGGCGGGCAGCCGCTGCAGGAGATCGTCGAGGATCGGGCGCCGGGTGAAGAGGCTCACGCCCATGTCCCCGCGCGCGAGCCGGGCGATGTAGTCCACGAACTGCACCGGCAGCGGCCGGTCGAAGCCGAGATCCCGGCGCAGGGCCTCGATCTGCGCGGGGGTGGCGGTCTCGCCCGCCACCAGCGCCACCGGATCCGCCGGCACCACCCGCGAGATCACGAACGTGATCACCAGCAGCCCCAGCAGGGTGGGCACGAACCACAGCAGCCGGCGCAGCGCGAGCGCGAGAAGCCTCATGGCTCAGCGCGCCCGCGCCGTCCGGGGACGACTACTTGGAGTAGGAAAGCCAGCGGATCTCCTGCCCGTTGCCGACCGGGCTGAAGCGGATGCCCTCGATGTTCTTCGCCCAGGGGCCGAAGTACTTCGTGTTGTAGATCCACACGCCGGCGGCCTCGTTCACCACGATGCGGGCCGCCTCCTGATACGCCTTCTCGCGCGCCGCGCGGTCGGTGGTCTTGAGCGCGGTCTCGAGCAGCTCGTCGACCTTCGGGTTCTTGTAGAAGCTGGAGGCCTTGAAGGTGCCCCACTGCTTGGAGTTGAACATCTCCCCGATCCAGTTGTTGGGATCGGCGTAGTAGGTGCTGATCCAGTAGACGACGAGGTCCGGCGAGGTCTCGGGCTTCTTCATCCGCTCGACCATCGCGGGCCACACCTCGCTCGTCATCTTCGTCTCGAGCCCGAGCTTGCGCAGGCCGTTGGCCATGACGGTGGCCGCCTGCTCGGTCTGGCTGAAGCCCTGGAGATACCCCACCGTGATCGGCCGGTCCACCCTGGCCCTGGCCTGCTTCAGCTCCTCCTTGGCCTTGTCCAGGCTGTAGGTGTAGCCCTTCACGTCCTTCGGCACGCCCCACATGTTGTTGGGGATCGGCACCGGGTTGCGCTCGACGGAGCCGCCGAGGATCTCCTTGTTGAAGCCGTCGTAGTCGAAGGCGTAGCTGATCGCCCGCCGCACGTGCATGTCGTTGAGCGGCGGGCGCTGGTTGTTGATCTGGAACATCATGATCCGCATCGACTCCTGCTCGACGATCTTGACGTTCGGAGCCTCGCGCAGCCGCTTGACCTGGTCGTTGGGCAGGTACCCGCCGGTGCCCTGGTAGTCGCCCTTGATCATGCCGAGCACGCGGGTGTTGTCCTCCTTCACGAAGCGGAAGTCGATCTCGTCGATGTACTTCGGGCCCCAGCCCTTGAAGTGGTCCGGGAAGCGCCTGGCCTGGAACCCGATGGCGGGGTCGTAGCGGGTCAGCTGGTACGAGCCGGAGCCGGCGTCGTTGTTGGTGAGCCACGCCTGGCCCCAGTCCCCGTCCTTCTCGTGCTTCTTGACGAGGGCCGAGTTCACCACGTGGATCTCGGGCACCACCGCCAGGAAGATCGCGGCCGGCTTGGCGAGCGTGAACTGGACGGTGTACTTGTCGACCGCCTTGGTGCTCTCGGGGGCGATCATGGTGGAGAGCAGGGAGGCCGCGCCCTTCTTGATGGCCAGGATGCGCTCGGCGCTGTAGCGCACGTCCTCGGCGGTGATCTCGGTGCCGTCGTGGAACTTGGCCCCGTGCCGCAGCTTGAAGGTGTAGGTGAGCCCGTCCGGGGAGACGGTGTGGCTCTCGGCCAGCCACGGCTCGAGCTTGGGCGGGTTGTCCTCCCAGCGATAGAGCCCGTCGTAGAGGTTCAGGCGCACCGCGACCCGCCCGACGTCGAAGGCGGCGTGCGGGTCGAGGGTGTCGTAGGGGCTCTCGTTCGCGAAGACGAACCGGGTCTGGGCGACGGCCGGCGTCGCGACGAGCGCCGCGAGCGCCAGCAGGACGAGGACGAAGGCCAACCGGGAACGACCGTGGGTCATGTGGAGCCTCCCAGGAGTTCTGGAAAATGTCGGCGGCGCCGGCGACGTGGCGGGATTGTACTGCACGCCTCCGGAGCCCACAAGGTCCGGCCGGGCGTCAGTTCACCCATTGCCCGCCGTCGACGTCGATGACCTCGCCGGTCATGAAGCACGGGGTGACGGTGGCGAGGAAGACCACCACCTGCGCGATGTCCTCCGGGGCCCCCAGCCGCCCGAGCGGGATCGAGCGGGTCAGGGTCTCGGCGCCCTCGCGGGCGATCATGCCGGCGGTGAGGTCGGTGGCGATCAGCCCGGGGCAGATCGCGTTCACGGTCACGTGCGGGGCCAGCTCCTTGGCGAGGCCCCGGGTGAGGCCGAGGATGCCTGCCTTGGCCGCGCAGTAGGCGGACTTGCTCACCGCCGCGGTGCCGGCCCCGGTGTGCGCGCTCACCGAGGACATGTTCACGATGCGCCCGGCGCGCTGGGCCAGCATCGTCGGCGCGACCGCCTTGCACCAGTTGAACGCGCCCTTGAGATGCGTGTCGATGGTGCGGTCCCACTCCTCCTCGGTGATGTCGAGCAGCCCCTTGGGCTGGGAGATGCCGGCGTTGTTCACGAGCACGTCGATCCGGCTCCAGGCCGCGAGCACGGTGGCGGCCAGCCGCTCGGCCGTCGCCAGGCTGGTGACGTCGCCCTCGAGGGCGAGCGCCTCCGACCCGGCCTCGCGCACCAGGGCGGCCGTCCCGGCCATCTCGAAGCTGCGCACGTCGACCAGGGCGACCCGGAACCCGTTCCCGGCCAGCGCGGCCGCGGTGGCGCGCCCGATGCCGCGCGCGGCGCCGGTGACGACCGCGACCCGACCCGGCGCGCTCATCGTCCGGACTCCGCCCGCGGACCCGCCTCCACCAGCGGGCCGAAGTAGCCGCCGCGGTGGAACATGCGCACCGGCCCGCGCGGCCGGGCCCGCAGCGCCGCGGTGGCCGCGGCGTCGATCGCCCCGCTCTCGTCGATGACCACGCCGTAGTCCTCCCGGGCCGCGCCGACCGAGACCGCGCCGCTCAGCACGTCGCGGCGCACGCGGTCGAGCGCGCGGTCGAAGGGATGGCCCCAGCCGCCGCCCCCGCTCGTGGACAGGCGCAGCACGTCGCCCCGGCGGAGCACGTTGCCGTCGGACATCGGCGCCAGCACGCGCTCGTCGGGCCGGCCCGGGTTCACCACGCAGCGCCCGGGCCGGCCGGCGTGGCCGCCGTTGACGCCGGCGGGCGGGAACAGGATGTTGTCCTGGCGGATGGCCACGATCGCCTCCTCGGCGAGCAGCTCGATCTCGCGGACGACGCCGGTGCCGCCGCGGAAGCGCCCGGGCCCGCCCGAGTCCTGGTGGAGCGCGTAGCGGCGCAGGCGCACGGGGAAGACCATCTCCATGAACTCGGCCGGGTAGTTCTTCTGGGCCACGTAGTAGATGGCGTCCAGGCCGTCCGCGAACGGCCGCGCCCCGTAGCCGACCGCGACGCCGTCGCTGCAGAGGAAGAACTCGTTGCGGACCCGGTCGAAGCCGCGGAGGAAGTAGATGTTGTAGACCGAGTTCGAGGCCGCCACGTCGCCCCCGGTGGCCAGCGCCAGCAGGGCGAGGACGCCGGACTGCACGCGGGCCAGGGTGTGGGCCCGGTTGCCGAGCGCGGCCGGCCAGTGCGGCTGGAGGATGCTGCCCGGCCGCACCAGCACCTCGTCGATGGCGTCCTGGGCGCCGTCGTTGAGCAGCACGGTGGGATGGCCCGAGAGCAGGTAGATGCCGGCCACCAGCTTCGGCACGCTCGGATGCATGATGAAGTTGATCGGGCCGCGCGCCTGATCGTCGCTCTCGCGCGTGTCGAGCGTGATCCGCCCGCCCTCCTTGGTGAGCCGCATGCGCACGTGGAACGAGCGATCGCTCATGCCGTCGCCGTCCACCGCGTCGTCGGTCTCGTAGGTGCCGTCCGGGATCCGGGACTCGAGCGTCTTGCGGATGGTGTCGCGGCACTGCTGCTCGAACTGCTCCCACGCGGTCAGCACGACGTCGGTCCCGAAGCGGTCGAACAGCTCGAGCACCCGGCGCTCCCCGAGGCGGCAGCCCGCGAGCACGGCGCGGATGTCGCCCTTGAGAATCTCGGGGAAGCGCGAGTTGCGCAGGAGGATGCGGAAGGCCTCGTCGTTGAGCACGCCCTCGCGGTAGATGCGGACGGCGGGGACGATGATGCCCTCGTGGAAGATCTCGGTCGCGTCCGGGGAGATGCTGCCCGGCCGCATGCCGCCGATGTCCCAGAAGTGGCCCCAGGTCTGCGAGAAGGCGACGAGGCGGCCCCGGTGGAACACCGGCGCCGCGAAGACCATGTCCGGCGAGTGCGAGACGCCCCCGCGCGAGCCGTGGCAGTCGTTGTACCAGTAGAGATCGCCCGGCCGCATCGTCTCGGCGGGGTACTGCTCGAAGATGATCTGCGTGAGGTTGCCGAAGAGCGGCACCATGGTCCCGCACACCACGCGGCCGCGCGCGTCCAGGATGCCCGCGAAGTAGTCGTTCTTCTCGCGGATGAACGGCGACATGGCGGTCCGCTCGATCACCGCCTCCATGTGGGTCTGCGCGGCGCGGAGCGCGCCCCGGATGATCTCGCGGGTGACCGGGTCGAGGGCGGGGCTGCGGCGGCGGCGTTTCATCGAGAGCCGGCCCTCACCCTGCCCTCTCCCCTCGGGGGAGAGGGTGAAGGGCCCTGGATGATCAGGTTGCCGAGGCGGTCCACGCGCGCGCGATGCCCGGGCGGCACCACGGTGGTGGTGTCGGGCTGCTCCACGATGGCCGGGCCCCGCACCACCGCGCCCGCGCCGAGCCGCTCGCGATCGATGCAGGGACACGCCGTCCATCCGACGCCCGCGAAGTGCACGCGCCGCCGCGGCGCGGGCCGGGCGGCCGCGCGGCGACGCGGCAGCGGGGGCGGCGTGAAGCGGCGGACGCGGCCGGCCGCCGCCACCCGGAGGGTGACGATCTCCACGGGCGCGTCGGGCAGGGCGTAGGTGTAGAGCCGCTCGTGCCGGGCGTGGAAGCGCGCCAGCAGCGCGTCCACGTCGAGATCCCGCTCGGGCCACGGCACCGTGAGCTCGAAGCCCTGGTGGCGATAGCGCAGGTCGGCCAGCCGGGTGAGCCGGCGCGCGCCCGGCGCGACGCCCTCCGCGGCCAGACAGGCGCGGGCCCGATCCTCCAGGGCCGCGTACACCGCCGCCACCGCGGCGAGGTCGTAGTCGGGCGGCTTCTGCAGGCTGGTGCGCGCGTAGTCGTTGCGCACCTCGGTGCCGAGGAGGCCGAACGTGGACAGCACGCCCGGGTGACGCGGGACGACCACGGTCCGCATGCCGATCAATGTCGCCAGGTCGGTCCCGTGCAGGGGGCCGGCGCCGCCGAACGGCACCAGCACGAAGTCGCGCGGGTCATAGCCGCGCTCCACCGAGACCAGCCGGAGGGCGCCGACCATGTTGTTGTTGACGATGTCGAGGATGCCCTGCGCGGCCGCGGGCAGCGTGAGGCCGAGCGGCCGCGCGATGCGCTCCTCGATGGTGCGGCGGGCGCGCTCGACGTCGAGCGCCATCTCGCCCCCGAGCAGGTGCGGCGGGATGCGCCCGAGCACGAGGTGCGCGTCGGTGACGGTGGGCTCCTCGCCGCCCGCCCCGTAGCAGACGGGGCCCGGCTGCGCGCCCGCGCTCTCCGGGCCCACCGTGAGCGTGCCGTCCTCGGTGACGCGCGCGATGGAGCCGCCGCCGGCGCCGATGGTGTGGATGTCGATCATCGGCACGTGCAGCGGCCAGGCCCCGATGCGGCCCTCGGTGGTCGACTCCGCCTCGCCGCCGCGGACGAGGCAGACGTCCGCGCTGGTGCCGCCGACGTCGACCGAGATGAGGTTGTCGAAGCCGGCCGCCTCCCCGATGCGCCGGGCCCCGATGACGCCCGCGGCGGGTCCGGACAGGGCGGTGTGGATGGCCTGGGTGCGCACCACGTCGGCGCCGATCACGCCGCCGTTGGACTTCATGATCGACAGCGGCGCGGTGATGCCGCGCGCCCGCAGCTCCCCGGCCAGCCGCGCCACGTAGCGCCCGACCAGCGGCTGCACGTAGGCGTTGAGCACGGTGCCCATCGACCGCTCGAACTCGCGGAACACCGGGAGCACCTCGCTGGAGAGCGAGACCGCGGCGCCCGGGTGCTCCTCCAGGAGCAGCGCGCGGGCTCGCTCCTCGTGGGCCGGATTGGCGTAGCCGTGCAGGAAGCAGACCGCGATCGAGTCCACGCCGGCCTCGCGCAGGCGGCGGGCGGCCGTGCGCACCGCCGCCTCGTCGAGCGGCTCGAGCTCCCGGCCGTCCACCGCGACGCGGCCCCCGATCTCGAAGATCATCTCGGGGGCGACCGGCCGGGCCGGCTTCACCCACGCGAACATGTTGGCGCGCCGCGGGATGTCGTGGCGGCCGATCTCGAGCACGTGGCGGAAGCCCGCGGTGGTGAGCAGCGCGGTGGCCGCGCCCTTGCCCTCGAGGATGGCGTTGGTGGCGGTGGTGGTGCCGTGCAGGACGTGGCGCAGGGCCGCGGGCCCGGCGCCGGCGAGGCGGAGCGCCTTGTCGATGCCCGCGATGAAGCCGGCCGAGGGATCGTCCGGCGTGGTCGGGGTCTTGGCGATCCAGAGCCGGCCGCTCCCCTCGTGCACCAGGGCCACGTCGGTGAAGGTGCCGCCGACGTCGAGCGCGATGGCGTAGCCCGCGGCCGCCCGCCTCATGATCAGGGGCGTATCGTGGGCGATCGCCCACCGCGTGTCAACGGTTGACCTCGCGATGCCCCGCGCATAGTCTCGGCCGCATGGCGATCGGGACCAGGCTGGTCGGCGTCGACGTCGGCGGCACCTTCACCGACCTGGTGCTGGTCGACGAGGCCACCGGCCAGGTCCGCGTGGCCAAGGTCCCGACCACGGTGGCCAACCAGGCCGGCGGCGTGCGGGCGGCCCTGGCCGACGCGGCCGCGAGCGCGGCCGAGGTCGCGGTGATCGTCCACGGCACCACCACCGCGACCAACGCGCTGCTCGAGCGCAAGGGCGCCCGCACCGGGCTCGTCACCACGCGGGGCTTTCGCGACGTGCTGGAGCTGGGCCGGCGCACGCGGCCCACGCCCTACGGGCTCAAGGGCACGTTCGAGCCGCTGATCCCGCGCGACCTGCGCCTGGAAGTGGACGAGCGGATCGACGCCGAGGGCCTCGAGGTCACGCCGCTCGACGCCGAGCAGGTGCGCGCGGCGGTGCTGCGGCTGCGCGGGCAGGGCGTCGAGGCGCTGGTGATCCACTTCATGCACGCCTACGTCAACGACGCGCACGAGCGGCAGGCGCGCGAGATCGCGGCCGCGCTCTGGCCCAGCGCGTACGTGACGGTCGGCTCGGAGCTGCTGCCGGAGTACCGCGAGTACGAGCGCGGCACCACCGCGGCCATCAACGGGTTCGTGCAGCCGGTGATCGACCGCTACCTGCGCACGCTGGCCGGGGACCTGGCGCGCCGGGGCTACCGGCGCGAGCTGCTGATCATGCAGGGCAACGGCGGCACGATGTCGGTGGACCTGGCCGCGCGGCACGCGGTGAGCACGCTCATGTCCGGCCCGGCCGCGGGCGTGAAGGCCGCCGCCTACACCGCGCTGGCGGCGGGGCACCGCAACATCATCAGCTGCGACATGGGCGGCACCAGCTTCGACGTGGGCGTCATCCGCGACGGGCAGCCCGCGCTCACCGCCGACAAGGAGATGGGCTACGGGCTGCCGGTCCGCGTGCCCATGATCGACATCCACACCATCGGGGCCGGGGGCGGCTCCATCGCGCGGGTGAACGCGGCGGGCATCCTGCAGGTCGGGCCGGAGAGCGCGGGCGCCGACCCGGGCTCCATCTGCTACGGGCGCGGGGGCGAGGAGCCGACCATCACCGACGCGCACCTGCTGCTGGGGCGTCTGAACCCGGAGGGGCTGCTCGGCGTGGATCGGGCCGCGGCGCTCGACCGCATCCGCGAGATCTTCGACAAGAAGATCGGCGCGCATTTGGGCCTGGGGCCGGAGGAGGTGGCCAGCGCGATCGTGCGGGTGGCCAACGACAAGATGGCGGGGGCCATCCGGCTGGTGTCGCTCCAGCGCGGGCACGACCCGCGCGACTTCGTGCTGTTCGCCTTCGGCGGGGCGGGCCCGCTTCATGCCGTCGCCCTCGCGCGCGAGCTGGCGATCCCGCGGGTGCTGGTGCCGGCGCGGCCCGGCATCACCTCCGCGCTGGGCTGCCTGGTGGCCGACGTGCGGCACGACTTCGTGAAGACGGTCAACCAGGGCGTGCTGCGCCTGGACCTGGCCGAGGCGCACCGCATCCTGGCCGCGCAGGTGGACGAGGGCCGGCGGATGCTGGCCTCGGAAGGCGTGGAGGTGGAGACGGTGAGCGTCCAGCACGAGGCGGACATGCAGTTCGTCGGGCAGACGCACGTGCTGACGGTGCCGATCGCGCGCACCGACTTCGCGCGCGAGGATCTCATGCGGGCCTTCGAGGCCGCCTACTGGGAGCGGTTCGAGGTGGAGCTGCGCGAGATGCGCGCGCAGGTGGTGAGCCTGCGCACCGCGGTGATCGGCCGGCGGCGTCCGGTGTCGCTCCAGGGCCTGATCGCGCTCCGGCCGGCGGCGGGGCCGGTCGCGCCGGCCGCGCGGCGGCGGGCGTGGTTCGACGGGCGGTGGCACGACACGCCGGTGTACCGGCGGGAGCAGCTCGGGGTCGGGGCGGAGCTGGTGGGGCCGGCGATCGTGGAGCAGCTCGACTCGACGACGGTGGTGGAGCCGGGAGATCGGGTGCGGGTGGATGGGCTGGGGAACCTGGAGATTCTGGTGCGGGGAGTTTGACGGGCCCCTCACCCTGCCCTCTCCCCCTGAGGGGAGAGGGGGAGGGTCGTGATGGACGGGATTGATCCGGTCACCCTGGTGGTGGTGCAGAACGGCCTGCAGCAGGTGGCCAGCGAGATGGATCTCACCTTCGAGCGGGCCGCGTTCTCGCCCGTCATCTCCGAGGGGTTCGACCGCTCCGACGGCATCTACTCGCGCGACAACGGCGAGGTGATCGCGCAGGGCGAGCTGGGGCTGCCCATCTTCGTGGGCGTCATGCAGTTCACCACGCGGGCGGTGATCGACCACGTCGAGGCGGGCACGGATCCGCTCCGGCCCGGCGACATCTTCATCGTCAACGATCCCTACTGCGGCGGCACCCATCTGATGGACGTCAAGATGGTGAAGCCCTACTTCTACCGCGGACAGCTCTGGGCGTATCTCTCGAACACCGGCCACTGGCCCGACACCGGCGGCTCGGTGCCCGGCGGCTTCTCCACGCGCGCCACCGAGGTGCAGCAGGAGGGGCTGCGCCTGCCGCCGGTGAAGCTGTTCCGCGAGGGCGTGATGCAGCCCGACATCCTCGACATCATCCTCGCCAACATCCGGGTGCCCGAGGAGCGCATCGGCGACATCAAGGCCCAGGTGGCCGCGCTCACCGTGGGGGAGAAGCGGCTCACCGCGCTGCTCGACCGGTACGGCGAGCCGACGGTGACCGCGTGCATCGCCGAGCTGCGCCGGCGGTCGGAGCAGATGATGCGGGCCCACATCGCGAAGATCCCGGACGGCGTCTACGCGGGCCTGGCCTTCGTGGACTCGGACGGCGTGGACCCGGACCCGCTCCGGATCAGTCTCCGGCTGCGCAAGGAGGGCACGGACCTGCACTTCGACTTCTCGGAGTCGAGCGGACCGTGCCGGGGCCCGCTCAACAGCGTGATCGCCACCACCAAGGCCGCGGTGTACCTGGCCATCAAGCACGTCTTCCCCGACGTGCCGATCAACGCGGGCTGCTTCGAGCCGCTGCACATCGCCGACCCGCACGGGACCTTCCTCTACGCGCGCTACCCGCGTCCGGTCTCGGGCTGCGCGGCGGAGGTCAGCTCGCGCATCGCGGAGTCGGTGTTCACCGCGCTGGCCCAGGCCATCCCCGACGACCTGTTCGCCGCGCCGGCGGGCACCAGCGGTAACCTGACGCTGGGCGGCCACGACCCGCTGAAGGAGCGGCACTACATCATGTACGTCTTCAGCGGCGGCGGCTACGGCGGCAGCGCCGACGGTGACGGGCTCACCAACGGCTGCTCCACCATCGGCATCTCCAAGACCCAGCCCACCGAGGTGCTCGAGCAGCACTACCCGATCCTGTTCGAGCGTTACGCGCTGCGCGAGCGCTCGGGCGGAGCGGGCAAGACCCGCGGCGGCTTCGGGGTCGACTACAAGATCCGCATCCGCCGCGGCGAGGCGCTGCTCTCGTTCCTGATGGACCACGGCCGCTTCGGTCCGCCCGGCCTCTTCGGGGGCCACGACGGAGCGCCCAACGAGGTGGTCGTCACCCGCCAGGGCGGCGACTACGTCTCGCCGCATCTCTCGAAGGACGAGGACATCCGGGTGGTGGCCGGCGACGCCATCTCGGTGGGCACCCCCGGCGGCGGGGGCTACGGCGACCCGTGGCAGCGGGACCCCGCGCTGGTGGCGCGCGACGTGGCGCGGGGCTACTTCACGGCCGCCGACGCGCGGCGCGACTACGGCGTGGTGGTCACCGCCGACGACCCGCCCGCGCTGGACCGGGCGGCCACCGAAGCGCTCAGACGGGCGGGCCGCCCCGGGAAGTAGCGGCCGGTGCGGCTCGCGCCCGCTTCGGCCAGTTCTGCTAGGATGCCGGCGTGCGCGCGTTCGTCGCCGTCACGGACAAGGACTGGTACGAGTTCCTCACCGGGCGGCCTGACCTCGATGAAGTCAATTTTTGGCAGCCGGGGGGCAACCGCTCTTTTCGCGCGCTGAAGCCTGGCGAGCCGTTGCTCTTCAAGCTCCACTATCCTGACAACGCCATTGTTGGCGGCGGCTTTTTCGCACATGCATCGCTGATCGAGTCTGGCATCGCCTGGGACGCATTCGGGGAGAAGAACGGTGCGCCGTCCTATCCGGAGATGCGTCGCCGTATCGAGCGATATCGGCGATCCCCGTCAGACCCGCGTGCGACATACCAGATCGGCTGCATCATTCTGGTAGAGCCGTTCTTTTGGCGCCCCATCGCTTGGATTCCGGCTCCGGAAGACTTCGGGAAGACGGTTGTTCAGGGCAAGGGCTACGACCTCGGTTCACCCGCCGGCAAGCGTCTATGGCAGCAGGTCATGGACCGACTGCGGGCGGGAACCAGAGGACGCGTTACGGAGCCCGACGATGCAGTCCGGCGCCGGCCGGTGCCAGTGCTTCAGCGTCTTGGACAGGGCGCGTTTCGCATTCTCGTTACCGATGCATACCAAAGGCGGTGCGCGATCACGCATGAGAAGGCATTGCCGGTTCTCGAAGCGGCGCACATTCAGCCGGTCGCCGCGGGGGGCTCGCATCGAATCGGCAACGGGCTCCTGCTGAGGTCAGATGTTCACACGCTGTTTGATCGCGGATACATCACCGTCACCCCCGATCATCGGGTCCGGGTCAGCCGACGGTTGAAGGCAGACTTCGACAACGGCGAGCACTACTACCAGCTCGAGGGCAGTTCACTCTGGATTCCACAAAGTTCTGAGGCTCGGCCTGACGAGCGACACCTCGAGTGGCATGCCGATACTGTGTTCCTCGGCTAGGTGAGATGAGCGAGGCTGACCTCGACACCAGAGTCCGAGCCCACGCCTTTCAGTTCCTGACCGAGCAAACCCGTCTCCACGGCACAGTGCTTCCCCGCGACCTCCTGGAGCGCGGATTCGATTTCGAGGGCCGACGGGTCCCTCTGATCGGTCCGCAGGGCATCTTCAAGCCAGCGCTGCTTCCAGAGTGTCCAATCAGTATCACCACGGTTCCAGTCAGAGAGGGCCAGGAGCGCCCGTACGACGACGGTCTCGGCGCGGATGGCTTTCTCCGCTATCGCTACCGCGGCACGGACCCGGCTCATCACGACAACCAGGGTTTGCGACTTGCCATGGCGCGGAACATTCCACTGATCTACTTGTACGGTGTCACACCGGGTCGCTACATGCCCGTGTGGCCTGTGTATATCGTGCGGGACCACCCGGAGACGCTGTCATTCTCGGTGGCCGTGGATGCGCCGTACATGCCCGTGCAGTCCGACTTCAGACCGGACCCTCACAGCCTTGAAGCCCGACGTGCGTACGTCACCGTCCTCACCCAGCGCCGGCTGCACCAGCAGAGTTTTCGCGAGCGCGTGCTGCGCGCCTACCAGGAACAGTGTGCGATCTGCCGACTGCGTCACGATGAGTTACTGGATGCGGCACACATACTTCAGGACGGCCACCCGAAGGGCGAGCCCATCGTGCCCAATGGACTGGCTCTGTGTACCCTTCACCATGCCGCGTTCGATCGCAACATTCTTGGGATTCGGCCCGACTTCGTCGTAGAAGTCCGGATGGACATTCTAAGAGAGAAGGATGGCCCGATGCTCGAGCACGGACTCCAGGGGTTTCAAGGCACGACCATTCTCCGGCCACGTCAACGGGCGCTGTGGCCACGCGCCGAATTCCTGGCGGAGCGTTACGACGAGTTCCGGCGGGCCAGCTAATGAGTCTCGTGAAATAGAGTAACGATCATGTCAGAACGACAGTCCCGCGTGCCGCAAGAAGCCGAAGGCCAGCGTCGAGCGTCGACGGATGCGGGCGAACCCCGCGCGCAGCGGCCCGCGGAGCGCGAGGATGTCG
>DASRHC010000007.1:0-44246 GCA_035650715.1 Candidatus Methylomirabilota bacterium | reverse complement strand
GCTAATGAGTCTCGCAGAATAAATTAGGGGATTTCACGGGTACGATCTCATGTTGAGCCATGCCGATCTCCAGCCGCGGATCCCGTCGGGATTTTGCTGCGTTGGAAGCACGCCGGTTTCGGGCGGCCGAGCTGTTCGCGCGGGGCGAGTCGCAAGCGGCGGTCGCGCGGGAACTGGGCGTGACGACGGCCGCGGCGAATCACTGGCATCAGGCGTGGCAGGCCAAGGGGCGGCGGGGGTTGAAAGCCGCCGGGCGGGCGGGCCGCAAACCGCGCCTCGGGCCGGCCGAGCTGACGAAGCTCGAGCACGCGCTGCGGGCCGGGCCCGCCGCGCAGGGCTTCCCGACCGACGTGTGGACGTTGCCCCGCGTGGCGACGGTGCTCGCGCGCGTGACCGGCGTCGTCCATCATCCGGGCCACGTCTGGCGCGTGCTGCGGGCCTTAGGGTGGTCGCTGCAACGCCCGGGCCGGCAGGCGCGCGAACGCGACGAGGCCGCGATCGCGGAGTGGAAGCGCACGAGCTGGCCGCGGCTAAAAAAAACGCCAAGCGCCAGCACGCCTGGCTCGTCTTCGAAGACGAAAGCGGGGTCTCGCAACATCCGGTAGTCCGTCGCACGTGGGCGCCGCGGGGTGAAACCCCGATCCTCATCCACACGGGCGGGAACTGGAAGCGCCTGTCGGTGGCGGGGGCCCTGGCGTTCCGCTGGGATGGGCGACGCAGCCGATTCTTCTTCCATACTCGCGCCGGCACCTACACCGATCGGGCCCTGGTGCCCTTCCTGCGCACGCTCAAGCGCCATTTCCGCGGGCGTCGTGTCGTGCTGATCTGGGACGGCCTCGGGGGTCACAAGAGTCGATACATGACGGCGTACCTGCGGCGCCAACGCGCCTGGCTGACCGTGGAGCGCTTGCCGGCGTATGCCCCGGAGCTGAATCCTCTGGAGCAGGTCTGGGGCAACGTGAAGACCCGCGAACTCGCCAATGTGTGTGCCCCGGACCTGGCCAGCCTGCGCCGGCCCCTGCGCTGCGGCTTCGCGCGCATTCGCCGGCAGCCAACGCTGGCCCGTGCCTTCCTGCACCACTCGGGTCTCAGCTTCGCGCATGCGCTCTAACATATTCTGCGAGACTCATTAGAGCGGACGGGCAGAGCCCGCCGCTCAGCGCCGATCCGTTAGACATCTGCTGTGCGGCATTGTCATCACGCACACTGCTTGGCGGCGACGGGACGAAGGAGAGGAGGCGTCATGGACGGTAGGGCCGAGCAGCTGATCGGTACGTGGAAGCTCATATCGTTCGAGAATGAGTTTGAGGATGGAACGCCACGCCGAGCCATGTACGGCGAGAAGCCAACGGGGTACATCATCTTCACTGCTGACGGTCGGATGATGTCAATCATCGAAGGGGAGGGCCGTCGAGTGCCGCAGACCGACGATGAAGCGGCCGCGGCATTTCGCACGATGGTCGCGTATACGGGCTTCTACCGTCTTGAAGGCGACAAATGGACAACCACAGTCGATGTGGCCTGGAACCCGGCATGGGATGGAACTGAGCAGGTCCGGTCTTTCAAGCTCGACGGTGATCGGCTTCAGGTCATATCGGCCTGGGCGATGAGCCCCAACTTGGGCAGGGTGACCCGGGCGATAGTTACCTGGCAGCGCGCGAAATAGCGTCGACAAAGGAAGGCTTTTGCGGCGCTGGGCCACTGAGCGGTGTCTAACTCCGCAGTGGAGCAGACCGTCGGCTCGCATGCGCTCGCCGCGGCTGCTCACCGCGAGCGTTAGGCGGAGTTTCCACAACCTGTCCTAGTCCGATACGAGGAGGGTCCCATGACTGATCTCGGTCCTGATCAGAGACCGGAAGGGTGGAGCCTAGTGCCATCGGCCTACGACACCATGGTCGCGCCATTCACAGCGCTCTTCGCCCACGACGCCTTACGACTTGCCAATGTCGGACCCGGCCAACGTGTGTTGGATGTAGGGGCGGGCACCGGAGTTCTCAGCCTGGCCGCCGCCACTCTGGGCGCGGAAGTGTTGGCGACCGATTTCTCGCCAGGGATGATCGACTATCTTAAGGGCAAGACAAACGCGCAAGGCATCCGCAACGTACAAGCTGTGGTCATGGATGGTCAGGCCTTGGATGTCGCGGAAAATACCTTTGACGCGGCCTTCTCGATCTTCGGTCTAATGTTCTTTCCCGACCGCGCCGCAGGTTTCCGCGAACTCTATAGGGCGATCCGCTCTAAGGGCCTGGCCGTTGTAACGAGTTGGAGCTCGATTGAACGACTGCGCTTCGCTCAGGCGATCCTCGGCACGCTCCGAGAGGCTGTCCCGGACCTCCCGGCCCCGCAGAAGCCTCCGCCGTGGCTGTCCCTTGCCGACCGCAACGCGTTCAAGGCGGAGATGCACGCGGTGGGCTTCGCTCACGTCAACGTGTTTAGCGTCACGCACGTGTGGACGTTCACCGATCCGGAAGTTCTATTCGAGGCGTTGCCAGGTTTGTCACCGGCCTTCACTACCATCTTAGGTACCCTACAATCAGCCCAGCGAGAAGCGTTTCGGACGGCTTTCCTTCGTCGGATACGAGGTGAACAAGGAACCGGCCCGTTTGGACTCGAGGGCGAAGCACACATCGCTGTGGGAACCAAGTAGGTCGCAGGCGACGAGGTAATGCGTGGGTCGTCGACGACCGACCCGCCTAACTTCCGCATCGAGGGCGTTAGGCCGTCAATGGGAGAAGTGGACGGTCCCCGAGAAACCCTCGGAATGACGCTCCGGGGTCTTGTACCCGCGACGATGGATGCGCAATGAGAGCCAAGAGGCGGTTTTGGGGACCTGAATCTCGAAAGGAAAGGGAAGGCGACCGATCAGTAGTTCGCCTGCAAGTGGTTGCGGGCCCCCGCATCAACCGAGATCGCCACTGACTGGGATCACCGCTAAGGTGTTAGCCGACAGTGCACTTGTTCGGAGGCACCGACAGCAGCTTCGAGACAACCCTGCTCGGAACCGCACCCGGGATTGGAAGTCCTGGCTCCCGCCGCGCGGCTCCTGACGCGAGGGCGGTCCGCCTGGGAGTGACAGTCCGCCCAGAAGCCGTCGAGGCAGGCCGCCGAGCCGCACACGAGAAGGTCAGGGCTGGCCTACGCGAGCCCAAGCCGCCTTTAGACGATACCAAGCGCTGGCTTCCCCTGATACCATTGCTGCGAAACCGACTAGGGCTCTTATGGGTACCTTGAAGACACCCGCGCAGCAGTTGTTGGGGATGACGCTCGACGGGGGCTGGAAGGTTATTCAAGACCTCCCTCGCGGCGCGGCAGGGACCGGCGGTAACTTCTCGCACGGATACATCGTCGAAAACAATCACACGCGAGCGTTTCTGAAGGCATTGGACTATAGCCGAGCGCTCAAGGCTCCTGATCCAGCCGTCGCTCTCCAAGCCATGACGGAGGCTTATAACTTCGAGCGTCAAGTCCTCCAGCGCTGCCGGGACAAGCGGCTCGACCGCGTTGTGGTGGCGCTCGCCGATGGGACCGTTCGCGTAGCTGGTGAGCCCGTTCAGTATTTGATCCTTGAACTCGCCGAAAGCGACGCCCGGAGCCAAGCAAGAGTCAAGACATTTGACCTTGCACTGATGCTGCGGTCCCTCCATCACGTCGCCACTGGTATCGCCCAATTGCACCGTGAGACCATAGCGCATCAAGACGTCAAGCCTTCGAACGTTCTCGCCTTCGATGGTGGGAGGGTCTCGAAGCTGGGTGATCTCGGGAGAGCCGCCTACGAAGGCCACGTGCCGCCGCACGAGGCCTATATAATCCGCGGTGATCCTGCCTACGCGCCACCCGAACTCCTCTATCGCCAAATCGATCCCGACTGGAAGCGGCGTAATTTCGGGTGTGATGCGTACCTGTTGGGAAGTATGGTTGTCTTCTTCTTCACGGGCGTTGGGACAACTACGCTCTTGCGAAGGGAACTCCACCCCTCACACACATGGAAACATTGGTCCAGTACCTACGCCGCGGTGCTTCCCTACGTCAGGGACGCGTTTGGGCGCGTGGTCGATCTAGTGAAGGCTCACATGCCCGAGGAAGTGAGACCGGACATGCTCCTATCCGTCCGAGAATTGTGTGAACCAGATCCCGCTCTCCGTGGCCATCCTTTGAACCGCCTGGGTCGCGGCGACCAATTCTCGCTGGAGAGATATGTCAGTCGGTTCGATCTTCTTGCTCGGCGTGCAGAACTCGGACTCTTGAGGAAGTGAAGCGGCAATGAATACACTCCTGCCCGACAAGGATCGCCGCGTTATTCCTCGCTGGCGTGAATTTCGCACCACTCTCGAAACCGGTGAGCTTGATGGCCGACCGGTTGACCTCACGGTCTTCGATGGCCGCGGCTTCTTTGAGGAGAAGCTCGAAAACTGGCGAGATGAACCACGAATCGAGACAGCGGCCGATCTTGTGACGGCGGCACTAGTTCTCGGGCGCCACCGCGAGGCAGAAGACGCTGCCCGATTCTTGCTATTGCCAGACGGGCAGGCCACCGCAGCCGTGAAGGCGATAGCTGAAATGGTGTTGGCGCCCGAAAACCAAGCTGGCCGGGTAAACGTTGCCGAAACTAAGGACATCGATACGGAAGCTGAGGTCGTACAACTTCGGATACGGACTCTTCGGGCACAGCTTCGTGACGACCCCAGAAACGGACTACAGTGGGTTGACCTGTCGCGAGCGTATTCCATGCTCGGGCAGCGCGAGCGATCCGTACGAGCTATGGAGCGGGCGCTCGCCCTAAGCCGCGACAACCGATTCGTGCTGCGATCGGCAGCGCGTCTGTTTGTCCACATTGACGAGCCGGATCGCGCTCACCAGGTCGTTATGCGTGCGGACTCGACGCGGGAGGACCCGTGGCTGTTGTCGACGGAAATCGCTGTCGCTGCCGTAGCAGGGCGGAAGCCACTGCTGGTCCGGCAGGGACGGCACCTACTCGCTCGCGGTGACTTTCCGCCTGTACAGACGACGGAGTTGTCAAGTGCCCTCGCCACCCTGGAGATGAGCGCTGGGGACATGAAGCAAGCCCGCCGATTGTTCAAAGACAGCCTTGTTGACCCGACGGACAATTCTCTAGCCCAGGCCGGATGGGCAGCCACTAAGATTACGGGCGTGGACGTGCCGGCTCGGCTTCTGGAGAAGCCGCGTTCGTTCGAGGCACGCGCCCTACAGGAGACACTAGAAGGGCGGTGGCAATCCGCCATCCGTCAGTATCACGAATGGCTATTGGATGAGCCATTCTCAAGCCGACCGGCGGCCTTCGGCTCTTACCTCGCTAGCGTAGCGGAGGACAACTATCGCCTCGCTGAGGAGTTCGCTCTCAGGGGCCTTCGCGCGAATCCGGACGACCCCGTCTTGCTCAACAATCTAGCAGTAGCTCTTGTGGGGGAAGGTCGAATGGAGGAGGCGAAAGCGGCCTTCAGCAAGATTGGGGACGTTCCGGAGGCGCTACGGTCAATGCTGTCTGCGACGGCGGGGCTCTTCAAGTTCCGTACCGGGGATACGGCCGAGGGGCGGCGGCTGTATATCGAGGCTATGACTCACGCACGGCGAAGCGGGGACAAGCGCACTGAAGCCCTGGCCGCTGTGCACCTAGCCCGCGAAGAACTCTTGGCGGGAACGGTTCATGCCGCGGAAAGTCTTAGGGCGGCCGCGAAGGTCTGCGAGGGGCTGGATCGACTGGAAGTTCTTCACATGCTTCGACACGTCATGAACTTGCGTCCATAGCAATCAGGTCCGACCTAGTGGGGTAGGTGCCCGCAACCCGAGTGTGCGGAGGGCGCTATTTCCCGTTCCCGCGTCTCGGGGAGAGCCGGTGCACCCGCCTGCAGTGGGCAAGGGCCGTGCCACACCACGTTTGGCCGAGGCCACCCCTGCCCGGCCGGTTTTGGTTGACTCGAACTGTACTCGGACCGAACCATACGTCTCTATCCGTCCTGATACGGAAGCAGAACGACAGAACGAAGCCCCCGAAAGCTGCGGATCATAACGCGTACCGACAGATCAGTCGTCCGAGCCTGGGGATGCGGGCGGATCTGAAAATCCGCGTTGCTGGCGTTCACACCTCCTGAACGACCGTCCTGTGATTCGCTGCTACCATCGACGGCCACCCGTCAAGCGTGCGATGTAGGCGAAGACGCTGGCAGGCTGGAGGGGTCGCCGCAGCCGAGCAAGCCGGCCGACGACTCGGCGAGCCGTCTCAGCGGAGAGCTCACGATGCGGATACTTTGTGCTCTGCCAGTGGCTCAGCACGGCCTCGGCCACTTTCCGGAGGCGTTTCCCGTCGCGAACGGACAGGAGCCCTCGCCGATCGAACGCGAACCCGAGCATCACACCCAGCCACTCCGGGGGCAAGCCGTCCGTCAGGATCTCCACCGGTCCGAACCACCCGGTCCCGAGAATGGCGAAGCAGAGGTCCAGTAACGCCGCCCGGCCTTGAGTCTTCCCGCGGCCGATCTGCTCGGCGGCTGCCCGAAGGCCCTCGAGCCCCTGTCGCCATTGCGCTCGCACCGCTGGGGGAACCGTGGACGGCTCGTGTTCAGCACCCTGCAGCATCGATTCCAGTTGGGCGGCTCGTGCGAGCAATGTCGCTTGCGCTTCTTGTGGTGAGTAGTCTCGGGGCTCGTCAATGATGATGTCGAACGGCCAGAACTGAGTGTCGTAGAGCCGCGCCGCCGACACCTGCAACCGCCACGTCATCGCCCGGTTCAGACGGCGTACCGGAGCCAGTGGGCCGGGCGTCGTCCATGGATCGAAGGCGACGTGCGCCTCCAGCACGGCCGGGGCCTTCTTCGTCAGATGAAGCCGTGAGGGGTACGGCCCCAGCTGAAGAGTGGGCGGGTACCAGATCGCCTCTCGGGATGGCCCGACGTTGACGAGATCATCAGGTCGACGCGCATGCACGGCGCGCTGCCATAGCCATGCCGGGGTCTCGAAGGCGTGGCGTCGGACGAGGGCCCGCCGCCATTGGGTCTCGGCCAGCCGCTGGGTTTCCGGCCAGCTCAGGTATGCGGCCCAGTCCAGCGCGGGCAGGCCCCGGAGGCCGCGTCGCTCCGCGTGGTCGAGGGCGGCCTTCAGGAACCTGACCTGATCGACTAGGTAGTCGACGACCTCGATGCCGGTGGGCATGAACTCGTCGCCCGGGCCGAGTTCCCGCAGGATCTCAGGCTCAGCCCGCTCCACCTCCGCCTCGACCTGCCGGGGGTCGTAGAGCTGGAAAAGTGTTCTGCCTTCCAGAGGAATGTCGGAATCCGCTGATTCGGAAGTCATTGATTTGTTACCTCGACCCGACGTCTCCCTGCACACGGGTCGGCCCCCTCCCCGGTTATGGGGCACAGGCCCCCGATGCCAACCCGCGATCCCGAACAGGAGCGACGAGCGCGGCGCCAGCTCCAGCCGGCCGCGGCCCTCGCCCGGCCGGTTGCCGAGCCCCCGCCGGGCCCCACCGAGCCCCGCCTCACCCCGCTCCTCGATCTGCTCGCCGAGCTCATCGCCCAGCACATTGTGGCCACTGCCGGCGCTCGGTGCCAATCAGAAACGGCCGGACCGCCTCCCACCACCACGGCGGCCGCCACGCCGGTCGCCCAGCCGGGAGTCCCCGGTCCGGGTCCCACGGTCCCAGCCGATTCCCAGGGACCGTCCCACCCCGTTCCCACCAAGCCCCGAAGGCGGACTCGCCGTCAGAGCACGGCGGAGAAGGAGACCACGCATGCATCCGATTGATCGGGCCGTACTGGAGCACTGCCAGGAAGACTTTCAACCCGTCACCGCCCTCAAGGGGCAGATCCCGTCCGGGACCCTCTACCGGCACGTGGGGCGTCTCGTCGCGCTCGGGTGGTTGGAGAAGCACGGGCCGCGGTATCGCACCACGGCCGCGGGGCGGCGCCAGGTGGAGGGGGCCGCCGCCGCGCGCTCCTGGGCCACCCTCGACGCGGTCTACCCGCCACTCGCCCTGGTTCCGACGGCGACCCATCGCGCCGCGATCGAGTTGATCCTCGCCGCCGCCGTCGCGCGCCAGCACGAGGTACGCCCGGATCGCCACCCCTACTTCGTGCTATCCGGCGGCACCCTGCACTGGAAGACGTCGGCGGGCATCTTTGTCTGTTCTGCCCTCGGGCTCGATCCGTCGCTACACGTCGTCGACTGCGGGACCGAGACCGGCAAGTCGGTGGCCATCCGACGCGGCGGCGCCGGCGGCGTTGTGTTCGAGCGCCAGCTCCTGCAAGCGCCGTTCGCCACGTTCGACGAGTTCCTGACCGCGAGCCCCGAGGTCCGGGCCGCATTGGGCGTGTTCCTCGGGGGACGCCTGGTCGTGGCCTTCGAGAACCAGCAAATGACCGTGCGGCCCGTGCCGCTCCTCACCCTGAACCCGCGCCCCAAGGCGACCCTCGAGCAGCGGATCGGCCTCTCCGCGCCCCAGATCCGGCGGGCCATCCTGGTGAACCTGGACGCCGTGACGATGCCGGACCTGGCTCGAAGTGGGGAACGCGCCCTCGAAGCTGCGCGAGCCCATCCGCCCGTGTCGCTGGGCGCCCCGGCGGTCGATTGCCGTGCCTTCCATGACCGGATCGTCGACCTCACGCGGGCCATCCTGGCCCCCGACGCCCATGCGCGCGTCGATGTCGAGATCGTGGCCAACCTCGCCACCGGCATGACCGCGTTCATCGCGGACCCCGCCGCGGCCATCGCTCAGGTCGGCTATGACCTGGGCCTGGTGGCCGAGACCCTGGGCTGGACCAAGGCCGGGTGGATCCAGACCACCACCGCCTTCTCGCTGGAACCAGCCAGGACCGTCGCGGTCGTCGACCGCCCAAGGGGCGCCGCGCCCCCTACCGCTCCATCGGACGACGCAGATCGAGCGCGGGTGGAGAGCCCGGCGGAGGCGCTCACCCTCGCGGTCCGCGACCCGGTCCGACGAAAGGGACACGTCCCCGACTTCACGCTCATGGAAGAGACGCGTATGCGGCTGATCTGGTTGGCGCACGAGACCGATCGGGATGTCGACGGCGCCGTGAACCTCCTCATGGACTTCTACCTCGAATGGCGAGCGAACGGGCAGACCATCGAGACCATGGAGCGCATCCTGACCCTCGCCCGGGAGCTCGAGCTGGGCGAAATCGATCCCGACACGCTCCGGGACTACCTCGCGGATCGCCGACTCCTGGAGGAATACAACTGCAGCTTCACGGATCTGCCCGAAGTGCTCCAGGTGCTGGATCTCTTGGGGCAGCTACCGATGGAGTGGGACTGGGACATTGCGACCGCGGCCATGCGGAGCGTGGCCGACATGATGCGGGCCGGCATTCCCGCGTCGAAGGTCGAGACATTCATCGCCAGCCATCAGCGGCTGGAGGCGCTGAGCTTCCAGGCCACGGCCGAGACGTTGGCGACCGTGCTCACCGAAGCCGGCGCCGTCGGCGACCAGCGCGAGGCGGTCCTCCGGCACCTGGTCGAGCCGGCCACGGCGCTCGTCAACCGTGACCATCTCGAAGAGCAAGCGACCAGGTTGCGGGAGGAATTGGCTGGCCTGGAAGGCACGACGGCACAGCTCGAGCGCACCGTCGCAGCCTTGGAGCAGCGCCGGGAAGCCCTGCGCCGGGACATCGCGGCGGCCCAGGCAGCGTTCGCGCAGCTGGAAGCCGAGCGCGCCGTGAAGGCTGGCGAGCTCGACGTCCTCACGGCGTTCAAGACGCTCTTGCTGCAGAACACCGCGGCGAGCGACCCGTTCTTCGCCGAGCTGCGAAAGCTCGATCGATGGCGGACCCTGGGTGGCGCGCCAGATGACGTGGTGGGCGCTGGCCACGTCGCCAACCTCCGCGCGAAGCTGCTCGCGCTCCTCCAGGAGCTACTGCGCCAGACAAGCAGCGGGACGTTATGAGTCACGGCTACCCGGGCGGTTGCTGGGCGGCGCGCCAGTCCGTAGACTACGCGTCACTGAACCGCCCGGCGGGAGGACGATCAGCGTGGTGAAAGCGAGAGGGGCTATGGGGACACCCTCGGGGGAGAGCGGGCTGATGCGATGCGCGGTGTATGCCCGGTTCAGCTCGGACGTCCAGCATCCGGCCTCGATCGAGGACCAGCGGCTGGCCTGTCAGCGCTACGCCGACCGGCACGGCTGGCAGATCCTGCCCGACCACGCGTATGCCGACGAGGCGTTATCAGGCATGGGCGTCAACCACCGACCCGGCTATCAACGGCTTCTGGCCGCGGTGGGCGCCACGGCCAGGCCCTTCGACGTCCTGCTCGTCGACGACCTGTCCCGCCTCTCCCGCGACGCGGCCGAGATGCTGCGGCTGGCGCGGCTGCTGGAGCATGTCCGGATCACCCTCATCTCCGTTGCCGACGGCATCGAAACCGGCACCAAGCTGTCGAAGCTGACGCTCTCGGTCAAGGCGATCTTCAACGAGCAGTACCTGGACGACCTGCGGGAGCGGACGCTGCGAGGCCTGCAAGGCCGGTTCGCCCGGGGCCTCCATACGGGTGGGCGGATCTATGGGTACCGATCGGTCCCGGTGATCGACGCCGCCGGCCGCCTCGATGCCAGCGGGCAGCCACTGCGCGCGGGCATGGAGCTCGTCATCGAGCCGGACGAGGCCCGGATCGTCCGGCAGATCTTCGAATCATTCGCCGCCGGCCTCAGCATGCGCGCGATCGCCCATCGGCTCAACGAGCAGGCCGTGGCATTCCCCGCTGCCCGCACCCGGCGGGGCACCAAGCGCAAGGGGTGGGCGCAGAGCGCGGTCCGCGTCATCCTGCTCAATGACAAGTACCGTGGCCGGTGGATCTTCGGCCGCCGGGCCTTCTTCAAGGACCCGGCGAGTGGCCGCCGGCGCGCGCGGCAGCGCCCCCGGAGCGAGTGGCAGGTTGCCGAGCAAGCCGACCTCCGGCTCATCCCGGAAGAGCTATGGCAGGCGGTCCAGGCGCGATTTGAGCAGCTGGCTACCGTGTACGGGCCACGCCGAACCGGGGGTCGACTCGAGGGACGCCACCCTGCCGGTCCGTCCGTTCGGACCGGATTGTTCTCCGGGCTGCTCCGCTGCGGGACCTGCGGCGGCAGCCTCGTGGTGATCAACGGGCATCCCCGGCCCGAGCATCGACGCTATGGCTGCGGATTCCATCGGGAGAAGGGCTCCCGCGTGTGTCTGAACAGCCTCTCCGTGCGCGTGGGGACCGTCGAGACCCGTCTGGTCGCCGCTCTTCGGGAGCACGTGCTCCAGCCGGGCGCAATCGCGCATCTCGCGGCTGGCGTCAACCAGCATCTCGCCGCCATCCACACCGCGCAGGGGGAAGCACGGAAGACCGTCGCCGCCGAGCTGGCTCAGATCGAGATCGAGCTCCGGAACATCGAGGATGCGATCGTCCACGGGCTCGTGGGAACGACCACTGCCGCGCTCCTTCAAGATCGAGAAGCGCGACGCGACGTCCTTCGGGCGCGACTGCAGGCGGCGGAGCGCCCGTCGGCCGGGCCGCTTCGGGTCGGAGCCGCCGAGATCCGGGCTCACCTCGACGAGCTTGACGCTCTCCTGAAGCAGGATTCCCCCCGCGCCAATGCCGTCTTCCGTCAGATCCTCGAGCCGATCACGATGACGCCGGTCGAGCAGGACGGCCGACGATTCTATCGGGCGACGGGCGCCGCGAAGGGGGCTGAAATGCTCGACCGCCTGGGACTCGCCCAGGCGGTCGATTTCGGTGGTTGCGGGGGCTGGATTTGAACCAGCGACCTTTGGGTTATGAGCCCAACGAGCTACCGGGCTGCTCCACCCCGCGATGACCTACGCACTGTAGCCGATCCATCACCCCAAGTCAAGTCAACTGACCATCATTCCGCCTACTTCCGCAGCAGAGACATGGCCTCCCGGGCCTTCTGGCTGGCCACCATCGTGTCGCCGGAGCCGCACGCCGCCGTGGCCTCGTTCACCAGCCGGATGGCACGCTGCTGCTCGGCGGTCCGACCCCGAGGCGACTGGGTCTGTGATGTTTGCCTCGTGCCCTGCTCACCGCGCGGCGCCTGTGTGGTCTCACCGCGCCCGCTGCTCAAGCCTACCGACCTCAGGGCTACCTTGGCAGCCTCCACGTCGGCGCACTGCTGGGCCGCCGGGCTCGGCGAGGTGCCGAGCAGCGTCGCTTGCTTCCCCCCATTCGTGGTTACGGCGTGAACGCCTTGGAAGAAGGCAGCACGGGTGTGCCGTGGTGGGGAAATGGCCGCGGAGCGCGTGAAGCACACGCCGGCTGCGAGCCGGGACAGAATCGACCGGGTAAGGCTTACAACCGGCGCGGGACTACAAGGACGACGCGCCCTCCCCGGGTCCGCGCTCGGCGCGCGAGAGAGTACGCACTGCGCGCTGCGGCAGGTGCACCCGGCGCCCCGTGACGCGATCGGTCTTGGCGGGCTCGTACCGGCCGTGGCGCGCCAGCGCCCACAGCACGCGCCACGAGCCGCGGGTGGCCAGCAGCCAGTAGGTCTGGCAGCGGAACGTGCCGAGGAAGCGCTCCTTGAGGCTCTTCCGTCGCAGATCGACCGCTCGCGGCAGGTAGGGCCGCATGTCCTGGATCAGCGTCTGGGTCATGATGCCGCCGACCCACACCGTGAGCAGCAGCGACACGGTCGGCGCGCCGGTAGCCATGTAGAACCAGAAGCGGTGGCCCTCGTGGTGATAGGCCAGGTACCACCCGAGCCATCCGGTCACCGGGTAGACCAGCGCCGCGATCGGCCACTCCACCACCTTGTTGCCGATGTGCCGCACCAGCTGGGCCAGGTTGAACGCGGTGGGCTCCTGCCGGAACGCCTCCCGCAGGTAGGGAATGTCGTGCAGCACGCCCAGGTACCAGCGGGCGTTCTGGCGGATCACGCCCTCCGACGTCTCGGGCAGGTCGGTCACCTCCACCATCGGCATGGCCTGGATGAGCACGCCGCGGCGGCCCAGGGCATAGCCGAGCGTGGAGTCCTCGGTGGCGCCGGAGGTCGGGAAGCCGCCGATGGACTGCATGAGGTCCAGGCGCACGAACTGGTTGTGGCCCAGGCAGATCTGCGAGCGGCGGAAGAGCAGCTCGAAGGCGGGGCGGATGAGCCAGGCCAGGCTCGGCAGCCGCGCGGTCATCCGCTCGAGCAGGCGCACCCGCTTCACCTCGTTCAGCAGGCGGGCGATCGACACGCGGATGAAGATGGACGATTGCTGGATGGCGCAGATCTTCCCGCGGATGCTGAGCCGATCGTAGTTGGCGAGGGACAGCGGGATGCCCTGATAGGCGAGGCTCCCCTGCCCGGACAGCTCGCGGTGCGCGATCCAGCGGTAGGTGTCCGGATCGGGAATCGAGTCCGCGTCGCTGACTCCCACGAACACGCGGGTCGGATCGATCGCCTCGCCCAGCACCTCCCGCAGCACCTCCGGCCGGAGGGCCCAGTTCAGCTGGTGCGCCTTGCGCCCCGGGCCCGGCATCGCCACGTGGGTGAGGCGCTTCTGCTGATAGGGGGGCAGCGTCTCGCGCAGGCGACGGACGAGCTCGCCGGTGCCGACGCCCATCGCGGGGTGCGGGGCGTGCTCCTCCTCCTCCTTGGTCACCACCACCACGTGGAGCCGCCCGTGCGGATAGCGCGAGGCCACCAGCGCCGACACCGTCACCGCGATCTCCGGCTCCTGGAACGCGGGCACCAGGTGCAGGAAGATCGGCGCGGCCGGCTCCCGCTCCAGCTGCTCCTCGCCGGGCAGCTCACCCAGGCGGGCGTAGGCCTCCCGCACGAAGCGGGTGGTGATCTGCATCCCCCGCCAGTCCAGGGCCAGCTTGAAGGAGGCCCGGATGTTGAAGAAGAGGGCGATGAAGAAGAGGAACGGGACGATGTCCACGAGGGCTAGCGCCCTCTCTGCGGCACGGAGGGCGGCAGCTTGAGGACCCGCTCGCCCGGCTTGACGAGCCCCAGGTCCTCCCGCGCCACCTGCTCGATCAGCTCGGGATCCGTGCGGAGCCGGGTGACCAGCGCGGTGAGGCGGCCGGTCTCGGCGCGGAGCGTGCTGATCTCGCGCTCCATGCTCTCGACCTCGCGCTTCATCTGCCACACCCGCGCGAGGCTCTGCCCCCCGTAGCCCAGCACGAGCAGGGTCGCCGCGCCGAACGCGGTGAGGAGCAGCCGCCGGCGCCTCACTGGGCGAGGCTCCGGAACACGGCACGGCCCGCCCAGACCGCGGCGGCGCCCAGCTCCTCCTCGATGCGCAGCAGCTGGTTGTACTTGGCGGTCCGCTCGCCGCGCGCGAGCGAGCCGGTCTTGATCTGGCCCGCGTTCACGCCCACCGCCAGGTCCGCCACGAAGGCGTCCTCGGTCTCGCCGGAGCGATGGGAGATCACGGTGCCGTAGCCGGCCCGCTTGGCCAGCTCCACCGCCTCCAGGGTCTCGGTCAGGGTGCCGATCTGATTCACCTTGATCAGGATCGCGTTGGCGATGCCCTTGCGGATGCCTTCCTGCAGGATCGCCGGGTTGGTCACGAACACGTCGTCGCCCACCAGCTGGCAGCGGCCGCCGAGGCGGCGGGTCAGCGCGGCCCAGCCCTCCCAGTCGTCCTCGCCCAGCCCGTCCTCGATGGAACAGATCGGGTAGCGGCTCATCAGCCCCTCGTAGTAGGCGATCATCTCCGAACTGGACTTCTCGGTCCTGTCCGCGCGCAGGCGGTAGCGGCCGTGCTCGCCGAACTCGCTCGCCGCGATGTCGAGCGCGAGCCACACGTCCTGGCCGGGCCGGTAGCCGGCCCGCTCGATCGCCCGCAGCAGGAAGTCCAGCGCCGGCTCGTTGCCGCCCAGCGCGGGGGCGAAGCCGCCCTCGTCGCCCACGCCGGTGGACAGCCCCTTGTCCTTCAGCAGGCGCTTCAGCACGTGGAAGATCTCCACTCCCATGCGCAGGCCCTCGCTGAAGGAGCCGGCGCCCGCGGGCACCAGCATGAACTCCTGGATGTCGAGGCCGTTGTCGGCGTGGGCGCCGCCGTTCACCACGTTCATCAGCGGCACCGGCAGGATGCGGGCGCCCGGCCCGCCCAGATACTGATAGAGGGGCAGGCCCGCGTCGTCCGCAGACGCCCGCGCGGCGGCCAGCGAGACGCCGAGCAGCGCGTTGGCGCCGAGCCCCGACTTGTTCGGGGTGCCGTCCAGCTCGAGCAGGGCGCGGTCGAGCGAGGCCTGCTCGCCCGCCTCCAGCCCCTCGATCTCGGGGGCGATCACCTCGTTGACGTTCTGCACCGCGCGGCGCACGCCCTTGCCCGCGTAGCGGTTGTCGTCCTCGTCGCGCAGCTCCACCGCCTCCCGCTTGCCGGTGGAGGCGCCGGAGGGCACCATCGCGCGTCCGAAGGCGCCGGACTCCAGCCAGATCTCGACCTCCACGGTCGGGTTGCCGCGGGAGTCGAGCACTTCACGGGCATGGGTCGCACGGATCTCGGACATGGCTCAGGCTTTCCGCTCGAGGATGAAGCGCCCGAGGGCGCGGATGGGCTCGGCGCTCGCGCCGAACGTGGTGAGGGCCTCCTCCGCCTCCGCGATCAGGGAGCGGGCGCGGGCGCGCGAGGCGTCGAGGCCGTGAATCGCCGGGAACGTCGCCTTCTGCTGGATCTGGTCCTTGCCCGCGGTCTTGCCGAGCTCCGCGGAGCTGCCCACCACGTCCAGGATGTCGTCCACGATCTGGAAGGCGAGCCCGAGGTCGGCGCCCGCGATGCTGAGGGCGCGCACCTGCTCGGCGGTCGCCCCGCACAGCATCGCGCCGACGCGGAGCGAGGTGCGGATCAGGGCGCCCGTCTTGTGCACGTGGATGTAGTCGAGCGTGTCGGCGCCGACCTGCCGGCCCTCGGCCTCCAGGTCCGCCACCTGCCCCGCCACCATGCCGGCGTGCCCGGCCGCGTCGGCCACGTCGGCCACCACCGCCTGGATCGCGGCGAGGTCGGCGGTGCGCGCGTTGTCGGCCACCAGCCGGAAGGCCAGCGTCAGCAGCGCATCGCCGGCGAGGATCGCGATGGCCTCCCCGAACACCTTGTGGTTGGTGGGCACGCCCCGGCGGAAGTCGTCGTTGTCCATCGCGGGCAGGTCGTCGTGCACGAGCGAGTAGGTGTGGATCATCTCGAGCGCGCACGCGGTGGGCATGACCTGCTCCGCGCTGCCGCCCACCGCCTCCGCTCCCGCGATCACCAGCACCGGGCGCAGCCGCTTGCCGCCCGCGAACACGCTGTAGCGCATGGCCTTGTGCAGCGTCTCCGGCCGCTGGGTCTCGGGCGGCAGGAAGCGGTCGAGCGCCACGTCGACCGCGGCCGCCCGCACCTTCATGTAGGCTTCCAGATCGAAGCTCACGCGCGCTCCTCGTCTCCGAGGTCGAACGGGGTGGTCTTGAGTACTCCGTTCTCGTCGCGGGTGAGGAGCTCGATGCGCTTCTCCGCGTCGTCCAGGTAGCGTCCGCAGTGCCGGGCCAGGCCGACCCCTTCCTCGAACACCTGCAGCGATTCTTCCAGGGAGAGGTTACCCGCCTCGAGCTGATCCACGATCTGCTCGAGGCGCTGCAGCGCCGCTTCAAACTTGAGGTCGGTCATCGCGTTCCTTGAGGCGCTCCACCCGGGCCTCGAGCGCGCCCTGATGGAGCAAGATCTCGATGGCGTCGCCGGGGCGGGTCTGCTCCGCGCGACGGACGATGGTCCCCGCGGGCACGAGCCGCGTGAGGCTGTAGCCCCGTCCGAGCACGGCCAGCGGCGAGAGACTGTCGAGCCGACCCACCGCCCCGTCGAAACGATGCCGGGACACCTTCACGTTGTGCACCGCCGCGGACGCGAGCCGTCCGCGCAGCTGCGCGAGGAGCACCGCGCCGTTGGCAATCCTAGCCACCGGGTTGAGAGAGCGCAAGGCGTTTGTCGCGAGCAGCAGCCGATGCGAGGCCCGCTGTCGACTGCTGCGCACGCCGCGCGTGAGACGCAGGTTCATCTCGTCGAGCCGCCGGTAGAAATCGCGCACCGTGCGCACCGCGTCGGTGAGCACGCGGCGCCGCCCGAGCGCCTCCGCCTGCTGCCGCTCGCGGGCCAGGCGCCGCTGCATGGCCTGCTTGAGCGCCTGGTAGAGGCCCACCACCGTGGCCGCGACCTGCGCCTTCTCCCGCACCACCACCTCCGCGGCCGCGGACGGGGTGGGCGCGCGCAGGTCGGCCACGAAGTCCGCGATCGTGAAGTCGGTCTCGTGCCCCACCGCGGAGATCACCGGCACGCGGCACGCCGCGATGGCGCGCGCGACGCGCTCGTCGTTGAAGGCCCACAGGTCCTCGATGGAGCCGCCTCCGCGCCCCACGATGACCACGTCGAGGCCGTCCACCGACTGCAGATCCCGGAGGGCGCGGACGATGTCGCCCGGGGCCTCCTCCCCCTGCACCCGCACCGGCGCGATGAGGATGCGCAGGTCCGCGAAGCGGCGGTCGATCACGTGCAGCATGTCGCGGATCGCGGCCCCGGTGCGCGAGGTGACGATGCCGATCACGCTCGGGAAGGGCGGGATCGGCCGCTTGCGCGCGGCCTCGAAGAGGCCCTCCGCTTCCAGCCGGCGCTTGAGCTGCTCGAACGCCAGCTGCAGGGCGCCGACGCCCTTGGGCTCCATGAGCTCCACCACCAGCTGGTATTCACCCCGCGCGACGTACACGTCGAGCCCGCCGAAGGCCAGCACCTGCATGCCGTCCTCGGGCTGGAAGGCGACCCGCCGGCCCCGGCTCCGGAAGAGCACGCAGCGCAGCTGCGCGCCGTCGTCCTTCAGCGTGAAGTACGCGTGTCCCGACGAGGGCGTGCGCAGGTTGCTGATCTCCCCTTCCACCCACACTGCGGGGAAGCTGTCCTCGAGCTGCGCCTTGATCCGCGCGGCCAGCTCGCTGACCCTGTAGACGGAGCGCTCGCTCATCCCCGTCCTCCCCCCTCTCCCCTCTGGGGAGAGGGCCGGGGTGAGGGGCGGGCAGCCAGCGCCTCGACGATGCGAACGAGCACCCCCTCGGTGTTCCCCAACACCTCGTTGTCCCAGAACCGAACAACGCGATGACCCAGCCGTTCGAGGAACGCGGTGCGTTCACCATCGTACGCGGCCCGCATCGCGGGCTGTCCGCCATCCAGCTCGACGATCAGCTTGAGCTCCCGGCAGCAGAAGTCCACGACGTACGGGCCGATGGGCACCTGCCGCGCGAACTTCGCGCCCACGAGACGCCGGTCGCGGAGGTGCGCCCAGAGCCGGCGCTCCGCGTCGGTCTGGAGGGGAGAGGGATACATGCCCCTGCCCTCTCCCAGGAGGCGAGAGGGGTGGAGCGTGGCGGGCATGGGGCCCCTCACCCTGCCCTCTCCCCGGAGGGGAGAGGGTGAGACGGGAGGAGCTGGCGGAAGGCGGCGCGGTAGGTATTGCGCATGAGCATGGCGACGGTCATGGGGCCGACACCGCCCGGCACCGGGGTGATGGCCCGCGCCTTGGGCGAGACCGAGGGGAAGTCCACGTCGCCGGTCACCTTGCCGGTGGGCAGGCGGTTGACGCCCACGTCGATCACCACCACGCCCTCTCGCACCATGTCCCCGGTGATCACGCCCGCCCGGCCGGCGGCCACGCAGAGGAGGTCGGCGCGCCGGCAGTGCGCGGCGAGGTCGCGGGTGCGGGTGTGACACATGGTCACGGTGGCGTTGCGCCCGAGGAGCAGCTGGGCGAGCGGCTTGCCGACCAGGCGGGAGCGACCGATCACCACCGCCTCCGCGCCCTCGAGCGGGATGCCGTAGTGGTCGAGGATCTGCACGCACCCGGCGGGAGTGCACGGCACCGCGCCGGGCTTGCCGCCCAGCAGGTTGCCCAGGTTCATCGGGTGCAGGCCGTCGGCGTCCTTCTCCGGGGCGATCGCGGCCACCGCCGCGTCCTCGTCCATGCCCTCGGGCAGCGGCAGCTGGAGCAGGATCCCGTGGATGGCGGGGTCCCGGTTGATGCCCGCGATGGTGGCGAGCAGCTCCGCCTGCGAGCAGCCCTGCGGGAAGAGATAGTCCCGGGTGGCGATGCCCACCTCGTCGGCCGCGCGCTTCTTGTTGCGCACGTAGATCTGGGAGGCGGGGTCCTCGCCGACCAGGATCACCGCCAGGGTGGGCGGCGCCGGGGTCTTCCGGCGCAGGAGGGCGACATCCGCCTTCACGTCGGCCAGCACCTTCGCCGCGACTTCCTTGCCGCTCAGGATCAGCAAACGGCGCGCTCAGTCGGCGAGAGGGACGCGGAGACGCTCGATGGACAGCCCGCGACCGGTGTCGGGATCGATGCGGATCACCGCGCCCTGCAGCATGGCCGGCCCCTTGGCCGGCTCGAAGCGGTTGGGCATCTGGGAGATGAAGCGACCCAGCGCCAGCTCGGGCTCGACCCCGATCACCGAATCCACCGGGCCGGTCAACCCGAGGTCCGTGATGTAGGCGGTGCCCTTCGGCAGGAGTCGCTCGTCGGCGGTCTGCACGTGACGGTGGGTCCCCACCACCGCGCTGACCCGCCCGTCGAGGTGCCAGCCCATCGCCTGCGACTCGGAAGTGGCCTCCGCGTGCATGTCGACCACGATGATGGGGGTCTCCGCGCGCAGCCCCGCGAGCTCCTCGTCGGCCTTGCGGAAGGGACAGTCGAGCAGCGGCAGGAAGACCCGGCCCATGAGGTTCAGCACCCCCACCTTGTGCGGGCCCGCCTTCACCACGATGGACCCCGCTCCCGGGGTACCGGGCGGATAGTTCGCCGGGCGCAGGAGGAGGTTCTCCTTGCCGATGTACTCGATGATCTCCTTCCTGTCCCAGATGTGGTTGCCGGAGGTCATCACGTCGACCCCCTGCTCCAGGAACGTGCGCGCGATCAGCGGGGTCACCCCGAAGCCGGCGGCGGAGTTCTCCACGTTCACGATCGCCAGATCGGCGTGGTGTTGCTTCTTGAGCCGGGGCAGCAGGACCTGGACCGCGCGGCGACCGGGCTCGCCGAAGACGTCGCCCACGCAGATGACGGTGAGGGGCTGGCTCACCGCGCCATCTCCACCGCCCGCGTCTCCCGGATGACCACCACCTTGATGTGACCGGGGTACTGCATCTCGGCCTCGATGCGCTTGGAGATGTCCTTGGCGAGCTGATGGGCGTCCAGGTCCGAGATCTGCTCGGCCTTGGTCATCACCCGCAGCTCGCGGCCGGCCTGGATCGCATAGCAGAGCTCCACGCCCTTGTAGGAGAGCGCGATCTCCTCCAGCTTCGCCAGCCGCTTGATGTAGCTCTCCAGCACGTCGCGGCGCGCCCCCGGCCGCGCCGCCGAGATGCCGTCGGCGGCCTCGGTCAGCACCGCCTCGATCGTCTCCGGCTCCACGTTCTCGTGCCCGCAGAGGGCCGCGTTGATCACCTGCGGCGACTCGTTGTACTTGGTGAGCACCTGCAGCGAGAGCTCGGGGTGGCTGCCCTCCTGCTCGTGGGTCAGCGCCTTGCCGATGTCGTGCAGCAGGCCCATGCGCTTGGCCAGCTGCACGTCGGCCCCGATCTCGGCCGCCATCATGCCCGCCAGCCAGGCCACCTCCTTGGAGTGCTGCAGACAGTTCTGCCCGTAGGAGGTGCGGTACTTCATCCGCCCCACCAGCTTGACCAGCTCCGGATGGAGGCCGTGCACGCCCACCTCGAAGCAGGCCTTGTCGCCCTCCTCGCGGATGTGCTGCTCCATCTCCTTCTTGACCTTCTCCACCACCTCCTCGATCCGGGCGGGGTGGATGCGGCCGTCCGCGATCAGCCGCTGGAGCGCCAGGCGCGCGATCTCCCGGCGGTAGGGGTCGTAGGCGGAGATCAGGACCGCCTCCGGCGTATCGTCCACGATCAGATCGACCCCGGTGAAGCTCTCCAGGGCCCGGATGTTCCGTCCCTCGCGGCCGATGATGCGGCCCTTCATGTCATCGGAGGGCAGGTCCACGATCGACACCGCGGTCTCCACCGTGTAGTCCGGGGCGAGCCGCTGGATGGTGGTGGCCAGCACCTCCTTGGCCTTCATGTGGGCCGTCTCGCGGGCCTCCTCCTCCAGGCGCATGGCCAGCAGCTGCGCCTCCCGACGAGACTCGATCTCGGCCTGGGCCATCACCTGCCGACGGGCTTCCTCGACGGTGAGGCCGGCGATGGACTCGAGCTTGCGCCGCTGCTCCTCGAGCGCGGAGCCGAGCCGGGCCTCCTTCTCGGCCAGCACGCGCTCCCGCTCGGCGACCGCCCGGTCCCGCGTCTGCACGTCGGTCTCCCGCCGGTCCAGCTGATCGAGCCGGCGGGAGAGCTGCTCCTCCTGCTGGATGATCCGGCGCTCGACCTCCTGGATCTCGCGGTGACGGACCCGCGCCTCCTGGTCCAGGTCGGCCCGGACCTTCAGCGCCAGCTCCTTCGCCTCGAGCTCGGCGGCGCGTACCTTCGATTCCGCTTCCCGCGCCTTCGCGTCGGCGTCGGCGCGCGCCTGCTCGACGAGACGCTTGGCGTCGTCGAGGATGCGGGAGGCGCGCGTCGCGGCATCGCCGAGCGTCCGCGCGGTGGCCGCGCGGGAGCCGAAGTAGCCGAGCAGCAACGCCAGGACTGCGATCAACGGCAGGAGGACCAGCCACGGCATGGTCATCGATCACTCCATCCCGGGGCGGGGCCCGGTCCGGATCGTGTGCACTCGGGGCTGCGTGCGGCAAATAGCCGCTAAAGTTGACGAATTATAGGCGCCCGACAACGGGAATGTCAACGAACCGGAGGGCGTGGGGACGGTGCCGTGACGATGGGACGTGTGGATGGCCGGTCGGCAGAGACGCAAGTGCCCCACCTCTGCCGTGTGCCGACGGTGTTTCGAACCTGGTATGCACCAGGTGGGCGCCAAAATGGAGGGCTTCAGGCTTCCCCTCTGGGAGGGGCATGCGCACCACCCTCGTGAGCGGCTCCCAATCTTTAAACGAGGTTGAAACTTCCCCCCGGCATCACGTACAGCGTAGGGCCCCTCCTGTGTACCCCCACCCCCATCGACGGGTCAAGGGAATCCGTCACCTCTCGGGGACCACCGCGTCCAGGATTTGCCGCAACGCGCCGAGGCGGGCGGTGACGTCCTTGTGGTCGACTTCCTGATCCTTCCGCTCGTCGCGCAGGCGGAAGAGCTCGTCGGCGATGTCGAGCGCGGTCAGGGCGAGCACCCGCGCCGCGTCCTGTCCCGGGGCGTCGCCCCGGATCTCGCGGGCGCGCCGGTCGACGAAGGCGGCGAGCTGGCGGACCCAGTCCGCTCCCGCATCGCTCCGGATCGGGTACTTCTGCCCCAGGATCTCGATGTCGACCCGCTGCTTCTCCGCCATGGTGCCCCCTCTCGGCTCCGGACTGCCGGGCTCCGGACCACTCCCCCTGCGGACTACTGGATGTCGAGCCGATCCAGCTCCTTGATGATGCCGTCCACCTGGGCCAGCACCTCCTTGCGCTCCTGCCGCAGGGCCGCCAGCTCGGCGCGATCGGCCTCGGCCGCGCCGAGCTTGGCCTCGAGGCCCACGATCTTGGCCTGCAGCGAGTCGCGCTCCTTGCGCAGACGCATGATGGTCTCCGCGGCGCCCCGCACCGACTTCTCGAGCTGCTCGAGGCGCTCCGCCAGCCCCTCCGCCATGGTCCTCTCCTCCGTCATGCGCCGCGCACCTCGGCGCCGAACTGCCGCGTGACCTCGGCCACGATGCGCTCGTGCACCCGGTTCACCTCGGCGTCGGTGAGGGTGCGGTCGGGCGCCTGGAACGTGAGGCTCCAGGCCAGGCTGCGCCGGCCGGCCCCGACCTGGCCGCCAGTGTACACGTCGAACAGGGTGATGCGGCTCAGCAGGGGCAGATTCATGGCCCGGATCGCGGCCTCCACCTGCCCGGCGGTCACCTGACCGCTCACCACCACGGCCAGATCCCGCTGCACCGCGGGGAAGCGAGGCAGCGGCTCGTACCGGACGGAGGCCGGCGGGAGCATCGTGAGCGCGGTGATCGACAGCTCGGCCGCGAACACCGGCGCCGGGAGGTCGAAGACCTCGCGGGCCGCCAGCGCGACCTCCCCGAACCAGCCGAGCGCGGTGCTTCCGCACACCAGCCGCGCCGCCCGTCCCGGCTCGAGGTACGCCGGAACCTGGTCGTCGCTCCACGGCACCGTCCGCACGTCGGTGACCCCCGCGGCCTGCAGCGCCGCCTCCGCCATGCCCTTGGCGTCGTAGAGGTCCACGCGATCGCGCGCGGCGGTGAACCAGGCGCGCGGGGCGCGCAGCCCGGTGAGCACGAGCCCCAGCCGCAGGTCCTCGTGGGCGGGCCGATCGCCGTCCTCGGGGCGGTGGGGCGCGAACACGTTGCCCACCTCGAAGGCGCGCACGTCCGGCATCTGCCGGTTGGCGTTGAGGCCCACGACCTCCAGGAGCCCCGGGAGCAGGGACGGCCGCAGGACCGAGCGCTCCACCGACAGCGGGTTCTGCAGGGCGAGCAGACCCTCGCGATCGCTCCAGCCCATCCGCTCGAGGCGGTCCGGGTCGAGGAACACCCAGGTCACGCACTCGCTGAGCCCGGCCGCGTTCAGCGCCCGGCGCATCGGGCGCGCCAGGCGCAGGCCCGCCGGCTCGGTGACGGCCTGGATCTCGCCGCCGCCGGCCGGCGTGAGCGGGATCTGGTCGTAGCCCCAGATGCGGACGATCTCCTCCACCAGGTCGTCCTCCTGGTGGATGTCGCGCCGGAAGCTCGGCACCACGACCTGCAGGTCGTCGCCCGAGCCGTCGACCGCGAAGCCCAGCGCCTGCAGGATGCGCACCGCCCCCTCGCGGGGCGGGCTCGCCCCGATCACCCGCTCCACGCGCGACATCCGCAGCGCCACCCGCCGGTGCGGCCGCGGCTCCGGGTAGACGTCGATCACGCCCTTCGCGACCGCGCCGCCGCCCAGCTCGGCCATCAGCTGCGCCGCGCGCCCGAGCACGTCGGGGGGCGCCTCGATGTCTCCGCCGCGCTCGAAGCGATACGCCGCGTCGGTCGAGAGGCCGAGCGCCCGCGACGTCCGGCGGATCGAACCGGGATCCCAGTAGGCCGCCTCCAGCAGCACCCGCGTGGTGGCGCCGGTCACCTCACTGTCCGCGCCGCCCATCACTCCCCCGATGCCGACCGCGCGCTCGGGGTCGCACACCAGCGCCATGTCGGGGCCGAGCGCGCGCTCCTGACCGTCCAGGGTCTTGGTGCGCTCGCCCGGCCGCGCGCGCCGGACCACCACCGTGTGCTGGGCGAGCGTGTCCAGATCGAAGGCGTGCAGCGGCTGGCCCAGCTCCCACATGATGTAGTTCGTCACGTCGACCAGGTTGTTGATCGGGCGCAGGCCCACCGCGCGGAGCCGCTGGGCCAGCCAGGGCGGCGAGGGCTTCACGGTGAGCCCGATGATCACGCGGGCGCAGAAGCGTGGGCAGAGGTCGGGCGCCTCCACCCGCACCGCGGCGAGGCTGGACGCCTCGACGTCGGCCTCGGTCGCGACCACGCGCGGGAAGCGGAAGGGCGCGCCGGTGAGGGCGGCGATCTCCCGCGCCACCCCCACCACCGACAGGGCGTCCGGGCGATTGGGCGTGATCTCGATGTCGAGGATCCAGTCGTCGAGCCCGAGGTACGTGGTGAGGTCCGCGCCGAGCGGCGCCTCGCCGGGCAGCAGGAGGATGCCGCTGTGGTCGTCGCTCAGCCCCAGCTCCTTCTCCGAGCAGAGGATGCCCTCCGAGACCACGCCGCGGATCTTGACCGCCTTCACCGGCCCCAGGCCGGGCAGTCGCGCGCCGGGCGGGGCGAACGCGGCGCGCCGGCCCGGCGCCGCGTTCGGGGCGCCGCAGACCACGGAGAACTCCTTGCCGGGCACCGCCACGCGAACGAGCCGGTTCACGTGGCCGGCCGCGCTCGTGCCGAGCTCGCGCTCCACCGCTTCGATCTCGCCCACCACCACGCCCGCCAGCCCCTCCACCACCGGGGTGATCGACTCCACCCCGATGCCGGCATTGGTGAGCCGGTCGGCCACCGCGCGCGGCTCGAGGTCGGTGTCGACGAACTCCTTCAACCAGCGATAGGAGATCTTCATCGCCCGGGCAGGCCCGCGAACTGCTGCAGGAAGCGCAGGTCGTTGTCGAAGAAGAGCCGGATGTCGTCGATCTCGTACTTGAGCAGGGCGATCCGGTCGATGCCCATGCCGAAGGCCCAGCCGGTGACCTCCTCGGGGTCGTAGCCGACGTTGCGCAGCACGTTGGGGTGCACCATCCCCGATCCCAGGATCTCGAGCCAGCCCGACTCCTTGCAGAAGCGGCAGCCGTCGCCGCCGCACTTGAAGCAGCGCACGTCCACCTCCGCGGAGGGCTCGGTGAACGGGAAGAACGAGGGGCGGAAGCGCACCGCCGACTTCGGCCCGAACATCGCCTGGGCGAAGCGCTGGAGCGTGGCCTTGAGGTCCGCCATCGTGATGTGGCGGTCCACCGCGAGGCCCTCCACCTGGTGGAACATCGGCGAGTGGGTCGCGTCCAGGATGTCGCGCCGGTAGACCTTGCCCAGGCAGATGATCCGCACCGGCGGCCGCTGGGCCTTCATGGCGCGGATCTGCACCGGCGAGGTGTGCGTGCGCAGGAGCGCGTCCGGCCCCACGTGGAAGGTGTCCTGCATGTCGCGCGCGGGGTGATCGGCCGGGAAGTTGAGCGCGGCGAAGTTGTAGTAGTCGGACTCGACCTCCGGGCCTTCCGCCACCGAGAAGCCGAGCGCGGCGAAGACCTCGATGATCTCCTCGGTCACCCGGGTGAGCGGATGGACCGCCCCCGGCAGCGGGCGCCGGCCGGGCAGCGTGAGGTCCGGCCGGTCCGCCGCGAGCGTCTGCCGGCGCTCCTCGGCCTTCAGGGCCTCGAGGCGGGCCGTGATCGCGGCCTCGACCGCGGCCTTGGCCCGGTTCGCCTGCTCGCCCACCTTCGGCCGCTCCGCGGCGGGAATGCCGCCGAGCGAGCGCAGGAGCGCGGTGAGCCGACCCGCGCGGCCGAGCACGCGCACGCGGATCTGCTCGAGGTCGGACGTGGAGCGGGCCCCGGCGACATCCGCCAGGGCCCGGTCGAGGACCTCCTGGACGCGCGGGTCCCCCGCCACGCTCAGGCGCGCTGGGCGCGCGCGGTCTCGGCCAGCTTGGCGAACGCCGTCGGGTCGGACACCGCGAGCTCGGCGAGGATCTTGCGATCCAGAGCGATGCCCGCCTTCTTGAGACCGGCCATGAACGTGGAGTACGACAGCCCCACCTGCCGGCACGCCGCGTTCACCCGGATGATCCAGAGCGAGCGCGCCCTCCGCTTCTTCTGCTTGCGCCCCTTGTAGGCGAAGGCGCCCGCGCGGAGCACCGTCTCCGCGGCGGGGCGGTAGAGCTTGCGGCGGCCGCCGAAGTACCCCTTCGCCTGCTTGAGGACCTTCTTCCTGCGCTGGCGGGTCTTGGCCCCGCCCTTTGCCCGTGGCATGACTGGCTCTCCTGGTTAGAGATACGGGACAAGCTTCTTGAGGCGGGGCTCGTCCACCTTGGCGATCAACCGGGCCTTGCGGAGACGGCGCTTGCGCTTGGGGGCCTTGGCCTCGAGCAGGTGCCGCTTCCAGCCCGCCCGGCGCTTGAGCTTGCCGGAGCCGGTCGCCTTGAGGCGCTTGGCCGCCGCCCGCTGCGTCTTCATCTTGGGCATGGATCGTCGTCCTTCCGTTGAGGGGCTAGTGGGGCTTCGGGGAGAGGATCATGCTGAGCATGCGGCCTTCCATGCGCGGATGGTTCTCGATCACCGCGATGTCGGACATGCCCTCCACCATCTTGTTCAGCATCTTCCATCCGAGCTCGGTGTGCGCCATCTCGCGCCCCTTGAACCGCACCGTGACCTTCGCCTTGTTGCCTTCTTCGAGGAAGCGCCGCACGTGCTTGGCCTTGAACTCGAAGTCGTGGGTGTCGGTCTTGGGGCCGAGCTTCACCTCTTTCACCTGGATCGTCGTCTGCTTCTTGCGCGCGTCCTTCTGCCGCCGGGCCTGCATGTACTTGAACTTCCCGAAGTCCATGATCCGGCAGACCGGCGGCTGGGCGTCCGCGGCCACCTCCACCAGATCCATGTCCCGCTGGCGGGCCAGATCCAGGGCCTGCTGGATCGGCATGATCCCGAGCTGCTCCCCGTCCGCGCTCACCACTCGCACTTCTCTCACCCGAATGCCTTCGTTGATCCGGATGTCCTTTGACTGGATGGCAGGCTCCTGGTTCTCTGGGCCGGCTCAGCCGGCGCGGCCCACGCTGAGGGTGGCGGAACGGCTTGCGATCTCGGCGGTGAGCTCGGCCACGATGCGCTCCACCGGCACCGCGCCCAGGTCTTCCCCCGTGCGGCGGCGCAGGCTCGCGGTGCCGTTCTGGGCCTCCCGCTCCCCCACCACCAGCATGTAGGGCACCTTCCGGAGCTGCGCCTCGCGGATGCGATAGCCCAGCTTCTCGTTGCGTTCATCGAGCTCGGCGCGGATCCGCGCCGCCCGCAGCGCGGCGAAGACCTTGCGGCCGTACTCGCCGTGCTTCTCGCTGATCGGGAGCACGCGCGCCTGGACCGGGGCGAGCCAGGTCGGGAACGCGCCCGCGAAGTGCTCGGTCAGGATGGCCACGAAGCGCTCGTAGGAGCCGAAGATCGCGCGGTGGATCACCACCGGGCGCTTGGCCCGCCCATCGGCGTCGATGTACTCGCACTGCATGCGCTCGGGCAGCATCGTGAGGTCGACCTGGATGGTGGCGAGCTGCCACTGCCGCCCGAGCGCGTCCTCCACGTCGATGTCGATCTTGGGCCCGTAGAACGCGCCGCCGCCCTTGTCGAGCTCGTACACCAGATCGCCGCCGCGCAGGGCCTGGTAGAGGGCGTCCTCCGCCTGGTCCCACTGCTGCTCGGTGCCGAGCTTGTCGGGCGGACGGGTCGCCACCCGGTAGGACGGCACGAGCCCGAAGGTGCCGTACCACTCCCGCACGAGATCGAGGAGGTCGGAGATCTCGGCCTGCAGCTGCTCGGGCCGCATGTAGAGATGGGCGTCGTCCTGGGTGAACTGGCGGACCCGGGTCAGGCCGGACAGGGCGCCGGAGCGCTCGTGGCGGTGGCACCGGCCCATCTCGGAGTAGCGCAGCGGCAGGTCGCGATACGAGCGCAGCGCACGCTTGTAGACGTAGGTCGACTCGGGGCAGTTCATCGGCTTGAGGCTGAAGACATCGCCCTCGACCTCGACCTTGAACATGTTGTCCTGGTAGTGCTCCCAGTGCCCGGACTGCTCCCACAGCTTCTTGTTGACCAGCAGCGGGGTGGAGATCTCCTGGTACCCGCGCTGATCGAGGGACTCCCGGGCGAACTTCTCCAGCTCGCGCACCAGCACCATGCCGCCCGGCAGCCAGAACGGGGCGCCCGGGGCGATGTCGTAGAAGTCGAACAGGTCGAGCTCCCGGCCGAGCTTCCGGTGATCGCGCTTCTTCGCCTCCTCGAGCCTCCACAGGTACTTGTCGAGCTCCTCCTGGGTCGGCCACGCGGTCCCGTAGATCCGCTGCAGCATCGGGTTCTTCTCGTCCCCACGCCAGTAGGCCCCGGAGGAGGAGAGGAGCTTGAAGGCCTTGATCTGCCCGGTGGAGGCGACGTGCGGCCCGCGGCAGAGATCGAGGAAGTCCCCCTGGCGGTAGATGGACACGGTGGGCGCGTCGATCCCGCGGAGGATCTCGACCTTGAAGGGCTCGCCCCGCTCCTCGAAGAACGCGATGGCCCGCTCGCGCGGCATCTCCTCGCGCACGAAGGGGTAGTCGGCCTTCACGATCTCGCGCATCACGTCCTCGATGCGCGCCAGGTCCTCCGGCGAGAACGGCTGCGCCTTGAGGAAGTCGTAGTAGAAGCCGTCCTCGATGGCGGGGCCGATGGCGACCTTCACCTCGGGAAACAGGCGCTTCACCGCCTGCGCCATCACGTGCGAGGTGGAGTGACGCAGCGTGGGCAGGGGCTCGGGCAGGCAGTCGAACTCGCCCGCCATGCTCAGATGCCGCGCTTCTTCAGATTCGGCCATGCTCTCCCGGTCTCAGAAAACAACAAAGCACCACAGGGCTGCGCCCGGTGATGCCCGCAACTCCCTCGCTCACTTCACGCTCGACTCGCTGGCGATGCGCACCTCCGTGTGCCGACTCCCGCTCCAGGAAATGGTAGGCTCGGGCGGTTTCGAACCGCCGACCTCTACCGTGTCAAGGTAGCGCTCTCCCACTGAGCTACGAGCCTAGGTTCCCGAAAGCATTGAATACACTACCGGAGCGACCCATCGCCGTCAAGGGGAGCGGCCCGCCGCCAGGCCGTCCAGGACCGTCTCGATGAGACCCGGGCCATCCTCGGGGGCGAGGAGGACCCGGGAGGCGGCCAGCATGGGGTAGCCGTCCTTCCCGCGGGCCAGGTAATCGACCGTCGCCACACGGTAGCGGCCGGCCGGATCGAGGGGGCGGCCGCCGATCGTCACCGCGGCGATGCGCTGGCCGGGCGGTCGGGCCGGATCCACCGTCATCTGAAGCCCCGAGATCTGCAGGAAGTGGCCGGTGGCCCTCGGCAGCTCGTCCACCGAGTGCTCCAGCGCGCGCCGGAGCGCGTCGCCGGTCACCTCCAGCAGGGTCACGGTGTTGCTGAAGGGCAGGAGCTCGCGCACGTCGCGCTTCGTGAGCGGACCGGCGGGGATCACCCGGTTGGCGCGGAGGGCCCCGCTGTTGAGCAGGCCGACGTCCGCCCCCACCCGCTCCTGCATCAGCGTCGCCACGAAGCGCCCGATCGGCGCGGGCTCCCGCCGCACCAGGCTGTCGCGCGTGTCCAGGGGGACCGGCGTCCGGCCGACCACCGTGTCGAGCTCGCGGGCCAGCAGCGCGGCCTGCCGCCGCACCAGGTCCGCCACGTCGGGGGCCTCGGCGAGGCGCTCGTCGACCGGGATGAGGCGCTGTCGGCGGGCCAGCACCGCGCCGCAGCGCACCTCGTACTCCACCTGTCCCACGTTGACCGCGTCGGAGCCGGCCTTCACGATGACGGCACGGCCGGCCTCGAGCATCGGCTCGTGGTCGTGACCGCCCAGCACCGCGTCGATCGGCAGCGCGGCGACCAGGGCCCGGTCCTCGCGGATCGGCAGGTGGGTGACCGCCACCCGCAGTTCCACCGCGCCGAGCGCGGCGAGCGCCTCGCGCGCGGCCGCGATGGGCTCCTCGAAGCGCACGCCGGGCCCACCGTTCGAGGTCCGGGCCGCGTCCGGGGTGGTGAGGCCGATCAGCCCCACCCGGACGCCGTCCAGATCGCGCCGCAGCCACGGCCGCGCTCCCGCCAGCGGGCCGCCGTCCGCGGCGCCGAGCACGTTGGTGGCGAGCCACGGGAAGCGCGACTCGCGGACGCGCGCGCCGAGGACGCCCACCCCGAAATCGAACTCGTGATTGCCGAACACCGCCACGTCGAGACCGACCGCGTTCCAGCCCTCGATCATCTGGGCCCCGCGGCGCAGCGTCGAGAGCAGCGACGGCGAGAGCGTGTCGCCGGCGAGCGCGAAGATCGTGTTGGGCGTCTCCCGGCGGAGCGCGCGCACCAGGGTGGCCACCCGCGCGAGCCCGCCCCGTCCCGCCACCGGCTCCAGCACGTAGACGTCGTTGACCGAGAGGAGCTGGACCCGGACGGGCGGGCGCTCCGCGCAGCGGGTCTCGGCGCATCCCGCGAGCAGCAGGACGAGCAGGCCGACGCCGAGCGCGCGGAGGCCCAGCGTGGCTACCGGAGGAACTGGTTCACGAAGCCGCTCACGATCTGGTACTTGAACTGGCCGTTGATCGCGAGGGTCCGCTTGGCGATGGCGTCCGGCACGGGCGGGAACGGCTGGGCGAGCTTCACCGCGGTGAGCGCGGCGTCGTCGAGGATCCGGGTGCCCGAGGAGTGCCGCAGCTCGATGTACGCCAGGCGGCCGTCCTTGGCGATGTGGAACTCGATCAGCAGCTCGCCCTCGATGCCGCGCTCACCGGCCGGGCGCGGATAGACCCAGTTGGCCTTGATGCGGTCGCGCACCTGATTGAAGTAGTCCTGGTACTTCGGCTCCGGCGTGTCGAGCGGGATCGGCTCGCCGTCGACCCCGCCGCGCCCACCGCCCTCGAGCCCGCCGCCCCCGCCCGGCTGCCGCCAGATGCTGGCGGGCGGGCGCGCGACCGCGACCTGCGACTGGCTCGGCGCCGACGGAGCCGCCGGCTCGCTCGCGGACGACCCGGACTCGGCAGTCCGCGGCTCGGGGGTCTTCACCATCGGGTCGGGCGCGACCGGGGGCGGTGTCGCGGGCGCGGGCGGCGAAGGCGTCGACGGACGCGCGGGCGCCGGGCGCGGCGCCTCGGCGACCCGCGGGGCCGGCCGTGGAGCGGGCGGGAGCGGCCGCGGCGCGGGCGGCGTGGGCGCCCGCCGGGTCTCGCGCGCCTCGGGCGCGGGCGGCCGGGAGGGATTGCCCTGCGGCGCCTTCTCCTCGGGGCGCTCCGGGGCGATGTCGACCAGCAACGGCTCGCCGCGCTTGACGTAGGTCGGCGCCGTGAAGAAGCCCGGCATCACGAAGAACGGCAGCAGGAAGAACAGGTGGAAGAGGACCGACGTCACGATCGCGAGGGCCAGGGTGCGCGTGGTGCGATCCCTCGGCAGCAGCCGCCGCGTGAGGCGCGTGAGCCGTTTCACGGGGTGATTATGACATGCGGGCGGCAACACCGCCGGACGCCGCCGAACCCCTCGGTCTCGCGAGGTTCTGACGAATTGTGTCGGCCGGGTGACACCCCGGGGCGGCCCATCTCATGTCCCTACGCGGTAGCCCCGCCCGGTCTCGCTTTTTCAAGCATTTGGCCCGGGCCGAGATTGGCACGGCCCTGGAACGGGCTGGCCCACCCATGCGAACCCTGACCCGGCTGCTCATCGCGCTGCTTGGCCTGCTCCTCTCGGCCGGCGCGGCCCACGGCCAGACGGCGCCGCTGATGTTCGGGGTCCTCAACCAGCAGAGCCCGGCCCTCACCGCCGAGCGCTGGAACCCGATCCTGCACTACGTGAGCACCCACAGTGGCGTGCCCTTGCAGCTACGCATGGGCCGGACCGTGCAGGAGACCGACGCCATGATGGGGCGCGGCGAGTTCGACTTCGTGTTCACGAACCACAACTTTCAGTCGGACTTCGACGCGATCCCATTCAAGGTGGTCGCGCGCTGGGCGGGCGAGCCCATCCGAGCGGTCATCGCGGTCCCCGCCGACAGCCCCATCCAGTCCCTCCACGATCTGCAGGGCAAGCGCGTGTCCTTCCCCTCCACCGACGCCTTCGTGGCCTACGCGGTCCCGCTGGTCGCGCTCAAGCGGGCCGGGGTCCGCGTGGAGGAGGTCTTCGGCGGCAACCAGGAAGGCACGCTCGCCCAGCTCAAGGCCCGCCGCGTCGAGGCCGGCGCGGTCAACTCCCGCTTCCTCGCCCAGTACGCCGAGCGCGAGCACGTCGAGTTCCGGCAGATCTACGTGTCGGACGGCTTCCCGGACCTCGCGGTGATCGCGCACCCCCGGGTCCCCGCTCCCACCGTGGAGCGCATCCGCCGGGCGCTGCTCGCCATGGCGACGGACCCGGCCGCGGCGCCCGTGCTGAGCCACGCGAAGTTCAAGGGCTTCGAGCCCGCCACCGATCGCGACTACGACGGCGTGCGCCGGATCTACCGGCTCATCGGCCAGTGAAATCCAGCCTCCGCGCGCTCCTCCTCGGCCTCAGCACGGTCGCGATCGTCACCGTCACCCTCGGGGGCCTCGCGGTCAACCTCCGCGAGCGCTCCACCGCCACGCGGATGCGCCTCTCGGAGCAGACCGAGCGGCTCGCCACCGCGGCCGCCCCGCTGCTGCTCGACTCGCTGGTGATCGGCGACCTCGCCCGCGCCGAGCAGTCCCTCCGCAACCTGAACATGGACTCCGTGTGGAGCCGGGTGGTCCTCTACGAGAGCGACGGCCGCCGCGTCATCTTCGACGCCTCGCCCGCCGACGTCCCCCGCTCGGAGGCCCCGCGCTGGCTCAAGCGGCTGGCGCCGGTCACCCTGCCCGAGCATCGCATCGCCATCGCGGCCGCTCCGGTGGTCTACGGGGTGCTGGCGGTCACGCCCTCGGTGGAGAGCCTCGAGAGCGAGCTGTGGGCCGAGGTCCGCACCATGATCGCGGTGACCGGCGTGCTGCTCGTCACCCTGCTCGGCCTCACCCACGTGATCCTCCTCGTCGGCCTGCGGCCGGTGCGCGCGCTCGCGGAGAGCGCCACGCGGCTCGGCCACGGCGATCTCACCGCGCGGATGCCCGAGACGACGCTGGCCGAGATGCGCCCCACCGTGCGCGCGTTCAACACCATGGCCGCGAGCCTCGAGCAGGCCCTGCACGAGGCGCGCACCCGCGAGACCCGCCTCGAGAGCCTGGTCGAGATCAGCGGCGAGCTGTCGCGCATGCAGCCGCTCCACTCGCTGCTCGGCCGGATCGCGGAGGCGTGCGGGCGCCTCGTCAAGACCGACTGGGTCGGCTTCCGTCTGGTGGACGGCGACGAGCTGGTGGTCGCGGGCACGCTCCAGGGCGGCACCGAGATGCCGGTGCGCCCCCGCCTGAAGCTCGGGGAGAGCGTGGCCGGCCAGGTCGCGGCCACCGGTCGGCCGATGCTGGTGCGCGATCCGGCCAGCCACCCGAGCATGGTCCCCGACCACGCCGAGGCGATGCGTCGCCTGGGCTACCACGGGATGCTGACGGTGCCCGCGCGGGTGGGCGACCGGGTGGTCGGCGTGCTCTCCTTCCTCACCCGTCGCGCGGAGGGCTTCTCCACCGAGGATCTGGCCATCGCCACCGCCTTCGCCTCCCACGCCGCGGTGGCGCTCGAGAACAGCCGCCTGCTCCACGAGGCCCGCCGCGCCTACGACGAGCTGGCGCAGACGCAGGGCCAGCTCGAGCAGGCCCAGAAGATGGACGCGATCGGCCGCCTCGCGGGCGGGGTCGCGCACGACTTCAACAACCTGCTGACCGTCATCCTCGGGCGCACCGACATCCTGCTCGCGCAGATCAAGGCCGAAGATCCGCTCCGGCGCGGCATCGAGCTGATCCAGCGCACCGCCGGGCGGGCCGCCGACCTCACCAAGCAGCTGCTCGCCTTCAGCCGCAAGCAGGTGCTGGAGGCGGTGGTCCTCGACCTGGGCACGGTCACCACCGAAATGAGCGAGATGCTGGCGCGGCTCATCGGCGAGGACATCGCCCTGGTGACCCGGCTGGCGCCGGGCCTCGGCCCCGTGAAGGCCGACCGCGGCCAGATCGAGCAGGTCGTGATGAACCTGGCCATCAACGCGCGTGACGCCATGCCCCAGGGCGGCCAGCTCACGGTGGAGACCGCCAACGTGGAGCTCGACGAGGACTACGTGCGCCGCAACGTGGGCTCGCGGCCGGGCCCCCACGTGATGCTGGCGGTGTCGGACAGCGGGGTGGGCATCCCCCGCGAGATGCAGAAGCACATCTTCGAGCCCTTCTTCACCACCAAGGAGCAGGGCAAGGGCACCGGGCTCGGCCTCGCCACCGTCTACGGCATCGTGAAGCAGAGCGGCGGCTACATCGAGGTCGACAGCCAGCCGGGGCGCGGCACCACCTTCCGCATCTATCTGCCGCGCGTCGACTCCGCGACCGCGGTCGCCGAGCGCGGCGCGCGCGCCGTCGCTCCGTCCGGCGGCACCGAGACGATCCTGCTGGTGGAGGACGAGGACGGGGTGCGGGAGCTGGCCCGCGACATCCTGCGCGCGAGCGGCTACACGGTGCTGGAGGCGCGCAACGGCGCCGAGGGCCTGCTGCTGGGCGAGCGCCACCAGGGCCCGCTCCATCTGCTGCTCACCGACGTGGTGATGCCGCGCATGAGCGGGCGCGAGCTGGCCGAGCGCATGACCGCGCTCCGCCCCGAGCTCGGCGTGCTCTACATGTCCGGCTACACCGACGACGCGGTCATCCGCCACGGCGTCCTCGGCGCCGACACCGCGTTCCTGCAGAAGCCGTTCACCCCGGCGGCCCTGATCCAGCGCGTCCGCGAGACGCTCGACCTGGGTCGCCGGGTGTCGAGCCCGGCCGCCTGAGCGGCTAGAGTCCCCGCCCCACCGCCTCCGCCACCGGCCGCAGCTCGCGCATGAGCTGGGCGAACTTCGCGGGCTTGAGCGACTGGGGCCCGTCCGAGAGCGCCTCCTCCGGTCGCGGGTGCACCTCGATGATCAGGCCGTCGGCCCCGCACGCCACCGCGCCCTTGGCCATCGGGGCCACCAGGTCCCAGTGCCCGGTCCCGTGCGAGGGATCCACGACCACCGGCAGGTGGCACAGCTTCTTGATCACCGGCACCGCGTTCAGGTCGAGCGTGAAGCGGGTGGAGGTCTCGAAGGTGCGGATGCCGCGCTCGCAGAGGATCACGTTCGGGTTGCCGGCCGAGAGGATGTACTCGGCGGAGAGGAGGAACTCCTGGATGCTGGTAGCCATCCCGCGCTTGAGCAGCACCGGCTTGCCGATCTCGCCCACCCGGCGCAGCAGGGTGAAGTTCTGGATGTTGCGGGCCCCGATCTGGAGGATGTCGCTGTACTCCGCCACCACCTCCACGCTCTCCGTCTCCAGCACCTCGGTGACCACCGGCAGCCCGGTCCGCTTGCGCGCCTCCGCCAGGTAGCGCAGCCCCTGCTCCTTCAACCCCTGAAACGCGTAGGGCGAGGTGCGCGGCTTGTAGGCGCCGCCGCGGAGGATCCGGGCGCCCGATCGCTTCACCGCGTCCGCCACCTCCAGGACCTGGGCCTCCGACTCCACCGAGCAAGGCCCCGCCATCACCACCACGTCCCGGCCGCCCACCGTGACCCCGCTGGCGCGCACCTCGCTCGACTCGCGGCGCACCTCCCGGCTCGCGAGCTTGAACGGCTGCTGCACCGGCATGACCGACTCGACCGTCTCGAGGGCCTCCAGCAGACGCAGGTCGGGACGCCCGCGCTCCTCGCCCACCGCGGCCACGATGGTCTTGAACTCGCCGCGGATCACGTGCGGGCCGTAGCCCATCTCGGTGATCCGCCGGCACACGTCCTGGACGTCCTCGTCGTTGATGCCGGACTTCAGCACGATGATCATCTGGTCCTCCCGGTCTGCGTGTCGGTGATCTTCACTCCCCACCTGCCGGCTACCGTTTACTTCTTCAGGTCCTTCAGCTGCGGGGGCCTCGACATGGGCCCCCGCATTCCCCCACCGGCGGCCAGCCGTTTGCTGCTTCGACCGGCGCGCTCCCTCGCTGCAAACAAAAACGCCGCGGGCTGGTTGCCCGCGGCGTCTATCGCTTTCCGGCGCCACGGGCTGGTTCGTCGCCCGTGGCTCCTCGCGTTCAGCTCATGGGAGCCAGGCGGCGAACGATGGGAAAGTAAAAATACGACCGCCACACTCCGTGGCTGCTGGTCGTTCCCGTCGTGCGCACCGGCTCGATGCCTCCGTGGTTCATGGTCGTTGAAGCGGAGCGATATTACGAGCGCGGCTTCTCCCTGTCAAGGGCTCCGTTCGACCGCTTCCGCTGGCCCTCGCGGCCGTGCGACCCGGCCTGGGTACGCCCCTGGAACCAGATCGTGATGCGGTGACGGTAGTAGTAGAGCGGCAAGGCGATCGCCACCGCGAGCGCGGAGACCAGCAAGACCTGCAGGTAGTCACCCGCCGCGGTGTGCGCGCCCTGGGCGGACAGCACCCAGGTGCCGGGGATGCGCCCCAGCCCCGACACGAGCGCGAACACCCACATCCGCATGGGGCTGATCCCGAAGAGATAGCAGACGATGTCCTTCGGGAGGCCGGGGATCAGATAGATGATGAAGCACAACACGGCGCCTTCCGCCTCCACGATGAAGCCCAGACGGTTCCACGTCTCGGTGCTGACCAGATTCTTCACGTAGTGCGCGCCGAGCCACCGCCCGAGGGCGAAGGCGATCACGGAGCCCAGCGTGAGCCCGATGGTGGAGTAGAGCAGCCCGAGCCACTGGCCGAACAGGTAGCCGCCCAGGATTCCGGTGGCCTCGCCCGGGATCGGCGACACGATGACCTGCAGGGCCTGGAGCAGGATGAAGATCACCGGGGCGAGCACACCCCACTCGCGCAGCGTGCGCTTGAGGTAGTACTTGTCGCTGTAGAAGCGCGCCATGCTCTGGTAGAGGGGCGCGTCGGTCCATATCAGGTACGCGCAGACGCCGGCGAGCAGCAGGCACCCGCCGATGGCCACGGCCCAGCGCTGGCGGATGCTCATCGCGCATCCCTCCCGCGCGACGGCCTCGTCCACGGTGTCCCCCTCGAGCAGCCCACGGCCTCAGGTGGCCACGGCCTCGCAGGGCCGGGGACGTCCGAACCAGCCGTAGCGGGGCCACCAGCCGGAGCGGAACGGGCGCATCGCGGCGACGTGGGTGACCAGCGCGAACCAGCGCGTGGGAGTGTGGGCGGCCATCCACTGGGCCAGCCGGAGCAGCCGGTAGGGACGCCGGTACGCGGCCACCAGTCGGCGGTAGCGCTCGAGCCCGGTCTCGAGCGACAGCGCGCCGTCGATCACTTGCTGCACGATGCGGCCACACTCGCCGCCGAAGAAGACCGCGGGCCGGATGCCTTCGGCGGTGAGCGGCAGACACTGCCCGGCCGCGTCGCCGACCGCGAACACGCGACCCACCGTGGGCCGCAGCAGCCGGCTGGGGAAGTAGGTCCCGTGGTAGGCCCCCGACGCGATGCCGTACCGGCGCACCAGGCTCTCGATCGCGGGCTTGAGCTTGGACCGTCCGGCGTAGGAGCCGAGCCCGATCAGGCTGCCCCGCCCCACCGGAAAGATCCAGCCGAGGCCCTGCGGGATGAGCCGCTGGTCCAGCAGGAACGTGAGCCCCTCGTCGTCCAGCGCGGTGTGGGTCTCGAGCCCGAAGGAGCAGTGCTCGCCCGGTCGATCCGGGACCCCGCCGGTGACGGCGCGGCGCCACCCGGAGGCGTCGATCACGATCGGGGCCGTGAAGCGGCCGTCACCGGTGAGCACCGCGCCATCCTGGATGCCGGCGACCGAGGTGCGCAGGAAGCGCGCGCCGCACTGCGCGAGCAGCCCCCGGCAGAACGCGCGGTAGTCGAACGTGCAGAACGGCACCGGGGAGAGGTCGTAGCGCACGGTGCGGGTCGGGGTGCGGATGAGGAGCCGGTCGTGGACCTGGAGCACGCTGGAGGCGACGCCGAGAGCCTCCGGCAGCCACAGGGGGGTCCCACAGGCGGAGGTCTGCACCGCGCCGACCTCGTTGCGATCTAGCAGCAGCACGTTCCCCCGGAGCTGGCGGGCGACGGCGAGGCCTGCGAAGCTGGCCCCCACCACGATGGCGTCGTAGTCCCGGGCGGGCATTCTCCCGCACAGCATACCCGAAGAGCATGAGGAAACGGGGGCGCTCAGGTCTCCGGCATCACCGTCCGGCGCCGGCGCCCCGCCCGCCCGCGCACGGTGCCCAGGACGCCGCGGGGGAAGAAGAATACCACCAGCACGAACAGGATGCCGAAGTAGAGGAGCCAGCGCTCGGAGAGCCTCTGCAGGATCTCCGAGCCGGCGACCAGCGAGCCGCCGAGGCCGCGCAGGTTGGGCAGCAGCGTCCGGGCGGTGAGCAGCACCGCGGCGCCCACCAGCCCGCCCTCGAGGGTGCCGATGCCGCCGATGATCACCATCAGCAGGACGTCGAGCATGATGGGGATGCCGAGCGCGGACTCCGGGTTCACGTAGCGCACCCACATCGCGTAGGCGCCGCCCAGCACCGCCGCCACCACGCTGCCGAGGGAGGAGGCGACCAGCTGGAACGCGAACGTGCGATAGCCGAGGGCCTCGGCGCGCAGCTCGTTGTCGCGGATGGCCTGCAGCGTGCGGCCGAGCGGCGAGTGCACGAAGCGGCCCATCAGCAGGAAGAGCCCGAGGCACGCCGCGAGCAGCGCGTAGTAGGTCACCACCCGGCCCGACAGCCCGAGCACGCCCGGAGCGCCCGCCGCGAACACGCCCGGCATGCGGGGCGAGAGACCGTCCTCCCCGCCGGTGAGCGCCCCCCACTGCACGGCCAGGATCAGCGCGAACTCCGCGAAGGCGAGCGTGATCATGGCGAAGAACAGCGCCTTCACCCGCAGGGAGAACGCCCCGATCACCACCGCCACCACGCCCGACACGAGGACGCCGGCCAGCACGCCCAGCAGCAGGTGGCCGTAGGTGGGGGCCCCGAGCCGCCCCGCCGCGAGGGCCACCGCGTAGGCCCCGAAGCCGAAGAACATGGCGTGGCCGAACGAGACGATGCCGGTGTAGCCGAGCACGACGTCGTAGCTGGCGGCGAGCGTCGCGAACACGGCGATCTTGAGGGCGAGGTCCAGCACCTGGTAGGAGGGCCCGAGCGCGGGCAGCAGCGCCCACGCCGCCACCACCGCGAGCCGCAGGTAGAGCGCGAGCGAGCGCCAGCGCGCGCGGCGCTCGGCCCGGCGCGCCGCCTGCACCGGCGTGAGGGCGCCGACGCTCACCGGCCCGCCCCGTAGAGGCCGGTGGGCCGCACCAGCAGCACCAGCACCATGAGGCCCATCGTCACACCGATGGCCGCCTTCGGGACCAGGAAGGCCACGTAGTTGTAGGCCAGGCCCACCAGCAGCGCGCCGACGAGCGAGCCGGTCACGCTGCCGAGCCCGCCGATGATGACCACGATGAAGGCGAAGATCAGCTGCTCGCCGCCCATCGACGGGCGGATCGACTGGCCGAACATCCCCCACATCAGGCCGCCCAGCCCCGCGAGCGCGGAGCCGGCCGCGAAGACCCCGGTGAAGTAGCGGCGGATGTCGTGGCCCATCACCTGCACCATCTCGGTGTTCTCCACTCCCGCCCGCACGATGAGCCCCACCCGGGTGCGGACCAGCAGCCACTGCATGCCCGCGTAGACCGCGAGGCCCAGCGCGATGGCGATGGCCGGGAACCGGAGGACCACCACGTCCGCCACGTCCCACGAGCCCTGGAAGGTGGCCGGCACCGGCATCACCTGGTCGTTCGGACCCCACGCCACCCGGATCAGCTCCTCCAGCACGATGGTGGCCCCGAGCGTGATGAGGATCTGGAACAGGTGCTGGCCGTAGACCGGCCGCACGATCACCCGCTCGAGCAGCACCCCCAGCCCGAAGGCGACCACGGCCGCTCCCGCCACCGCGAGCAGGAGGAGGCCCCCGTTGGCCCACACCGAGGGCGACGCGGCCCAGCCCCACCGCGCGTCGACCGCCACCGCGACGGTGAATCCGGCGTAGGCCCCCCACGAGAAGAGCGCGCCGTGCGCGAAGTTCAGCACGTCCATGAGCCCGAAGATGAGGGTGAGCCCCGAGGCCACCAGGAAGATGAGCATGCCCATCGCGAGGCCGGCCACCGTGAGCGTCAGCCACGCGCGCGGCTCGATCGCGGCCAGCGGCAGGAGCAGGAGGAGGCCGGCGCCGACCAGCGGGGGGACCGCGCGCCTCACGCCGTCCTCACACCCCGAGGTACTTCTGCTTGAGGGCGCGGTCGGCGGCCAGCGCGGCCATCGTGCCGGCATAGACGGTGCGGCCGTCGTCCATCACGTAGCAGTCGTCGCCCAGCCGGCTCGCCATGGCGAAGTTCTGCTCCACCAGCACCACCGTGGTCTCGCGCTTCATGGCGGCGAGCGCGGTGATGAGGTGCTCCACCACGATGGGGGCGAGACCCTTGGAGGGCTCGTCGATCAGGAGGAGGCGGATCGGGTTCACGAGCGCGCGCGCGATGGCGAGCATCTGCTTCTGGCCGCCCGAGAGCGTGCCGGCCCGCGCGTGCCAGAACCGCTCGAGGTCCGGGAAGAGGGCGAGCACCCGACGCACGCGCTCGCGGCTCTCCGCGTTCTCCGCCCGCATCGCGACCCGCAGGTTCTCGGCCACGGTGAGGGTCGCGAAGATCCCCTGCCCCTCCGGCACGTAGCCGATGCCGAGCCGCGCGATCGCGTGCGGCGGCCGGCCGTGGATGGGCCGTCCCTCGAAGCGCACCACGCCGCGACTCGGAGGCAGCACGCCCATCACCGTGCGCATGGTGGTGGTCTTGCCGGCTCCGTTGCGGCCCAGCAGCACCGTGACCGCGTCGGCGCGCACCCGCAGCGAGACGCCCTGCAGGATGTGGTGCTGCCCGATCCGGGTGTGGACGTCCTCCATCTCCAGCACGTCCGGCATCACCCGCTCCCCTTCCTCACCGCCGCCGTCCCGAAGTACGCGGCCTGCACCTCCGCGCTGGCGCTCACCGCCGCGGGCGGCCCGTCCGCGATCAGCCGCCCGTCCTTGAGCACCGCGATGGAGTCCGAGAGGGCCATCACCATGTCGATCTTGTGCTCGACCAGCAGGATCGTGCGCTCGCGCCGCTCCCGGAGGCGCTCGATCAGGCCGATGATCGCGGGCACCTCCTCGAGCGACATGCCGGCGGTCGGCTCGTCGAGCAGCAGCACCTCGGGCTCCAGGGCGAGCAGGATGCCCAGCTCGAGCTTCCGCTTCTCGCCGTGGGCCAGCGCCCCCGCGGGGGCCCGCCACCGGCCCTCGAGCCGCACCGTCTCCAGGACGCGGTAGGCGGTGTCCTCCAGGTCCGCGTAGTGCCGGTAGTGCCGCCACGCGGTGAAGCCGAGCCCGCGGCGCGCCTGGACCGCGAGGCGCACGTTCTCCAGCACGGTGAGCGTGGGGAACACGTTGGTGAGCTGGAAGGAGCGGCCGATCCCGAGCCGGGTCCGCGCGGCCACGCCCCGCCGGGTGATGTCCCGGCCCCTGAAGAGCACGCGCCCCTCGCTCGGACGGTACTGCCCGCCCAGCAGATTGAAGAAGGTGGTCTTGCCCGCGCCGTTCGGCCCGATGATCGACTTGAGGGTGAACGGGGCGACATCCAGGCTCACGTGATCGACCGCCACGTGGCCGCCGAAGCGGATGGTGAGGTCGCGGGTGGAGAGGACGGGATCCGCCGCCGTCGCTACGCCCCCTCGAGGAAGCCGCGCAGCGCCGACTGCACCGTCGGGTGCCGGCCGAGCAGCACCGTGTAGTGGTTGGTGCCGGGCACCACCACCAGCGTGGAGCGCGGGATGGCCTGCGCCATCGCCTCCGCCTCCTCCTGGGTCATGAGGCAGTCGGTGTCCGTCAGGAGCCCGTCGGGCGCCCGGAAGATCAGGGTCGGCGCCTTCACCCGATGGTGGTAGACCCAGAGCCGCTCCCGCTCGAGGTTGGCGATCTCCTCCTCGATGGCCGGCCGCGAGGCCCTGGCCCGCACCGCGCCCCCGGGCAATTCCTCGACGTCGTAGCGGAAGTAGCGCTCGAGGTAGTCGTTCCAGCGCCCCTCGAACATGGGCAGCATCCGCACGAAGCCCAGGAACATGTCGAGCGAGGGGAACTCCACGCCCAGTCGGTTGATCGCCGGGCGCAGCGACTCCAGCACCTCGTAGCGCACGTCGAGGCCGCCGTCCACCAGGACCAGCCGCTCCACCCGCTCCGGACGCGTGGCCGCGAAGCGCACCGCGATGTGGGCGCCGAGGGAGTGGCCGATCAGGACCGCCTTCTCGAGCCCGAAGTGGTCGAGCAGGGCCTCCAGGTCCTCGCCGTGGATGGCGAGGCTGTATCCCTTGTCGGGCTTGTCGCTCTCGCCGCGGCCGCGCAGGTCGTAGGCGATGACCCGGTGCGCGGGTGACAGCACGTCGGCCACGCTCGCCCAGCAGAGGTGGTTGGCGGTGAGCCCGTGCACGCACACCACCGCCGGCCGGTCGGCGGGGCCGGGCCACTCCGCCACCGCGAGGGACAGCGGGCCCAGGTCGACGCGCGTCGCGGTCACCGCGTGTTGGCGATCGCGGGGGCGGTCTCCTGCAGGGACAGCTCCCGGGTGAGGGTCGGCACCAGCCACGGCACGTCCGGCTTCGAGACCATCTTGAAGGCGTACATCGCCTGGAGCGCCTGGTGGTCCTCCTTGCGGAACACCATCCGCCCCTTCGGGGTCTGGAATTCGAGCCCCTCCATGGCCGCGACCAGCTTCTCGCTGTCGGTGCCGCCCGCCTTCTGGATCCCGGCCACCGCCGCCATCGCGGCCGCGAAGCCGCCGCACGTGAAGAAGTCGGGCGGCTCGTTGAAGCGCTTCATGTGCTCGCGCACCAGCCAGTCGTTGACCGGGTTCTTGGGGATCTCGTAGTAGTAGTACGCCCCGCCCACCATGCCCTCGAGCTTCATGGCCTTCATGGCCTTGAGCACGTCGAGCACGTTGCTGCCGCTTGTCAGCGTGATGCCGTACTTGTCGAGGCGGTTGTCCACCAGCTGCGGGAAGGGCCCGCCCTTGCCGGCCCAGATCACGAACACGTACTTGGGGCCCGGGCGGTCCTTGAGGGCCGCGATGATCTTCTGGATCGGCGCGGTGAAGTCGGTGGCGGTGGTGGGCGTGTATTCCTCGTGCACGACCTGGGCGCCCGCCTTCTCGACCGCCGCCTTGTAGGCGGCCACCCCGTCCCGTCCGAACGCGTAGTCCTGGGCGACGGTGGCGATGGAGACGCCCGGCCGCGCCACCGCGAGCGCGTTCGCGATGGCGTCCTGGGTCGAGTTGCGGCCGGTGCGGAACACGTAGCGGTTCCAGTGCTCGCCGGTGATGCTGTCGGCCACCGCCGGCTCCACGATCAGGACCTTCTTGAACTCGGCCGCGACCGGCAGCACCGCGAGGGCCGCCGCGCTGGAGGTGGTGCCCACCACCAGGTCCACCTTGTCGTCGGCGTAGAGCTTGGTGACCTTCTGCTTGGCCACGTCCGGCTTCAGCTGGTCGTCCTCCTCGATCACCTGGATCTTGCGTCCGAGCACCTCCTTCTTGCCCTGGGTCGCGTACTCGAGCCCCAGATCGAAGCCGCGCTTCACCTGCTTGGCGTAGACCTCGAGCGCGCCCGTGAAGCCCTGCACCAGCCCGATCTTGATCGGGGCCTGAGCGGCCGCGGGCGCGGGAGCGCCGAGGGCCGCGAGGATCACGAGCACGGTGACCGCGAAGCGCCGCGATGAAGCCATGAGCATGGACGATCTCTCCTTCGGTATCGGGAGTGGCGCGGCTACGCTAGTGTCCTGTCCCAGAGATTCGATGACAAAATCGAGCTACACTGGCCAAGATCTCGTCGGCGGTCTTCGTCCACACGAAGGGCTTCGGCGCCGTGTTGGTCAGGGCGATATAGGTGAGGATCGCGGCCTCGAGGGTCC
>DASRHC010000006.1:0-72562 GCA_035650715.1 Candidatus Methylomirabilota bacterium | reverse complement strand
TAGAGCTTGGGCAGCGTAATGCCCGTCTGCGCCTGGTACTTTCCCTTTTTATCGGCATAACTGCGCTCGCATACGTCTCCCGGATCGGCTCCCAGAAACAACACCTGCGCAATGCCCTCGTCGGCGTAAATCTTGGCGGGTAACGGAGTCGTGTTCGAGATCTCGAGCGTCACGTATCCTTCCCACTCGGGCTCGAGCGGAGTGACGTTGGTGATGATCCCGCACCGTGCGTACGTGCTCTTCCCGACGCAGATCGTCAGCACGTCGCGCGGAATCCTGAAGTACTCGACGGATCGGGCGAGCGCGAAGGAGTTCGGCGGGACGATGCAGACGTCGGCTTTGAGATCGACGAAGGATCGCGGATCGAATTTCTTGGGATCAATGACGGTGGTGTTGATGTTGGTGAAGATCTTGAACTCGTCGGCGATGCGGATGTCGTAGCCGTACGAGGAGAGCCCGAACGAGATCCCGCCCTTGCGCACCTGCCGGTCCTCGAAGGGCTTGATCATCCCCCGCTCGAGGGCCTGCCGCTTGATCCAGCGGTCACTCTTGATCACGGCGCCCGTTCACGAATATACCTTGCTCGGATCGTACTGCCCTCTCGGAGGGCGAGTCAAGTCTGGGACAGCCGTTCCCACGTCGCGCCGCGGCTTTCGACGGGCAGATGGAGCGCGCGCCCGGCCAGCCCCGCCTCCCGGAGCGCCTGCGCCATCGCGGCCGCCACCGCCAGGCCTCCCCGCGCGGGCACCGCGGCCAGCAGGCACGGCCCGGCGCCGCTGAGCGCGCAGCCGAGCGCGCCGGCCGCCCGCCCCGCCGCGGCCACCGCCTCCATCCACGGGAACAGGCGGCGGCGGTAGGGCTGGTGTAGCCGGTCCTGCATCGCGACGTCGAGCAGGTCCGTCCGCCCCGCCGCGAGGGCGGCGAGCAGGAGGCTCACCCGCTGCACGTTGAACACCGCGTCCGCCCGCGGGATCGCGTCGGGGAGGACCGCGCGGGCCTCGTGGGTCGAGCTCTCGACCTCGGGTACCAGCACCACCCAGTCGATGCCGGCCGGCACCGGCAGGCTCACCGCGGTCACCCGCGCCCCGTCGGCGCACGAGACGGTGAGCCCGCCCAGCAGCGCGGCGGCCACGTTGTCGGGATGCCCCTCGGCGCGCGTGGCCGCGGTCAGCAGCCCCTCCCGGTCGATCGGCTCGCCGAGCAGCGCGTTGGCGGCCACGAGGCCACCGATCCACGCGGCGGCGCTCGAGCCGAGGCCGCGGCTCAGCGGGATGCGGTTGACGCAGCGGAGGCGCGCGCCGCGGAACGGCCGTCCCGCGACCTCGAACCCCAGCGCGAGGCCGCGCGCCACCACGTTCTTGCCCCCCGCGTCCAGCCGGGCCGCGCCCTCGCCCTCCACCGCGACCACGACCTCGTCGGCCGCCTCCGCGATCACCTCGTTGTGGAGGCCCAGGGCGAGGCCGAGCGCGTCGAACCCGGGCCCCAGGTTCGCGGAGGTGGCGGGAACGCGGACCCGCACGCGCATGGCAGAGAGATTACCCGCTGTCCGGGGTAGAATGCGAATGAACGAGCGGGCCGCCATGCCGAGGACGATCATCGAGCCGCAGTTCACCGTCGAGCATCTGTCCATCCTGGACAGCGACGGCACGCTCGACTCCGCGCTCGAGCCCGACATTGCCCCCGAGGAGCTCAAGCGCCTCTACCGCGCGATGCGGGTGGGCCGGCGCTTCGACGAGCGCATGCTGCGCCTGCAGCGCCAGGGCCGGATCGGCACCTTCGCGCCGATCAAGGGCCAGGAGGCGTCCCAGATCGGCAGCGTGGCCACCCTGCGCCGCACGGACTGGATGGTGCCGTCGTTCCGGGAGACGGCGGCCATGCTCTGGCGCGGGTGGAGCATGCAGCGGATCCTCGAGTTCTTCGCCGGTCGCCTCGAAGGCGGCCGGCCCGCCCCCGAGCAGCGCGACCTGCCGATCTGCATCCCGGTGGGCACTCAGCTGCCCCACGCGGTGGGCCTCGCCTACGCGGCCCAGTACCGGGGCGACGACGCGATCGTGATGGTCTACTGCGGCGACGGCGCGACCTCGGAGGGGGATTTCCACGAGGCGATGAACTTCGCGGGGGTCTGGCACCTGCCGCTGGTGTTCGTGGTCCAGAACAACCAGTGGGCCATCTCGGTGCCCCTCAAGAAGCAGACCCACTCGCGCACCATCGCCCAGAAGGCCCTCGCCTACGGCTTCCCCGGGATCCAGGTCGACGGCAACGACGTCCTCGCGGTCTACGTGGCGAGCCGGGAGGCGGTGGACCGGGCGCGCGCCGGCGACGGGCCCACCCTCATCGAGTGCGTCACCTATCGCCTGAGCATGCACACGACCTCGGACGACCCCACGAAGTACCGGTCGGCCGAAGAGGTGGAGGCGTGGGAGCGCAAGGACCCCCTCACCCGCTTCGGCGCGTACCTCGAGCAGCGCCACCTGCTGGACCCCGACCTCGACGAGGGCATCGACGCGGAGATCACCCGCGCGGTGGAGGCCTTCGAGTCGCTCCCCCCGGCCGATCCGCTCGTGATGTTCGATCACGCCTACGCGGCGCGGCCGCCCGCGCTGGACGCGGAGCGCGCGGAGATGGCGGCGCGCCTCGCCCAGGCGCCGTCGGCCGCCGCCCCGCCGTCCGGCGACGAGGCGCCGCTGTCCCCCGAACGCCAGAGCCCGCCCATGCGCGGCCAGAGACGACCATGGCGAAGCTGAACATGGTGAAGGCCCTGAACCTGGCGCTGCTCCAGGAGATGGAGCGCGACCCGGACGTGCTGGTCATCGGTGAGGACGTGGGGGTGGACGGCGGCGTGTTCCGGGTCACCGAGGACCTCCACCGCAAGTTCGGGGCCACCCGCGTGGTCGACAGCCCGCTGGCCGAGGCCGGCATCGTCGGGACCGCGGTCGGCATGGCCCTCTACGGGCTCAAGCCGGTGTGCGAGATCCAGTTCTCGGGCTTCGCGTTCCAGTGCTTCCACCAGATCGAGAACCACATGGCGCGGTACCGCATGCGCACCCAGGGCCGCTTCGCCTGCCAGATGGTGGTGCGCATGCCCTACGGCGGCGGGGTCCGCGCGCTGGAGCACCACTCGGAGAGCGAAGAGCAGTTCTACGCCCACATCCCCGGCCTCAAGATGGTGATCCCCTCCGGGCCGCGCAACGCGCGCGCCCTGCTCGCGGCGGCCATCCGCGATCCCGACCCCGTCATCTTCTTCGAGGCCAAGGCGCTCTACCACGCGGCCAAGGAGGACGTGCCGGACGAGATCGAGACCATGGAGATCGGGCGCGCCCACGTGGACCGGCCCGGTCGCGACCTCACCCTCGTCGCCTACGGGGCCATGCTGCGGGTGGCCCGCGAGGCCGCCGAGCGCCTGCACGAGGAGGACGGGGTCGAGGTGGAGATCGTCGACCTGCTCACGATCTCGCCGCTCGACCGCGAGACGCTGACCGCCTCGGTGCGCAAGACCGGACGCGCGGTGATCGTCCACGAGGCCCCCAGGAGCTTCGGGCCGGGCGCCGAGATCGCCACCAGCATCATGGAGGGCGCGTTCCTCTCCCTGGAGGCGCCGATCCGGCGCGTCACCGCGTACGACGTGCCGTTCGTGGGCTTCGCGCGCGAGCGCGCCAACGTCCCCGACACCGCCCGCGTGCTGGCCGCCTGCCGCGAGACGCTGGCGTTCTAGGCGGTCGCGATGCCCCGCCAGTTCACGCTGCCGGACCTGGGCGAGGGCCTCACCGAGGCGGAGATCGTGGCGGTGCTGGTGCGCGAGGGCGACCTCGTCCGCGAGGACGCGCCGCTGCTCGAGGTGGAGACCGACAAGGCCCAGGTCGAGATCCCCTCGCCCATCGGCGGCCGGGTCGAGAAGATCCACGTGACGCCCGGGCAGACCGTGAAGGTCGGCGCGGTGCTGGTGACCTTCGCGGACAGCGGCGCCGCCGCAGGCCCCGCGGCACCCCCGCGCGCGGCCGCCCCGCAGGTGGCGGAGCGCCCCGCTCCGCCGCCCGCACCGGCCGGCGCCGCGCCCCGGCCGTCACCGGCCGCCCCCGTTGCGGACGCCGCGCCCGCGGCGGGCCCCGTCCCGGCCACGCCCGCCACGCGACGCCTGGCCCGCGAGCTGGGGGTCGACCTGCGGCGGGTGCGCGGCACCGGCCCCGGCGGACGCCTGCTCGACACCGACGTGCAGGCGGCGGCCCGCGCCGCGCCCGGCCCGGCCGCCCCGTCCCGGGCGTCCACGGCGGCCGAGCCGGCCGCGCGGCCGGCCGGGGCCCGCGAGGCGCCCGCGGGCCCCGCGAAGCCGCTCGCCACCGTCGGCCTCGAGCCTCCGCCCCTGCCGCGCTTCGAGCAGTGGGGCCCGGTGGAGCGGGTCCCGCTCTCGCATCTGCGCCGCACCATCGCGGAGCGCATGACGCTCTCCGCCACCGTCGTCCCGCACGTCACCCACTTCGATCGCGCCGACATCACCGATCTCGACGCGATCATCACCCGCAACCTGGAGCGCGCGCGGGAGCGCGGAGCGACCCTCACCCTCACCGCGTTCCTGCTCCGGGCCGCCGCGCTCGCGCTGCGTGCCCATCCCCACTTCAACGCGAGCCTCGATCCCGCCGCGGGCGAGCTGATCGTCAAGCGCTACCGCCACCTGGGGGTGGCGGTGGCCACCCCGCGCGGCCTGATCGTCCCGGTGCTGCGCGACGTCGACACCAAGCCCCTGCTCGACATCGCCCGCGAGCTCGGCGCGCTCGCCCAGCGCGTGCGCGACGGCCACGCCAGCCTCGAGGACCTGCGCGGCGGCACCTTCACGATCACCAACATCGGCGCGCTCGGCGGCACCGGCGCCATCCCGATCATCAACTATCCGGAGGTGGCGATCCTCGGGGTGAGCCGCGCCCGGCTGGAGCCGGTGGTGCGCGGAGGCCAGATCGTGCCGCGCCTGCTGCTGCCGCTCACGCTCACGTTCGACCACCGGGTCGCGGACGGCGCCGACGGCGCGCGCTTCGCGAGCGAGATCGTGAGCCTGCTCGAGGCGCCCGAGCGCCTGGTGGGCGACATCTGAGGTCGGGCGCGCGGCCATGGTGATGGGCGATCTGGTGGACGAGGTCGAGGTGGCGGTGGTCGGCGGCGGCCCCGGCGGCTACTCCGCCGCGTTCCGCTGCGCGGAGCTCGGCCTCGAGACGGTGGTGATCGACGCGGACCGGCGGCTCGGCGGCGCCTGCCTCTTCGAGGGCTGCATCCCCAGCAAGGCGCTGCTCCACGTGGCTGCGGTGCTGAGCGAGGTCGAGCGCGCCCGCGAGTGGGGCGTGGACTTCGGCGAGCCGCGCATCTCGCTCGACCCGCTGCGCAAGTGGAAGCAGGAGCGCGTGGTGGGCAAGCTGGCCCGCGGCCTCGCCGCGGTGGCCAAGGGCAAGGGCGTCACCGTGATCGGCGGCCGCGCCGTCTTCGAGGACTCCACCACCCTGCGCGTCGAGGGCGAGAGCCTCCAGAAGGTCCGCTTCAAGCACGCCATCGTGGCCACCGGGTCGGCCCCCGCCGCGCTGCCCGGCATCGCGCTCGCGAGCGACCGGGTGATGGACTCCACCGCCGCCCTCGCGCTGCCCGACATCCCGGAGCGCCTGCTGGTGATCGGCGGCGGCTACATCGGGCTCGAGCTGGGCACGGTGTACGCAGCGCTCGGCAGCCGCGTGACCCTGGTCGAGATGACCGAGGGTTTGCTCCCCGGCGTCGACCGGGACCTCGTCCAGCCGCTGCACCGCCGGGTCGAGAAGCTGTTCGCGGCGGTGCACCTCGGCACGAAGGTGACCGCCCTGCGCGAGGCCGGCGGCCGGATCGAGGCGACGCTCGAAGGTCAGGGCGCGGAGGCGTTCGACCGGGTGCTGGTGGCGGTGGGCCGCAAGGCCCGGAGCGCCGGCCTCGGGCTCGAGACCACCGGCGTGCGCCTCACGGAGCGCGGGGCCTTCATCCAGGTCGACGAGCGCTGCCGCACCCACGACCCGCACCTCTACGCCGTCGGTGACGTCACCGGCGAGCCCATGCTGGCCCACCGGGCGATGCGGCAGGGCAAGGTGGCCGCCGACGTCCTGGCCGGCCGACCGTCGGCCTTCGACAACGTCGCCATCCCGGCCGTGGTGTTCACCGATCCCGAGATCGCCTGGTGCGGCCTCGACGAGGCTCAGGCGAAGCGTCGGGGAATGGAGGTGAAGATCGCGAAATTCCAGTGGACGGCCTCGGGTCGCGCGGCCACGATCGGACGGGCCGACGGCCTCACCAAGCTGGTGGCCGACGCCGCCTCCGGCCGCGTGGTCGGCGTGGGCATCGTCGGCCCCGGCGCGGGCGAGCTGATCGCGGAAGCCACGCTGGCGATCGAGACCGCGGCCCTGGTCGAGGACGTGGCCGCGACGATCCACGCGCACCCCACGCTCTCCGAGTCGCTCATGGAGGCGGCCGAGAGCCTGCTCGGCTAGCCGCGGCATGCCACGCTCCGGGCAAGGCGCCGCGGCGGGGTCCGGCTCCGAGCCGGAGCCGTTGCGCGTTGCCGTGGACGCGGGCACCGTGAGCGCCCTGCGCTACCCCGCCGGCGCTCGCGGCCTCACGCTGGTGCTGGGCCACGGGGCCGGAGCGCCCCAGACCAGCGCGTTCATGGTGACGTTCGCCCGCGCGCTGGCCGCGCGCGGCCTCACCACCGTCACGTTCAACTTCCCCTACATGGAGCAGCGTCGGCGGATCCCCGATCGCGCGCCGGTGCTCGAGGCCGCCTTCCGCGCCGTGATCGACGCGGTGCGGGCGCGGCCCGACTGGGGGCGCGACCGGCTGGTGATCGGCGGGAAGTCGATGGGCGGGCGCATGGCCTCACACGTGGCCGCGGCCGGCCTCGACGGCCTGTCCGGTCTCGTCCTCCTCGGCTACCCGCTCCATCCGCCGGGGCGGCCCCAGCAGCTACGCGCCGCGCACCTGGCGCGGATCCGGGAGCCCATGCTGTTCGTGCAGGGCGCGCACGACGCCTTCGGCACGCCCGCGGAGCTGGGCCCGATCCTGGCCCCCCTCGGACATTCGGCGCGGCTCTACGTGGTCGCCGACGGCGACCACTCGTTCAAGGTGCCCCGTCGCGGTCCGGTGTCGCAGGAGGAGGTCTTCGCCCGCGCGCAGGACGAGGTCGCGGCGTGGGCGCGCGGGCTCGGCTAGAGCCGCTTCAGCAGCCACTCGGGGGTGAGGCTCACCGCCCACGAGTTCAGCACCGTGTAGTAGTTCGTGGCCACCAGCACGCCCACCACGATCAGCAGCACGCCCGCCGCCCGCTCCACCGTCGGGATGAACGGCCGGTAGCGCTTGAAGAAGCGCAGGAAGCCGCCGAGGGCGATCGAGGAGAGCAGGAAGGGCAGGCCGAGGCCCGCCGAGTAGAAGAGCAGCAGCACGATCCCCTGCCGCACCGTGCGGTCGTTGCTGGCCAGGGTGAGGATCGAGCCCAGGATGGGGCCCACGCACGGCGTCCAGCCGATCGCGAAGGTCAGCCCCACGAGGAACGAGCCCACGAGGCCGGCCGGCTTGCTGCGCAGCTGCAGCTGCTGGGTGCGCCCGACGAACCCGATGCGGAGCACGCCCGCGATGTAGAGCCCGAACACGATGATCAGGACGCCCCCCGCGATGCGGATCCAGTCGCGGTAGTCCAGCAGGAACTGTCCCGCCGCGCTGAAGGAGGCCCCGAGGCTCACGAACACCACGCTGAAGCCCACGATGAAGGCCAGCGAGTGCAGCAGCACCCGCGTGCGTGCCCCCGCGTCGACGTCGCGGGCGAGCCGGTCGACCGACATGCCGGTGATGAACGACAGGTACGACGGGAAGAGCGGCAGCACGCACGGCGAGAGGAACGAGAACACGCCGGCCGAGAACGCGACCAGGACCCCGAGGGACTCGCTCACTTGAGCAGGGACTCCATGAGGGCGTGGGCGGCCGGGCTGTCCCACTCCCGTGCGCCGTTGGCGTAGAGGGCCCGTCGGCCCGCGCGGTCGATGATGAAGGTGGACGGCACCGCCCAGACCCCGTAGCGCTCGCGCACCGTCATCTTGGGATCGAGCGCCACCGGAAACGTGAGGCCCAGCTTCTTGAGGAACGGGTTCACCACCCGGGCGCCTTGCGAGTCGAGCGACACCGCCAGCACCACGAGGCCGCGGTCCTTGTACCTGCGGTGGAGCCGCTCCATGCCCGGCATCTCCTCGCGACAGGGCTCGCACCAGGTGGCCCAGAAGTTCAGGAAGATCACCTTGCCGCGGTAGTCGGCCAGACGGATGGGCCGATCGTCGGGGGTACGGGCCTCGAAGTCGGGCGCCTCCTTCGCCGGCTTGGGCCGGATGAGGGACAGCGCGGCTACCGGATCCTCCGCCGGAACGGTCCGGGCCGGCAGGAGCGCCGCGGCCAGGGCGAGGAGCGCCACGACCACGCGGCTTTTCACGCGGCCAGTATACACCTCGCTCCGAGGGCCTCCGGGACCGCTACCGATCGGCGGGCGCGAACGTCCGGCTCACCTCCGGTACACCGGGCCCGGCACCGCGCCGCACGCCCGGTGATAGAACCGGACCGGCCCCACCCAGCCGATCTGGCACTCCTCCCGGCGCTTCTTCTGCAGGTCGTCCAGGCAGCTCCTCAGCAGTCGCGCGCCCGAGCCCGTGCCCCCGGTGCTCGCGCGCGACGCCGGTCGGGCCGAAGCTCCCCAGGCATTGATCCACCTCGTAGGCCGCGAAGCCCACCGGCTCCCCGTCCCGTTCCGCGACGAACACGCTCACCGGCTCGTGCGCGAGGCCCCGCGGGGCCGCATCGCGCCAGATGACGCCCCACTCGCGCTCGATCAGGCCGCGCAGCGCGTCCCGCTCGCCCGGATCGGCCCGCCGCACGCGATATCCATCTACGTCGCCGAAGATGGCCCCGTGGCCCGGGCTGGACCACGCCCGCAGATCGCACGTCATGTTGAAGTGCGTGGCCGAGTGTCCCCACCCCATCTCCCGCAGCGCGGCGATCAGCGCGGTCTCCCGGATGCGGGACCGCGAACAGGTGGATCTCGCGCGCACCTTTCGCCACGAGACGGTCGCTGATCTCGTCGAGCAGCCGGCGCAGGATCACGTGCCAGTGGGGCCCGGGCAGCGCGCCCAGCCACCGCACGCTGCCGACCCCGTCCTCGGTGCGCGCGTCGGCCCCGGCCGCGAGGCCCGGCAGCCGACCATCCGCTCTCCGGCCGCAGGGGCTCCAGCCGCTGCACGCTCGTGCTTCGAGCAGCTCGCATGGAATTGAACCTAACATCCGGATTCCACGCTCGATTCCCCGACACCGCGTCCAGTGTGATAGGGTGAGGCACCCATGGCGGCAACGTCGCTTTCGGTGACGATCCTTGCCGACGACCTGACGGGCGCCTGCGACACCGGCTGCCTGTTCGCGGGCAACGGCCCGGTCGGCGTGGCGGTGGATGCGCTGCTCGCCGCCGGGGACCGCCCGGTGCTCGCGGTGGATACCGGAACTCGCACGCTGCCTCCGGAGGCCGCCGCGGCGGCGATCCACGCCGCGGCGCGCGGTCTGGGGGACCGCCTGCTGCGGGGGCCCGCGTTCAAGAAGATCGACTCCACGATGCGCGGCCCGATCGCCGTCGAGCTCGATGCCCTGCTCCAGCACGGCCCGCCGTTCACGGGCGCGCTCGTCTGCCCGGCGTTCCCGGCGCAGCATCGAGTCGTCCGCGGAGGGCGTCTGCTGGTGGAGGGCGTGCCGCTCCATCAATCGCCGATCGCGCGCGATCCCGCCTTCCGCGGCACCTCGTCCGAGCTGGCCGCGCTGCTGGCCGGCCCGCGGCCGGTGGTGCCCCTGGGGCTCGACGAGGTGCGCGCCGGCCGCGAGAAGATCGTCCACGTGCTGGAGCAGCAAACGGGCGCGCTCGTGGCGGCCGACGCGGAGACCGACGCGGACCTGGCAAGCCTCGCCGGCGCGGCGCTCGCGGTGCCCGGCACGCTGGCCGCCGGCGCCGCCGGCCTGGGCCGCGCGCTCGCCGACGCGCTGGGCCTCGCGGCCGCGCCGGCGCCGCTGCCCGGGGGCGCCGCCCGCCTCGTGGTGGTGGGCAGCCTCCACCCCGCCAGCCGCGCCCAGCTCGCCGCGCTCGCGGGCCGCGGCGTGGCCACGCTCGGCGTCGACCATGCCGGCGATGCCGACCCCGCCGCGGCGATCGCGGCGCTGCGCGATGGCCGGCCCGCGGTGGTGGCGAGCGCCATGGGCGGCCGCGACGACACGCCCGCCGCCCGCCGGTCGATGGCGCGGCGTCTCGCGCGCGCGGCCGCGGACGTCATCGCGGGCGGGCACCCGGATCTGGTGGCGGTGACCGGCGGCGAGACCGCCCGGGCGCTGCTGGAGGCGCTGCGCCCGGAGCGGTTCGACCTGCTGGGCGCCCCCGCCGACGGCCTGGCCCTCGGCCGCCTCGGGCTCGCCGCGGGCCGGACCCTGCCGCTCCTGACCAAGGCGGGCGGCTTCGGGGGGCCGACGCTTCTCACCACGCTCCTCGGAGGCCCCTCGTGACGGTTGATCGTCTTCCCGTGCTCGGCATCACCATGGGCGATCCCGCCGGGGTCGGCCCCGAGATCATCGCCCGGGCGCTCGCCCGGCCGGAGGTCGCCGCGTCGGCCCGCGCGGTGGTGATCGGGGACCGGTCGGTGATGGCCGCGACGCTCGACCTGCTGCGCTCGCCGCTCGGGCTGCACGCGGTGGAGACGGTGGAGGCGTGCGAGTTCCGGCCCGGTCAGCTCGAGTGCCTGGACCTCGCCAACGTGGACTGCGCGACCCTGCCCAAGTCCACCGTGAGCGCGGAGGCGGGGCGCGCGGCCTACGCCTACATCGAGACGGGCGTGCGGCTCTGCCGGGCGGGCGCCATCGATGCGATCGTCACCGCGCCGGTCAACAAGGAGGCCCTGGCCGCGGCCGGCGTGCAGCACTCCGGGCACACCGAGATCCTGGCGCGGCTCACCGACACCCAGGACTTCGCGATGCTGCTCATGGGCAAGGAGCTGCGGGTGATCCACGTGACCACCCACGTGGCCCTCCGTCGCGTGCCGGACCTGGTGACCCGCGAGCGCGTGCGCCGCGTGATCCAGCTCGCGCAGCAGACCATGACCGGCCTCGGACAGCCGCGCGCCCGCATCGCGGTGTGCGGGCTGAACCCGCACGCGGGCGAGGACGGCCTCTTCGGCGACGAGGAGAAGACCCGGATCATCCCCGCCATCGAGGACGCCCGCCGCGAGGGGCTCGACGTGTACGGGCCCCTGCCCGCCGACACCCTGTTCTCGCGGGCGCGGGGCGGCGAGTTCGACATCGTGGTGGCCATGTACCACGACCAGGGACACGTCCCGGTCAAGACGCTCGGCTTCAACTTCGACCAGACGAGCGGCACCTGGACCGGGCTCTCCGGCGTGAACGTGACGGTGGGCCTGCCCTTCCTGCGCGTCTCGGTGGACCACGGCACCGCCTTCGACCGCGCCTGGAAGGGCATCGCCAACCCCGAGAGCATGCTCGAAGCCATCGACGTCGCTGTCCGCATGCTGACCGCCAAAGTCCGACCCACGGCATGACGATGACGACTCCGAGCGCGTCAGCACGTGGGCGGTGGGGGAGCTCGGGGGAGGAGCGGCGCCCGCTCCCCCCCGATCAGGACAAGCAGTCCCGGTGTCATGCCCCCGACGGGCGCACCGACCGCATCCACCATCGCCCCTGACATGCCTCACTACCGGATCGCCCGCATCGACGGCGACGGCGTCGGCCCGGAGGTGCTGCGCGAGGCGGTGCGCGTGCTGGAGGCCCTCGAGGGCGACGGCCTCCGCTTCTCCTTCGAGCGGGGCGAGGCCGGCGCGGCGCTGTACCGACGCACCGGCGAGGACCTGCCGCGCGAGACGGTGGAGCTCTGCCGCTCGGTCGACGCGATCCTGTTCGGAGCGGCCGGGCTGCCCGACATCCGGCAGAGCGACGGCACCGAGCTCACGCCGCAGATCACCCTTCGCATGATGCTGGACCTCTACGCGGGCATGCGGCCGGTGAAGCTCTACCCGGGCGTGCCGAGCCCCCTCCGGATCCCGCCGGAGCGCCGCATCGACTACGTGATCTTCCGCGAGAACACCGAGGGCCTCTTCGCGTCGCTCGGCGGCGGCTCCCGGGTCGGCGAGGAGCTGGCGGTCGACACCCTCGTGATCACCCGCAAGGGCACGGAGCGGGTGGTGCGCCGCGCGTTCGAGACCGCGCGGGCCCGCGGCCGGGGCGCGCCCGCCGACGGGGTCAGCCGCGTCACCTGCGTGGACAAGGCCAACGTGTTCCGCTCCTATGCCTTCTTCCGGCAGATCTTCCAGGAGACCGCGAGCGACTTCCCCGACGTCAAGACGGACTTCGCCTACGTGGACGCCATGACCATGTACGTGGTGCAGGCCCCGTGGCGCTACGACGTGATCGTGCTCGAGAACATGTTCGGCGACATCCTGTCCGACCTGGGGGCGGCCACCGTGGGCGGCCTGGGCCTCGCCCCGTCGGCGGACGTCGGCGACCGCCACGCGCTCTTCCAGCCCTGCCACGGCGCCGCCCCCGACATCGCGGGCCAGGGCATCGCGAACCCCGTCGCGGCCATCCTCTCGGCCGCCATGATGTGCCGCTGGCTCGGACGCCAGCACGGTGATTCGGCGGCGGCCGCGGCCGCCGAGCGCATCGACCGGGCCGTGGCCCGAGCCCTGACCGACCTCCGTGCCCACACGCGCGACATCGGCGGATCCGCCTCGACCCGCCGGTGCGCCGACGCCATCATCGAGGCGCTCTAACCCGAGCGAGGATCCCATGGACCACCACGAACTCCACGAGCTGATCGCCCAGGTGAAGGCGGGCCGGCTGGGCCGCCGCGCGTTCGTCCAGACCATGGTCGGCCTCGGCCTCACCGCCCCGATGGCGGCCCAGATGCTGGCCTCCGCGGCAGTGGCGGCCGCCCAGCCCAAGGCGCCCACGTTCACCCCCACCCGGCGCGGGGGCGGCGGCCTGCTGAAGACACTCTGGTGGCAGGCGCCCACCCTGCTGAACCCGCACTTCGCCACCGGCACCAAGGATCAGGACGCCTCCCGCATCTTCTACGAGCCCCTCGCCGGCTTCGATCCCGACGGCAACGTGGTGCCGATCCTGGCCGCGGAGACGCCGACCGTGCAGAACGGCGGGCTCGCGCGCGACCTCACCGCGGTCACCTGGAGGATCAAGAAGGGGGTGACCTGGCACGACGGCAAGCCGCTGACCGCGGACGACGTCGCGTTCACCTACGAGTTCGTCTCCGATCCCGCCACCGCGGCGGTGACCAGCGGGTCCTACCGGGAGATCAAGCGGATCGACAAGGTCGACAGCCACACCGTCAAGCTCACCTTCAACGCGCCGCAGCCCTTCTGGGCCGATCCCTTCTGCGGCACCCGGGGCGCGATCCTGCCCAAGCACATCTTCGAGGCGTTCAAGGGGGCCAAGAGCCGGGAGGCGCCGGCCAACCTCAAGCCGGTCGGCACCGGTGCCTACCGCATCGTGGACTTCAAGCCAGGCGACATCGTGCGCGGCGAGGCCTTCGCGGGCTACCACGTGCCCAACCGGCCGTTCTTCGACGCGATCGAGATGAAGGGCGGCGGCGACGCCACCTCCGCGGCGCGCGCGGTGCTGCAGACCGGCGAGTACGACTACGCGTGGAACCTGCAGGTGGAGGACGAGATCCTGCGGCGCCTGGAGCAGGGCGGCAAGGGCCGGGTCAACATCTGGCCCACCGGCAACCCCGAGCACATCCAGTGCAACTTCTCCGACCCGTGGACCGAGGTCGACGGCGAGCGCTCCAGCGCCAGGAGCACGCACCCGGTGCTGTCGGATCCGGCGGTGCGGCAGGCCCTCAACCTGCTGGTCGACCGCGCCGCGGTGCAGGAGGAGATCTACGGGCGCGGCGGGCAGACCACCGCGAACTTCCTCAACGCCCCCTCCCGCTACTACTCGAAGAACACCCGCTGGGAGTTCAGCGTCGACAAGGCCAACCAGGTGCTGGACGCGGCGGGCTGGAAGCGGGGATCGGACGGGATCCGGACCAAGGACGGCAAGCGGCTCAAGTTCGTGTACCAGACCTCGATCAACGCGCCTCGCCAGAAGAACCAGGCCATCGTGAAGCAGGCCGCGGCCAAGGCGGGCATCGAGATGGAGCTCAAGTCGGTGGTGGCCTCCGTGTTCTTCTCCTCGGACCCGGCCAACCTCGACACCTATCCGCACTTCACCGCGGATCTGCAGATGTACAACACCACCATGACCGCCCCCGACCCGGGGTACTTCATGAACCAGTTCTGCTCCTGGGAGGTCTCGCAGAAGGCCAACAAGTGGCAGGGGCGCAACGTGACCCGCTTCCGCAACGACGAGTACGACCGCATCTACAAGCAGGCCGACGGCGAGGCCGACCCGGTGAAGCGGGCGGCCCTGTTCATCCGGATGAACGACATCGTGATCAGCAACGTGGTGGTGATCCCCGTCCTGTGGCGCAACGGCGTCTCCGGCTCCGCCCTGTCCCTCATGGGCATGGACCTCACCGGGTGGGACTCGACCTTCTGGCGGCTGCCCTACTGGTACAAGCAGGCATAGCGCGGAACCTGGCGCACAACTTGACAGTTTCGGGATCGAGGCCGTATAAGGAGCCATCCAACCCGTCACCGCTGTCCACCCAGGAGGTCCTACCGATGCAGGAACGTGAACTGAGGCAGATGATCGACCAGGTCAAGGCCGGAACGCTCTCCCGGCGGGCCTTCGTTCAGGCCATGGTCGGGCTCGGGCTGACCGCGCCCCTGGCCGGCCAGATGCTGGCCTCCGCGGGTGTCGCCCAGGCGCAGCCCAAGGCCGGGGCCATGTTCAACCCCACCAAGCGCGGCGGCGGCGGGCAGCTCAAGGTGCTCTGGTGGCAGGCCCCGACGCTCCTGAACCCGCACTTCGCGACCGGCACCAAGGACCAGGACGGCTCGCGCATCTTCTACGAGCCCCTGGCCTCCAACGATCCCGAGGGCAACCTCTTCCCGGTGCTCGCGGCCGAGATTCCCTCCGTGCAGAACGGCGGGGTCAGCAAGGACGGCCGCTCGGTCACCTGGAAGCTCAAGAAGGGCGTGACCTGGCACGACGGGAAGCCGTTCACCGCCGCCGACGTGGTCTTCAACTGGGAGTTCGCCCGCGACCCCAAGACCGCCGCGCGCACCCTCGGCTCCTACGCCGACATCGAGAAGATCGACATCCTGGACTCCCACACGGTGCGGGTGGTGTTCAAGAAGCCCCAGCCCTTCTGGGCCGACGCCTTCTGCGGCGTCAACGGCATGCTGATCCCGAAGCACCTCTTCGAGCCGTACAAGGGCGAGAAGTCGCGCGAGGCGCCGAACAACCTGAAGCCGGTGGGCACCGGCCCCTACAAGTTCGTGGACTTCAAGCCGGGCGACATCGTGCGGGGTGAGATCAACCAGAACTACCACGTCCCGAACCGGCCCTTCTTCGACTCCATCGAGATGAAGGGCGGCGGCGACGCGGTCTCCGCCGCGCGCGCGGTCATGCAGACCGGCGAGTACGACTACGCCTGGAACATGCAGGTGGAGGACGAGATCCTCAAGCGCTTCGAGCAGGGCGGCCGCGGCAAGGCCGACATCGTCCTGGGCGGCAACATGGAGCACATCCAGCTCAACAACACCGACCCGTGGACCGAGGTCGACGGCGAGCGCTCGAGCGCCAAGTCCAAGCACCCCTTCCTCACCGACCCCGCGGTGCGCCAGGCGCTGAGCCTGCTGGTCGACCGGGCGTCCGTGCAGGAGCAGATCTACGGCCGTACCGGCATCACCACGCCGAACTTCCTGAACGCGCCCGCCCGGTTCGCGTCCAAGAACACGAAGTGGGAGTTCAGCATCGACAAGGCCAACCAGATCCTGGAGCAGGCGGGCTGGAAGAAGGGCAGCGACGGCATCCGGACCAAGGACGGCAAGCGGCTCAAGCTCGTGTACCAGACGTCGATCAACGCCCCCCGCCAGAAGACCCAGCAGATCGTGAAGCAGGCGTGCGCGAAGGCCGGCATCGAGGTGGAGATCAAGTCGGTCACCGCGTCGGTGTTCTTCTCCTCCGATCCCGCGAACTGGGACACGTACCCGCATTTCGCCACCGACATCCAGATGTACACCGTGACCCAGACCATGCCCGATCCCCAGGACTTCATGCTGCAGTTCACCCCCTGGGAGATCGCGTCGAAGGAGAACAAGTGGCAGGGCCGCAACATCACCCGCTGGCGCAGCGAGGAGTTCGGCCGGCTCTACCGCCAGGCGGAGGGCGAGCTCGATCCGGTCAAGCGGGCGGCCCTGTTCATCCAGATGAACGACCTCGTGATCAAGAACGTGGTGGTCATCCCGGTGGTGTGGCGGCCGCGGGTGGCCGCGATCAGCAACAAGCTGAAGGCGACGCAGAGCGGGTGGGATTCGGATTTCTGGCATCTCCCCTTCTGGTACCGCGAAGCGTAGGCCCGACGCCGAGAGGGGGTCATCTGCTTCGTTGGCGCCCTCGGGGGCATGCTCGACGTACGGACAGTACGCCTCGCGTGCCCCCTTCGGGCGCCGCCTCGCATCTGACCCCCTCTCGCGGCCGGGCGACGTGGACTGACCGGTCTTCAGGAGGCCGGAGGGCGAGGTAGATGTCGAAATATCTGGTGCGGCGGGTGCTGATCGCGATTCCCGTGCTGGCGGGGATCAGCCTCGTGCTGTTCACCGTGCTGGCCCTGGCCCCGGGCGATCCCTTCGAGGAGCTCGCCACCAACCCCAACGTGCCCCCCGAGGTGCGGGCGAACCTGCGCCACCAGTTCGGGCTCGACGACCCCATCCCGGTGCGCTACGTGCGCTGGTTCACCTCGATGATCAAGGGCGACTGGGGCTTCTCGTTCGTGAGCCGCGTCGACGTGGGCACGCTCATCATGCAGCGGCTGCCCACCACCCTCTGGGTGCTGGGACTGGCCCAGGTGCTCGGCCTCGCGGTCGCCCTGCCGGTCGGGATCCTGGCCGCGAGGCGGCCGTACTCGATCTTCGATCAGATCTCGACCACGCTGGCCTTCGTGGGCTTCTCGCTGCCCACCTTCTTCACCGGCATCCTGTTCATCCTGTTCTTCAGCATCTACCTGGACTGGCTGCCGTTCATTTACCGGGCGGACATCTCGGCCACCGGCTGGCGCTGGTACTGGGAGAACGCCCGACAGGCGATCATGCCGGTCGCGGTCCTCGGCCTCGCCCAGGGCGCCTCCATGACCCGGTTCGTGCGCTCCGCGATGCTCGAGGTCATCCGGCTCGACTACATCAACACCGCGCGCTCCAAGGGCCTCTCCGAGAAGGTCACGATCTGGAAGCACGCGGTCCGGAACGCCATGATCCCGGTGGTGACCCTGGTGGCGCTCCAGATCCCGGGCATCTTCACCGGCGCGGTCATCACCGAGCAGATCTTCCGGGTCCCCGGCATCGGCTCGCTGCTGATCACCTCGATCCTCGCCAACGACACCCCGGTGATCATGGCGATCACCTTCGTGTTCTCCTGCCTGGTGGTGCTGTTCAACCTGGTGGCGGATCTGCTCTACGGCTGGCTCGATCCGCGGATCTCCCTCCGCTAGCCATGACCCCGCCCAACGGCGCCGCCTCCGAAGCGGTCGCGCACGCGCTGGCGCCCGCGCGGGCGCGCCGGACCGCGTCGCTGTGGAGCGAGGGCTGGCGACGCTTCCGCAAGCACCGGCTCGCCACCTTCGGGGCCGCGGCGCTGGCGGTGATGGTGATCGCGGTGGCCGCGGGCCCGCTCGTCTACCGGGTGCCGATCGACGAGATCGACTTCCGGGCGAAGCTCAAGGGCCCGTCGCGCGCGCATCCGCTCGGCACCGACGACCTGGGCCAGGACCTGCTCGCCCGCATGCTCTACGGCGGGCGGATCTCGCTCGCAGTCGGGGTGACCGCGATGCTGATCGCGATCACGGTGGGCACCGTGGTGGGGGCAACCGCCGGGCACCTGGGCGGCGCGAGCGACCACGTGCTCATGCGGCTCACCGATCTGTTCCTGTGCCTGCCCCAGCTGCCGTTGCTCCTGCTCCTGGTGTACCTCTTCCGAGACACGCTGAAGAACGTGCTGGGGCCCGAGATGGGCGTGTTCGTGCTGGTCGTGATCGTGATCGGCGGCCTGCGGTGGATGCCGGTGGCGCGGCTGGTGCGCGCGCAGTTCCTCTCCCTGCGCGAGAAGGAGTTCGTGGAGGCGGCCCGCAGCCTGGGCGCCCCGCCGCTCCGTCAGGTGATCCGCCACATCCTGCCGAACGCGGTGGGCCCGGTGATCGTGGCCGGGACCATCGACGTGGCCGCCGCCATCCTCGCGGAGTCGTCGCTGTCGTTCCTCGGGCTCGGGTTCCCGCCCGACATCCCGACCTGGGGCCGCATCCTGTTCGACGCCAAGGACAATCTCGACTTCGCGCCCCACTGGGCGATCTTCCCGGGCACCGCCATCTTCCTCACCGTGCTCAGCATCAACTACATCGGCGACGGCCTGCGGGACGCCCTCGACCCCCGGAAGGTCCTCTCCTAGTCAGCGGTCAGCGAATCGCGCGGCCGCCGCACCGGTACACGTCCGCGGTCATGTAGTCCTGCAGCCCGAAGTACCCGCCCTTGGCCTTCCGCTCCGGCGTCATGAGCGCCACGTTGCCGCCCACCCGGGCCGCCTTCTTCTGCAGGTCCTCGAAGTCGTTGTCCGCGACCGTTCCCAGGACCTCGCAGCCCGTCACCTGGCTCGCGTCGTTCACCACGCGCACCCGGGACGCGTCGATGGACGACACCTCCTTGGAGCCGGACGCACAGCCGGCGAGCGCCGCGGCCAGCAGGCCCCCCGCCACCAGTCGTATCGGATTCATGGCACCTCCTCCTCTCGCGCCGCTCGCCCCGCGCGCCCGCCTCGAGCGCGCGACCGCGTCGCGCATCCGACCCGGTTCCCGGTCCTGGGCGGGCAAGCGCCGTGCCGGAGACCGCGGCCGGACGAATTCCCGCGCGTCGAGGCGCGGTGACGGCCCGGATCGCCCGCGCGCGGGGAGCGCCGGGCCCGGACCGGTACGATCTTCCCGCGCTCAAACTTCCCTCGCGGAATTCCTGCCCACCTTCGCGCAGGTGTGCTAGATAGACGGGCTGTCGCCCATCCCGTCATCGAGGAGACCGCCGTGGCCGATCGCGACCTGTGCTTCGCCCCCGCTACCAGCCTGCTGCGCCTCTACCGGAGCCGGAAGGCGTCGCCCCTCGAGGTGATGCAGGCGGTGCTGGCGCAGATCGACGCGGTCAACCCGCGGGTGAACGCCTACGTCACGGTGGCGCGCGAGCAGGCGCTCGCGGCGGCCCGGAAGGCGACCGCCGCGCTCGGCCGCCGCGGCGCGCGCCTGGGCCCGCTCCACGGGATCCCGGTCTCGATCAAGGACCTCACCCCGACCAAGGGCATCCGAACCACGTGGGGCTCCAAGATCTTCGAGCACCACGTGCCGGACGAGGACGCCCTCTACGTGGCGCGTCTGAAGGCCGCGGGGGCGATCGTGGTGGGCAAGACCAACACGCCGGAGTTCGGGGCCGGCGGCAACACGTTCAACGCGGTCTTCGGCGTCACCCGCAACCCGTGGAACCTCGCGCTCACCTGCGGCGGCTCGAGCGGCGGCGCGGCGGTGGCGCTGGCCACCGGCATGGGCCCGCTGGCCCAGGGCTCGGACCTGGGCGGCTCGCTGCGCACGCCCGCCGCCTTCTGCGGCGTGGTGGGCTTCCGCACCTCCCCGGGGCTGATCCCGGTCTACCCGTCGGACCTGGCCTGGGACTCGCTGAGCGTGACCGGGCCCATGGCCCGCACGGTGGCCGACGTGGCGCTGATGCTCGCCGCGATGGCGGGGCCCGACGATCGCGCGCCGCTGTCCTACGACGTCGACGTGCGCCGCTTCACCGCCGCGGTCGCGCGGCCGAGCGTGAAGGGCTGGCGCGCCGCGTTCACGCCCGATCTCAACGGCCTGATCCCGGTCGACGCGGAGGTGGCCGCGGTGGCGGAGCGGGCCGCCTCCGCCTTCCGCTCCCTCGGCGTCCGCGTGGAGCGGGGCAGCCCCGACTTCGGCGAGGTCAACGAGATCGTGCTCGCCACCCGCGGGCTCAGCATGGTGGCCCGGCACGCCGACAAGCTGGCGGAGTGGGAGTCGGTCATGCAGGCGGGCCTCGTGTGGAACATCAAGCAGGGGCTCTCGCTCACGCCCGAGCAGATCGGCCGGGGGGAGACGCTGCGCACCCGTCTCTGGCACCGCGTGCGCGAGTTCATGGCCACCCGCGACCTGCTGCTGCTTCCCACCGTGGCGGTGCCGCCCTTCCCGGTCGAGCAGCGCTATCCCACCGAGATCAACGGGCGGCCGCTCGACAACTACACGCAGTGGTTCTTCCTGACCTACGGCATCACGGTGACCGGCCTGCCCGCCATCTCGGTGCCGGCCGGCTTCACCCGGAGCGGGCTGCCGGTGGGCCTGCAGATCGTGGGCCGCCGACACCAGGAGGAAGCGGTGTTGAAGGCGGCCGCCGCCTTCGAGGCCGCCCGGCCCTGGGCGGACGCGCGGCCGCCGGTGCTCCGCGAGGCCGCGGCCTGAGCGCCGCTACTGGATGCCGATCCCGACCGCGAAGAGGTTCATGATGAACGAGAGGTCGCGGTTGGCGGCCAGCGCCTTGGCCAGCTTCGCCTCCTCGTACTTCTCCTCGCGCCCGTCCGCGTCCCACGCCTGGGTCACCACCTGGCGCGCGCGCACGTCGATCTGGGCGCGGCGGCGCCCCGCCTCGTCGCGCAAGGTCAGCGTGCCGTTGTCCGGGCGGGTCTCCCCGATCGCGCTCGCCTGCCCGTTGTCGTACCAGGCGCGGATGGGCCCCCGCGGCGTGCCGTCCACGAAGTAGACCTCGAACCGGCGCCGGCCGCTCGGATAGCTGCCCAGCATCGGTCCGTGCCGGATCGAGCCGCCCGGGCCCGGACGCTCGCACCACCGGAGCGTCCCCTCTGCCGCCTTCTCGGTGACCCCGGGCCGGGTCCCCTCCGGGCACACGATCGGATCGGCCGCCCGCGCGGGCCACGGCGCGACCAGGCCCAGCGCGAGGAGCGCGGCGAGCGCGGTCCGCATGACGGCACTCAGCGGGCCAGCCGGCGCAGCGGAGACCCGGTGAGCCGGGTGAGGATCCACTGCCGCTTCAGCTGCGCGCCCAGACGGCGATAGAAGCCGATCGCGGGCCGGTTCCAGTCGAGCACCGCCCACTCCATGCGCCCGCACCCGCGCCGCACCGCGATGCGCGCGAGCGCGCGCAGGAGGGCCTTGCCCGCGCCCGCCCCGCGCTCCTCGGGGATCACGAAGAGGTCCTCCAGGTAGAGGCTCGGGCGGGCCAGGAACGTGGAGTACGTGAAGAAGTACAGCGCGAACCCGATCGGCTTGCCGGCGCGGCGGCAGATGAGGGTCTGGAAGTAGCGCCGCGGTCCGAACCCGTGGGCCCGGACCCGGGCCGCGGTGGCCTCCATCTGATGCGCGAGCCGCTCGTACTCGGCGAGCCCGCGGATCAGCGCCAGGATGGTGGGCACGTCGCGGACGGTGCCGGGGCGGATGACGAGGCGGCCGCGTGCCATCAGGCGGCCGCCACGTCGAGGAGCAGCTCGGTCTGACACCGCACCGTCTCGCGCCCGAGCGCGTCCCGGTTCATGAGGCCCGCGCCTGCTCCCAGAACCGGCCGTGGTTGGGGCGCCTGGCGAGCCGCCGCTCCAGGAGCGACACCGCGCGCGGCTGGCGGCCACGCAGCGCCGCCGCCAGCAGCGTGTCGTGGAAGACCTCGCGCTGGGCGTGGCTGCCGCCCACCTCGACGATGCGCGCCTCCACGGGCTCGATGCGGGCCACCGCGGTCGCGTCGTCGCCGCGGGCGAACGCGTGGAGCCCCTCCAGCAGCGGCACCACCACCTGGCCCAGGGTCGGGTTCCGCGACTTCGTGGACCGCTCGCGCAGACGGCTCAGCTGGAGCTCCGCGTTCCCCCAGTCGCCGGAAGCGGCCAGCGCCATCCCCACGTGCAGGTCGTGGAACAGCAGCAGGGGCTTGTCGAGCCAGCGCGCCGCCGCGGGGCCCAGCCGGGCCCAGCGGGCGGGGTCCGGACGGCCGAAGAGGTCGAGCCGCCACGCGAGCGCCACCGCGTCCTGGAGGTCCGAGGCGATCGCGATCGGGATGCGGCCGAACACGCGCTCGAAGAGCCGGCCCGCCTGCTCGTAGTCGCCCTCGGCCAGGTGCAGCAGGGCGAGATGCCACAGCAGGTGATTCTTGAAGTATCCCAGGTGATCGCAGGGATCGATCTTCGGGGGCAGGCTCTCGACGCCGCGCCGGTTGTCACCGCGCTCGTAGTGCACGTGGGCGATGGCGTGGACGGCCCACGCGTCGCGCGGGTTCGCGGCGACCGCCCGCTCGGCCAGCGGCAGCGCCTCGTCGTGGCGCCCGTTCTCCTCCAGGGCGAAGGCGTGATGGCCCCACGTGAAGCCGTCGTCGGCGAGCGCGGGCAGGAGCGAGCGCGTGAGCTCGAGCATCTCGGCCGAGCGGCCCTGCCAGAAGAAGATGTAGTAGAGGCGCTGCATCAGGACCATGTCGCGCGGGAACTCGCCCAGGATCTCCCGCATGAGCGGGATCGCGTCGTTGCCGCGCCCGCCCACGAACAGGCGCAGGGCCTCGAGGTGGCGCCGCTCGCGCGGGGTGAGCGCGGCCGCCCGCGCGGCGCCGTCCGCCACCGCGCGGTCCATCTCGGCGCGCGCGGCTCCGATCTGCTCGTCCAGGTAGAGCGCCACCGCGAGGGCCGCGCGGGCCAGCACGAGCTCCGGGTCCGCGTCCACCGCCCGGCGGAAGCAGTCGATGGCGTCGGCGCCGAAGCCCAGGAGCGAGCGCACCCCGCGATCGTAGGCGTCGACCGCGGCGCGCGATCCGGTGGTCAGCGGGAGGCCGTACGCGTCGCGCAGCACGGCGGTCATGGTAGCAGACGCCGCCGAAGGAACGCGAGGGCGCGGCGCTCCGCCCACGACGACCGCCCGAGCGCGCCGTCGAGGAACCCCACGTGGCCGCCCTGCGGGACGAAGGCGGCCTCGAGCCAGGCCGAGCGGGCGACGATCTCGCGCGGCAGGTGCTCGCCCGGCATGAACGGATCGTTGACCGCGTTGATCAGGAGCGTGGGCCGACGGATGCGCTCGAGGTACGGCCCGCTGCTGGACCGCGTCCAGTAGTCGCGCTCGTCCGTGAAGCCGTTGAGCGGCGCGGTGAAGAGCCGGTCGTACTCGGTGAAGGTGCGCGCGCGCAGCACCGCCCGGATGTCGACCTGCCCGTCGTAGAGGTGGGCCTTCGCCCGGATCTTGGCCTTCATGGTGCGGAGGAAGCTCCAGGTGTAGACGGCGCGGTTGAACCCGCGGTCCAGGACTGCCGCGCACGCGCTCAGGTCGAAGGGCGTCGAGATCGCGGCCGCCCCCACCACCGCGGCCGGCGCGGCCTCGCCCTGCTCGCCGAGCCACTTGAGCGCCACGTTGCCGCCCAGGGAGATGCCGATGAGGCCCAGGCGCAGGTCCGGCTCGCGCTTCAGCAACCCCTCCACGACCCACTCCAGATCGCGGGTGTCCCCCGAGTGGTACAGGCGCGCCAGCCGGTTCACCTCGCCGCTGCAGGACCGGAAGTGGAGCACCGCGGCCCGCAGGCCGAGCCGCCCCGCCTCGCGCAGGAGCCCCCGGGCGTAGTGGGAGTGCACCGAGCCCTCGAGGCCGTGGAGGATGAGGACGAGCGGGCCGCCCTCGGGCCCGGCGGCCAGCCAGTCGAGATCGACGAAGTCGCCGTCCGGGGTGTCGAGCCGCTCGCGCCGCAGCGGGGGCCGCCGCCCGCGCCGGAGCAGCGGCCCCCACAACGTCTGCAGGTGCCGGCCCCGGTACCAGAAGGCCGGCCGGTAGTCTTCGTCGGGCATGCGTGCTTGCCGCGGTTTACTTCTTCAGACTCTTCACCTGCGGGGGCCCCGACATGGCCCCCGCACTCCCCCAGCGGCGGACAACCGGTCGCCCCGGGAACCCGTGCCGCAGCTACCGTTCACTTCTTCAGACCCTTCACCTGCGGGGGCCCCGACATGGCCCCCGCACTCCCCCAGCGGCGGACAACCGGTCGCGGTTCGGCGTCCGTACCTCAGCCTTCCTGGCCCTTGAGGAGCAGGCTGACGATCTCGGGCGCGATGGCGCGGGCCCGGGCGTCGAGCTCGGCTTCGGACAGGTTGGCGATCGGGTGCGGCATGGCCAGGAACTTGTACTCGGGGACGCCCCAGGACTGCGCCATGGCGTGTCCGGTGCTCTGGAACACGTCGGTCACGATGGAGGCCGCCGGCATCCCCGCCTTCTCGAACACGATTCCGTCGAGCACACTGCCCGACGAGCAGGACCCTCAGTCCCCGATCCCGGCCACGACGACGTCCACGGTGCGCGCGGCCTCGTCGAGGATCTCCTTGTGCGCGGGCACCCCCGCGTTGTGCTTGCGCCACATCCGGGTCTCGGCGGCCCCGTACTCCGTCTTGAGGATCTCGCCGATCTTCAGGAGCAGCTTGTCCGAGTTGAACTTGGTGTTCTCCACCAGCCCGATCCGCTTGCCCCGGAGGGAGTCCGGGCGCGGCACGTAGGTCAGCGGCTGACGCCGCGGCTCGACCGTGGGGTCGAGGATCTCGAAGCCCGCCATCATGCGCTCCTTTCCTTGATGACCACCGTCACTGCCTCCGACGAGGTGCGGCTGCCCCAGCCCGGAATGTAGCAGGAGAAGGAGCCGGCGCGCCCGCCCGCCGCCACCACCAGGATATCGTCCGGCGAGATCACCAGCGGCCGCGTCGCGGTCTCGTCGCCCGGCTTGACCTCGCCCGGGATACGCGCGGTCCGCTTCAGGTGCGCGAGCGTGTTGGTGGTGTTCTCGAAGATGAACTTGCGGATGTCCGCCTTGGACCAGCCGTCGGCCGCGATGGTGCGCATGTGCTCGCCGCCGATCACCACGCAATAGTTGGGCTGCCCCACCTGCCCCGGGTACCGCATGGCGTCGCACGCGGTCCCCAGCACGCCCGCCGCGGTGGCGGAGAGCTGGTTGTAGAACTGCATGGGGGCCAGCGCCGCCATCACGGTGACCGCGCTGTCGGTGGGCCGGCAGCCGATGCGCTCCACGTGCAGCGGCGTCCACGGGCTCTCCGCCTCGTTCTCCGCGATCACGTACGTGTAGCGGCCCGGGTGTCCGAAGGTGCCGCGGTCGAGGCGTCCCGGCAGGGTGCCGATCACGTTGCGCATCACGAGACGGATCGCGCGCCCGATGGTCGCGTTGGCCCGCCAGCCCGGGCCGAAGAGGTTGTCGCCGCAGTTGATGTCGAGGCGCTGCGCGATGGGCCCGTTCACGATGGTCAGCACCGCCGCGCTCCCGGTCGAGGTGGCCGGTCCGTGATAGCCCCAGCGCGGATCGGCGATGCCCTCGATCGCGGCCACCACCACCGGCATGTACTCGGGCCGGCAGCCCGCCATCACCGCGTTGATCGCGACCTTCTCGGCGCTGATCGCCACCTGCCGGTTGGTGATGAAGGCGATCTGCGCGTCGGGCTCGAGCCCGACCGCGTCGAGCATGGCCCGCACCGCCGGCTCGGTCGGCGGCACCACCGGCAGGCCGTCGGTCCAGCCCCGCTGGTAGCAGAGATCGAGCGCCTCCTGGTAGTCCGAGACGCTGTAGCGCTGAGACGAGATCCGCGCGGTCATGGCAGGCTCCCTCCTGTGGCGCCACCGTAGGGCCAAGTGCCCGTGCTGTCAAGGCGCTCGGCCCACGCCCACCTGTCGATTGACACGCCCGGCGGACGCCCGGAAGATGAGTCGGTGAGCGGGTCCGACGCACGGCCGCACGTGGCGATCGTGGGCGGCGGCTTCGGCGGTCTCTACGCCGCGCGCGGCCTCGCGGGGACGCCGGTGCGCGTCACCCTCCTCGACCGGCGGAACCATCACCTCTTCCAGCCGCTGCTCTACCAGGTGGCGACCGCGGCGTTGAACGAGTCGGACATCGCGATCCCGCTGCGCTCGATCCTGCGCCACGCGCGGAACGTCACCGTCCTCCTGGCCGAGGTGCGCGCGGTGGACCTGGCCGCGCGGCGCCTCGAGCTGCCCGACGGCGCGCTCACCTACGACGCGGTGGTGCTGGCGGCGGGAGCGGGCCACTCCTACTTCGGCCACGACGACTGGGAGCCGCTCGCGCCGAGCCTCAAGACGCTGGAGGACGCGGTCGAGATCCGCCGCCGGGTGCTGCTCGCCTACGAGGAGGCGGAGCGGCAGACGGACGGCGCCGAGCAGCGCGCGCTGCTCACCTTCGTGGTGGTGGGCGGCGGGCCGACCGGCGTCGAGCTGGCCGGGGCGCTGGCCGAGATCTCGCGGGAGACCATCGCGCGCGACTTCCGGCACATCGACCCGACCCGGGCCCGCATCATCCTGCTCGAGGGCGGCCCCCGCATCCTCTCGACCTTTCCCGATCCCCTGCCCGCGCGCGCGGCCGAGGCCCTCACCCGGATCGGCGTCGAGGTGCGCACCGGCGCCACCGTCACCCGCGTCACCCCCGACGCGGTGTGGCTCGGCGGCGAGCAGATCCGCGCCCGCACCGTGCTGTGGGCCGCCGGGGTCGCCGCGTCTCCGCTCGGCCGCACGCTGGGAGTGCCGCTCGATCGCGCCGGCCGCGTGGCGGCGGAGCGCGACCTGTCCATCCCCGGCCACCCCGAGGCGTTCGTGATCGGCGACCTCTGCGCCTTCACCGGCGACGACGGTCGGCCGCTGCCCGGACTGGCTCCGGTGGCGCTGCAGCAGGGACGCGCGGCGGCCCGCAACGTCCTCCACCGCCTCGCCGGCGAGCCCACCGAGCCGTTCCACTATCGCGACCGCGGCAGCATGGCGACCATCGGTCGGGCCGCCGCGGTGGCGGTGATCGGCCGCCGGCGTCTCTCCGGGCTCGTCGCGTGGCTCGCGTGGCTGTTCGTGCACATCGCGTTCCTCATCGGATTCCGCAACCGGTTCCTGGTGCTCTTCGAATGGGCCTGGGCCTACGTGAGCTGGCAGCGGGGGGCGCGTCTCATCACCGGCCCCTGGCGTCCGCGCGCCCGGGAAGGTGGCTCGGGCGGGCCGTGACCCGGTTGTGGGCTTTGCGTTCATTTCGCTTTGCCCTATCCTGAACTCGGTGACCTCTCTTCCGTCCGCGTCCGCCAGCCGCCGCGACCTGCCGCGGGTGGCGTACTTCTCCATGGAGTTCGGCCTGCACGAGCAGTTCCACTCCTACGCGGGCGGGCTCGGCGTGCTCGCGGGCGACTTCATGAAGTCCGCCGGCGATCTGGGCCTGCCGGTGGTGGGGGTGGGCCTGCGGTGGAGCCAGGGCTACACCTCGCAGCACATCGGCCCCGACGGCTATCCGTACGACGAGTGGGCCGAGCAGAAGACCGACGGGCTCGTCGACACCGGCGCGCGCGTCCGGGTGCGCGTCGCCGCGCGCGAGGTCGAGTGCCGGGTCTGGCGCGTGGGCCGCTACGCGATCGCCCCGCTCTACCTGCTCGACCCCACCGATCCGCGCGACGCGTGGATCACGCGGCGGCTCTACGACCCGCGACCGGACTGCCGCGTGGCCCAGGAGATGCTGCTCGGCATCGGCGGCGTCCGCGCGCTGCGCGCGCTCCACCTGCCCATCGACCGCTACCACTTCAACGAGGGGCACGCGGTGTTCGCGGGCATCGAGCTGATCGCGGACCGCATGGAGACCGGCGCGTCCTTCCACGAGGCGTGGCGCGCGGCGCGCCGGTCCATCGTGTTCACCACCCACACCCCGGTGCCCGCGGGCAACGAGGTGCACGCCCTGTCCGAGCTGCGGCGGCTGGGGGCGGGCTGCGAGCTGGTGGCGGCCGAGCTCGCCGAGATCGGCGGGGACCCGTTCAACATGACGGTGGCGGGGCTGCGCCTCGCCCACGTGGCCAACGCGGTGGCCCAGCTGCACGGCGAGACCGCCCGCGCGATGTGGGCCCACGTGGAGAACGCGGCGCCCATCATCGCGATCACCAACGGCGTGCACCCCGGCACCTGGCAGGATCCGCGCATCGCGGGCGCCCAGGGCAACGACGAGCGGCTGGTCGCGGCCAAGCGCGCGCTCAAGTGCGAGCTGCTCGCGGAGGTGCGCGCGCGCACCGGCACCCGCCTGGATCCCGACGCCCTCACCATCGGCTTCGCGCGTCGGGCCGCCACCTACAAGCGCCCCGATCTCCTGCTGCGCGACCCGGGGCGCTTCGCCACCCTCGTGAAGCGGCATCGCGTGCAACTGCTCTTCGCGGGCAAGGCCCATCCCGCCGACCACGAGGGCAAGGCGGTGATCGCGCGCCTGGTGGAGGCGCTGCGCCAGTGGCCGGAGAGCGTGGCGTTCCTCGAGGACTACGACATGGGGCTGGGCCGCCTGCTCACCCGCGGCTGCGACGTGTGGCTCAACACCCCGCGGCGGCCGATGGAGGCGAGCGGCACCTCGGGCATGAAGGCGGCCATGAACGGCACCCTCAACCTCTCGGTGCTGGACGGCTGGTGGCCCGAGGGCTGCGAGCACGGGGTCACCGGCTGGGCCATCGGCGACGGCACCGTGAGCGGCGATCCCGACCCGCGGGACCTGCGCGCGCTCTACGACACGCTCGAGACCGAGGTGCTGCCGACCTACGCCGACCGTCCGCGCTGGACGCGCATGATGCGGGCCTCGATCCGGATGGGAGTGGAGCGCTTCTCCTCGGACCGGATGGTCCGCGAGTACTTCGAGCGGCTCTACTCGGTCACTTCCCCTTCGCGATAGCCTCGGACAGCTCGCGGGCCCGCTCGGCATCCAGCGGGCGCAGCCGCTCCAGCACGCGCCGGGCGTCCTCGAGCCGCCCCATCTGCACGTAGGCCTCGCCCAGGTACTCGAGCGCGTCCGGATAGTCGGGCCGGAGGCGGAGCGCCCGCTCGTAGGCCTCGAGCGAGGCGGGATACTTGCCCTGGTGGCGGAGCGCGTGGCCGAGCCCGTTCCAGGCCTCCGCGTGGTCGGCCCGGAGGGCGACCGCGCGGGCGAAGGCGGCCTCCGCCGCGGCCCACTCGCGGGACCGGGCGGCCTCGACCCCGCGCGCGTACGCCTGCTCCGCCGCGGACGCGGCCGGCCCGCGACGCGCGGGCGGCGGCGGGGTCATCTCGGCGAGGGCGGGCCCCGCGAGCACCAGCCCGAGCCCGACGAGGAGCGCGGCGAAGCCGCCGCGGGTCACGCCTCGATCCGCAGGGTCACCGACCGGGTAGCCCCGAAGGTGGGCACGAACACCGAGTGCTTCCCCGCGCCGCCCGCGACCACCACCATGATGTCGCTCCACTCCCGGGCGATGGGCGCGAGCGTCCCGGGCGGCCGGTCCTTGAAGCCGGCCGGGTGGATGACCGCGAAGCGCTCGATGTTCGAGGGATCGAAGCGGGAGAGCGGCACCTGGGCCCGCTCCCACAGCGCGCGCTTGAAGTCGGCCTTGCTCCATCCGCCGCCCGCCACGGTGGCCGCGTGCTCGGGCCCCAGCATCACCAGGGGCTCCCCGCCGAGATAGATGTTGTTGCTGCCGGTGGTGGCGACGCTGCCCGCCACCGTGGTGAGGATCCCTTCCGGCGTGGACGAGCCGTGGTCGTTGATGTTGTGGGGCGCCTCCGAGCCGCACGCCGTCACCGTGCTCGCCTCGCGCGGGAAGCCCCGCTCCACCGACAGCGGCTCCCACGGCGAGGCGGACTCGTTCTCGGCCACGCAGTAGCTGTACTTGCCCGGGTGGCCCTGGGTGGCGCGGTCCTCGTGCCCGGGCCGCGCGCCGCCCGCGTTCTGGAGCACCAGCCGCAGGGCGCGCCCGATCACCGCGTTCGCGCGATGGCCCTGCCCGAGCGCGTTGCCCGCCCCGTTGATCCCGAGCCGGGCCGCGATCGGCCCGTTCACGATGATGAGCGGCGAGCAGGGATGCGTGGTGGTCTGGATCGCCTGGAGGTTGAAGGCGGGCTGCCCCACCGCCTCGACCGCGGCCAGGATCACCGGCAGGTGCTCGGGCAGCGCCCCCGCCAGCACCGCGTTCACCGCCACCACCTCGACGGTGGCGCGCCCGAGCCGCGGCGGCAGGATCGCCACCGTGTCGCCGGCGGGGCGTCCCGTGCCGCGGAGCATCGCGGCCACCCGCTCGGGGGTGGCGGGAATGGCGGGCAGGCCGTCGCCCCAGCCGCGGTCCATCAGGAAGGCCTGGAACTCGAGGAGGTCGTCGGGCGCCCGGTGGCGCGCCACCGGCGCCTCCGCGGGCGGGGCCGGCGCGCCCCCCGCCGCCACCGTGCCGATCAGCGCGCCCACCACCTGCTCCACCGCGGCGGCCGCCTTGCGCGCCACCTGCTCCTCGGGAATGCCGCCGATGGGATGCGGCACCGTGACGATGCCGAGGCCGGGCATGCCCTTGGCCCGCGCCTCCGCGAGCGCGAGCGGGCGGAACTCGTGCGTGCCCAGGACGACGGTGGCGACCCCCCGCCCTTCCAGCTCCGTGGCGTCGTGGATACTCCACGACGTGCACGACCCTCAGTCGGCGGAGGCGGTGAGGACGGCCCCGCAGGCCGCGGCCATCTCGTCGAGCACCGCGCGCGTGGCGCCGATGGAGGCGCCCGGCTTGCGCCACGCGCGCACCTCCGCCGCGCCCAGCTTGGCCGCGAGGGCCCGCGCCACGCCTTCCAGCAGCACGCGCGCGTTCGGCTTGGAGTTGTCGAGAACGCCGATGACCGCGCCCTGCAGGGTGGCGGGCCGGGGCGCGAGGGTGCGGGTGGCCGCGGTGGACGGACCGACCGGATCGAGGATCTCCATGGGCCGCATCATACCCCGGGCCTGCGGGCGTGTAGTACAGTCCTGGGCGAGGATGTCCACGCCACCTTCGCTCGCGCGTCTCGCGGCGACCCGCTACGTGCAGCCCCTCCGGGAGGGCGGATCGTTGCCCGCGGTGGTGGACACGGACGGGGGCGGATTGTTCGTCGTGAAGTTTCGCGGCGCCGGCCAGGGCCCCAAGGCCCTCGTGGCGGAGCTGGTGGTGGGCCTGCTCGCCCGGACGCTCGGCCTCCCGGTCCCCGACCTGGCGCTGGTCGAGCTCTCGCCCGCCTTCGGCCGGAGCGAGCCCGATCCGGAGATCCAGGACATCCTGCGCGGCAGCCACGGGGTCAACGTGGGGCTGCGCTACCTCGACGGGGCGTTCAACTTCGACGCCGCCGCGGCCGGCGACCTCGTCGATCCGGACTTCGCCACCCGGCTCGTGTGGCTGGACGCCCTCGTCACCAATCCCGACCGCACGCCCCGCAACCCGAACCTCCTGGTGTGGCGGCGGCGCCCGTGGCTGATCGATCACGGCGGCGCACTGTACGCGCACCACGACTGGACGTCCGTGGACGAGGCACGGACCCGCACACCCTTCGCGCGCATCCGCGACCACGTGCTGCTGGACCGCGCCCGCGACCTGACCACCGTCGACCGCGCGCTGGCGGGGGCGCTCACGCCCGAGGCGATCGCCGCGATCCTGGCCCAGGTGCCCGACGACCTGCTGCGGCCCGCGCCGCGCGACCCGCACGACGTGGCCGAGTTCGCGAGCCCGGCGGCGGCCCGCGCGCGCTACCGGGACTACCTCGCGACGCGCCTGCGTCCGCCGCGCGACTTCGTGGCGGAGGCGGGGCGGGCGCAGGCCGAGGCGCGCCGCACGCCCGCGCGCCGTCTGTCCGCGCGCCGATGAGCCCGGAGGGCGCCATCGCGTACGACTTCGCGGTGCTGCGCGCGGTGCCCCACGTGCACCTGGGCGCCTTCGTGCCGGTGGGCGTCGTGCTCCACGCCCGCACCGCGGGCTACCTCGGGATGCGCACCCTCACCGGGCTCGACGTGCTGAAGGCGCGGGTGCCGGACGTGGACCACGAGCTCCTCGAGCGCTACCTCGCCTCGGCCTGCGCGGTGGCCGCGGGCGACCCCGCCGCGGGGCCGATCGCGCTGGCGCCGCCGTCGGAGCGCTTCCACTGGCTCACCGCCCCGCGCTCCGACGTGCTGCAGCCCTCCCCGGTGCACGCCGGGCTCACCGACGATCCGGCGCGCGCCCTCGACGAGCTGTTCGCGACCTACGTGACCGGCGCGGCGGCGCCGCGGAGCGGCTGATCGATGGCGGCGAGCACGCCCCGGCGGCACTTCTCGATGCTGCGCGATTTCCACCTCGCCGATCTCTTCACCTTCGCCAACGGCTTCTGCGGGGTGGCCGCCCTGTTCGCCACCATGCGCTTCCTGGCCTCCGGGGACCGGCGCCACCTCTGGGTGGCCGCGGCCCTGGTGCCGCTGGCCCTGGTGTTCGACGTGCTGGACGGACGCGTGGCGCGCTGGCGCCACGGCGGCTCGCCGCTGGGACGCGAGCTCGACTCCCTCGCCGACGTGATCTCGTTCGGGGTGGCCCCCGCCGGCATCGCCTACGCGGCGGGCCTCGACCGCGTCGTGGACCAGGCGATCCTGATGTACTTCGTGGGCTGCGGGGTGAGCCGCCTGGCGCGCTACAACGTGACCGCCGCCGATCTCTCGCGGGAGACCGGCAAGGTCACCTACTTCGAGGGCACCCCGATCCCGACCAGCGTGGTGCCGCTCGGGCTCCTCATGCTGGCGTTTCACTACCAGGATCTCTATCCGGTGCGCGTGCTGGGCCTCTCCTTCCACCTGGTGAGCCTGCTCTTCCTCCTCTCGGGCAGCCTCATGATCAGCAAGACGCTCCGGATCCCGAAGCCGTAGCCGCCCGGCCGCCGGTCTCCCGCGTGAAGCAGGCGATGGCGAGCGCCACCACCTCGAACGCGGCGCAGGCCGCGAATGCGGCCGCAAAGCTGCCGGTGCGGTCGAGGGCCCAGCCCAGCGCCACCGGGACCGCGAGCCCGCCCACGAACGAGAACAGGTTCACCATCCCCGACGCGGTCCCCATCAGGCGCGGCGGCACCAGCTCGGTCACCATCACGAAGGGCGTGATGAGGCCGCCCAGCAGGAGGCCGGTGAGGGCCGCGGTCACCGCGGCCGCGGCCAGGCCGCGCCCCGGCACCAGAAACGCGAAGGCCGCGCACACCAGGACCGCCATCGCCTGGCTGACCAGGAAGATCGGCTTGCGCCGGCCGAAGCGATCGGAGAGCGCGCCGGCCAGCGGCCAGGACACGATCGTGCCGGCGGTGATCAGCGCGGTGACCACGCCGGCCGCGGCCTGGCCGAGCCCTTCGCTCCGCACGAGGAAGGTGGGCAGCCAGGTGAGCAGGGCGAAGTAGCCGCCGTAGGAGAACAGCACGTAGACGTTGAACGGCCAGAGGGCGGGCGTGCCCAGCACCTCGAGCATCGAGCGCGCGAACCCGCCGGGCATCGCGGCCCCGCCGTGGGGCCGCGGATCCGGACCCACGAGCAGCCACACCGCTCCCATCGTCACCAGCACCGGCACCGCCAGAAGCCCGTAGCCCAGGCGCCAGCCCAGATGGCCGGCCAGCACCGGCAGGAGCAGCAGGGCGGCGGTGGCGCCGACGCCGCCGCCCGCCGAGAACAGCCCGGTCGCGAGGCCGCGCTCGCGGAGCGGGAACCATTCGTGGATCAGCCGCAGTCCCGGCAGCCACGTCGCGGCCGCGCCCGCGCCCACCACGACGCGCGCGAGCAGGCTCTGCGCGAAGCTCCCGGCGAGCGCGAAGGCGAGCGCGCCCACCGCGAGCACGCCCATGCAGCCGAGCATCACCCGCCGCGCTCCCAGGCGGTCGGTCAGCATGCCGATCGGCACCTGCACGAGCGCGTAGGACCAGAAGTAGGCGGCCATGATGGTGCCCGCCGCCGCGTAGCTGAGCCTCATGTCCTCGATGAAGGTCGGGATGAGGGGGGCGAACCCCACCCGCTGCACGTGCGTCTGCATGAAGCCGAGCACGCAGACGGAGAGGATCACCCAGCGATAGGTCCGGGGCGGCGCCGTCATCGACCGGAGGCGGCCGCTCCGGTCGCACGCCCCCGGCCTCCGGGCAGGATCGCCAGCACCGCCGCCACCGCGCACACCGCGCCCGCGCCCACGAACGCGGCGTGGAAGGCGGGCAGGAAGCCCTCGCGCGCGAGCCGCGCCGCGAAGAGCGCGGCGGTGACCTGCACGCCGAGCGCGCTGCCGAGCGTGCGGGAGAGGAACGCGAGGCCGCCCGCCACCCCCTGCTGCGCGGGGGGAAACGACGCCATCAGCAGGGCCAGGTTCGGCACCTGGAACAGGCCGACCCCGAGGCCGACCAGGGCCAGGCCCAGGGCCACCAGCGCGAGCGGTGTGGCCCCGGTGAGCGTCGCGATCAGGAGGAGGCCCGCAACCTCGAGCGCGAGCCCGCACGCGAGCGGCGCGCGCGGGCCCACCCGATCCGTGGCCCAGCCGCCGAGCGGCGCGACCAGCGCGTTGCCGAGCGGCGTGAGCGCGAAGACGAGGCCGCCCACCGTGGGCGACAGGCCGAGCGTGCCCACCAGGAAGAACGGCGCGAGCAGCCACACCGCGAACTGGGCGTAGTTGGAGAGGAACGCGAGCAGCGCGGCCCGCAGCACCGGCAGCCGCGCGACGTCTGCGATCGCGGGCGCGAGCGCGGGCAGCCGGCGGGCGCCGCCCGGCATGGCGCCGCGGAGCCGGCGCGCCTGGCTCTGGGCCAGGACCGCGAGCGCGAGGAACAGGGGCGCGCGGAAGAGGAACGTCGAGGCCCAGCCCCAGTGCTCGAGCATCACGCCGCCCAGGAGCGGGCCGATCCCGAGCCCGACCCCGAGCCCGAGGCTCATCGAGCCGAGCCCGCGGCCGTGGCGGGCCGGCGGCAGCGAGAGCGTCACCAGCGCGGGAGCGGTGCCGTACACGAGCCCGCCCCCGAAGCCCTGCGCGGCCCGCAGGAGGAGCACGGTGCCGTAGCCGGGGGCGGCGAGGTAGCCGAGGAACGTCGCGCCCGAGAGCCAGAGCCCCGCGGTGAACACCGGCCCGGGCCCCAGGCGGTCGGCGAGCACGCCCGCCGCGAACGCGGTGACTGCGTAGGTCAGCACGTAGCAGATGATCACCCAGCGGACGGCGGCGGCCTCGACCGAGAACGCGTCCGCCATCGCGGGCAGCACGATGTTGATCGCGGAGTCGAGCGACATGAGCAGCGCGCCGAGCGCCGCGAGCAGGACGGGCATCCGGCAAGTATACGTGCCGGGCCGCCACGGTTGCGTATACTACCCGGCCATGCGCTCCGCCCGGCGCTCCGGCGGTCGCGGCCCGGCCCGCGCCTGATGCCGGACGCGCTCGGCTGGCTCGCGCTCCGCGCCGCCGCGCTGGTCGCCTCCGTCGTGGGCGGCGTGGCCGGCTTCGGCACCGGCGTCATCATGGTGCCGGTCATCGCGTGGACGCTCGGCATCAAGGCCGCGGTCCCGATCCTCACGGTGGCGATGCTGCTCGGCAACGGCGCCCGCATGTGGTTCAGCCGCACCGAGATCGACGGCCGCGTGGTGGTCGCGTTCCTGGCCGGCGCGGCGCCCGCCGGCATCGTGGGCGCCACGCTCTACTCCCGCGCCGACGGGGCCCTGATCAGCCGAGTGCTCGGGGTGTTCATGCTCCTGGCGGTGCCCCTGCGCCGCTGGCTCAGGCGCCACGGGGTGCGGGTGCGGCTGGGCCACTTCCCGGCGGTGGGCGGCGCCTTCGGCTTCCTCTCCGCGCTGGTGGGCGCCACCGGCCCCATCATCAGCCCGTTCTTCCTCGGCTACGGGCTGCGGCGCGGCGCCTACATCGCCACCGACGCGCTCTGCACGGTGGGCACCTACGCGGTGCGCCTCGTGGTGTTCGAGCGCCACGGCCTGATCACCGGATCCACCGTGACCCTCGGGCTCTTCCTGGGCGCGATCATGATCGCGGGCGCGTGGATCGGCCGGCGGCTCCTCGACCGGCTCAGCGAGGAGGGCTTCGTCCGGATCATCGAGGGCCTGCTCGTGGCCTTCGGGCTCCTCTTCATCCTCTTCCCGAAGCGCTGAGCGCGGGCGCCGCGGCTCCGTTGACGTGAGGGAGCGATCGGGGTAGAAGAGGACACCGCCATGCCGCTTTCGCCCGGACAGACCGCCGAAGTCCAGCAGGTGGTGACGCCCGCGCTGACCGCCGACGTGCTCGGTAACCGCGGGGTCACCGTGCTCGGGACCCCGTTCGTGGTGACGCTGATGGAGAACGCGGCGCACGCGGTCATGGTCCCGCACCTGCCCCCGGGCGGCGGCACCGTCGGCACCGCGGTCGACATGCGCCATCTCGCCGCCACCCCGATCGGCATGACGGTGCGGGCCCGCGCGGTGCTGCGCGAGACGGATGGGCGGCGCTGCCTGTTCGACGTGGAGGCGTGGGACGAGGTGGAGAAGATCGCGGAGGGCCGGCACGAGCGCTACCTGGTGTCGAGCATGGAGCGCTTCCTCGCGCGCGCCGCCGCCAAGGCCGGCCCCGCGCGCTGAGAACGCCTCCGAGGAGCGATCATGGCCATCACCGTCAACAAGGACGTCAAGGGCAAGGAGTACCCGCCGTTCGCGGTGACGGTGGAGCGGGGGAAGATCAAGGAGTTCGCCCGCGCCATCGGCGACTGCTCGCCGTTCTACCTGGACGACGCGGTCGGGCGGGCCTCCGAGTGGGGTGACATCATCGCCCCGCCGACCTTCGCGATCACCTTCCGCGACGAGAACGCGGACACCGGTGCCGTGCTCAAGGATCTGGGGGTGGACATCTCCCGCATCCTGCACGGCGAGCAGGAGTTCGAGTCCTACAAGCCGATCCGTCCCGGCGAGACCTACCTCTGCCGCTCGCGCATCACCGACGTCTACGAGAAGACGGGCCGCTCCGGGCCGATGGCGTTCGTGGTGCGCGAGATGGCGGTGACCGACGCCGACAACGAGATCGTCTCCATGGTGCGCCACATCACGGTGGTGAGGCTCTGATGCGCTACGCCAAGCACTACTGGGAAGACCTGGCGGTCGACGCCGCCATGCCGCCGCTGGTGAAGCCGCCCATCCAGCAGATCCAGCTCACCAGGTACGCGGGCGCCTCCGGCGACTTCAACCCGATCCACCAGGACGACGCCTTCGCGAAGGCCGCGGGCATGGGTGGGGTGTTCGCGCACGGCATGCTGTCGATGGGCTTCGTGGCCCAGTCGGTGACGAACTGGCTCGGGGTCGGGTGCGTGCGCCGGATCTCGGTACGCTTCGCGGCGCTGGTGCGGCTGGGGGACGTGATCACCTGCCGCGGCCGGGTGACCGCCAAGCGGCCTCCGCAGGGCCGCGAGGACGGGCAGGTCGACCTCGATCTCTGGGCCGAGAATCAGAAGGGCGAGAAGGTCGTCACCGGGCGGGCCACCGTCACCCTGCCCTCACGCGGGTAGCGCGCTCCCGGCGGTGGGACCGCCGTCGTCCGGCCGCGTCAGGAAATCGCGCATCGCGGCCACCGTCGAGGGAAAGGCCAGCGCGTCCCACGGAACCTCCGCCGGGGTCATCCACTCCAGGCGATCGTTCTCGTGGCAGGGCGTGAGGGTCCCGCCCAGCACGCGCGCCCGGTAGACCACGATCACCACCGGCGAGGTCGCGTAGGAGTAGACGCCGAGCAGCCCGCCCAGCGCCACCGTGAGGCCCGTCTCCTCCCACGTCTCGCGCAGCGCCGCCGCCTCCACCGTCTCGCCCCAGTCGACGTAGCCGCCCGGGAACGTCCACTTGCCCAGGGACGGCTCGATGGCCCGCCGGGTGAGCAGCAGCCGGCCGTCCCGCCACGGGATCGTTCCCGCCACCACCTTCTGCGTCATGTAGTAGACGAACTCGCAGCCGGTGCATACCATCTCCGGCCGCTTCCCGGCCTCCATGGCCTTCGGGGCCAGGGCGGCGCCGCAGAGCGGGCAGAAGCGAACGGTCTGGGGAGAGATGTGGCGGTGCGGCGGATGCGGGGCGTCGGGCATGGACGGAAGCCAGTCTAGCACCACGACGCGCGCGTCACGCCGGTTGACACCCGACGCCCGCGCGGGGTAGAACAGCGCAGCCGTTCCTACTTTCGAGGAGGACCGTCCATGCCGCGTCGCCCCGCCTTGATCACCGTCGTGCTGCTCACCGCCCTGACCCTGGTGTCCGCCGCCCTGATCGGCGGCAGCGAGGGCCAGGCCCTGCAGGGCGAGTACAAGATCGGGGTCCTGGAGCCGCTGACCGGCGCGCTCGCCTTCGAGGGCAAGCGGCACCTCGAGGGCTACGAGATCATGCGCGACCTGATCAACGAGCGCGGCGGGGTCATGGGCAAGAAGCTCACCTTCGTGGTGGGCGACGCGGTGGACCCCACCGCGGCGGCGAGCGAGGCGAATCGCCTCATCACCCGGGAAGGCGTGAAGATCATCACCGGCACCTATTCGTCGACCCTGTGCGGCGCGGCCAGCGAGGCGGCCTCCCGCCAGAACGTGATCTACTGGGAGTCCTCCTGCGTCGACCCGCGCTTCAGCCGGCGCGGGCTCAAGAACGTGTTCCGCACCGAGATCGACGGGACCGGGTTCGGCTGGTACAACATCGAGTTCATCGCCAAGCACCTGGCCCCCCGCTTCAACATGAAGCCGAACCAGCTCAAGATCGCGTTCCTGTCCGAGGACTCCTCCTACGGCCAGGGGGTCACCGAGGCCGCGCGCGAGCGGGCCAAGAAGGAGTTCGGGATGCAGGAGGTGGCGATGGAGTACTACGCCTTCGCCACCACCAACGACTTCTCCCCCCTCGTGGCCAAGCTGAAGCAGGTCAACCCGGACATCGTCCACCACATCGCGCGCGGCAACGACGCGGTGCTGTTCTGGCGCCAGTCCCGCGAGCAGAACTTCCAGTTCAAGGCCCTGGTGCACGCGGGCGCCACCGGCTACGGCTCGCCCGACTTCGGCAAGGCCCTCGGCGCGGAGGGCAACGGCCCCTTCGTGCTCGCCGAGCCCTCCACCGGCCTGCGTCTCGAGGCCTTCCGCCCCGAGGCCCAGAAGCTCGAGCGCGACTTCACGGAGGCGGTGAAGAAGCGGGCCGGCACCGAGCCCTACGCGAGCCATCGGCTGGCCGGCGCCGGCCTCTGGCTGCTGAAGCTGGTCCTGGACAAGTCGAAGTCGGACGACCTCGACAAGTTCCGCTCCGCGGTGCTCTCCCTCGACCTGCCGGTGGGCAGCATGCTGAACGGCTGGGGGGTCAAGTTCGCGGAGAACGGCCAGAACGCCAACGAGCGCGTGCAGCACTACATGCTGCAGTGGCAGAACGGCCAGATGGTGACGGTGTGGCCCGAGGAGTTCTCGACCCTGCGGGCCAAGTGGATTCCGCTCGGCCCCTGGGACCAGCGCAAGTAACGGGCCCCGCGCCCGGTGGGCGCCGTCCCGCAGCTCGTCGTCTCCACCGTGCTCCTGGGCGGCATCTACGCCCTGATCTCGGTGGGGCTCACCCTCATCTTCGGCATCATGAGGGTGGTGAACTTCGCCCACGGCGAGTTCCTGATGCTCGGGATGTACCTCGCCTTCTGGTCGTTCACGCTCTGGCACCTAGACCCCTACGTGGTCCTGCTGGTGGCGGCGCCGCTGTTCTTCCTCATCGGCCTGCTGACCTACGCGCTCGTGATGCGGGGGGTGGTCAAGGCCAGCCACAACGTGCAGATCTTCACCACCGTGGGCCTCTCCATCGTGCTGCAGAACGCGGCCCTGGTGGCGTGGACGGGTGACTTCCGCTTCGTGCGCCCCTGGCACTCCGCGGTGGTGCTCCGGCTCGGCGACGCCGCCTTCAACCTGTCGCAGGTGGTGGCGTTCGTCGTCGCGGTGCTGTTCACCGCGGCCCTGGTCGCGTTCATGCGCTGGACCCGGGCGGGCCGGATCATGCGCGCCACCGCCCAGGACGTGGAGGCGGCCACCCTGATGGGCATCGACACCGACCGGGTCTACCGTCTCGCCTGGTCCATCGGGCTGGTGTGCGTCGGGATCGCGGGGGTGCTGATGTCGCCGCTCTACTCGGTCTACCCCACCGCGGGGCTGCAGTTCGTGCTGCTGGCCTACGTGGTGGTGGTGCTGGGCGGCCTCGGGGACATGGTGGGCGCGCTGCTGGGCAGCCTCATCGTGGCCGGGGTGGAGGTGGCCGGCTCCTACTACCTCGGCAGCGCGTGGAAGGAGGTCATCTACTTCCTGCTCTTCATCGCGGTGCTCGTGTTCCGGCCCGCCGGCCTCTTCGGCCAGCGCGGCGCCGAGACGCTCGGGGCCTAGCCCGCGCGTGCGTGCCAGCCTGCCCGCCCTGATCTTCTTCGGCCTCGCCGCGGTGGTCCCCCTGATCACCCACGACGGCTTCCTGCTGGACAGCCTGATCCTGATCCTGCTCTGGGGCGCGGTCTCGGGCGCGTGGAACGTGGCCGGCGGCTACGCGGGCCAGGTGTCGCTGGGCCACTCCGCGTTCTTCGGCCTGGGCGCCTACTCCGCGGCCCTCATGGCCACGCGCTGGAGCCTCTCGCCGTGGCTCGGCCTGCTGGTGGGCGCCGGACTCGCCACCGTGGCCGGGCTCGTCATCGGCTACCTCTCGAACCGGCTCAAGGGCCCCTACTTCGGCCTCGCCACCATCGCGTTCTCGCAGGTGCTGCTGATCCTGGCCAGCCGCTGGCGCGCGGTGACCTCCGGCTCCGAAGGAATCCCGGTCCCGTTCCGGCCCGGCTTCGCCAGCCTGGGCTTCCAGTCCAAGGTCCCGTGGGTGTACCTGATCCTGGCCCTCGCGGTGGGCGTCTACCTCGTCGCGCGCTACCTCGAGACCTCGCGTCCGGGCTACCAGCTGGCGGGCGTGCGGGAGGACGAGGACGCGGCGGAGGCGCTCGGCATCCCGTGCCGGCGCCTGAAGGTGGCGGCGGTGGCGGCGAGCGCCGCGATCACCTCGGTGTGCGGCGGCCTCTGGGCCCAGTACGTGGGCTTCGTGGACCCGTTCTACGTCTTCTCGGTGGACCTCTCGATCCGCTTCGCGCTCATGAGCATCATCGGCGGCATCGGCACCGCGATCGGACCCTTCGTGGGCTCGGTGCTGATCACCTCGCTCGAGACGTACCTGCGCGCGACGTTCAGCGACTTCGCGGCGGGGCTGATCGGCATCTACCTGATCATCTACGGCTGCCTCCTGATCGTGGTGGTGCGCTTCGTGCCGCAGGGCCTGGTCGGGTGGATGGGCGAGCGCGTGCGGGCGATGGGCCGCTATGCTCGAGCTTGACGCGGTCACCAAGCGCTTCGGCGGCCTCACCGCGGTGAAGGACGTCTCCCTGCGCGCGGCGCCCGGGGAGATCCTGGGCATCATCGGGCCCAACGGCGCCGGGAAGACCACGCTCTTCAACGTGATCTCCGGCTTCTACGCGCCGAACTCGGGGACGGTGAAGCTCGACGGCCGCGACATCGGCGGCATGGCCCCGCACCTGGTGTGCGCGCTCGGGCTCACCCGCACCTTCCAGCTCGTGAAGCCGTTCGGCAATCTCTCGGTGCTCGACAACGTGATGATCGGCGCCCTCACCCGCGTCCGGGCGGTGTCCGCGGCCCGGGAGGCGGCGCGGCAGGTCATCGCGACCTGCCGGCTGGAGCCGTTCGCGACCAACCGGGCGCGCTCGCTGCCCATCGGCCTCCGCAAGCGCCTGGAGGTGGCCCGCGCGCTCGCGACCCGGCCGCGGCTGCTCCTGCTGGACGAGGTCATGTCGGGGCTCAACCCCACCGAGCTGGTCGAGATGATCGAGATCCTCCGGCGCCTCCACGCCGACGGCATCGGGCTCATCGTGATCGAGCACATCATGGCCGCCATGATGCGCCTGGCCCAGCGGATCGTCGTGCTGCACCACGGCGAGAAGATCGCGGAGGGCCGTCCGGAGGAGATCAGCCGCGATCCGCGGGTGGTCGACGCCTATCTCGGCGAGGAGTTCGTGCTTGCTGACGCTTGAGGGAGTCGACGCCTTCTACGGCGACCTCCAGGCGCTCCACGGCGTGAGCCTGGAGGTGCGCGCGGGCGAGCTGGTGGCGCTGGTGGGCGCCAACGCGGCGGGCAAGACCACCACCCTGCGGGTGATCTCGGGCACCCTGCCCGCCCGCCGCGGGCGGGTGCTGCTCGACGGCCAGGACCTCGCCTCGATCCCGGCGCACCTGCGGGTCGCCCGCGGCGTGGTCCAGGTGCCGGAGGGCCGCCGGCTCTTCCCGTTCATGACCGTGCACGAGAACCTGCTGCTGGGCGCCCACGCCCCCGAGGCGCGGGCGCACGAGGCGGCCTCCCTGGAGTACGTGCTGGGCCTGTTCCCGGTACTGAAGGACCGCGCGACCCAGCTCGCGGGCTCGCTCTCCGGCGGCGAGCAGCAGATGTGCGCGATCGGCCGCGCCCTCATGGCGCGGCCGCGGCTGCTCATGCTGGACGAGCCCACCCTCGGCATCGCCCCGGTGCTGGTGCAGCGCATCTTCGAGACGGTGGCCGCGATCAATCGCGACGGCGTGACCGTCCTGCTGGTCGAGCAGAACGTCCGCCGCGCGCTGGCCCTCGCCCACCGCGCGGTCGCGCTGGAGAACGGCCGGGTGGTCCTGGCCGGCCCCGCCCAGGAGCTGCTGGCCGACGAGCGGCTCAAGAAGGCCTACCTCGGGATGTGACGGGGGACGTGACGGCGGACCGGCGGGCGCTGCGCATCGATCGGCTGCGGCTGGCCGAGAGCATGGACGCCCTCGGGCGCATCGGGGGCACCGCGCGCGGCGGGCTCCACCGGGTGGCCCTCACCGACGACGACCGGCGCGGCCGCGATCTGCTGGTGCGCTGGATGCGCGAGGCCGGGCTCCAGGTCTCGGTGGACCAGATGGGCAACATCTTCGGCATCCGCCCCGGCACCGAGGCCCGCCCGCCCGTGTTCATGGGCTCGCACGCGGACTCGGTGCCGAGCGGCGGCCGCTACGACGGCCAGCTCGGCGTGCTGTGCGCGCTCGAGACCCTGCGCACGCTGAACGACCACCGCGTCGCGACTCGGCACCCGGTCGGGATGATCGTGTTCACCAACGAGGAGGGCGCGCGCTTCCAGCCCGCGATGATCGCCTCCGGGGTGATGGCGGGCAAGATCCCGCTCGAGGACGCCTACAACGCCCGCGACCGCGACGGCATCCGCCTGGTCGACGCGCTGGAGCGGATCGGGTACCTGGGCTCCGAGCCGTGCGTGCCCCGGCCCATGCGCGCCTACCTCGAGCTCCACATCGAGCAGGGCCCGATCCTGGAGGAGGAGGGCCTGCCCCTGGGCGTCGTGGAGGGGATCGTGGCCATCGCGTGGTCGCGGATCACGCTCCACGGCACGCAGGACCACGCGGGGCCCACCCCCATGCGGGTGCGCCACGACGCGCTGGTGGCCGCGGCCGAGATCGTCGGCGGCGTGCGCGGGATCGCGCGCCGCATCGGGGGCGAGCTGGTCTCGACGGTGGGCCGGCTCGACGTCTCCCCCAACATCCCGAACGCGATCCCGGGCAAGGTCGAGCTGTCGGTCGACTTCCGCGACCCCGAGGAGGGACACCTGGACCGCGCGCTCGAGATGCTGGACGAGGTGGTGCGCGTGGCGGCCCGCCGCGAGGGCGTGCAGGCCCACGTGGACCACTACTGGCGCGTGCCGCGGACCCCGTTCGACCCGGAGGTGGTCGGCATCGTGGAGGCCGCCGCGACCGCGCTCGGCTGCGGCCACCGGCGCATGCTGTCCGGCGCGGGGCACGACGCGCAGTACATGGCCGCGATCTGCCCCACCGGAATGATCTTCGTGCCCTCGCGCGGGGGCCGCAGCCACTGCGAGGAGGAGTTCACCGGCCTCGACGACATCGAGCACGGCGCCAACGCGCTGCTGCTCGCCTGCGCGCGGCTGGCCGGCGCGCCTACTGCTCCTTCGCCCTGAGGCGGCGCACCAGCTCCTCGTAGGACGAGGTGCGGATCACCCGGTCGAACTGAGAGCGGTAGCTCGCGACCAGGCTGACGTTCTCGATCAGGACGTCGTACATCTTCCACCGGCCGTCCCGGCTCAGCACGCGCGCCTCCACCGGCACCTGGGTCCCCTTCTGGGTCACGATCACCGCGCGCACGGTGGCCTGATCTCCGTCGACGCGCTCGCCCACGTACTGCACGCGCTCGCCGCCGTACTCGCCGATGCGGGAGAGATAGCCGCGCTCCAGCATGCCCTGGAAGAGCCCGATGAACTCCTGGCGCTCCGCCGGGGTGCGCTTGGCCCAGTGGGGGCCGAGCGCGCGCCGGGCCGCCTCGGCCACGTCGAAGGCCTCCAGCGCGATGGCCCGGATCGCGTTGCGGCGCTGGGCCTGGTCGAGCGAGGGATCGTCGAGCGTCTTCACCACGCGGTCGGTCAGGGCCTGCAGCTGCTCGGTGGGCGCCCCCGCCCACGCGGAGGGGGCGAGGAGGGTCGAGGCGAGGACCGCGGAGAGCAGCAGCGCCGGCGCGAGCCGGCGGGTCAGGCGATGACCTTGATCAGCGCGTGCCGGAGGGCCCGGCCGGTGAACGGCTTCTCCAGCACGTGGGCGCGGATCTTGGCCAGGAAGCGCCACGGCTCCGGGTCGTCCATGTTGCCGGTGATGAACAGGAAGCGGTTGGCCAGGTCCGGACGCCGCGTGATCGCCGCGTAGTAGACCGCCGGGCCGCCGCCGTCCGGCATGCAGACGTCGCAGACCACCAGGTCGTACGGCACGCTCCGCACGTGCTCGAGCGCGGCGTCCACCGTGTGGGCCACGTCCACCGTCCAGCCGGTACGGCGCAGGAGCGCGGTCACCACGTCGGCCACCACCATCGAGTCGTCGACCACGAGCGCGCGCGACGGCAGGTGCGAGGGCCCTGCCTCCACGGTCGTGACGGCGGTCTCCGGCGGCTCGGGGGAGCGGCTGTCCATGACGGGACAGGAGGTCAGCAAGGCGCTTGCCAGCCTGAATCGATCGATAAATCATCGAAAACATGATGCGTCTCCTCACCGTGCAAGATTGAGCGCCGAGGTGCCGGGACAAAGCGCGGCACCGGTTCGCAACAAAGCGTCGTGATGCGATCACGTGAGCCAGTGCAGCAGCAGGGTGGCCAGCGAGAGGAAGATCGTCACGCCGAGCACGTCCTGGAAGGCGGTCTCGAACGGGCCCGCGGTGAGCGCGGGATCGAAGCCGAGCCGCTTGGAAAGCATCGGGATGACGGTACCCGCGGTGCCGGAGAGGTTCACCGAGATGAACATCGAGACCGACACCACCAGCGCGAACGCGGGCGAGTGCCAGAGCCAGCCCACCGTCCCCACCACCAGCGCGCACACCGCGCCGAGGATGCTGGAGGTCTGGACCTGGCGGCGCAGCGGCTCCCACCAGCGCGTGAGCTGCACCTGGCCGGTGGCGAGCCCGCGCACCACCATCGTGACCGACTGCAGCCCGGTGTTGCCGGAGATGGCCTGGATCACCGGCATGAAGGAGGCGAGCAGGATCACCTGCCCGAGCGTGCGGTCGAAGACGTGGATGACCACGCCCGCCAGCAGCTCGATCAGCAGCGTGCTCAGGACCCACGGCAGGCGCAGCAGCGCCACCTGGGTGGGGGTGCGCCGCTCCAGCTCGGCCGCGTCGGAGCCCGCGATGCGGAAGATGTCCTCCGAGGCCTCCTCCTGCAGGATGTCGATGACGTCGTCGACGCTGATGGTGCCGAGCAGCCGGTTCTGCTCGTCCACCACCGGCACGCTCACCAGGTCGTACTTGGCCACCAGCCGGGCCACTTCCTCGCGGTCCATCTCCGGCCGCACGCTCAGCACCTCGTCGTCGAGGAGCGCGGACAGCGGGGTGCGCGGGGCCGCGATCAGGAGGCGCCGTAGGGGCACCCGGCCCACCAGGTGCTGGTGATCGTCGACCACGTAGAGCTCGAAGGGGCGCTCCTGGGTGATCGAGCGGCGGATGTGCTGGATGGCCTCCTCCACGGTGGCCGTCTCCGGGCGGGCCAGGAAGTCGGGCGACATGAGGCGTCCCGCCGACTGCTCGGGGTACTCGAGGATCTCCTGGACCTCTTCCGACTTCTGCTCCTCCATGAGGTCGAGGATCTTCTCGGCCTGCTCGGTGGGCAGCTCGTCGACGACGTCGGCGGCGTACTCCGCCGGCATCTGCTCGAGGATGCGCGAGAGCTCCACGTCGTCGAGGACGCGGATGAGGTCGAGCAGGGCGTGATCGTCCATCTCCGCGAGCACCTCGCCCGCCCGCTCACGGTCGAGCGAGCGGAAGACCGCGTGGCGCTCCTCGGCGTCCAGGTGATTGAGCACGTGGGCCAGGTCCGCGGGATGCGCGTCCCGCAGCAGCTCGAGGTCGGTGGCGTCGGCATCGTGGCCGGCCAGCCGCTGGGCCGCGTACAGGAGACGCTCGGTGTCCGCCACGGCCGGCCGGGAAGAGGCGCGGCGGGACTAGCCGCGCTCGGGCGTCACTCGGAGCCGGGCCACCACCGGGAGGTGGTCGGACGCCACGCGGGCCAGCCGGCTCCGATGCACGTGGAAGCCGTCGGCGGCGAGCTCCCGATCCCAGTAGATGCGGTCCAGCGGGAACAGGGGGAGAGGGGCGGGATGGGTCCGCCGGATGCGCGGGCCGTGCAGCTCACGGCGCAGGGCCCGTCCCACCGCGCCGGGAAACCAGAACCACTCGTTGAGGTCGCCCACCACCACCCGGGGGCCGGTCAGCTCGTCGTGGAGGATGTGCTCGCGGACCAGCATCCGGACCTGGGCCGCACGCTCCCGGATCTTGAGGCCGAAGTGCACGTTGAACAGGTGCAGCAGCAGGCCGTCGCCCAGGGCCAGGTCGAGGCGGATGCCGCCGCGGGGCTCGCGGTCCGGACGGGACAGGTCGAAGGTGCGGCTGCCGCGGATGGTGAGCCGGGTGAGGATCGCGTTGCCGTATGGCTGCCCGTCCCGCTCGCGGGTCGGGCCCATGGTGACCGCCACGCCGAGCCGCTCGGCGAGGCCCAGCGCCTGGGGACGAAACACCTCCTGCACGCCGACCAGGTCGGCGTCGATCTCGCGGATGACGTCGGCGATGCGATCGAGGTCCACGCGGCCGTCGAGGCCGGCGCACTTGTGGATGTTGTAGCTGGCGACGGTGAAGTTCATGCCACCAGCATACCGGTCCGGGCAACTCGGGTCCAAGAAAGACGCCTTCGCCTTGCAATGGCCGCGCGGGCTTTGCTAGTCTGACCCCGCAACCGAGCCGATCACCCGAGGACCGCACCGTCGTGAGCGCATCCCCAGGCCGCACGCCCGACCTCCTGGCCGCGGTCCGCGAATTCGTGGACCACGACGTGCGCCGCCTGGCGGCCCCGCTGGAGCACGACGACCGCTATCCGCGGGACATGGTGGAGCGCATGAAGCGGCTCGGGCTGTTCGGGGCCCTGGTGCCTGCGCAGTACGGGGGCCTCGGCCTCGACGTGAGCACCTACGCCCGCATCATCGAGGAGCTGTGCCGCGGGTTCATGTCCCTGGCCGGGGTCATCAACAGCCACACCATGGCCGCCCTGATCGTGCTCCAGCACGGCACCGATGAGCAGCGGCGGCGCCTGCTGCCCCGCTTCGCCAGCGGCGAGGCCCGCGGGGGCCTCTGCCTCACCGAGCCCCACGCCGGCTCGGACGTGCAGGCCCTCCGCACGGTGGCCCGGCGCGACGGCGACCAGTACTTCATCACCGGCTCCAAGATGTTCGTGACCAACGGGCGGGAGGGCAACACCTTCGCCCTGCTGGCCCTCACCGATCCGGAGGCCCGGCCCCGGCACCGCGGCATGTCCTGCTTCATCGTGGAGAAGGGCGCGCCCGGCCTCGAGGTGGTCAAGTCGATCGGCAAGCTGGGCTACAAGGGCGTGGACACCGCGGAGCTGGTCTTCGACCACTTCCCCTGCCCGGCCGCGAACCTGGTAGGCGGCGTCGAGGGCCGCGGCTTCAAGCACGTGATGTCGGGGCTCGAGACCGGCCGCATCAACATCGCGGCGCGCGCGGTGGGCGTGGCCCAGGCCGGGCTGGAGGAGGCGGTGCGGGTGGCCCGCACCCTGCCCGAGCCGCCCGCGGCGCTGGCCGACGTGGCCACCAAGGTGGAGTCGGCGCGGCTCGTGACCTACTGGGCCGCGGCCATGAAGGACCGCGGCGACCGCTGCGACCTGGAGGCGGGCATGGCCAAGCTCCACGCCTCCGAGGCGGCCCAGGAGGTGGCGGTGGAGGCCATGCGCATCGAGGGCGCGCGCGGCCAGCTCGTCTCCGGCCTCGTCGAGCGGCTCTACCGGGACGCGCCCCTCATGATCATCGGCGAGGGCACCAACGAGATCCAGCGGCTGATCATCTGCCGCAACCTGCTCGAGCGCTACGGCGAGCGGCCCGGCGCGCTGACCAGCCGCGACGGCCTGCCCGAGGAGGAGCGTCAGCTCGTGCTGGGCGTGCGGCAGGCGGTGGAGAAGGACGTGCTGCCGGTCATCCAGGACCTCGACGCGGGCCGCCGCGATCTGCAGCCGCTGGTGGCGCGCCTGGCCGACCTCGGGCTCTTCGGCGCCCTCGCGGAGCCCGACCACGGCGGCCTCGGGCTGTCGCTCGCCACCACCGCGATGATCGTCGAGGAGGTCGCCCGTGGCTCCGCCACCCTCGCGGTCTGGCTCGGGGCCCAGCTCGCCGCGACCCTGGCCATCACCCGGCACTCGCCGCGCGACGTCCGCGAGCGGCTCGTGCCCGCGATGGCCCGCGGCGAGCGCTGGACCGCGCCGGTGATCGGCCCCTCCATCGGGGCCCGCCAGGCCGGTACGGAATGGGTCCTGACCGGCTCCGCCCCGGTCGTCCCCGGCGCGGCGCGCGCCAAGCAGTTCCTGGTCAACGCGGCGCTCGAGGACGGACGCACCCGCTGCTTCGTGGTGGAGGCCGGACGCGCCGGCCTGACGGTGGGGCTGGCGTCCGAGACCGTGGGCCTGCGGGGCCTCGGGGCGGCCGACGTGGTGCTGGTCGGCGTCCGGCTCGGTGCCGCGTCCATGCTGCGCGAGGGCGCCGAGCTGCTGCTGGAGGCGGTGAGCGGCGTGGCCACCGCGGCCACCGGGGTGGGCCTGGGCCAGGCCGCCTTCGAGGCCGCCCTGCGCTACTCGCAGCAGCGCTCCACCTTCGGGCAGCCGATCTGCCATCACCAGGCGATCCAGCTGAAGCTGGCCGACATGGCCACCCGCCTCACCGCGGCGCGCCTGCTCACGGGGCGCGCGGCCGAGCGGCTCGACGTGGACTCGCGCGACGACGCGGGATCCATGATGGCGCGCCTGGTCGCGGGCGAGACCGCCTACGCGGTGAGCCTCGAGGCGATGCGCATCCACGGCGGCTACGGCTACACCACCGAGTTCCCGGTGGAGCGCTACTACCGCGACGCGGCCGCCCTGCTCCTGGGCCCGCGCGATGCGGCCGCGGAGCGCCGGCGTCTCGCCGCGCGCTGGCTGGCCAGCCAGCTGCCATGAGCTACGGCCGCTACTTCGAGGACTTCGCACCCGGACAGGAGTTCACCCACTGGCCGGGCCGCACCATCACCGAGGCCGACTGCACCTGGTTCGCCCTGCTCACCATGAACCAGCACCCGCTGCACTCCGATGCGCACTACGCGCAGACCTACACCCAGCACAAGCAGCGGGTGGTGATGGGTCCCCTGGTCTACAGCGTGGTCATCGGGATGACGGTGGCCGACATCTCGGGGCGCGCCATCGCGAACCTGGAGGTGAACGCGCTCAAGCACGAGAAGCCCACCTTCATCGGCGACACCCTCTACGCGCGCAGCCGCGTGGTCGACCTGCGGGAGTCGCGCCAGGGTGACCGCGGGATCGTCACCGTGGCCACCGAGGGCTTCAACCAGCGTGGCGAGGTGGTGTGCTCCTACACCAGAAAGGTGCTGGTGCCCAAGAAGACCCACGCCACCCTCGGCGAGGGCCGGCTCCCCTACTGAGATGACCCACCCCCCGCTCGACGGCCTGCGCATCCTGGCCGTCTCCCAGTTCGGGGCCGGCCCGTTCGGCACCCAGTTGCTGGCCGACCTCGGCGCCGACGTGGTGAAGATCGAGGACCCGGGTGCGGGCGGCGACAGCGCCCGCTACGTGCCCCCGTTCCAGGGCGACGCGGACTCGCCGTACTTCCAGTCGTTCAACCGCGGCAAGCGCTCCCTCGCGCTCAACCTGCGCCACCCGGACGGGCAGGCGGTGTTCCGCGACCTGGTGCGCGTCTCGGACGCGGTGTTCAACAACGCCCGCGGCGACCTGCCCGACAAGCTGGGACTGACCTACGCCGCCCTCCGGGAGATCAACCCCAAGGTCGTGTGCTGCTCCCTCACCGGCTACGGCCGGACCGGCCCGCGCGCGGCGGAGCCCGCCTTCGACTACCTGGTGCAGGGCTACGCCGGCTACATGTCGGTGACCGGCGAGCCCGACGGGCCCCCCGGCAAGTGCGGCGTCTCGGTCATCGATTTCGCGGGCGGCTACGCGGCGATGGTGGGGCTCATGGTCGGCCTCTTCGACGCCCAGCGCACCGGCGTGGGCCGCGACGTCGACGTCTCGTTGCTCGACACCGCGGTCAGCATGCTCTCCTACTTCGCGATCTGGACCCTCAACCGCGACTGGACCGCGGAGCGCACCCGCGACTCCGCGCACCAGACCCTGGTGCCCGCGCAGAACTTCCCCACCCGCGACGGCTGGATCGTGATCTTCTGCAACAAGGAGAAGTTCTGGCGCGATCTGGTGGAGGCGCTGGGGGCGCCCGGGCTGGCGGAGGACCCGCGCTTCGGCAGCTTCGCGGACCGCTTCGCCAACCGGGAGGCCCTGCTGCCGCTCCTGCGCGAGCGCTTCCTCACCCGCACCACCGCGGAGTGGCTCGACCGGCTGCGGGGACGCGTGCCGTGCGCGCCGGTCAACGACGTGCGCCAGGCCCTGGCGGATCCGCAGGTGCTGGCCCGCGACATGATCGTGGAGGTCGACCATCCCGCGTTCGGCCCGCTGCGCGAGGTGCGGAGCCCGGTGCGCACCGAGGGCGAGATCCGGCAGCCGACGCGCGCCCCGCGGCTCGGCGAGCACACGGACGTCATCCTCCGGGAGGTGCTGGGCTACGGCGAGGGCACGATCGCCCGGCTCCGCGCCGCCGGGGTCATCGGCTGATCGGGAGGGACGGATGGGTACTCCGCGCGATGCGGCAACCGAGCTCCCCCAGATCGACGATCTCGAGGACACCGAGGTCGCGATCGCCCCGCCCTGGATCACCGTCCTCCACAACTGCGACTGCCACACCTTCGAGCAGGTGGTGCGTCAGCTCATGAAGGCCATCGCCTGCAGCGAGCAGCGCGGCTGGGAGCTCGCGTGGGAGGTGCACAACACCGGCCGCGCGGTGGTGAAGGTGGGGGAGGAGGCGGAGTGCGTGCGGGTCGGGAACATCCTGGCCGCGATCGGGCTCGTGGTGACGGTGACGCAGTCGTAGCGCGGGTCAGGTGGTGAGGCGGCGCACGATGGCGTCCACGTCGTAGACGCAGCCGCCCCACGCGCCGCCGCCCGCCTGCTGGAGCGCGGCCCAGAGGCGCGTGTCGTCGGGCAGCCTCGGATCCGGCGCCAGGTCCGGCCGCGGCGACCGGGCCGCGAGCACGCGGGCGCCCTCCTCCGCGTCGAACGTCCGGCCGTCGGCCCCGACCAGGTCGATCCGGCCCTCGAGCCGCACCCGGTCGATCACGATCTGCACCAGGTCGCCGTCGCGCACCCGACCGATGGGCCCGCCCGCGAGCGCCTCCGGTCCCACGTGCCCGATGCAGGCCCCGGTGGAGACGCCGGAGAAGCGGGCGTCCGTGATCACGGCCACGTGCTTGCCCCACGAGAGGTGCTTGAGCGCGGAGGTGATCTGGTAGATCTCTTCCATCCCCGCCCCGAGCGGCCCGCGGCAGATCAGCACCACCACGTCGCCCGGCTTCACCCGGTCCGCCCCCGTGCTCTTGATCGCCGCGATGGCGGCCCGCTCGGTGGTGAAGACCCGGGCGGGGCCCGTCTTGCGGTAGATCCCGTCCGCGTCCACCACCGAGGGATCGATGGCGGTCGACTTGATCACCGCCCCCTCGGGCGCGAGGTTGCCGCGCGGGAAGGTCACGGTGCTGGTGAGGCCGCGGGCGGTGGCGCGCTCCGGATCCATGATCACGTCGTCCGGATCGACGCCGTCCTGTTCGCGCAGCCGCTCGCGCAGCGATCGGCGTCGCTCCGAGACCTCCCACCAGTCGAGCACCCGGCCGAGCGGCTCGCCGGACACGGTGAGGCACCGCTCGTCGAGCAGGCCCGCCCGCCGCAGGTGCAGCATCACCTCCGGCACGCCCCCCGCGAGGAAGACCCGCACCGTCGGATGATTGCGCGGACCGTTCGGCAGCACGTCGACCAGCCGAAGCACGCGCCGGTTCACGTCGATCCAGTCTTCCACCACCGGCCGGCGCAGCCCCGCCGCGTGGGCCACCGCGGTCAGGTGCAGGAGCAGGTTGGTGGAGCCGCCGAAGGCCGCGTGCACCATCATCGCGTTGCGGACCGCCGCGTCGGTGACGACGTCGCGGGTGGCGATACCGCGCGCATCGAGGGCGACCAGCGCGCGCGCCGAGCGCCGCGCCATGTCGAGCCAGATCGGCTGGCCGGAGGGGGCCAGCGCGCTGTGCGGCAGCGACAGGCCGAGCGCCTCGCCCACCACCTGCGAGGTGGCCGCGGTGCCGAGGAACTGGCAGCCGCCGCCCGGCGAGCCGCAGGCCCGGCAGCCCAGCTCGGCCGCGCGCTCGAGCGTGAGCTCCCCGTGCGCGAAGCGCGCCCCGATGGCCTGCACGGTGCCCGCGTCCTCCCCGTCCCGGGGCGGGAGCGTGACGCCGCCCGGGACCAGCACGCACGGCAGATCGCCGAGCGCGGCCAGGGCCATGGTCATGGCGGGCAGGCCCTTGTCGCAGGTCGCGACGCCCAGCACCCCGCGCCGCGTGGGCAGCGAGCGCGCGAGTCGCCGCAGCACGATGGCCGCGTCGTTCCGGTAGGCGAGGCTGTCCATCATGCCGGCGGTGCCCTGGGTGCGGCCGTCGCACGGATCGGAGCAGAAGCCTGCGAACGGCAGGCCGCCCAGCGCGGCGATCTCCTGCGCGGCCGCCTGCATCAGGAGACCGATCTCCCAGTGCCCGGTGTGATAGCCGAGCGCCACCGGTCGGCCGTCGGCGGCGCGGATCCCGCCCTGCGTGGAGAGCATCAGGTATTGCGGCCGGCCCAGCTCGCGCGGGTCCCAGCCCATGCCCGCGTTCTGGGTCATGCCGAAGATGTCGCCGCTGGGGCGCTCGCGGAGCATCTCGGCGGTGAGCGGCAGGCTGCCCTGCGGCCCCGGGCCCGCGGTCTGGATCTCCCAGACCGCCGCGTCGGAAGCCACGATCTCGCCGAATGCCATCGCCGGTCTCTTCGCCGCCGTCATGCCGTCCTCCCGGTCATGGATCTCCCCATTTTGGTCCCCGCGCTTTCCCGTTTTGGCTCATCCAGAGGCCATCGGGCCCCCGGCCGGCGCCGGGAATCAGCTATTTGCGCACCACCATCGCTGGCACCGGAGTTGCTCTGCCAGAGGGCATGCTCAGGAAGCTGGCGCAGCGCGTCCTCGATCTCCTCGACACCATTCCGCTCGGCTGGCTCGAGCCGTCCCGGCGACCCGTTCCCGTCCCGGTGCGCCGGATCCGTCGTTTCGGCCGTTAGCCGTCCGCGAATCCCGTGAGTCCCGGAGGACATCTCGTCACCACCGCGGTGGCCTGCGCGGTGATCTACGAGGGCACCGGCAGCGCCGAGCTCGTGGCCGGCCTCGCCGCGGGCGGCTTCCTCATCGACGTGGACCACATGCTCGACTACGTGCTGTTCGAGCGCCAGCGCGACCTGCGTCCGACCGCGTTCCTCCGCTACTACCTGGGCGGCCGGGCCGAGCGCGTGGTGCTGATGCTGCACTCCTACGAGCTGCTGGCGGTGCTGGCGGCGCTGGCGTGGTTCTTCCCGATGGACTGGCTCTGGGGCTGGGTGTTCGGCATGATGCTCCACCTGCCGCTGGACGTGATCTTCAACGGCAAGTTCGCCTCGCGCGGCCTCGTGCACTTCTACAGCATCGTGGTGCGCGCGCGCGCCGGGTTCCGGGCCGCCCGCTTCACGGACCGGCCGGTCCGGCCGGTCGGCGAGCACGAGGTGTGGACCGCGTTCTTCGAGGGCGGCCGGGTGGCCGGCGAGGCCCCAGGCTCCGCGCCGGCCGGACGCCCCTCGGTCCCGGTCCGCGGCTAGTCGCCGCCGCACTACATGACCGGTCCGATGATCCAGGGCGCGAACTCCTCCTCGCCGACCCCGGAGAGCTCGCTCTTGGTCCGCTTGCCGGAGGCCACCGCCACGATCTCCTCGAAGATCTGTCGTCCCACCTCGGGCAGCGGCGTGCCCTCCAGGATCACCCCGCAGTTGATGTCCATGTCCTCCGACATGTGGCGGTACATGAGGCTGTTGGTGGCCAGCTTGATCGAGGGCACGGGCTTGCAGCCGAACACCGACCCGCGCCCGGTGGTGAAGCAGATGATGTTGCAGCCGCCCGCCACCAGCCCGGTGATCGACACCGGGTCGTGCCCGGGCGTGTCCATGAACACGAAGCCGCGGGTGGTGATGGGCTCGCCGTACTGGAACACGTCCATCATCGGGGTGGTGCCGCCCTTGCTCACGCCGCCGAGCGACTTCTCGTAGACGGTGGTGATCCCCCCCGCCTTGTTGCCGGGGGCCGGGTTGTTGTCCATCGCCTCGATGCCGCGGCAGTACCACTCCCACCACTTGTAGCGGTCGATCAGCTTCTTGGCCACGCCCTCGCTGATCGCGCGGCGGATCAGCAGGTGCTCGGCCCCGTAGATCTCGGGCGTCTCCGCGAGGACCCCGGTGCCACCGTAGCGGACGAGCTCGTCGACCGCCCAGCCCAGGGCCGGGTTCGCGGTGATGCCGGAGGCGCCGTCGGAGCCGCCGCAGTTCGTGGCCAGACAGAGCTCGGAGACCGGCTGCCGGGTGCGCCGCGCCTCGTTGGCCATGGGCAGCAGCCGGGCGACCTCGCGTACCGCGGTCTCCACCGTCCGGCGGATGCCGCCCGCCTCCTGGATGTTGACCACGAACGGCTTCCGCTCGGGGTGGCCGGGCGCGGCCATGCGCTGGCGGTCCACCATCACCGCGGCCTGGTTCACCTCGCAGCCGAGCCCGACCAGGATGTAGGCCGCCACGTTCGGGTGCTTGGCGTAGCCGGCCAGCACGCGCTGGAGCGCCAGGTGGTCCTCCCCGAACAGCTTGGTGCCGCAGCCCGACTTGTGGGTGATCGCGAGCACGCCGTCGATGTTGGGGTAGTCCCGCGACACGTCGCGGAACGTGTCCTTCACGAACTGGCTGACGCTGGCCGAGCAGTTCACCGCCGAGATGATCGCCACGTAGTTGCGGGTGCCGACCCGCCCGTCGTCCCGGAGGTAGCCGTCGAAGTACCGCATCTGCTCCGGCGGGTAGAAGGCCACCGGCCGCACGTCGGTGCCGATCTCGTAGTGCTGCTTCAGGTCACCCACCGCGACATTCTGCGTGTGGACGTGGTCGCCGATCGCGATGTCCGCGGTGGCGAATCCGATGGGCTGGCCGTAGCGCCGCACCACCTCGCCCACGCGCCGGGCTCGCCGCGCCACCTTGTGGCCGGCCCGGATGTCCTGCCGCACCTCGATGCGGCCGCCCGCGGCGTCCGAGCCCGGGTCCTCCAGGATGGTGCCGGCGGCGATGTCCTTCTTGGCGATGGCCACATCGTCCTCGGGCCTGAGGATGATCGCCACGTCCGTGATCGCGTGTGTCGCCATGTTTCGGACTCTCTTCTCCCGCTCTCCCCTCGGGGGAGAGGGCAGGGTCAGGGGTGGTTGCCCAGCAGTATAGGCCAGCGGGGCATCGCACGTCGGACGCAATTCGATGTAGACTGCCCGGCATGTCCTTCACCGAGCGCACCGTCAAGGTCAACGGCCTCACGCTGCACTATCTCGACTGGGGACCGGCCGACGCCCTCCCGGTGGTCCTCCTCCACGGCATCACCGGGCACGCGCGGGTGTGGGATCACCTCGCGCGGCATCTCACCCCCGCCCGGCGGGTACTCGCCCTGGACCAGCGCGGGCACGGCGACAGCGATCCCGCGCCCGACGACGACTACCGGGTCGGCACGATGGCCGACGACCTCGCCGCGTTCGCGGCCCGCCTGCGCCTCGACCGCTACGCGCTGATCGGCCACTCGATGGGCGGCCGCGTCGCGATCAAGTACGCGGGCGACCACGCGGCGCGGCTCGAGCGTCTGGTCATCATCGACATCGGCCCCGACATCAACCCGGCCGGGCTGCAGCGCGTGCGCGACATGATGGCCAACGCCCCCGAGCGGATCGAGAGCGAGGAGTGGGCGGTGGAGTACATCCGGCGCGCCAACCCGCGCCAGGACCCGGACCTGCTGCGCGAGCGGGTGCGCCACGGGCTGAGGCGGCAGCCGGACGGCGAGCTCACCTGGAAGTACGCCCGGGGGCTGCGCGAGATGATGCGCGCGGGCCGCCGCGACGCGGTGGATCTCTGGGAGCCCCTGCCGCGCATCACCTGCCCCACGCTGGTGGTGCGGGGCGCGGAGAGCGACATCCTGGCGCCCGACGTCGCGAAGAAGATGGCGGAGCGGCTGCCGGACGGCCGCCTGGTGGAGATCGCGGGGGCGGGACATACCGTGCCGGCGGACCGGCCCGAGGAGTTCGCGCGGGAGATCCGGGGGTTCCTGGGGATGTAGCCGCCTCGCCCCTCACCCTGCCCTCTCCCCTCCGGGGAGAGGGGGACGAGGAGGAACGGCCTATCGAGAGCGGAGACGGCGCGCGGCCTCGGCCCGCATGGTCTGCATCGCGCGCGTCTCCTGGTAGCGTAGCGCTCCTCGGCCCAGGGGTCCGCGTGCATGTGGTAGCCGTTCAGCTCCCAGAAGCCGGGGGCGTTGACGTCGAGGAACTCGAAGCCGCGGAGCCACTTGGCGCTCTTCCAGAAGTAGAGCTTCGGCACCACCAGCCGCAGGGGCCCTCCGTGCTCGGGCGAGAGATCCTGCCCGTCGTGCTTCGTGGCCAGCAACACGTCGTCGCCGGCGAGGTCGCTCAGCGCCAGGTTCGTGGTGTAGTCGGGGTCGGCGTGGATCAGCACGTACCGCGCGTCCGGGCGCGGCCGCACCCGGCGCATGATCTCGTGGATCGAGACGCCCTCGAAGAGGTTGTCGAGCCGCGACCAGCGGGTCACGCAGTGGATGTCGCACGTGACCTCCGTGCGCGGCAGCGCCTGGAACTCGTCCCAGGTCCACGCGACCTCCTCCTCCACCAGGCCGAAGCAGCGGAACGACCACGTGGCGGGATCGAAGCGCGGAGTCCGGCCGTAGGTGAGGACCGGCCACTTGCGGGTGAGCACCTGGCCCGGCGGGGTGCGCCGGGCGAGATCGGAGGCGGTGTCGTTCATCACGAGGCTCCTCGGTCGACGACGAAGCGGTAGCCCTGACCGTGCGCGGTCAGGATGTGGGCCGGACGCTCCGGATCGTCCTCGAACTTCTGGCGCAGGCGCAGGATGTGGGTGTCCACGGTGCGGGTGGTGGGGAACCGCTCGTAGCCCCACACCTCGTCGAGCAGCCGGTCGCGGGTGATCACCTCGCCCGGGTGCTCGATCAGGTAGCGGAGCAGGTCGAACTCCTTGCGGGTGAGCCGCACCTCGCGGCCGCCCTTGAAGGCCTGGCGCGCGCGCAGGTGCACCCGCACGTCGCCGAAGGCGAACTCCTCGAACTTCTGCCGCGGGCCCGGGCGGCGCAGCACCGCCCGGATGCGGGCCATCAGCTCGCGCAGGCTGAACGGCTTCGTCACGTAGTCGTCGGCGCCCAGCTCCAGCCCCTGCACCCGGTCCACCTCCTCGCCCCGCGCGGTGAGCATGATCACCGGCACGTCGAGGCCCCGGCGCCGCAGCTCGCGGCAGACGTCCCAGCCGCTCATCCCCGGCATCATCACGTCGAGCAGGATCAGGTCCGGCGCCTCCGACAGCGCGAGGGCGAGCCCCCGCCGCCCGTCCGGCGCCGCCACCGTCTGGTAGCCCTCGAAGCGCAGGTTGTCCTCCAGCCCGCGCACCATCTCGGGCTCGTCGTCCACGATCAGGATGCGCGGCATCGTGTCCTCAGGCCCCCGGCAGGTGGAGGGTGAAGCGGCTGCCCTCGCCCGGGGCGCCCTCCACCGTGACCCGCCCGCGGTGGGCCTCCACGATGTGCTTCACCAGCGCGAGGCCCACCCCGCTCCCCCGCCGCCCCTGCGTCTCACTCCGTCCGACGCGGTAGAACTTCTCGAAGATTCGCTCCCGCTCCGAGACCGGGATGCCGATGCCCTCGTCGGCCACCTCGATCGCCACCCCGGCGCCCTCGCGCCGGGCCGCCACCCGGATCTTGCGCCGGTCGGCCGAGTACTTCATGGCATTGTCGAGCAGGTTGGCGAGGGCCTGCTTCACCGCCTCCGCGTCGAGCGGCACCTCCGGCAGGTCGGGGGCGACGTCCACGTCCACCGCGAAGCCCTGCTGGGCGAGCGGGTGCCGGAAGCTGTCCAGCACTTCGTGGACCACCGGCTCCACCGGCCCCGGCGCGATGTCGTACCGCTGCCGCCCGGACTCGATCCGGGAGAAGTCGAGCACGTTGTCGATCAGGCGCGTCAGCCGCTCGCTCTCCCGCGTGAGCACCGCGTAGTACTCGCGCCGGCGCGCCTCGTCGGGCACGCGGCCCAGCTCGAGCGTCTCCGCGAACATGCGGATCAGCGACAGGGGCGTCTTGAGGTCGTGCGAGACGTTGGCCACGAAGTCGGACTTGAGCCGGGCGATCTCGGACTCGCGCCGCTGCAGGCGGTAGGTCGCGATCAGCCCGGTGGCGATGAGGCCCAGGAGCAGCGCGAAGGCGGCCATGAACGTCATCGCCTGGCGCCGCACCATGTCCCGGGGAGCCACCCCCGACGGCTCGTAGAGGGCCACCCGCCACGCGGGCAACGCCTCGCCGAACGGGACCGTGATCACCGGGGCCGCGCTGCCCGCGGGCCCCGAGGCCCACACCGGGCGGCCGGCGCCGTCCACCACCACCAGCGCGCTCCGCCCCTCGCCGGGGCCGAGCGCCCGGTCGAGCACGGTCCCGGTCAGGGCCCGATCGTCGCGCCGCAGCCCGACCAGGAGCGGGCCCTGCGGCGAGGGCTGGACCACCGCGGCCAGGACCACGCGCCCGTCCACCAGCACGTGGCGGCGCCCGCCCCGATCCCAGAACCCGGCCGGGATCTCGGCCCGCAGCGTCGCGATCGTCCGCTCGTCCTCGGGTCCGACCCGCGCGCCCCGGGGCGGATAGAGCACGCGCCCGTCCCGCACGCAGACGTAGACCGCGTCGAACAGCGGATGGCGCGCGCGCCAGGCGTCGACCGCGGCCGGCCCGAAGCCGGGGTCCATCAGCGCGGCCCGGATGTCGGCCACCGCGTCCTCCTCCACGCGCACCACCGCCATCTCGACCTTCTCCGCGGCCATCGCGGCCGCCTCGCGGGCCTGCTGGTGCAGCTGCCGCTCGGCGGCCTGCTCCCAGCGGCGCAGCGACAGGTAGCCGAGCGCGGCCAGCACCAGCGCGGCCGCGAACACCGCGCCGAAGATGAGGAGCGACAGGCGCGGCCCGGTCACTGCGGCTCGAGCAGCAGGCGCTCGATCAGTCGCTCCATCTCCGCGTAGGCCCCCTCCCCGACGTGGGTGAACCGGACGATGCCCTTCCGGTCGACGATCACCGCCGAGGGCCACGCCCAGTTGTCGTACCGCCGCCAGATCGCGAAGTCGTTGTCCTGCACCACCGGGTAGCGGATGCCCAGGTCCCGCGTGGCGCTCGTGAGCTTGGCGAGCGGCTTCTCCCGGAAGAACTCGGGCGAGTGCACTCCGACGATGGTGAGTCCCTTTCCCTCGTACCGGGCGTGCCAGTCCCGCAACTGCGGGATCACGTTCTTGCAGTTGTATCAGCCGTAGGTCCAGAACTCCACCAGCACCACCCGGCCGCGCAGCCCCGCGAGGGACAGGGGCTCGCTGTTGATCCAGGGGCCGCCGGTGATCTCCGGCGCGGGCCGACCGACCTGCACCGCCCGGCCCGCCGCGTCGGGCGCGCGGCCGCCCCACCCGCCCAGCGTCGCCGCCATGAGCACCGCCACCGCCAGCACCGCCACCGTCAGCACTCGCGTCGCGCGCATCGGCCACCTCCGCTTCCGGACTCTAGCCGGCCCGCCCCCGCGCGATGTCACGCGCCTGTGAAATCTGGGTCGGGGCCCTCCGGACGCCGCCTATAATGAGGCATCGGCGCGGGGACGGGCACGGGCCCGGCCCGGCGGGACCGGCGCCGAACCACGAGCAGCCGCCGCATCCGGCTGGCCGCAGGGAAGGACGGAGCGCATGAGTGACGACCGGAGGCTGGCGGTGTTCATCGACTTCGAGAACATCGTCCGCGGGGTCAAGGAAGCGCAGTACAAGCAGTTCGAGATCAAGCTGGTGCTCGAGCGGCTCGTCGAGAAGGGCAAGATCATGGTCAAGCGGGCCTACGCGGACTGGAACCGCTACGCCGAGTACAAGCGCCCCTTCCACGAGCATGCCATCGAGCTGATCGACGTTCCCCAGAGCCGCTACAGCGGCAAGAACTCGGCCGACATCCGGATGGTGGTCGACGCGATGGACCTCGCCTACGCCAAGCAGCACGTCGACACCTTCGCGCTCGTCTCGGGCGACTCCGACTTCTCCCCGCTGGTGTCCAAGCTGCGGGAGAACGACCGCTACGTGATCGGCCTCGGGGTGAAGTCGTCCTCGTCGGAGCTGCTGGTCGGCAACTGCGACGAGTTCATCTTCTACGAGGACCTGATCCGGGAGTCGAAGAAGACCACCGCGCTGCGCGGGCTGCCGGAGAAGAAGGCGGAGGCGTTCGCCCAGCTCATCGAGGCGATCCAGGCGCTGCAGCGCGAGAACAAGGACACCCTGTGGGGCTCCATGGTCAAGCAGACCATGATCCGCAAGAACCCCGCGTTCAACGAGTCGTACTACGGGTACTCGACGTTCTCGAAGCTCCTGGAGGAGGCGGCCAAGCAGAAGATCCTCACCCTCGAGCGCGACGCCAAGAGCGGTACCTACATCATCACCTCGATCGAGGCCGACCGCGCCGCCTAGCGGCGCTCGATGACCTTGATGCGGCCGCTGTCGCTGATCAGCGCGGTCAGGATCCAGCTCACCACGCTGACGAGCAGGGCGCCCCAGAACGCGGCCCGGAACCCGACCACGTGGAAGCCGGGGACGAACACCGAGACCAGCCAGAGGCAGAAGGCGTTCAGCACCAGCAGGAAGAGGCCCAGGGTCAGGAGCGTGATCGGGAAGGTCACCAGCACCAGCACCGGCCGCACCACCGCGTTCACCACGCCCAGCGCCAGTCCGGCCACCAGCGCGGAGGTCAGGCCCTCGAGGCTGATGCCGGGCACGACGTGCGCCGCGAGCAGCAGCGCCAGCGCGTACACCACGACCCGAAGGAGGAATCCCATGGCCCGGCTGGGAGTGTACACCCGGGCCACGCTCATCGGGCTCCTCCTGCTGGCCGGCGCCGGCGCCGCGGGCGCCGCCGACGCCCCGCGCGCCATCATCGACCCGGGGCGCACGCGCGGCCCCGCGAACGCGCCGGTGACGATCCTGGAGTGGAGCGACTTCCAGTGCCCGTTCTGCCGGGAGGCCCAGCCGGTGCTGGGGCGCCTCCTCGCCGAGTTCCCGGGCAAGGTGCGGCTCGTGTTCAAGGACTTCCCGCTCCGCTCGCACGAGATGGCGGTGCCCGCCGCCCTCGCCGCGCGCTGCGCGGGGGCGCAGGGCCGGTTCTGGGAGTACCACGACATGCTGTTCCTGGCCCAGCCCGCCTTCGAGCGCGACGCGCTCACCGCCTACGCCCGGCGGCTCGGGCTCGACACCGCCCGCTTCGACGATTGCCTCGATCGCGCGGTGCCGCGGGACGACGTGGCGGCCGACCAGCGGGAGGGCCGGGAGGCGGGCGTGCGCGCCACTCCCACCTTCTTCGTCAACGGGCGGAAGATCGAGGGCGTCGTGCCCATCGAGGAATTTCGAGACGCGATCCGCAGTGCCCTGCGCGAAGCCGGCGCCGCCCCCGCCCGGTGAGCCGCGCGACTATCCGAGAGGAGGAGAGCCACTCGTGACCACACCCCCGCCGACCAGCCTCTTCGTGCAGACCGCCGGCGTGCCGTGGGTCGAGCGCCGCCGCGGCATCTTCTGGAAGACGCTGTGGGAAGACGCCGACGGCCGGCACAAGGCCATCCTCATGCGCTACGAGCCGGGCGCGGTGGTGCCGCGCCACCGCCATCTCGGGGACGAGCAGATCTACGTGCTGGAAGGCAGCGTGGTCGACGACACGGGGGTCTGCACCGCGGGCAACTACGCGCGGCGGCCGCCCGGCTGCGTCCACACCGTCACCAGTCCCACCGGCGCGCTCGTCATCGCGATCACCTCGGGCCCGACCGAGCCGGTGTAGGCTCGGCGGGCGCCGAAACTCCTTGCGACACGGGGACGCGTTCGCTACGCTCAATCGCCGGGTTCTCGCCCGCGCGCTCCGCCGTCGAGGCGGCGGAGGCGCGGAGCAGCGGCAGCGATCGAGGAAACGAGCATGATGACGCACGAGCATTTCTGGCTGGCGGTGGGGTTCCTGGGCCAGGCCTTCTTCTCGATGCGATTCCTGGTCCAGTGGATCGCCTCCGAGCGACGGAAGGAGAGCGTGATCCCGATCTCGTTCTGGTTCTTCTCCATCGGGGGCGGGCTCACCCTGTTCATCTACGCGCTCTACCGCATGGATCCGGTGTTCATCCTGGGCCAGGGCGCGGGCCTGTTCGTGTACCTGCGCAACCTCTACCTGATCCGCCGCAAGCAGAGCGCGCTGGCCGAGGCGAGCGCGTAAGGAGCCGTCATGGACGCCACGATCCGCTGGGGCACGACCCAGGCGCAGCCGATCCTCATGATCCCGGGCCCGACCGAGCTGCCGTTCCCGGTCGTGCAGGCCATGAGCCAGCCCGCGACCATCCAGTACGACCTCGGCTTCGACCTGAAGACGCTGGAGCCGGTGACCCTCGCGCTGCGCGACATCTTCCAGACCACCCGCGGCGAGGTCATCGTGATGCCGGGCTCCGGGCGCACCGCGCTGGAGGCCGCCGCGATCTCGGTGATCGAGCCGGGCGATCGCGTGCTCGTGGTGGTGACCGGCGTCTTCGGCACCCTGATGCGGGAGATCATGAGCCGCGCCGGCGCCGAGGTCACCGAGCACGCGGTGGAGTGGGGGCGCCCGCTCGACCTGGGCCGGCTCGAGAAGGACATCGAGCGGGTGAAGCCCAAGGCGGTCACGATGGTGCACAACGAGACCTCCACCGGCACCACCTACCCCGCCGCCGAGGTCGGCCGGCTCGTGAAGAAGCACGGCGCCCTGTTCATGCTGGACACCGTGTCCTCGCTCGCCGGGCTCGACGTGCGCACCGACGAATGGGGCATCGACTTCAACATGACCGGCTCCCAGAAGTGCCTCGCCGCCCCGCTCGGCATGGCGCTCGTCTCGGTGAGCCCCGCGGGCTGGGAGGCGATGGAGCGCCGCAAGCACAAGGCGTCCACCTGGGCCTACGACCTGCTGCGCTGGAAGGAGAACTGGATCCCCACCTCGCGCGGCGGCCACGTCCCGGACGGCACCCCGCGCCGGCAGCCGGTCTCGATCCCCACCCACCTCACCAGCGCGCTGGGCGCGGCGAGCCGGCTCATCCTCGAGGAGGGGCTGCCTCACCGCTTCCGCCGTCACGCGGTCGCCGGCCGCGCCTTCCGGGCCGGCCTCGAGGCCATGCGGCTCGAGATGTTCCCCGACGCCAGCCTGCGCTCGAACACGGTGTCCTGCTTCAAGGCCCCGGCCGGGATCGATCCCGCCCAGGTGGTCAGTCACATGCGCGATCGTCACGGCATCCTCATCGGCACCGGGCTCGACAAGATCCGCACCACCACCCTGCGGGTGGGCCACATGGGCATCACCTCGAGCCCGATGTACGTGCTGCCGACCCTGTCCGCGATCGAGATGACCCTGCGCGACCTCGGCTACCGCAGCGAGGCGGGCGCGGGGGTCTCCGCGGCCCAGGCGATCTTCGCGAGCCCGCCCGCGTGATCGCCGTCCCGGACGACTTCCCGTCGGTCTTCGAGGGCAGCGAGGGCCACGAGCGGGCCAAGCGCCTGGACTCGGTGCGCGTGTTCACCGAGCGCGGGGCCGACCGCGAGGACGAGCTGATCCGCCGCATCGGCGACGCGGACGCGGTCATCAACATCCGGGCCCACGCCCGCTTCGGCGAGGGCGTGTTCCGGGCGTGCCCGAAGCTCAAGATCATCTCGGTGTGGGGCACCGGCACCGACAACATCGACCTCAACGCGGCGGGGATGCGCGGGGTGACGATCTGCAACACGCCCGGCATCAACGCCTTCGCGGTGGCCGAGCACGCGCTCACCCTGATGCTGACGGTGGCGCGCCGGATCGTGACCCTCGACGCGGAGATGCGCAAGGGCAAGTGGCCGCGCGAGATGCTCACCCAGTGCCTCGGCAAGACCCTCGGCGTCTTCGGCATGGGCGCCATCGGCAGCCGCCTCGCCACCATCGCCAGGGGCATCGGCATGGAGGTGCTGGGCTGGAGCGCGCTCGGCGACGAGGCGCGCATCCGCCGGGCCGGCGCCCGGCCCGCGAGCAAGGAGGAGATCCTCGCCCGGGCCGACGTGGTGAGCCTCCACGTGCGCCTCACGTCCGAGACCCGCAACTTCCTCGGCCGCAAGGAGCTCGCGATGATGAAGCCCACCGCGATCCTGGTGAACACCGGCCGGGGCGCGCTGGTGGACCGGGAGGCGCTCCTGGCCGCGCTGCGCGAGCGGAAGATCCTGGGGGCGGGGCTCGACGTCTTCCACCAGGAGCCGCTGGCGCCCGACGATCCGATCCTCTCCCTGCCGAACGTGGTGTGCTCGCCTCACAACGCGGGCCAGACCCCGGAGGTCATCCGGGACGGCCTGATCGCGGCGGTGGCCAACATCGAGAGCTACCGGCAGGGCAAGCCGACGAACCTGGTCGTCTCCCCCGGCCGCTGATCTCGGGCTGGCGCTTCCACGCCTTCGGGCGTAGGGTGTGCTCCTCGGTCCGATCTCACTCCCAAACAGGAGGTCCGCTCATGGGAAAGGTGCTCCGCTGTGGTGACGTGATGCCGGGGTGCAGCTTCGTCGCGGAGGGCAAGGACGTGGCCGAGGTCATGGCCAAGGGCGCCGAGCACGCGAAGAAGGACCACGGCATCGCGACGATCCCGCCCGACGTCGCGGCCAAGGTCCAGGCCGCCATCAAGGACAAGTAACCGCCGTATCCAACCCTGACTCCTCCCTCTCCCCGGCGGGAGAGGGAGGAGTGAGGGGGCGTCAGTCCGCTCGAACGCTCACGCGGTCAGGTCCACCAGCACCTTCATCACCGGACCGCCCCGCAGGGCCTCCTCCATGCCTTGCTGGAGGCCTTCGAGCGGGATCTTGCGGCTCACCAGCGGGGCCAGGCCGATGGCGCCGGAGGCGGCCAGCCGGATCGCCTCCTCCCAGTCCTGCCGGTCGTAGAGGCGGCTGCCGTGCATGGCGACCTCACGGGCGAACATCGGATAGAGGTTCACCGGGATGGGCTCCGAGTGGATCGCCACGATGCTCACCGTGCCCCACACCCGCACCGTCTCGGTCATGATGCGCGCGGCGGCGGGATGGCCGGTGACCTCGAACGCCACGTCGACGCCCTGCCCCTCGGTCCACTCGTTCACGTACCGGACCGGGTCCGCGTCCATGCCGATCACCTCGAGCCCGAGGCCGCGCAGCAGGTCGATGCGGTACGGGTTCACCTCGCTCACGACCACGCGCGCCCCGCGCTGCCGGCACACCATCGCGATGAGGGCCCCGATGGGGCCGCCGCCCAGCACCAGCACCGCGTCCCCCTTCTTCACCTCGGCCCGCCGCACGTCGTGGGTGGCCACCGCGAGCGGCTCGATCATCGCGGCCTGGTCGTCCGCCAGGCTGTCCGGCACGTGCAGCATGCGCGTCGCCGGCACCGTCCAGTAGTCCTGCATGCCACCCGGCAGCTCCACCCCGTAGATCTTCAAGCGATAGCAGAGGTAGTAGCCGCCCATCCGGCACGCGCGGCACTCGCCGCAGGCGTGGATGGGCTCGACCACCACCCGGTGGCCGGGCTCGAACCCGCTCCCGGCCGGCGCCTCCACCACCTCCGCGAACGTCTCGTGACCGATGATGCCGCCCTTCGGGATGCGATGGTCGAGATGGCCCTGGAAGATGTGCAGGTCGGTGCCGCAGATGCCGACGCGGCGTACGCGCAGCAGCGCCTGCTCGGGGGCGCGCGACGGCCGGGTGATGGGACCGGTGCGGAAGGTGCGGGAGCCTTCGTAGAACGACGCCCTCATGGCAGCGATGTCTCCTTGTCGAGGTGGCGGGCGCGGCGGGCCCGTCCTATTGAGAGGCCGCCGCGTGTTCCCGTCAAGGGGCTCTCCCGGGCCGCCGCGCGCGCAGCCGCCAGAGCGCAAGCCCCTGCACCAGCAGCGCGGCCGTGATCGCGGCCGCGAACGCCCCCGCGATGCCGAGCGGCACCAGGCCCAGGGCCAGCACCACGCAGAAGCCGGCGAACGAGAACAGCCCGAAGAGGAGCCCGCGCAGCACGCCCAGGGCCGCGTCCGGGCCCTGGACCCGGTGGCCGAAGGCGGTCAGGATGGCCGCGAAGAGCGGGTAGGTCGCGAGCAGCCCCGCCAGGCGGGCGCCGAGCCGCGGGGCGAGCGCGGTCAGGGCGAGCACCACGCTGGTGGCCAGCACCATGCGCGCGGGCAGGTCCCAGCGCGGGGCGGGCGCGGTCGGCGCGCTCGCGCCGCCGGCCGGCATGAGCCGGAGCGAGAGCGCCAGCGCGACCGCCACGACCACCGTGAGAACCACCGGCCCCAGGCCGAGCGGCTCGAGCACCAGCGCGGTGGACGCGTAGGCGACCGAGCCGGCCAGCAGCGCGAGCGGCCACGCGGACCGGAGCCGGGGGCCCCGCACCGCGCTCCAGGCGTAGGCCAGGCCGAAGGCGGCCTCCGCCACCGCGCCCACCAGCGAGCCGGTCACCGCGGCGGCCGCGAACGCGGCGCCGTGGTCGAGCGCGATGAAGAGCGCCACCGGCCCGGTCGTCAGCGGCAGCCCCACGATGAAGCCGCCCACCGATTGCCCCCACCGCCGCCCCGCGAGGGTGGCGCCGCCGATCAGGACGGGCGTGAGGACGAGCTTGAGGGCGAGGTTCTCCATCGGCGCGGCCCGCCGGGGGGCCGCGGTCAGGCGGTCAGCGCGTCGCGGAGCACCTGGGCCGGGTGCCGCGCGACACGGCCGGCCAGGTGCTCGATCTGCTGCCGGCACGAGATGCCGGGCGCCACGATCGCGGTGTCCTCGGAGGCGGCCTTCACCGCGGGCGCCAGCCGGCGGTTGCCGAGGCTCACCGACAGGTCGTAGTGCTCGTGCTCGAAGCCGAACGAGCCGGCCATCCCGCAGCAGCCCGAGTCCACCTCCGCGACGTCGTAGCCGGCCCAGCGCAGCGCCGCCACCGTGGGCGCGGTGCCCACCATCGCCTTCTGGTGGCAGTGCCCGTGGAGCAGCGCCCGGCGCCGGGCCCCGTCCGAGCGAAACGGCAGGGTGAGACCCCGGGCCTTCTCGCGCAGCAGGAACTCCTCCAGGAGGAAGCACGCGCCCGCGACCTGCCGGGCCTCCGGGGTCCGCACCAGCTCCACCGTCTCGTCGCGGAGCGTGAGCAGGCAGGAGGGCTCGAGCCCGATGATGGAGGCCCCGCGCGCGACCCACGGATGGAGCCGCGCCACGTTCCACTCCGCGTGCGCCTTGGCCTGGTCGAGCATGCCCTTGGAGATCATGGGCCGGCCGCAGCACTTCTTGTCCACCAGCTGCACCCGGTAGCCCGCGCGCTCCAGCAGCTCCACCGCGGCGCGCCCGATCTCCGGCGCGTTGTAGGTAGTGAAGGTGTCGTGGAACAGCACGACGTCGCCGCGCGGCGCCTCGCGGGGCGGCCGGCGGGCGTCGAACCAGTCGGTGAACGTCTCGCGCGCGAAGCGCGGCAGCGGGCGCCGCCGGTCCACGCCGGCCAGCCGCTCCATCAGCCAGCGGTTGGGCCAGCCGCGCGCGATCCAGTTGGAGAGCGGGGCCAGGCGCGAGCCGATCCAGGAGAGCCGCGCGATGTGCCCGAAGAGCCGGTTGCGCAGCGGCTGGCCGTGCACCGAGTAGTAGTGGTGCAGGAACTCGTACTTCATCTTGGCCATGTCCACGTTGGACGGGCACTCCGCCTTGCATCCCTTGCACTCGAGGCAGAGATCCATCACCTCGTAGAGGCGCCGACCCGCGAAGTCTTCCGGCGGCACCGCGCCCGAGAGCACCGCGCGCAGCGCGTTGGCCCGTCCGCGGGTGGTGTGCTCCTCGTCGCGGGTGACCATGTAGGAGGGGCACATCGTGCCCTCCAGCTTCTTGCGGCAGACCCCGACCCCGTTGCACATCTCCACCGCGGCCGCGAAGCCGCCCTGCGCGGAGAAGTCCAGCAGGGTCCTGGGCTCCCAGGTCTTGTAGCCCGGCCCGTAGCGCAGGTGCTCGGTCACCGGCGGGCTGGCCACGATGTTGCCGGGGTTCATGAGGTTGCGGGGATCGAAGGCGGCCTTGGTCTCCCGGAAGGCCTGCATCATGGTCGGCCCGAACACCCGCTCCAGGAACGGGCTGCGGGCCCGGCCGTCGCCGTGCTCGCTCGAGATGGCGCCCCCGAACGACAGCACGAGGTCGAAGATCTCCTCCGCCATCAGCCGCACCTGCTCGAGGCCCCGCTCCGTCTTGAGGTTGATCAGGGGACGGATGTGCAGGCACCCCACCGAGCAGTGCCCGTAGTAGGCCGCGTCGGCGCCGTGCCGGGCCATGATCTCGGTGAACCGCGGCACGAACTCGGGCAGGTGTTTCGGATCGACCGCGGTGTCCTCGATGAACGCGATCGGCTTGGACTCCCCGCGCGTGCCGAGCAGCAGCCCCAGCCCCGCCTTGCGCAGCTTCCAGATCGACTGCTGCTCGGCGGGGTCGGTGGCGATGTGGCTGGCGTAGCCGAAGCCGCCGCGGCTGCGCACCGCCTCCAGCTCCGCCACCTTGGCCTTCACCTCCTGCTCGGTCTCCCCCGCGTACTCCACGATGAGGATCGCGGCGGGGTCGCCCTGCACGAAGCCCATGCGCTTGGACTGCTCGATGTTGTTGCGGGCCAGGTCGAGGATCATCTTGTCGGTGAGCTCGACCGCGTAGGGCCCGGTCTCGAGGATCGCCTGCGAGGACTCCAGCGCCTCCTGCATGCCGTGATAGTGGATGACGTCGACCGCGGTGGCCCGGGGCCTCCGGACCAGGCGCACCTTGGCCTCCACCACCGTGAGGAAGGTCCCCTCCGAGCCCACGATCAGGCGCGCCATGTTGAGCGGCCGGTCCTTCACCAGCTCGTCGAGGTTGTAGCCGCACACCCGGCGCCAGTGTCGCGGGTAGCGCGCGCGGATCTCGTCCGCGTACGTGTCGCGGATCCGCTGCACCTCGCGGTAGATCCGACCCTCGAGGCCGGGCAGCCGGGTCTTCGCCGCGAACTGCTCGGGGGTCACCTCGCCGAAGGTGGCGCGGCTGCCGTCGGCCAGGATCGTCTGCAGCTCGATCACGTGCTCGACGGTCAAGCCGTAGGCGATCGAATGCGAGCCGCCCGAGTTGTTGCCGATCATGCCGCCCAGGGTGGCCCGGTTCGAGGTCGACGTGTCGGGCCCGAACAGGAGCCCCATCCCCCGCACGTGCTGGTTCAGCTCGTCCTGCACCACGCCGGGCTGCACCCGTGCCCAGCGCTCCTCCTGATTCACCTCGAGCACGTTGCCCATGTAACGCGAGAAGTCGAGCACCACCGCGCGGTTCACGGTCTGGCCGGTCAGCGAGGTGCCCCCGCCCCGCGGCAGCAGCGGCACGTCCTGCCGGTTGGCCACCTCGATCACCGCCTGCACGTCGCCGGCGTGGCGCGGGATGACGACGCCGATGGGCTCCATCTGGTACATGGAGGCGTCGGTGGAGTACAGCAGGCGGGAGTAGCGGTCGAAGCGCACGTCGCCCTCGACGTGACGACGCAGCTCGTGCTCGAGATCGTTCATGGCCGGATTCTGGATCAAGGCGAGAGCAAACGCAACCTATCCCCGCGCCACGCAAGGGCGAAACACGCCGCGCCGCCGCCACTCGACGCGGAGGCGGCGCGCTGTCGCGGCTGACCGGCTCGGATCGTCTCGTGGTCGATGTCGTTCGTGAGGAAGGTCCACACCTCGACGCGCCGGGCCAGGGCACGTTCGTATCACCGCCGGGGCGCGCGGGAGGGAGTTGTTCGGATCCGCGAAACCGCTGAGTTACAATGAGCCGGTCGTTGGCACCCCAGGGCCCGGGCGCCGGAGGAGGCCGGTCGATGAGCGAGACGAGCAACGCAGGCCAGCGCCCCACCATCCTGGTGGTGGACGACGAGGCCGAGGTGCGCGCGCTCGTACGCGAGGTCCTCACCCTGAACGGCTTCGACGTGGTCGACACCGGCGATCCGTTCGAGGCGCGGCGCATCGCGGAGCGGCAGCCGGTGGCGCTGCTCCTCACCGACGTGGTGATGCCGATCATGAACGGCATCGAGCTGGCGCAACGGGTGGAGGCGACCAGCCCCGCCACCAAGGTGCTCCTGATGTCGGGCTTCTCCACCTCCGCGGTGAAGGGCTCCGGTCGCCCCCTCATCTCCAAGCCGTTCAAGGCCAACGAGCTCGTGGGCACGATCCGCCAGATGCTCGACTCGCGCTCCGCCTTCCGCCGGCCCACACCCCCTCCCGCCCCGCGGCCCGGCTTCGGCCCCCTCTGAGCGCGCGGGCCGAGACTCGTGCGGTGAGAGCGCCGCTCCTGCTCGCGCTGGCCTGGCTGGCCCTCGCGACCCCGGCCGCCGCCGCGCCCGCCGCGCCCGCCTTCTCGTTCATCGAGATCAACGGCCCCGGCCACTTCGACTCCCGGGCCCAGCTCGGCAAGCGCGTGATGGTGGTGCGCTTCCAGGCCTCGTGGTGCAAGGCCTGCAACCAGGAGGCGGCGGCCATGGAGCGGCTCTACCAGAAGTACCGGCCTCTCGGGGTGGAGTTCGTGAGCGTGCAGGTGCAGGACACCGAGGCCGACGCGCGACGATTCCTCAAGGCCACCAGGACCACCTACCCCGCGGGCCTCGATCCCAAGCTGAAGATCGCCAACCGCTACGGCTTCCGCGGCACGCCCTACACGGTGGTGATCAACAAGAAGGGTGAGATCGTGGCCCGTATCCACGGGCGGACCGACGAGGGCCGCCTGGCCCGCATCCTGGACTCGCTGGTGAAGCAGCCGCCCGCCCGCAAGCCGCCCGCGCGGCTGCAGTAGCCGGGCCCGGCGCGCGCCTCTCGGAGGGCCGGCCTAGGCGAGGCGGCGCGCGGCGTCGAAGCCGCGCGCGATCATCACGAGCACGAACAGGTGGAAGCCGATCGCGATCCACCAGTCGGCCTTCCCGATGAAGAGCAGCCCGTCGAGCGCGTAGAACACCGCGCCCGCCACGAACGCCCACAGCCGCCCGCGCGCCGCGAACCGGCCGAGCAGCGCGAAGCCGCCGATCACCGCCGCGTCCACCACCGCCACCACCGCGTAGCCGTGGCCCGAGTGCGCGGCCAGCGAGTCCGCGAGCCGGGTGATGCCCAGCCCCAGGATGAACCGCCACGACTGGCCCAGCAGCGCGGCCACCGAGTTGACGAGCGAGAGCCCGGCGATCCAGTAGAACCAGAGCGCGCCGCTCCGCCGCCGGCGCTCGAGCCCCGCGGCGGCGGTCGCATCGACGAGCGACCCGAGTGGGTTCGCGCGGAAAGCCGGCGCGGGCGACGGCTCGGCGGGAATCGGACCGAAGGCGGGGCCGACGGACGCCGGCGCCGGCGCGGACGGGCGCGCCGCGGCGGGCCGGGGAGGACGGCGGAAGGGGCTGGCCGCGCCGCCGGCCGGCGGGGTCTGGCTGGAATCCATGTACGCTCCTCCGTCACCGCCGGTGTCATTCTGTTCCAATTCGGGCCCGGAGACGTGCCCGGCGGGGCTAGGACGGAGGGGCAGCAAGCGGAATGCCAGCTAGTGTCCTGTCCCAGAGATTCGATGACAAAATCGAGCTACACTGGCCAAGATCTCGTCGGCGGTCTTCGTCCACACGAAGGGCTTCGGCGCCGTGTTGGTCAGGGCGATATAGGTGAGGATCGCGGCCTCGAGGGTCC
>DASRHC010000005.1:0-10349 GCA_035650715.1 Candidatus Methylomirabilota bacterium | reverse complement strand
GACTTCCCGCTCTCCCGCACGATCCGGACGGCCTGCGCCTTAAACTCCTTGGTGAATGCCCGCCGCTTGCGTTTGGCCATGACACACTCCTACCGCACTTTCGTGCGATCTGGGGTGTCTCCCAAACCGGGGCAGGTTCAGGGTTCTGAAGCCTTGCTTAGCCGTTCACCAGCTGGTCGGCGCACTCACGCGCCACCTGCGGGTCCGCCTCCTTCTGGGCGGGCAGCGTGGCCCAGCCCTGCTTGGTCACGTAGTCGCTGCGATCCCACGAGCTGGTCTTGGCGAGGGCCGCCTTCTTCTCCGCCCACTGCGGGTCCTGCCGGGCCTTCGCCACGCACATCGGCACCAGGCGGGCCAGCACCGCGTCGGTGGACGCGGCTTCCGCCATGCTCTTGGCGGTGCGTCCGGTCACCCAGCCACCCCACTCGAACCCGACGATCAGGGTCAGGATCACCACCAGCACCCAGGACCAGAACATCGCGGTCTTGGTCGGCCGGGCCTCGAGCCATCGCTCGCCGAGGGTGCGCTTCCGAGGAGCTGCATCCATGGTCGTTCCTCCTGCGCGGAGGATAGGGGAGCGCGATGAGCCGGCGGTGAGAGGCGAATGAGATTGCGGTAAGACGGGGAGGCTTGCGCCGTACGCGCCATCGGCGCTGAGCGCGGCTCGTGATGCGCCGCGACACGACCGCTGCGCACTGCGCGCCTTGACGCTGTTCGCGCCCATCGCGCAGTATCGATCCTCGGGGCGGGCGCCGCGCCGTTTCACGACGCTCGCGGAGGAGGAACGCGGTGGCCGAGCTCGAGCACGCAAAGCGCAGTCTGCCTCGCGCGACGTACACGCCGATCAGGACACCGCGCCCGCCGGTGCACGAGCCCGGGCGGGCGCTCGACAAGTGGGCCTACCTGGCCGCGCTCCACCCGACCGCGCAGGAGATGGCGCTGGTGGTGCGGCGGCTCACCAGCTCCGAGCCGCCGCTGCCGGAGTCGGATCGCGCGCACCTGGCGACCATCCAGGCCATCGTGGCGGAGTCGCCGGAGTCGCCGAGCGCCTCGCTGCCGCTCTCGATGATCGAGCGCATGGCGGCGGTGCCGACGCGCCTGCTGCAGCGCTTCGGCGCCGAGCTGCAGCGGGTGCGCGAGGAGGCGGTCCAGCAGACGATCGGTAGCCACGCCGCGATCCTCGCCCGCTACGAGGAGGCCACGCGGCAGGCCGGCGCGGTGAAGCCGGGCGCGCGGCCGGCGATCCCGCGCGAGTACCGGCTCGACCCCGAGCTGGTGCTGCCCGGAGCGCCGGGCAGCAAGGTGTACCGCCACGAGGTCCCGCCCGCGGCCATCACCGGCGCGGCCGGCCGCACGGCGGCGCGCCGCGCGCGGGCCGCCGCGGACTCCGTCGGCCAGACCGCGTCGGCGGGCGCGTTCGTGGTGCCGGCCGCCCCGGCGCCGGAACCGCCGGTCGCGACCGCGACGACGCCGATCGCGGTGGGGCCGCTCATGGCGTGGGCCGTCGCCAACGACGTGGAGCGGGCCCGCGCGGAGCAGACGATGGCCCTGGCCTCGCGGATCGGCCCCTCCGCGGCCTCCTACACCCTGGCTCAGTTCCGGTCGGCGGCGCTGTCGCTGGTCACCGCGACCAAGGACGCCAACTATGCCTTCGAGCAGCGCCTGCAGATCGAGCCGGTCGGCATGCTGCACCTCGAGCGGATCTCGTTCATCCCGGCCGGCATCGAGCGGGGCGAGCTCAAGTACTCGGTGCCGCTGGCGCCGGGCGAGCACGTGAACATCACCCACAAGGAGTGGTCGAACACCTCGGAGGAGTTCGAGCGCATCGTCACCGACTTCATCGAGGCCTACAGCGAGGAGGGCGTCGCCGAGAAGAGCGAGCTCACCCAGTCCACCACCAACCAGCAGCAGCACACGAGCGGGTTCGACCTCGGGGTGACCGCCTCGGGCGGCTGGGGGCCGGTGAGCATCTCGACCACCGCCAGCTACAACGTCTCCAACAGCGCGAGCGTCTCGCAGCAGACCGCGCGCACCCAGAGCAACGAGCTGACGCGGAAGGCCTCGTCACGCTCGAAGAAGGAGCACAAGACCTCGTTCAAGGTGGCCTCCGCCTCGGGCACCGAGGACCAGGCGGTGCGCCTGATCAAGAACCCGTTCAACGACCGCACCACGCGCGTGGACTACTACGACCTCGTGCGCAAGTGGCGGGTGGATCTCTACCGCTACGGCCTGCGCATGACGTACGACCTGACGATCCCGGAGCCGGGCTCCGACATCCTCTCCAAGCTGGTGGAGCTGAAGGCGGTGACGGCGGCGCTGCAGGAGGGCTTCGGGGAGGCGACCGCGACCTTGCCGTGGGCCCGCTTCGACCTCACGCCGCAGCAGATCACGCGCGGCAACTATCTCACGCTGGCCGCACAGTACGGCGTCCCGGTGGAGCCGCCGCCCGCCGACGAGATCCCGACCGCGAAGGCCTTCACGCGCAACTGGCCCAACAAGGACGCCTCGAACGACAGCGACTACACCACGTTCGAGGTCGAGGTGCCCGAGGGCTACACGGTGCGCGGCTGGGCCATGGACTGGCGCTGGTGGGCGTGGACGGACGAGGACTACCACTTCGAGATCCGGCCGGATCTCAACACATGGCTCAACGTGGGCGGGGCGCTCACCCTGTCGGTCGGAACCAAGTGGGTCTCCGCCTTCGACATCCAGCTGAAGCTCTGGTTCGGCCTCACCCCGGCGGCCTTCGACGCCTGGCGGCAGCGTGCGTGGGGCACCCTGCGTGAGGCGGCCCAGGCCCGCTACGAGCAGAACCGCACCATGCTGAAGGACCGCCTCGCGAGCCTGCAGGAGGAGCTGAGCGCGCAGGACGCGCTGAGCCTCCGCAAGATCGAGCGCGAGGAGGTCATGAAGCACGTGCTGCGGTGGCTCTTCGGCCCGAGCTTCACGTTCGTGCCGCCCGGGCTGCCGCCCAACCTGTACGGGCCAAGCGGCGCGGTGCTCGATGCCACCATCTGGGGCCAGGTGCTGGCCCACGGCGAGGTGATCAAGTTCCTCCACCAGGCCATCGAGTGGGAGAACATGCTGTTCTTCCTCTACCCGTACTTCTGGTCCCACACCGCGCGCTGGGAGTTCAAGAAGTACCTGGACCATCCCGACTTCCTGCACCGGGTGTTCCTCAAGTCCGGCAGCGCACGGGTGGTGCTGACGATCCGGCCCGGCTTCGAGCGCGATTTCGTCTCGTTCCTCGAGACCGGCACCCTCGACGGCCTGCCCGAGACGCACCCGTACATGACCATCGCCACCGAGATGCAGGCCTACGCCAGCACCAACTACCCCGGTATCCGGTCGGCGAACACGGTGGACAACGCCCGGCCCCTGCTCACCCCGCTGCAGCAGAAGACGTGGGACGAGATGCAGGGCATCATCGCCCTCCTCGAGCGCTTCAAGCAGATCAACGGCGCCTACCCGACGACGGCGCAGGGGCTGGCCGCGCTGGCCCCGCTGGGCACGGTGCCGCCGGCGGACCCGTGGGGACGCGCCTACCAGTACCGCAGCCCCGGCGCCTACACCGACTTCGAGCTGTTCTCGCTGGGAGCCGACGGCCAGCCCGGCGGCGAGGGCGAGGACGCCGACATCACGAGCTGGGCGGAGGCCTCGCTGATCGGGCAGTGGTACGAGTACACGCCCACGAGCGCGCTGGACATCGCGTTCGACGAGACCATGCCCACCGCCTAGCCTCCCGTGCCCCAGTGGCAGATCCAACAGCCCAGCTCGCTCGGGCACGCCCTGCGCGGGCAGGGGGTGGCCCAGTGGAAGATCCCGGTGCTGATCGATAGTGGCGCCATCCAGGTCTTCCGCGGCAACACGCAGCTGACACTGCGCGGGGAGGCGACCCACGTGCGGATGTACGACCTCGTGCGCCTGCTGGATCCGCTGCCCGCCGCGGCGACCGCCGCGCTGCAGAAGGCGGCCGACAGCAGCTGCCGAGACTACGCGCTGGTGACGGGCACCAGCCCGTACGACAAGGAGATGGCCAGGCTGCTGGATGCGCGGCCGGAGACCATCCGGGTCAAGAACCCGCTCCTGCTCGACCTGGCCCGGTTCGTGACGGCCCTCGGCACCAGCAGGGAGGCCACGCATCCAATTCGCCATCTGCTGCCCGCCTCGCACGGCAACGAGGAGGGGCACTTCTGGCTGAGGGTGGGGAGCATGAACCGGGGCATCGACTATGGCGACCTGGTCGCGCTGGTCGCGTCGAAGGCCATCGTCATCGACGACAAGATGCTCGAGCCGCGGCCGACCGACCCCAAGACCAAGGCGCCCATCCCGGCGCGCTTCATCATGCGCGGCTGCCGCATCGGCCACCAGGAGAAGTTCGTGCGCAAGCTGAAGGAGGCGCTCGGTAACAAGACGCCGGTGGCGGCGCCGCTGCACTTCCACCTGGCCACGCCGATCCGCAAGCCGCACCCGGGCCACATCGAGTATCTCGCCTACTCGTTCGAGTACTTCAGCCCCACGCGGGTCAAGGACCGCCGGGCGCTCATCACCGCCATGGCCGGGAAGGCCTTCCCGCGCATCGACAAGAAGCCGGTCCCGAGCAAGTTCTGGGACGACAGGAAGGTGATCCCCGACAAGCTGCACCTGATCACCGACCCGAGGAAGCAGCAGGGCGAGCAGACCTTCCACTCGGAAGCGAAGTCGCCGCTCGACGGCAGGAAGAGGAAGCTCGTCCGGACGTACCGGTACAAGTACCGCACACTCCTCGACAGCGACAACCGCGTGGAGGTGCCCGGCCAGTCCACCAAGGAGGCGGACCGGCTGAAGGCGGCCCGGGCCCAGCTCGAGAAGATCGACTTCTTCGAGGAGAAGACCGGCTTCCCCGTCTACGAGCGCTACGGCTACACGTCGATCGACGAGTTCATGAAGGGCTGGACGTGGGTCTTCAAGCCGGAGACCAAGTCTCAGTTCGTCACGTACAACGCGCACCGCCACGAGTACCGGGTGATCGAGCCGATCGCGGAGCTGCAGAAGGGCAAGCGGGTGAAGCCGGGCGAGTTCATCCTGAACTTCTACCCGACGCGGCCGAGCAAGCGGGCGAAGCCGTTCGAGGCGCTGGTGCCGGACGACGACCGGCTGTACCGGGTGGTGTGAGGCTCGCTACAGGCTCCTTACTTGCCGCCGCCCAGCAGGGACTGGACCTTCTTCAGCGCGTCCAGGTTCTTCTGCAGGCCGCTGATGTGCTGCTCCATCTCGGTGAGGGACGAGCCCATCTGACTCGCGGCGGCGAGGGGGTTGCTGCCCATTCCGGGGACCTGCGGCAGCTGGGCGCTCGCGCGCGGCGTGCTCACCCCGCACACGTAGCCCAGCGCGAAGACGGCCAGGAGTATCCCGATCATCCTGATGCGAGCGATCGTCCGGCGTGCCATGGTCGTCTCCTCTGGGTGGCGCTCGCTCCGAGCGCGATTCGATTGATTGCGGACGGATGGACGCTACACCCGGGGGAGGGCAGCCGCAACCCCAGCGCGGTCAGCCTCCGCCGCGCAGGCGCGGGTCGAGCAGGTCCCGCAGGGCGTCGCCCAGCATGTTGAACCCGAAGACGGCGAGCGAGAGCGCCGCCGCCGGGTAGATCGCGAGCCAGGGCGCCTGGTACATGTGATCGAGCCCGGCCAGCGACAGCATGCCGCCCCACGTCGGGTAGGGCGGCGGCACCCCGAGGCCGAGGAAGGACAGGCTCGCCTCGGTGAGGATGACGGTGGACAGCCCGGTCGTCGCCACCACGATGATCGTGGGCAGCACGTTGGGCAGGATGTGCGCCGCGGTGATGTGCAGGTGGGTGGACCCGAGCGCGAGCGCCCCCTCCACGTAGGTCTGCTCCTTGATGATGAGCGCCGCCCCCCGGACGACGCGGGAGTTCTGGATGCCGAAGGCGAGGCCGAGCACGAGCGTGATGTTGAGCACGCTCGGGCCCAGCAGCGAGAGGATCGTCATCAGGAGCAGGAGGCCGGGGAAGGCCATCCAGGCGTCCACGCCGCGCTGCGCCCAGAGATCCACGCGGCCGCCGAAGTAGGCCGAGCCGACCCCGATGATGGTGGCCAGCACCGCGCCCAGCGCGACGGCGCCGAACCCGACGTAGAGGGAGATCCGCGCGCCGTAGAGGATGCGGGTGAGGAGGTCGCGCCCGAGGTGGTCGGTGCCGAGCCAGTGCGCGGCGCTCGCCGGCTGCAGGCGCTCGCGCAGGCTCGTCTCCGCGAAGCCGTAGGGCGACAGCATCTCCGCGCCCAGGGCCGCGGCCAGCATGATCAGCACGATGACGCCGCCGACCACGCCGAGCGGCTTGCGCCGGATCAGCTGCGGCCAGATGTCGAGGTACCACGCGCGGGTGCCCGCGCGCACGGGCGTCGCCGGGGCCGCGCCGGGCAGCGCCAGCGCGCTACCGGTATCGGATGCGCGGGTCGAGGAAGGCATACGAGAGGTCGATCGCCAGGTTGAACCCCACCACCATGGTTGCCACGATGAGGTTGACCGACTGGACGACCGGATAGTCCATGCGGGTGAGCGCCTCGAAGAAGAAGAGGCCCACGCCGGGCAGCCGGAAGATGGTCTCCATGATCACCGAGCCGCCGATGTAGAGCGGCATCTGCAGCCCGATGAGGCTGATGACCGGGATCATCGCGTTCTTGAGCGCGTGCCGCAGCACGATGCCGCGCTCGGGAAGCCCCTTGGACCACGCGGTGCGGATGTACTCCTGCCGGAGGACGTCGAGGAGGGCCGAGCGCATGATGCGCATGATCGGCCCGGCCCGGGTCACCCCGAAGACGAGGGCGGGGACGATCATGATCTTGAGGTTGGCGAGGGGATTCTCGGTGAACGGCACGTAGGTCCAGACCGGCGTCCACCTGAACAGGATGGCCGGGACGACGACCACCACCACCGCCAGGCCGAAGTAGGGCACGGAGAGCGCCAGGATGGCCAGCACGCGCCCGACGTAGTCGGCGGCGCCGTCCTGCCGCACCGCGGAGACGACGCCGACCGCCACGCCGATCACCACCGAGACCAGGATCGTGAGGATGGCCAGCTCGAGCGTCACCGGGAACCGGCGGGCGAACTCGTCCCAGATGGGCTGGCGCGTCCAGTAGGAGCGGCCGAAGTCACCCCGGGTGAGGATACGCCCGATCCAGTCCGCGTACTGCACGTAGGCGGGCCGGTCCAGGCCCAGGTCCTTGCGCATCGCCTCGATGGTGGGGGCATAGGCCTGACCCTCCACCATCCGCAGGACGACGTCGCCGGGCATGAGGCGCATCATCACGAACACGATGACGCTCACCAGGAACAGCGTCGGCACCGCCAGGGCGAATCGGCGGAGAACGTACTGGCGCACGGCGGGCGCCGATCAGCGGTCGATCCAGGAGTACATGTACTTGAGCCCCATGCCGTAGCCGTCGTGATGCTTGAAGCCCTTGATGTGCCTGGCGTGCGAGATGTACTGGGGCCCGTTGGGGAAGTAGACGTAGTAGGCCTTGTCGGCCAGGTAGCGCTGGATGTCGTCGATGATCTCCTTGCGCTTCTTCGGGTCCAGCTCGCGGCGCTGGGCGACCAGCAGCTTGTTCAGCTCGGCGTCGGCCACGTGGCTGCGGTTGTTGGGCTGCTCGGGGAAGTGGGTGCCGTAGAGCCAGTCGTCGATCTCGGTGAACGGGGTGATGGGGCCGATGGCCATCTTCTCGAACTTGCCCAGGTAGGTGGTCGAGATGTACTTGCCGTACTCCTCGGGCTTCAGCTCGACCTGGATGCCGATCTTGCTCAGGTTGTCGGCGGCCAGCTCGTAGATCGAGCGCCAGGGCGGCGCGTAGCCGGGCCAGTGGAAGGCGGGCGTGGTGAAGCCGCCCGGGTGCCCGGCCTCGGCCAGGAGCTTCCTGGCCTCGGCCGGGTCGTAGCCGGTGAGGTACCTGGCCTTCGCCGGATCGAGCTTCGCGGGGTCGATCTTCCACTCCTTCATCGCGCAGGGCACGGGGCCGCTGTCGATGCAGGCCTCGCCCGCGTAGAGCCCGTCGTTCCAGGTCTTGCGGTCGATGGCGAGCGCCACCGCGCGCCGCACGCGCACGTCGTTGAACGGCGGCTGGTCGGTGCGCATGTAGATCACGCCCATGCCGATGATCTGGGTCGGGGTGACGGAGATCTCCGGGTTGCTCTTCTGGAGCGACTTGCCCTCCTCGACGCTCTCGTAGCCCCACATGTGCCCGAAGTCCACCTTGCCGGCGCGGAAGAGCGAGAGCCGCGCGTTGCCGTCCGGCGTGATCTCGAGCTCCACCGAATCGACGTAGGGCAGGCCCTTGACGTAGTAGTCCGGGTTGCGCTCCCAGACCACCCGCACGCCCTTCTGGTACGACTTCAGCATGAACGGCCCCGTGCCGATGACGGCCTCCGGGCGGTTGAAGTCGCCGAACTGCTCCTCGACCTCCTTCGGGAGGATCGCGGTGAAGGCCGGGCTCGCCAGGTGATTGAGCAGCGGAGCGAAGGGCTCCTTCAGGTTGATCCGGACCGTGTAGCGATCGGGCGTCTCGATCGACTGGACCTGGTCGAGGCGCGACCTGAACCCCGACTTGGCGCGGAACCGCTCGAGGGAGTACTTCACGTCGGCCGAGGTGACCTCGCGGCCGTTCACCGGGGGCTTGTTGTGGAACTTCACCCCCCTGCGGAGCGTGAAGACCACCGTGGTCGGGCTCGAGTACTCCCACTTCTCGGCGAGGTCCGGGAGGATCGAGAAGTCGGCGGTGTGCTTCTGCTCGGGGCCGTGGGGGAAGCGGACGAGCTGGCTGTAGGCCATGCTCGCCCACGAGTGGGTGAGGAAGCTGATCGAGAGGTGCGGATCGAGGTTGGGCGCCTCACGGTCCGCGATCCGGATGGTGCCGCCGCGCTTGGGCTGCTGGGCCTCCGCGGGCGGGGTCAGGGACAGCATCACGAGCGTTGCGCACGCGGCCAGGACGAGCGATCCGATCATGGTCGCCTCCCTTGGTCGGGTCGAGGGGCTCGGAGAGTGCGCCCATTATGGATAGAGGGGGGCCCTTGTCAACCCGGCTCCCGGCCCCTCACCGGACGCTGAGGACCGCGCCGTCAGGGGCGGTGGCTCAAGCGGCGAGCTGCCCGGCGCCCCGCTGCGCCGTGCGGACGATGTAGTCCACGAAGCGCGCGGTCGGGTCGAAGCCCACCACCTCGGGCGCGTTGGCGACGAAGTTCGAGGTGGCGTTGACGTCGTAGTAGTAGATCTGGCCGTCGGCCCGGGAGACCAGGTACTCCACGCCCCCCACGTCGATGGAGGCGGCCCGCGTGAGGCGGATCACGGTGTCGATGGCCTCCTGCGGCGCGTCGACGCGGGCCACGCTGAGACCCGGCTTCGCCTCGATGGGGCAGGCGCCCAGGTCCGACGATGCCGCGGACGATGGCGTCGAGGGCGCCGTCTGGCAGATGTCCGCGGGGCAGAGGTTGAAGCCCGCGTCGGCCTGCCGGACGATGCGGATCGCGTAGAGGTACTGGCCGTCCAGCACCTCGACCCGGACGATCGCGTCCTGCTCGGAGGCGATGTACTCCTGCACCAGCGCGGTCCCGTCGGGGCCGAAGTCGAGCGTGTCGAGGCGCTGCACGAGATCTTCACGGGTGGTGAACCGGACGATGCCCGCGCCGGAGCCCCCGACGTTGGGCTTGACCACCAGCGGGAAGCGCACGCGGTCCAGCGCCTTCAGCACCTGGTCCCGGTGGTTCACGACGATCGCGCGCGGGTAGCGCACGCCCAGCCGCTCGAAGAGGCCGAGCTGGAGCGCCTTGGACTTCTCGAAGCGGTAGGCCGCCACCGGGTTGATCACCGGGATGCCGAGCGACTCGGCGTGGGCGAGCAGCGCCTCCGCGTAGAAGACCACGCCCTGGTGGCCGCGGGTGTGGGACGAGGGGCTGGTGCGATTGACGATGACCGAGTAGGCGGCCCGGCGGTCCCGCGGGTCGAAGGCGTGGCTCGAGTGGTCGATCTTCTCCCACGGGAGCCCCCGGTGGGTCAGCTCGGCCGTGAGGCGGGACGACCAGTCGGGGTGCTCGTCCAGGATGCCGATCGGGGCCGTAAGTGCTTGACTCATCTGGTTCTCCCTTCGCTGGTAGTCCATTGGAACCGGCTAAAGTTCAATTCTCGACCGGAATAGGTATTAATAGGCGCAGTTTCACGCGCAGTCAAGCGCCAACTCACGGGGCCTGCCAGATGACCTGGTTTCTGCGGCCGACGGCGGTGAGTCGAGGGGCGCCGGTGTCGGTCAGGCCGAGCAGCAGCCGGCCGACGCCGCGGTGGTCGAAGAAGTCGAGCACCGGCT
>DASRHC010000004.1:0-170289 GCA_035650715.1 Candidatus Methylomirabilota bacterium | reverse complement strand
GGACCCTCGAGGCCGCGATCCTCACCTATATCGCCCTGACCAACACGGCGCCGAAGCCCTTCGTGTGGACGAAGACCGCCGACGAGATCTTGGCCAGTGTAGCTCGATTTTGTCATCGAATCTCTGGGACAGGACACTAGGCTGACCACGCGTGCCCGCGCGGAGGCAACACGTATGACGGCGGAAGAGTCGCGCACACGCGGGTCCACCAACGGCATGACCGCGGACCGGGGGTGCGGGGGCCATTTCTAGGCCCCCGCAGATGAAGGGCCCAAAGACTTGAACGATAGTCCGCCCTCCTGCCTCTTCTGCCAGATCGCCGACGGCAAGCAACCCGCCGCCCGCGTGCTCGAGACGGACGCCGTCACCGCCTTCCTGGATCACCGGCCGCTCTTCCCCGGCCACTGCCTGGTGATCCCGCGCGAGCACGTGGAGACGCTGCTCGACCTGCCCGGCGCGCTGACCGCGCCGCTCTTCGACGTCGCCGCCGCGGTGGCCCGCGCGCTGGAGACGGCGCTGGGCGCGGACGGCAGCTTCGTGGCGATCAACAACCGAGTGAGCCAGAGCGTGCCGCACCTGCACGTGCACGTGGTGCCGCGCCGGCGGGGCGACGGGCTGCGGGGCTTCTTCTGGCCGCGCGGCCGCTACGCGGACCCGGCCGCGATGGAGGAGGTTCGCGCGCGGATCGCGGGCGCGCTCGCGGCCGCCTGACGCGCGCGCGGCTCAGCGCGCGGCGCGCTTCATGGCGGGGCTGAAGACGCCGGAGAGATTGGACGCGCTGTTGATCAGGCCGATGTGCGAGAGGGCCTGCGGGAAGTTGCCCAGCAGGCGTCGGGCGTGCGGGTCGTACTGCTCGGCGAGAAGCCCCACGTCGTTGCGCAGGCCCAGCAGCCGATCGAAGAGCCGTCGCGCGTCGTCGTGGCGGCCCTGCAACACCAGGTTGTCCACGAGCCAGAACGAGCAGGCCAGGAACACGCCCTCGCCGGGGGGAAGCCCGTCCACGCCGGACTCGGTGGGGTAGCGCAGCACCAGGCCGTCCACCATGAGCTCGCGCTCGATGGCGGCCACCGTCCCGCGCACCCGGGGGTCGTCGGCGCCGAGGAATCCCACCAGCGGGATCATCAGCAGGCTCGCGTCCAGGTCCTTCGAGCCGTAGGCCTGCACGAACGCGTTGCGGCCGGCGTCGAAGCCCTTGCGGCAGACGTCGGCGTGGATGGTCGCGGCGAGCGCCCGCCACCGTGCGGGATCGCCGTCTCCCACCGCCTCGCTGAGCGTCGCCATGCGGTCCGCCGCGACCCACGCCATCACCTTGGAGTGGGTGAAGTGTCGGCGAGGGCCGCGCACCTCCCAGATGCCCTCGTCGGGCTCCGTCCACACCGTGGCCAGGTGCTCCATCATCCGCAGGATGACCCGCCAGCCCTCCGGGTCGTGCTCGAGCCCGGCGCGGTAGGCCGCGAGCGTGGCGTCCAGCACCTCGCCCCAGACGTCCAGCTGGAACTGCCGATGCGCGGCGTTGCCGACGCGGACCGGCTTCGAGCCGGCGTAGCCGGGGAGCCAGTCGAGCTCGAGCTCGGTCAGCCGGCGCTCGCCCGCGACCCCGTACAGGATCTGGATCTGCTGCGGGGTGCCCGCCACCGCGCGCAGGAGCCACTGCCGCCACGCGCGCGCCTCGTCCAGGTAACCGCCCAGCACCAGCGCGTAGAGCGCGAAGGTGGCGTCGCGGAGCCAGCACAGGCGGTAGTCCCAGTTGCGCACCCCGCCCAGCCGCTCCGGCAGCGAGGTGGTCGGCGCGGCCACGATGCCGCCGGTGGGCTCGTAGATCAGCGCCTTGATGGTGATCAGCGAGCGGAGAACCGCCTCCCGGTCCGGCCCCTCGTACCGGCAGGCACCGAGCCAGCCGCGCCACCACGCCTCGGTCTCGCGCAGCGCGGTGTCCGGGTCGAGCGGCGGCGGGGGTGACTGGTTCGAGGGATACCAGGCCAGCGTGAACGAGCGCGTCTCGCCTGCGGAGACCGTGAAGTCCGCCACCGTGGTCATGTCCTCTCCGCGCAGCGGGACGTCGGTGGTGAGGGAGAGCCCTTCCGGCCCCGCCACCGCCCGGATCCCGTCGGACCTGCGGCGCACCCACGGCACCACCGAGCCGTAGTCCATGCGGATCACCAGCTCCATCCGCATCGGCACGGTGCCGCGCCGGCCCACCACCTGGCGGACCAGCACCGGCGGCCCGTCGCGCCGGGGCATGCAATCCACGACCGTCACCGCCCCACCGTGGGCCTCGAACTCGGTCTCGAGGATGAGGGTGCCGTCGCGGTAGTGGCGCGTTCTGGCGGTGGCCCCGTCGCGCGGGGAGATCTCGAAGTGGCCGTGCTCCGGGCCTCCCAGGAGCGCCGCGAAGCAGGCCGCCGAATCGAACCGGGGCAGACAGAGCCAGTCGATCGAGCCACGGCGCGAGACCAGGGCGACGGTCTCGCCGTCGCCGATCAGCGCGTAGTCCTCGATGGGATCTGACATGTGGATGATCGAGCGCGTGCCTGGGGGCGTTCCCTTGACCTCCCCCGGGCGACATGTTAGCGTAACCTGCGATTTTACCTGGTCGCCTCCTGCCCGGTCGGGTGGGAGGCGATACGTGTGTGTGCGGTCCGCCGCGACCTGAGGGCCGCGGGCACCGCCCGTCCGGCAACAAGGTCCCCGCCTGGCGAGGACCGGTCGAGGAGGCCCACCATGGCGGTTGACCAGGTCCAGCGGCTGTACGAATCCATGCCCGGCAAGCTCGAGCAGGCCCGCCGGCGCTTCGGACGACCCCTCACCCTCGCCGAGAAGATCCTGGTCGCCCACGCCGACGACTTTGCGCGGCAGGAGTGGAGCCGCGGCAAGGCGCAGCTCCGGCTGCGGGTGGACCGGGTGGCCCTGCAGGACGCCACCGGCCAGATGGCCCTGCTCCAGTTCATGCAGGCGGGCAAGAAGCAGGTCGCGGTGCCCAGCACCGTGCACTGCGATCACCTGATCCGGGCCGAGTCGGGGGCCGCCGCGGACATGGAGCGCGCCATCGCGGAGAACCGCGAGGTCTACGACTTCCTCCACTCGACCTCCCGCAAGTACGGCATCGGCTTCTGGAAGCCGGGGGCCGGTATCATCCACCAGGTCGTGCTCGAGAACTACGCCTTCCCGGGCGGGCTCATGATCGGCGCCGACTCCCACACCCCGAACGCGGGCGGCCTCGGCATGCTGGCCATCGGGGTGGGCGGGGCCGACTGCGGCGAGGCGATGGCGGGGCTCGCGTGGGAGGTGCTCGACCCCCGGCTGATCGGCGTGCACCTGACCGGCAAGCTGTCGGGCTGGTCCTCGCCCAAGGACGTCATCACGTATCTCTGCGGGCGGCTCACCGTCAAGGGCGGCACCAACAAGATCATCGAGTACTTCGGCCCGGGCGCAGAGTCGATCAGCGCCACCGGCAAGGGCACCATCTGCAACATGGGCGCCGAGCTGGGCGCCACCACCTCGGTCTTCCACTTCGACGACCGGATGGCCGCCTACCTGCGCGCCACCGAGCGGGCGGACATCGCGACGCTGGCCGAGCGGCACCGCCAGCACCTGGTGGCGGACCCGGAGGTGCTGAGCGATCCGCGGAAGTTCTACGACGAGATCGTGGAGATCGACCTCTCCACGCTCGAGCCGCACATCGTGGGGCCGCACTCGCCGGACCGCGCCCGCCCCATCTCCAAGCTCGCCGCCGAGGTGAAGAAGGAGGGCTGGCCGGCCCAGATCCGCCAGGCCCTCATCGGCTCCTGCACCAACTCCTCCTACGAGGACATGCGGCGGGCGGCCCACATCGCGATGCAGGCGCTCAAGGCCGGGATCAAGGCCAAGACCCCGTTCCTGGTGACCCCGGGCTCGGAGCGCATCTACCAGACCATCAAGCGCGACGGCATCATGGAGACCTTCCAGAAGATCGGGGGCACCGTGCTGGCCAACGCGTGCGGACCCTGCATCGGGCAGTGGAAGCGGAGCGACGTGGGCAAGGAGGAGACCAACACCATCGTCTCCTCGTTCAACCGCAACTTCCCCGGCCGCAACGACGGCAGCGCCTCCACCCTGTCGTTCCTCACCAGCCCCGAGATCGTCACCGCGCTCGCCTTCGGGGGCACGCTCGAGTTCGACCCGGTGCACGGCACCATCCCGGGACCGGACGGCAAGCCGTTCCGCTTCACCCCGCCGGAGGGCGAGGAGCTGCCCGCTTGGGGCTTCGTGCGCGGCGAGGAGGGCTACGAGGCGCCGGCCGCCGACGGCGACCGCGTGCAGGTGATCATCGCGCCGAACAGCGAGCGGCTCCAGCTGCTGCAGCCGTTCCCGCGCTGGGACGGCCGGGACTTCACCGAGCTGCCGATCCTGGTCAAGACGAAGGGCAAGACCACCACCGACCACATCTCGCCGGCCGGGGCCTGGCTGCGCTTCCGCGGACACCTGGACCGGATCAGCGACAACATGTTCCTGGGGGCGGTGAACGCCTTCACCGGCGAGGCCGGCAAGGGCGTGAATCCGGTGACCGGGGAAGCGGGCAAGACCTTCACCCAGAACGCGCGCGATCTCAAGGCCAAGGGCGTCGGCTGGGTGGTGATCGGCGACGAGAACTACGGGGAAGGGTCGAGCCGCGAGCACGCCGCGATGTCGCCGCGCTATCTCGGCTGCAAGGCGGTGATCGTGCGCAGCTTCGCCCGGATCCACGAGACCAATCTGAAGAAGCAGGGCATCCTGCCCCTGACCTTCACCAAGGCCTCCGACTACGATCTCTTCGAGCAGAGCGACCGCGTCAGCGTGCAGGGCCTGGCCCGGCTCGCCCCCGGCAAGCCGGTGGACGTGGTGATCCACAAGCCGGGCGGCACGACGGTCGCGATCCAGTGTCTGCACACCATGACCGACGAGCAGATCGGGTGGTTCAAGGCAGGCTCGGCCCTGAACGCCCTCACGTAATCGCACCCCCTCACCCTGCCCTCTCCCCCCGGGGAGAGGGGGGAACCAGGAGACAGTCGCATGGCGGCATCGAGAGTGAAGATTCCGGCGGGCGAGAAGATCACCATCAGCCACGGCAAGCTGCAGGTGCCGGACCACCCGATCGTCGCCTTCATCGAGGGCGACGGCACCGGCCCCGACATCTGGGCGGCCTCGGTGCGGGTGCTGGACGCGGCGGTCGCCCAGGCCTACAAGGGCAAGCGCAAGATCGCGTGGGCCGAGGTCTACGCGGGCGACAAGGCGCGGACGGTCTACGGCAAGGACTGCCCGCCGAACCTCCTGCCGCAAGAAACGCTCGACGTGATCCGCCAGTACCTGGTCGCGATCAAGGGCCCGCTCACCACCCCGGTGGGCGAGGGCTTCCGCTCGCTCAACGTGACCCTGCGCCAGGAGCTGGACCTCTACGTGTGCCTGCGGCCGGTGCGCTGGTACAAGGGCGTGCCCTCGCCGGTGAAGCATCCCGAGAAGATCGACATGGTGATCTTCCGGGAGAACACCGAGGACATCTACGCGGGCATCGAGTGGGAGCAGGGGACGCCGGAGGCGAAGAAGGTCATCGGCTTCCTCCAGAAGGAGATGGGGGTCAAGAAGATCCGCTTCCCCGAGACCTCCTCCATCGGCATCAAGCCGGTCTCCAAGGAGGGCTCGGAGCGGCTCATCCGGGCCGCGATGCGCTACGCGATCGAGAACGGCCGGCGCAACGTGACCCTCGTGCACAAGGGCAACATCCAGAAGTACACCGAGGGCATGTTCATGAAGTGGGGCTACGCGCTCGCCAAGCGCGAGTTCTCCGACCGCCTGATCGCCTGGGACGACTGCGGCGGCAAGCCGCCCGCGGGCAAGATGCTGGTGAAGGACGCCATCACCGACGCGTTCCTGCAGCAGATCCTCACCCGGCCCGACGAGTTCGACGTGATCCCGTGCTGCAACCTGACCGGCGACCTCATCTCGGACGCGCTCGCCGCGCAGGTGGGGGGCATCGGCATCGCCCCCGGCGCGAACATCAACTACGACACCGGCCACGCGCTGTTCGAGGCCACCCACGGCACCGCGCCCAAGTACGCGGGCCAGGACAAGGTCAACCCCGGCTCGGTCATCCTCTCCGGCGAGATGATGCTGCGCTACATGGGGTGGACCGAGGCCGCCGACCGGGTGGTGGCCGGCATCGAGAAGACCATCGGCCAGAAGGTCGTCACCTACGACTTCGCCCGCCTGATGGAGGGAGCGAAGGAAGTGAAGTGCTCGGAGTTCGGCACCGCCATCGTCAAGAACATGGAGTCGATGTGATGGCGGCACGTCCCAAGATCTCGATCATCGGGGCCGGGAACGTGGGGGCCTCGGTGGCGCAGTACGCGGTGGAGCGCGAGCTGGGCGACGTGGTGCTCGTGGACGTGGTCGAGGGCATCCCCCAGGGCAAGGCCCTCGACCTGGCCCAGGCGGGGCCGGTGCACGGCTACGACTCGCACCTGGTGGGCAGCAACGGCTACGACGAGACCGCGGACTCCGACGTCGTGGTCATCACCGCCGGCCTGGCCCGCAAGCCGGGCATGACCCGTGACGACCTGCTGTTCAAGAACGCGGAGATCGTGGGCTCGGTGGTGGACCAGGTGGTGAAGCGGTCGAAGAACGCCATCCTGATCCTGGTCACCAACCCCCTCGACGCGATGGTGCAGCTGGCGTGGAGGAAGTCGGGCTTCCCGGCCGAGCGCGTGCTCGGCATGGCCGGCGTGCTCGACTCGGCCCGCTTCCGCACCTTCATCGCCCGCGAGCTGGACGTGTCGGTGGAGAACGTCACCGCGTTCGTGCTGGGCGGCCACGGCGACACCATGGTGCCGCTGCCGCGCTACTCCACGGTGGCGGGCATCCCCATCACCGATCTGCTGCCCGCGGACAGGATCCAGGCCCTGGTGACCCGCACCGCCAACGGGGGCGCGGAGATCGTGTCGTTCCTGAAGACGGGCAGCGCCTACTACGCGCCGGCCGCCTCCACGGTGGAGATGGTGGAGGCGATCCTCAAGGACAAGAAGAAGATCCTGCCCTGCGCCGCGTACCTGAACGGCCAGTACGGCGTGAAGGGCCTCTACGTGGGCGTCCCGGTCAAGCTGGGGCGCAAGGGGGTGGAGCAGATCATCGAGATCAAGCTGCAGACGGACGAGCAGGCCGCGTTCGACAAGTCGGCGGCCGCGGTGCGCGAGCTCGTGGACAAGCTGAAGCTCTAAGGCGGCCCATGCGCGAGATCCACGTCTCCTCCATCGTCGACGCGGTCAAGAAGCTCTGCATGGAGGCGAACTACTCGCTCGAGCCCGACATGCTGCGCGCCTTCGCGGGCGCGCTCCAGACGGAGCGGTCGCCCGCCGGCCGCCAGGTGCTCCAGATTCTGCAGCAGAACGCGGAGCTGGCCCGCACCCGGCGCATCCCCTACTGCCAGGACACCGGCTTCGTGGTCTGCTTCGTGGAGCTGGGGCAGGACGTGCACGTGACCGGCGGCGGCCTCTACGAGGCCATCAACGAGGGCGTGCGGCAGGGCTACCGGGAAGGCTACCTCCGCGCCTCCATCGTGCGCTCGCCGTTCGACCGGGTGAACACCGGCGACAACACCCCCGCGGTGATCCACCTCGACGTGGTGCCGGGCGCGGAGCTCAAGATCCAGATCATGGCCAAGGGCGGCGGCTGCGAGAACCGCTCGAAGTACAAGATGCTGACGCCCGCGGAGGGCGTGGACGGGGTCAAGGAGTGGATCCTCGAGTGCATCCGCACCGCGGGGCCGGACGCCTGCCCGCCGCTCATCGCGGGGGTGGGGGTGGGCGGCACCTTCGAGCAGGCCGCGCGGCTCAGCAAGAAGGCGCTCTTCCGCGAGCTGGGCACGCCCAACCCGGACCCGGCGGTGGCCGCCATCGAGCGGGAGGTGCTCGAGCGCGCCAACCGGCTCGGCATCGGCCCGCAGGGCTACGGCGGCGACACCACCGCGTTCGGCATCCACATCCTCACGTATCCCTGCCACATCACGAGCCTGCCGGTGGCGGTGACGATCGAGTGCCACGCGCACCGGCACAAAGAGGCCCTGCTGTGATCACCACGGGGGCGGACGGGATCAGGGAGGTCACGCCGCCGCTGTCCGACGCCGACTGCGAGTCGCTGAAGGCAGGCGACCGCGTCCGCATCACCGGGGTGATGTACACCGCGCGCGACGCGGCCCACGCGCGCCTGCTGCCCCTGATCGACGCGGGCAAGCCGCTGCCGATCGACGTGCGCGGCCAGATCATCTACTACACCGGGCCGTCGCCGGCCCGGCCCGGCGACGTGGTCGGCTCGATCGGCCCCACCACCGGCGGGCGCATGGACAAGTTCACCCCGAAGCTCCTGGCCCTGGGGCTCAAGGGCACGCTCGGCAAGGGCGCGCGCTCCCAGCCGGTCAAGGACGCGCTCCGCCGGCACAAGGCGGTGTACTTCGGGGCCATCGGCGGGGCGGGGGCGGTGCTGTCGGGCTTCGTGAAGAAGCTCGAGGTGGTGGCCTACGAGGACCTCGGCACCGAGGCCATCCGGCGCCTGGAGGTGGCCGGCTTCCCCGCCATCGTGGTCAACGATTGCCACGGCGGGGATCTCTATCAGGACGGCATGAAGGCCTACGCGAAGGAGGAGTCATGAACGGCGCAACGGCGCAGGGCCGCTTCACGGCGCGCCCGCCCATCCGGGCGGCGCACCTGCGGGTGGATTCGTGGTGGGCGCTGCCCGTCACGGTGGTGGTGGTGCTGCTGGCCTTCATCATCTACTCCACGTGGGCCGCGTTCCAGAACGCGCACTACTACGCGGATCCGTATCTGTCGCCGTTCTACGCGCCCTGCATCACCCAGGCGTGCCTGCACCACAGCTTCGGCTCCCTCACGCTGCCGGACGTCTCGCTGCCGGGCATTGGATTGCTGTCGCCCGCGTTCCTCATCCTGTGGGGGCCCGGCCTCTTCCGCCTGACCTGCTACTACTACCGCAAGGCGTACTACCGCTCGTTCTGGCTGGCCCCGCCCGCCTGCGCGGTACGGGACGTCAAGTCGGGCTACACCGGGGAGACGCGCTTCCCGCTCTTCCTGCAGAACTTCCACCGCTACATGTGGTACGTGGCGGTGATCTTCATCGTGCTGCTCACCTGGGACGCGATCCTGGCCTTCCGGTTCCCGGACGGCTTCGGCATCGGGGTCGGCACCATCGTGATGTGGATCAACGTGGTGCTGCTGGCCGGCTACACCTTCTCCTGCCACTCGTGCCGGCACGTCTGCGGCGGCCACGTGGACGTGTTCTCGAAGGCCCCCGCGCGGTACGGGATCTGGCGCTTCATCACCCGGATGAACGAGCGCCACCCGCTCTTCGCGTGGCTCTCCCTGTTCAGCGTGGGCCTGACGGACCTCTACATCCGGCTCGTCTCCATGGGGATCATCCGCGATTGGAGGATCATCTGATGGCGAACGCGGACTACGAGACACACGAGCACGACGTCCTGGTCATCGGGGCGGGAGGGGCCGGGCTGCGCGCGGCCATCGAGGCCGCCGGGCAGGGCGTCTCGGTCGGTCTCGTCTGCAAGTCGCTCCTCGGCAAGGCCCACACCGTCATGGCGGAGGGCGGCATCGCGGCCGCGATGGGCAACGTGTACCCGGAGGACAACTGGCAGGTGCACTTCCGGGACACCATGCGCGGCGGCAAGATGATCAACAACTGGCGCATGGCCCAGCTGCACGCCCAGGAGAGCCCGGAGCGGGTGCTGGAGCTGGAGCGCTACGGGGCGCTCTTCGACCGCACCAAGGACGGCCTGATCTCCCAGCGCGACTTCGGCGGGCACCGCTACGCGCGGCTGGCCCACGTGGGCGACCGCACCGGGCTCGAGATGATCCGGACGCTGCAGTATCACGCCATCCACCAAGCCATCGACGTGTACATGGAGTGCAAGGTGGAGCGCCTGCTCAAGGACGGCGACCGCGTCTGCGGGGCCTTCGGCTACTGGCGCAACACCGGCAAGTTCGTGCTGTTCAAGGCCAAGGCGGTGGTGCTGGCCACCGGCGGCATCGGCAAGGCGTGGAAGTTCACCTCGAACTCCTGGGAGTACACCGGCGACGGCCACGCGATGGCCTACTGGGCGGGCGCCGACCTGCTCGACATGGAGTTCGTGCAGTTCCATCCCACCGGCATGGTGTGGCCGCCCTCGGTGCGCGGCATCCTGGTCACGGAGGGCGTGCGCGGCGACGGAGGGACGCTGAAGAACAAGGCGGGCGAGCGGTTCATGTTCAACTACATCCCCGAGTTCTTCAAGTCGGAAACCGCGGACAGCGTCGAGGAGGCGGACCGCTGGTACCAGGACAAGAAGAACAACCGGCGGACCCCGGACCTGCTGCCCCGCGACGAGGTGGCGCGCGCCATCAACGCGGAGGTGAAGGCCGGGCGGGGCAGCCCGCACGGCGGCGTGTTCCTCGACATCGCGAGCCGGCGGGACGCCGACTACATCCGCAAGCGGCTGCCCTCGATGTACCACCAGTTCATGGAGCTGGCCGGGGTGGACATCACCAAGGAGCCGATGGAGGTCGGGCCGACCATGCACTACGTGATGGGCGGCATCCGGGTGGACGCCGACTCCACCGCGGCCACCGTCCCCGGGCTCTTCGCGGCCGGCGAGTGCGCGGGCGGCCTGCACGGCAGCAACCGGCTCGGCGGCAACTCGCTGGGCGACCTCCTGGTCTTCGGCCGGCGGGCCGGCCTGCACGCAGCCCTCTACGCGAAGAACCTGGGGGGCACCCTCACGGTGGACCCGGGGCAGGTGGACCAGATCGCCCGGCAGATGCTGGAGCCGTTCAACCGGACCAGCGGCGAGAACCCGTACACGATCCAGGCCGAGCTGCAGGACACCATGCACAACCTGGTCGGCATCATCCGGGTCGAGGCCGAGCTGAAGGAAGCGATCAGGAAGCTCGAGATGCTGAAGGACCGCGCCCGCCGGGTGCGGGTCGAGGGCGGCCGGGTCTACAACCCGGGCTGGCACACCGCGCTCGACCTCGCCTCGCTGCTGACCGTGGCCGAGTGCTGCGCGATGGCCGCGCTGGAGCGCAAGGAGAGCCGCGGCGGCCACACCCGCGAGGACCATCCGTACACCGACGACACGTGGGGGACGGTGAACCTCGTCTCCCGGCAGAAGGGCGACCGGCCGGAGCTCCGGCGCGAGCCGCTGCCCCAGATGCCTCCCGAGCTGAAGGCCCTCTTCCAGGAGCGCAAGTGATGGGCACCGTCACGATGCGGGTGTTCCGCGGCAGCCAGGAAGGCGGCGACTTCAAGGAGTACCGGGTGGAGGTGGGCGAGGGCATGGTGGTCCTCGACGTGATCCACCGCATCCAGGCCACGCAGGCCCCGGACCTCGCGTGCCGCTGGAACTGCAAGGCGGGCAAGTGCGGCTCGTGCAGCGCGGAGATCAACGGCAAGCCGCGGCTCATGTGCATGACCCGGATGGACATCTTCCCGGAGAGCGAGCCGATCACGGTGGCGCCCATCCGGACCTTCCCGCTGATCCGTGACCTGGTGACCGACGTCTCCTTCAACTACGTGAAGGCCAAGCAGGTGCCGCCGCTCCGGCTCAAGCCGCCGGACCCGGACGGCAAGTACCGCATGATGCAGGAGGACGTGGAGCGGGGGCAGGAGTTCCACAAGTGCATCGAGTGCTTCCTGTGCCAGGACGTCTGCCACGTCATCCGCGACCACGAGGACAAGAAGACCGCCTTCTCGGGGCCCCGCTTCTTCATCAAGGCGGCCGCGCTGGAGATGCACCCGCTCGACACGGTGGACCGGACCGAGTTCCTGGCGCGGCACGCCGGCGTCGGCCTCTGCAACATCACCAAGTGCTGCACCGAGGTCTGTCCCGAGCACATCCACATCACCGACAACGGCATCATCCCGCTGAAGGAGCGGGTGGCCGACTCCTACGACCCGGTGGTGTGGCTGCTGCGCAAGTTCCGCGGCAGGTCGAGGTGAGCGGCTCCGCGCCGCGAGACGAGCAATCAGAAAGTAGGAGGACATGAAGGTCCACGAGTATCAGGGCAAGGCCATCCTGAAGGAGTTCGGGGTGCCCGTGCCCGCGGGCGACGTGGCCGACACCCCGGCCCAGGCCCGCGCCGTCGCGGAGCGCCTGGGCGGGAAGGTGGTCGTGAAGGCCCAGGTGCACGCGGGCGGCCGCGGCAAGGCGGGCGGCGTGAAGCTGGCCGACGATCCGGCCGGCGCGGAGGCCGCGGCCCGGCAGATCCTCGGCATGATGCTGAAGACCCCGCAGACCCCGCCCGAGGGCATCAAGGTCCTGAAGGTGCTGGTGGAGGAGGCGAGCCCGATCGCCGCCGAGCTCTATCTCTCGATCACGCTCGACCGCGGGCGCGGCACCCACGTGGTGATGGCCTCGCAGGCGGGCGGCATGGAGATCGAGGATGTGGCGGCGAAGCAGCCCGAGAAGATCATCCACGCGTGGACGGACCCGGCGCTGGGGCTCCAGGCCTTCCAGGCCCGCACGCTCGCCTTCGGGCTGGGCCTCACCGGCGAGCAGTTCAAGCAGGGCGTGGCCCTCATCCAGAACCTGTTCCGGGCGTACCTCGCCAAGGACTGCTCGCTGGCCGAGATCAACCCGCTCGTGGTGACGAAGGACGGGCGGGTGCTCGCGCTCGACGCCAAGCTCAACTTCGACGACAACGCGCTCTTCCGCCACCAGGACGTGGTCGCGCTGCGCGACGTCAACGAGGAGACGCCCCTCGACGTCGAGGCGTCGAAGTACAACCTGAACTACATCAAGCTCGACGGCAACGTCGGCTGCATGGTCAACGGGGCCGGCCTCGCGATGGCCACCATGGACATCGTGAAGCTGGCGGGCGGGGAGCCGGCCAACTTCCTCGACGTGGGCGGCGGGGCCTCGCCGGAGCAGATCGAGAACGCCTTCCGCATCCTCTCCTCCGACCCGAGCGTGAAGGCGGTGTTCATCAACGTCTTCGGCGGGATCCTGCGGGTGGACCGGCTGGCGGAGGGCATCATCGCGGCGGTGAAGAAGCTCGGGCTCACGCTGCCGGTGGTGCTGCGCGCCGAGGGGACCAACGTCGAGCAGGGCAAGAAGATGCTGGCCGAGTCGGGCCTCGCGCTGGTGATGGCCGACGACATGGGCGAGGGCGCGAAGAAGGCGGTGGCGCTGGCCCGGGGCGGAACGCGATGAGTGGGCGCCCCGATGAGCCCGAAGGGCGAAGAGGCCGAACCGCCAAACCGATGAAAGCCGCATTCAAGCGAGACAAATGAGCATCCTGGTCGACAAGAAGACGCGCGTGCTCGTGCAGGGCATCACCGGCAAGGAAGGCGCCTTCCACGCCGCGCGGTGCAAGGAGTACGGCACCCAGGTGGTGGGCGGGGTGACGCCGGGCAAGGGCGGCACCACCCACGAAGGCTTCCCGGTCTGGAACACGGTGGAGCAGGCGGTGAAGGCCACCGGCGCCGACTGCGCCCTGATCTTCGTGCCGCCCCCGGCCGCCGCCGACGCCATCATGGAGGCCGCGGACGCGGGCATCCCGCTGGTCGTCTGCATCACCGAGGGCGTGCCGGTGGCGGACATGGTGCGGGTGAAGGCCTTCCTGGCCCGCACCCGGAGCCGCCTCATCGGTCCCAACTGCCCCGGCCTCATCACGCCGGGCCAGGCCAAGATCGGCATCATGCCCGGCCACATCCACAAGGTGGGCCACGTGGGCGTGGTCTCGCGCAGCGGCACGCTGACCTACGAGGTCGTGCACCAGCTCTCCCAGCGCGGGCTCGGCCAGTCCTCCTGCGTGGGGATCGGGGGCGACCCGGTCAACGGCACCAACTTCATCGACGTGCTCACGCTCTTCCAGGCCGATCCCGACACCGCCGCGATCATGATGATCGGCGAGATCGGCGGCACCGCCGAGGAGGAGGCCGCCGCCTTCGTCAAGGCCCACGTCACCAAGCCGGTGATCGGCTTCATCTGCGGCCAGACCGCGCCCCCCGGGCGCCGCATGGGCCACGCTGGCGCGATCATCGCGGGCGGCAAGGGGACCGCCGCCGAGAAGATGGCGGCCATGGAGGCCGCCGGCATCACCACCGTCAAGAGCCCCGCCGACATGGGCGCCACCGTCGCCCGGGTGCTGGGCAAGAAAGGATAGGGGACCCGCTCGCGATGGCCGTCCAGCGCACCCTCACCATCATCAAGCCGGACGCCGTCGCCAAGGGCGTCGCCGGCCAGATCATCGCCCGGTTCGAGAAGGCCGGGCTCAAGCTGCTCGCGGCCAAGCTGGTCCACCTGAGCGCCGCCCAGGCGGCCGGGTTCTACATCGTGCACAAGGACCGCCCGTTCTACGCGAGCCTCTGCTCGTTCATGACGCAGGGGCCGTGCATGCCGATGGTGCTGGAGGGCGAGAACGCGATCGCGCGGCTGCGCGAGCTGATGGGCGCCACCGATCCGGCCAAGGCGGAGCCGGGAACGATTCGAAAGGACTTCGCCTCCTCGATCGAGGCCAACGCGGTCCACGGCTCCGACTCGCCCGAGTCGGCCGCCTTCGAGATCCCCTACTTCTTCGGCGCGCTCGAGATCTTCCCCAGGTAGGGAGTGCATTTCCCGGCGACCCTCGGCCGGCGGCAGCGCCTCGTCGCGGGGGTGCTGGGCATCGGCGTCGGCTTCGGGGCGCCGTTCCTCGGATCGGTCGGCCTGGTGGCCGCCACCGGCGACCCGAGCGCGCTGATCCTGCCGCTGCCCTTCCTGGGGGCGCTCTGGGCCATCCAGGGGCTGGCGCCGAGCGGCTACACGCTCGAGGAGCACGGGATCCGGCTCGAGCGCCGCTGGCTGCGGCGCCTCATCCCCTACGACCACATCACCGGCTGCGACCGCCGGCCGCGTCCGATCGGCGGGCTCCTCGCGGTCGGCTTCAACGGGCTCTTCGGCTCCCACGGGCCCCGCTGGAACCCGCGCTCGGGCTGGCACTACCTGGCGATCACCAACACCGACGACCTGGTGTACCTCGAGACGCGCGGGGGCTTCGTGGCGCTCTCGCCGAGCGACCCCGACCAGTTCGTCCGCGCGCTCCACGCCCGGCTGGCCGAGGCGCGCCCGGCATGGCCGACCCCATCGTCGTGACCGAGGCGGTGCGCGTCCCGGCCGCCGCCCTGACCGTGCGCACCGCGCGCGCCTCCGGGCCGGGCGGGCAGAACGTGAACAAGGTTGCGACCAAGGTCGACCTGCGGGTGGACCTGGGCGCGGTCGAGGGCGTGACCGAGGCGGCCCGCGCCCGCCTGCGCGCGCTGGTCGCCTCGCGCCTGGACGCGGAGGGGCGCCTCGTGGTCACCGGCCAGGCCACCCGGAACCAGGCGCGCAACCTCGAGGACGCGCGGGCCCGCGTGGCCGACCTGATTCGCGCCGCGCTGGTGCCGCCCCGGCGCCGCGTGCCGACGCGGCCCTCGGCCGGCGCCCGCCGGCGCCGGCTGGCCGGCAAGCAACGCCGCGCGGCGGTGAAGCGCTGGCGGAGGCGGCCGGGCGAGGCGGAGTGAGCGGGCGGGGCTTCATGTCCTACGGACCGAACCTCGACGCGATGCTTCGGAGGAGTGCTTCATACGTAGACCGCATCCTTGGGGGCGCCCCGGTCGCGGCCCTGCCCGTGGAGCGTCCGTCACGCTTCGACCTGGCCGTCAACCTGCGTGGCCAACGCGGGCGCGGCGTGGGTCGACGACGGACCGAGGCGGGCCTGGTGGCTGGCCGCGGTGGCCATCACGGTCGTGGAGCGGGCCGCGACGTTCGCCTACTTCATTCCCACGATGGTGCGGCTGAGCCGCGGAGCCCATGGGTCGGAGGCCGACGTCAGGGCCGGCCGGGCTCCTGACCTGCTCGGCCGCAAGACCTACGAGATCTTCGCCGCGTACTGGCCGTACTACGACGAAGGCGCGCCCCATGGAGCCATCGCCAGGCTGTTCAACGACATCAAGAAGTACACGGTGTCCCGCTCGGGCGAGGTCGATCCGGGCTGGGCGGGCTCGGTGCTCCTGCGCGACATCGCCGACCGTGAGGCGCCTGAAGCAGGAAGACGGCCCGAACCTGGTCGCCCCGGGCAGTACCGAGGTGGTCCACGCGCTGCTCGCGAATGATCTGGTCGCCGCCATGAGCATCTTCACAGTGCCGGTCGTGCTCGGCGGCGGCAAGAAGCTGTTTGCCGAGGGCTCGGGATCGGCCGAGCGATCGGGAGGTTGCTCGCCGAGAGCCGATGAAGCGCGAGGGCGAGCGCCGACCCCGCCAGCTGCTCACCTGCCAGCCTACCCGTGCACCGCGCCCGCCAGCAGCAGGCTCACCAGCAGCATCGTCAGCACCAGCGTTGCGATCAGGGCGTAGCGGCCGTCGCCCGCCAGCAGGAAGCCGGGGATCGCGAGCGTGACCGCCACGCCCGGCGTGGCCATCAGCACCACCAGCCCGAGTGCGCCCACCGCGAGCGGGTCCATCGGCTGCTGCCGCAGGCCCACCACGATCTGCCGGATCGAGACGAAGACGCCGGGGGCCGCCGGCGCGCCCGCAGGCCGGGTCAGGGCCAGCACGTGGTCGTGGAAGCCGCCGTGCAGGGCGTAGAGCCCGAGCCCCACCGCGATCAGGGCCAGCCCGAGCAGGCCACCCCCCAGGAGCACGCGGGCCACCAGGTGCTCGACCGGGAAGTTCGGCCGCAGCGCCCTTGTACGATCTCGACTCATCGGGTAGTCACCGTGGGAAGAGACAGAGACGGGATCCGGGAGAGGGTCGCCGTGCCGCCCGTGAGGCGTTGTCCTCGGCTGTGAGATTGGCGCCCTCGCCCGGTGCTCAAGACTCGAACGGTATCCTGAGGCGCCGCCGGCGTCCTCGCGTGGACAAGGGCGAGCATGAACACCGGCTCCGAGGCTTTCGTCCATCCCCGTCGGAAAGGACGCGAATGCGCTTCGTGGGGATTGATGTGGCAGCCGAGCGGCACGTGGTGGCCGCGGTGGACGAGACGAGCGCCGTGCAACTCAAGCCGACGCCGTTGACCGAGGACCGGGAAGGGTATCAGAAGCTCCTCGGCCTCCTGGGTGACCCCGGCGACACGCTCGTCGCCATGGAGGCGACCGGCCACTACCGGAAGAACCTCTTCGCGGCCCTCGTGGCCCAAGGCTTCGCCGTCGCCCTGCTCAACCCGCTGCGCACGCGGCGGTCTGCCGGGGAAGAGCTGCAGCGCACCCGGACCGACGCCATCGACGCGCTCGGGCTCGCGCGCTTCGCCGCCCAGAAGCGGCCCACCGTCACCCACCTGCCCGACCCGGCGACCGAGGAGTTGCGGGAACCGGTCCGCTATCGGGACCGCCTGGTCCGGGACTTCGGCGATCGCGTGCGCCAGCTCCACCGGCTCGTCGACCTCGGCTTCCCCGAGTTCCTCCGCTCTGTCCGCGATCTCGGCAGCGAGCTGGCCACCGCGATCCTCCGCGACTACCCCCCCGCCGCCGCCTTTCGCGGCGTCGCGCTCCGGCGCCCGGCCGGCCTGCGCTACGACGGCCGCCACCGAGTCGGCGACGAGTTGGCCACCGCCCTGCTCGACGCGGCCACCCGCTCGGTGGGCCGCCGCCACGGCGAGGCCTACCGGCTCCAGGTCCGCGATGCCTGTGAGGACCTGGAGCTCTTGCGCCGGCGCCTGCGCAGCCTCGAGCGCGACATCGAGCGCCTGCTCGAGCGCCACGAGGTCGGCACCCTGCCGACGACGATCGACGGAATCGGGCCACAGACGGCCGCCCGCCTCGTCGCGACCTTCGGCGACTTCACCGCGTTCCCCAGCGGCGCCACGCTGGCCGCCTACGTCGGTGTCATCCCGGCCCTGCGGCAATCCGGCAAGCGCACCTCCCCCCGAGCCGCCCTCACGCCGCCGGGAGCCGCGGGCCTGCGGGCCAAGCTCTGGATGCCGGTGCTCACCGCCGTCCGCAAGACCCCGTGGCTCCGCGCGTACTCCGAGGGCCTCATCGCCCGCGGCAAGCTCCCGAAGGTCGCCCTGGTCGCGGCGATGCGGAAACTGCTCCCCGCCGTCTACAGCGTGGCAACCGATCGCCGCCCGTTCGTGCCCAATCTCGTCGCGGTGGAAACACCTCGGTGAAAAAATCGCTTGACGGACGTCACGGTATCTCACAGCAGGTGGATCCCGAGGCCGCGGAGGATCATGGAGAGCGCCAGGTACACCACGATGGGCAGGAACAGCTTGCGCACCGTGGCGTTCCGCATGTGGGCCATGATCTGCGTGCCGAGGTAGGCGCCGGACAGCACGCCGATGGCCACCGGCGCCACGATCAGCACGTGGATGTCGCCCCGGCTGAAGTAGACGCCGGCGCTGGCCGCGGCGGTGAGGCCGATCATGAAGTTGCTGGTGGCGGTGGAGACCTTCATGGGCAGCCGCATCAGGTAGTCCATGGCCAGAACCTTGAAAGCGCCGCTGCCGATGCCGAGCATGCCGGAGAGCACGCCGGCCCCGTACATGGCCACGAAGCCGCCCGCCACGTTGCGCGCGCGGTAGGCGACGTCGCGCTGCAGGCGCACGTCGTGGTAGGTGCCCTCCAGGTCGAAGCGGATCGCGAGCCCGTCGCTGGAGACGTCCTCGGGCAGCTCGTCGGCGAGCTGGCGGATGGTGGTGTAGGCCGAGTAGGAGAGTGCCAGGCCCAGGATCAGCTCGAGCCAGCGGGCGGGCACCACGCCGGCCAGGAACGCCCCGGTCAGCGCCCCGGTGATGGTGGCCACCACCAGGAAGAGGCCCACGCGCAGGTTGCTGAGCCCGGTGCGGAGGTAGGAGGCGGCCGCCCCGCTCGACGTCGCGATCACCGAGATGATGCTCGCGCCCATCGCGTAGTGCAGGTCGACGCCGTAGAAGATGGTGAGGATCGGCACGAGCAGGATGCCCCCGCCCAGGCCCAGGATGGCCCCCACCACTCCCGCGCCCAGCGACGTGCAGAGCACCGCCACCGTGAAGAGGGTAAGGCTCACCGGCCGGCGTGCTCGCGCTTGAACACCCGAAGAAGATAGACCAGAGAGGGGAAGAGCACGAGCCCTCCGGCCACGAGCGCCCACAGGACGAGCACCAGGGTGATGCGAGGCGCCGCCGCCCCCCGGATGGTCAGGTCGGGCGGGACCAGATAGGGGTACTGGGCCAGGGCCCAGCCCCACAGGATCAGCGCGACCTGCGCGGCGGCGGCCAGGCGCGCCAGGCGGAAGCGCCGCCACCAGAGCGCGGCGATCGCGGTGAGCGCGGCCGCCCCGGTGGCCGCGTGGAGCGCGAGGGCCCGCGGCCCGCCGGTGAGCGCCCGGGCCATGCGCGGCACGCCGGCCAGGGCGAGGCCCAGCGCCCCGAAGGCGGCCACGAACGCGAGGCCCGCGGTGATCAGGGCGCGCCGCCGGAAGTCCTCACGCAGCGCCGGGTCCCGGGCCTCGAGCGTCAGGTACACCGCGGCCAGGAACGCGAAGAGCACCAGGGTGAGCACGCCCACGCTCAGGCCGAAGGGGGTGAGCCACGGGGCCACGAACGTGGCCACGAAGTCCCGGAACCCGGACGCGCCCGGGGGTCGGAGCGTGCCGGCGGCGATCGCGCCCACGCAGATACCCAGCAGCAACGGGGTGATCACGCTGGCGCTCGCGAAGACGCGGCCCCAGTGCGCGCTGGCCCGGTCCGCGGACCCGGCTTCCTCCCCGTGGCCGGGCCCGTAGTGGCTGCGGAACGAGAAGGCGGAGCCGCGCAGCACGATGCCGATCAGCATCAGCGAGAGCGGGATGTGCAGCATGATCGCCAGGCGCGCGAACACGGACGGAAAGCAGGTGAAGAGCAGCACCACCACGATGATGAGCCAGACATGGTTGGCCTCCCAGATGGGGCCGATCGCCTCGGCGATCAGCGCGCGCTGCCGGGCCTTGCGGGGACCGGAAGCCAGCAGGTCCCACACGCCGCCGCCGAAGTCGGCGCCGCCCAGCAGCACGTAGGCGGTGAGCGAGACCAGGATCGCGCCCGCCACCAGCTCCGGCGGCCCGACGTCCATCACGCGGCGTCCTCCTCGGCGGCCTGCGGGCTCCGCACGATCTCGCGGTGGAGGAGCCAGGCGACCACGAGGCCGAGACCGATGTAGAGCGCGGTGAACACGAGGAACGGCACGATGAGGCCGGGCATCGGGGTGACCGCCTCCGCGGTCCGCATGACGCCCTGGATGATCCAGGGCTGCCGGCCGACCTCGGTCACCACCCAGCCCGCCTCGGTGCAGATGAAGCCCATGGGCGCGGCGAGCACCAGCGCGCGGAGCAGCCAGCGATGGCGGGTGAGGTCGCGCCGGCGCCACGTGAGCCACAGCGCGACCGCGCTCACCAGGGCCATGAAGGAGCCGAGCGCCACCATGACCTGGAAGGCCACGTGCACGACGGCCACCGGGGGCCAGTCGGCGCGCGGGAAGTCCAGTAGTCCCTTCACCTCGGCGTGGGGGTCCTTGAACGCGAGCAGGGAGAGGCCGTACGGGATGCGGAGGGCCCAGCGCGTCTGCCCGGCGGCCTCGTCGGGCCAGCCGCCGATGTGGAGCGGGGCGCCCCGCTGCGTCTCGAAGTGCGCCTCCAGCGCGGCCAGCTTGACCGGCTGCGAGCGCGCCACGAAGCGGGCGGCCTGATCGCCCACGATCGGCTGCAGCACCGCCGCGGGCGCCCCGACCAGGAGCGCCACCGCCAGCGCGCGTCGGTGGAAGGCGTTCCGGGGCTGGCGCAGGAGGCCGGCCGCGTGGATGCCCGCCACCACCAGCCCGGTGGCGGCGTAGGCCGTGAGGATCATGTGGATCACCTGGATCGGCGCGGCCGGGGTCATCACCGCGGCGATGGGGTCGATGTCCACCCCGCGGCCGTCCACCCAGCGGAAGCCGACCGGGGCGTTCATCCACGCGTTCGCGATCACCACGAAGAGGGCGGAGAGCATCCCGCTCACCGCCACCGCCCAGCCGGCGGCGAGGTGGGCGCGGGGCGAGATCCGCTCCCAGGCGTAGAGGTAGAGGCCGAGGAAGATCGCCTCGGTGAAGAACGCGAAGCCCTCGAGCGAGAACGGCAGGCCGATCATGGGGCCGGCGTGCTCCATGAAGGTGGGCCAGAGCAGGCCCAGCTCGAAGGAGAGCACGGTGCCCGAGACCGCGCCCACCGCGAAGAGGATCGCGGTGCCCTTGGCCCAGCGGTGGGCCAGCTCGAGGTAGATGCGGTCGCCGGTGCGCTGCCACCGCCGCTCGGCCAGCACCATCAGCAGCGGCATGCCGATGCCCACCACCGCGAAGATGATGTGGAAGCCGAGCGACATGGCCATCTGCGAGCGCGCGGCGATGAGGTCGGACATGGTCGCGATTCATGGTAGACCTTCCGGCCGGGCCGCGCATGCGGAGGGAGCGGGAGCGCGGGGCGCGGGCGCGGTCCTGCTAGAATCGGCCGCATGGCGGCGATCGAGGTGCCGGAGCGCTTCAACGCCGCCACCCACTTCGTCGACCGGCACCTCGCCGAGGGCCGCGGCGGCCGGACCGCCTTCCGCTTCCGGGGCCGGCCGATCACCTACGCGGAGGTCGCGGTGCGGGCCAACCGGCTCGGCAACGCGCTGCTCGCGCGCGACGTGCAGATGGAGCAGCGCGTGGTGCTGGTGCTGCCCGACCGGCCCGAGTTCGCGGAGGCCTTCTGGGGCACCATGAAGATCGGCGCGGTGCCGGTGCCGGTGAGCGACGCGCTCCCCGCTGAGGACCTGGCGTTCGTGCTGCAGGACAGCCGCGCGCGGGCGGTCGTCGCCTCGCACGCGGCGGCGGCCGAGATCCTGAAGGTGCGCGGCCGGTGTCCCGCGCTGCAGGCGGTCATCGCGGTGGGCGGCGGGCGCCGCGGGGCGCTCGACTACGAGCGGCTGCTGGAGCGCGCCTCGCCCGAGCTGACCGCGGCGGACACGAGCCGCGACGACGTGGCGCTCTGGCTCTACACCTCGGGCTCCACCGGGCGCCCGAAGGCGGCGCTGCACCTGCACCACGACCTGGTATACGCCGCGGAGCTGGTGGGGCGGGGCGTGTTCGGCATCGGGCCCGACGACGTGATCCTCTCGGCGTCCAAGCTCCACTTCGCGTACGGCCTCGGCAACACGCTCTACTTCCCGGCGCTCGTGGGCGCGGCGTCCATCCTGGTGCCGGAGCGGCCGGACCCGGAGGCGATTTTCGAGCTGATCCAGATCGAGCGGCCCACCCTGCTGTTCGCGGTGGCCACCGTCTACCGCCGCCTGCTGCAGGTGGAGGACGCGGCCGAGCGCTTCGACCTCTCCTCGCTGCGCTGCTGCGTCTCGTCGGGGGAGCCGCTGCCGTCGGCGATCTACCACGCCTGGCACGAGCGCTTCGGCCACGAGCTGCTCGACGTGGTGGGCTCCACCGAGGCGCTCCACGACTTCATCGCCAACCGGCCGGGCCACTCGCGGGCCGGATCCAGCGGGCAGGTGATCCCCGGCTTCGAGGCGCGGCTGGTGGACGACGAGGGTCGGCCGGTGGCGCCGGGGATGATCGGCCAGCTCCTCGTCAAGGGCGACTCCACCTCGCCCGGCTACTGGAACCGGCACGAGCGCACCCGGGCCACCATGCTGGGCGAGTGGCTGCGCACCGGCGACATGTTCTACCAGGACACCGACGGCTACTTCTACTTCTGCGGCCGCACCGACGACATGCTGAAGGTCGGCGGCATGTGGGTGGGGCCCGCCGAGGTGGAGGCGGTCCTCGGGGACCATCCCGCGGTCCTGGAGGCGGTGGTCGTCGGGCGCGGCGACGCCGACGGCCTCACCAAGCCGCACGCCTACTGCGTGCTGCGCGACGGGGTGACCGGCTCCGAGGCGCTGGCCGCGGAGCTGCGCGAGGGCGTGCGCAAGCGCCTGGGCGGCTACAAGTCCCCTCGCTGGGTGGAGTTCGTCACGGAGCTGCCGCGGACGCCGACCGGCAAGGTCCAGCGGTACGCGCTCCGTCGGCCGTAGCCGCCGCCATGCGCATCGTCGTCGACCGGGTCACCAAGACCTTCCACGATCGCCGCGGCCGCGACGTGGTGGCTCTGGGCCAGGTCGACTTCGCGGTGGAGCCGCGGGAGTTCGTGGCGCTGCTCGGGCCCTCCGGCTGCGGCAAGTCGACGCTGCTCAACATCATCGCGGGGCTTCTGCCGCCCAGCGCGGGTCGCGTGTACTTCGAGGGCGAGCCGCGTCCGGGCGGCGCGCCGGTCACCGCCACCGTGTTCCAGGAGTTCGCGCTGTTCCCGTGGCGCACGGTGCGGGCCAACGTGGAGCTGGGGCTCGAGGAGCTGGGCCTGCCCGCGGCGGAGCGGGCGGAGCGCAGCCGCCGGTATCTGGAGATGACGGGCCTCACCGGCTTCGAGGGGAAGTACCCGCACCAGCTCTCGGGCGGCATGCGCCAGCGGGTGGGCATCGCGCGGGCGCTGGCGGTGGAGCCGGCGGTGCTGCTGCTGGACGAGCCGTTCTCGGCCCTGGACGCGCAGACCCGGACGCTGATGATGGACGAGCTGCTCGGCATCTGGGCGCGCACGCGGCAGACCATCCTCTACGTGACCCACAACATCCAGGAGGCGGTGTTCATGGCCGACCGGGTGATCGTCCTGTCGCGGCGGCCGGGCGAGGTGCTGGACGTGGTGCCGATCAAGCTGCCGCGCCCGCGGCACGAGGGGCAGCAGGGCGAGCCGGTGTTCGTGCAGACCGCCGACCGGATCTGGGGGCTGATCAAGTCGCAGGCGCAGGCCGCGCTGCTGGACGGCGACGGCGAGGCCGAGCGCTGATGGCGGTCGAGCGGCTGGTCGTCGTCGATCGCACCGCGTTCCTGCGGCGTCCGGACTACCGGGTGGTGCGCGCGCTCGCCCTGGTCGCCCTCGTGCTGCTGTGGGAGGCGGTGACGCGCACCGGGTGGGTCTCGTCGCTGTTCCTGCCGTCGCCCTCCGGCGTGCTGGCGGAGGGACTCGACATGGCGCGCTCGGGCCAGCTCCTGGTGCACCTGGGCAAGAGCCTCCAGCGCCTGGCGTGGGGCTTCGGCGTCGGGGCGCTGGCCGGGGTGGGGGTGGGCGTGGCGGTGGGATTCTTCGCGATGGCGGAGGCGGTGGTGCAGCCGATCATCGCGGCCACGTTCCCGATCCCCAAGATCGCGCTGCTGCCGCTGCTGATCCTCTGGCTCGGCATCGGGGAGGCCTCGAAGGTCGCGGTGGTGGCCCTCGGGGTGTTCTTCCCGATGGCGATCAACACCTACGCGGGCGTGCGCCAGGCGGACCCGCTGCTGATCCGCGCCGCGGTCTCCTTCGGCGCGGGACGCTGGAGCGTGATCCGCAAGGTGGTGGTGCCGTCGGCCCTGCCCATGGTGTTCGCCGGCCTCCGGCTGGGGGCGGGGACCGCACTGCTCCTGCTGGTGGCCGCGGAGCAGATCGCGGCGGACGCGGGCATCGGCTTCCTGATCCTGCAGTCCGGCAACCTGATGGAGACCACCCGGCTCATGGTGGGCATCGTGGTGCTCTCGCTGCTGGGCGTCGCCTCCTACTGGGCGCTCGGCGCGCTGGAGCGGCTGGTGGTCCGCTGGCGCCATATCTGATGCAACTTGAGGAACCGAGAAACCCGATAGGAGGCTCGTGCGCATGTCCGTGACGCGTCGTCGTGTCGTCGCCCTGCTGGCCGTGGCCTGCACCGCCGCGGTGATGCTGACCGGGAGCGCGCAGGCCCAGTCCCGGCCCGTGAAGGTGGGAGTGCTGAAGCTCACCTCCTCCGCGCCGATCTTCGTCGGGGTGGAGAAGGGCTTCTTCAAGGAGTTCGGCGTGGAGCCGGAGCTGGTCTACTTCCAGGCCGCCGCGCCGATCGCCACCGCGCTGGCCGCCGGCCAGCTCGACGTGGGCGCCACCGGCCTCACCGCGGCGCTCTACAACATCGTGCTGGGCGGCGAGAAGCTGTGGATCGTGGCCGACAAGGGCCGTGAGTGGCCGGGCTATCCGCTGGTGGCCATCGTGGTGCAGAAGGACCTGTGGGAGGGTGGGCTCCGGTCGATCAAGGATCTCAAGGGCAAGCGGATCGGGGTGACCCAGCTCGGCTCGACCTTCCACTACCACATCGGCCACATCCTGGAGAAGGAAGGGCTCACGCTCGCCGACGTGCGGATGGTGCCGCTCCAGGCCATGCCGGCCACCATGGAAGCCCTCAAGGGCAAGCAGGTGGACGCGATCCTGGTGCCGCAGCCGTTTCCCGGCGCCGCGGAGGCCCAGGGCTTCGGCCACATCCTGGCCTGGGCGGGCGATCTCTACCCGTGGCAGATCGCGGCCGTGTTCTACTCGGACGCGCTCGCCCGCGACCGGGCCCGAGCGGTGGCGTTCATGAAGGGCTACGTGAAGGCCTCGCGCTACTACTACGACGCGGCGCTGGTGCAGAAGGACGGGCAGCGGGCGCACGGCCCCGCCTACGACGAGGTGGTGGCCATCACCGCGAAGTACACGGGAGCGCGCCCCGAGATCATCAAGCTCGGGTTCCCCTTCCAGGACCGGAACGGGCGGCTGCTGGTGCCCGACATCGAGCGGCAGATCACGTGGTGGGTGGCGAACGGGTTCATGAAGAAGCCGCTGCCGGTGCGGGCGGTCGTGGACACCTCCTTCGTGGAGGAGGCGGTGAAGGGGTTGGAGAAGTAGGTCACAGCCCCTCACCCTGCCCTCTCCCCTGAGGGGAGAGGGACAGGGGGCCTCTCCAGGGGTGGAGGGAGAGAGGAGAGCGGGGATTTGGCTAGACGGGGCGCGGGTTTGAGCGTTGGCCCGGAGGGGCCACTGCTGCTATGATCATGCTGTCGTGAGCGCCCCGTTCGGAAAAATCCTCATCGCCAATCGCGGCGAGATCGCCGTGAGGGTCATCCGGGCGTGCCGCGAGCTGGGCATCGCGACCGTCGCGGTGTTCTCCGATGTCGACCGTGAGTCCCTCCACGTCCTCGCCGCCGACGAGGCGGTGCCCATCGGCGCCGCGCCTGCCGCCGAGAGCTACCTGGTCATCGATCGCCTGGTTGCGGCCGCGCGCGCCACCGGCGCGGAGGCGGTGCACCCGGGCTACGGGTTCCTGGCCGAGAACGCGGCGTTCGCGGAGGCGTGCGAGGCGGCCGGGCTCACCTTCATCGGCCCGCCGCCGGCCGCGATCCGGGCCATGGGCGACAAGATGGCGGCCCGGCGTGTCGCGATCGGGCTGGGGGTGCCGGTGGTCCCGGGAACCGAGCAGCCCGTGGCCGACGACGCCGAGGCGGCGCGGGTGGCGACGGCGGTGGGCTATCCGGTGATGCTCAAGGCGGCGATGGGCGGCGGCGGCAAGGGCATGCGCCTGGTGCGGACGCCGGCGGAGCTGCCGGGCTCGCTGCGGGCGGCGCGCGGGGAGGCGGGGGCGGCCTTCGGCGACGCCGCCGTCTACATCGAGCGCTACGTGGAGGAGCCGCGGCACATCGAGATCCAGGTGCTGGCCGACGGCCACGGCGGGGTGGTGCACCTGGGCGAGCGCGAGTGCTCGATCCAGCGGCGGCACCAGAAGCTGGTCGAGGAGAGCCCGTCGCCCTTCGTCACCCCGGAGCTGCGCCGGCGCATGGGAGAGGCCGCGTGCCGGGTGTCCGCGGCGGTCGGCTACGTCAACGCGGGCACCGTCGAGTTCCTGGTGGACCGCGACCGGAACTTCTACTTCCTCGAGATGAACACGCGGCTGCAGGTGGAGCACCCGGTCACCGAGCTGACCACCGGGCGCGATCTCGTGAAGGACCAGATCCGCATCGCGGCGGGCGACAAGCTGGGCTTCACCCAGGACGACGTGGTCGCGCACGGCTGGGCGATCGAGTGCCGGATCAACGCCGAGGATCCCTCCGCGTCGTTCATCCCCTCGCCGGGGCGGATCTCGAGCCTGCGCGCGCCGGGCGGCCCGTGGGTGCGCGACGACACCGGGGTGTACGCGGGCTACACGATCCCCCGCTTCTACGACACCCTGATGGCCAAGCTGATCGTGTGGGGGCCGGACCGCGACGCGGCCATCGCCCGCATGCAGCGCGCGCTCGGCGAGTACCAGGTGGCGGGCGTGCGCACCACGATCCCGGTGCTGCGGCGGATCGTCGCGCACCCGGACTTCGTGGCCGGCCGGCTCTCCACCGCGTTCATGGAGCGGCTGCTGGCCGCCGACCGCCCCGAGGGCGCCGGCCGGCACCGGCAGGTCGCGCTGATCGCGGCGGCACTCGCCGCCTACGACCGGGCCGGCCGGCAGGCGCCGCTGTCGAAGGCACCGTCCGGCAGCGAGTGGCGGCGCGCGCTCCGGCCCGGGTGGCGACACCGGTGAAGTTCCAGGCCGAGCACGACGGCCGCACGGTGCCGGTCGAGGTCACCGGGGAGGCGGGGCGGTACACGCTCGTGATCGACGGCGCCGCCGTCACCGTGGACGCGCGACAGACCGCGGAGGGCATCTGGTCGATCCTGCTGGACGGCGCCTCCCACGTGGCCGCCGTCGCCGAGCAGGAGGCGGGCTACGCGGTCGACGTCGCGGGCGAGCGCTACACGATCCGGGTCGAGGAGCAAACGCGCTACCTCATCCGCACCCGCGGCGCGACCGCGAGCGCCCGGGGCCAGGTGCTCAAGGCGCCGATGCCGGGCAAGGTCACGGTGGTCGAGGTCACGATCGGTCAGACGGTGGCGCCGGGCGACGGCCTCATCGTGCTCGAGGCCATGAAGATGGAGAACGAGTTCAAGGCGGCGGTGGCCGGCACCGTGAAGGAGATCCGGGTCGAGGCGGGCCAGGCGGTCAATCCGGGCGACGTGCTGGTGGTGATCGAGTAGCATGCCGCCCGCCATCGAGTTCAAGGGTGTCAACAAGTGGTTCGGGTCGCACCACGTGCTCACCGACGTGGACCTCACGGTGGACGCGGGCGAGGTCATCGTGGTGTGTGGGCCCTCCGGCTCGGGCAAGAGCACGCTCATCCGCTGCGTGAACCGGCTGGAGCCGGTGCAGGGGGGCGAGATCCGGGTCCACGGCGAGCCCATCACCGGCCCGCGCGTGAACCTGGTGAAGCTGCGCACCGAGGTGGGGATGGTCTTCCAGTCCTTCAACCTCTTCCCCCACATGACGGTGCTGCAGAACATCACGCTGGCGCCGAGGAAGGTGAAGGGGCTGGACGCGGCGGAGGCCGAGCGGATCGCCCGGGCCCTGCTGGAGCGGGTGCGCATCCCGGACCGCGCCGACTACTACCCGGCCAACCTGTCGGGAGGCCAGCAGCAGCGCGTGGCCATCGCGCGGGCGCTGGCCATGCAGCCGCGCATCATGCTGTTCGACGAGCCGACCTCGGCGCTGGATCCCGAGATGATCAACGAGGTGCTGGACGTCATGACGGATCTGGCCCGCGAGGGCATGACGATGATGGTGGTGACTCACGAGATGGGCTTTGCCCGACGGGTGGCGAGCCAAATCGTATTCATGGACTACGGAAAGATCGTGGAGGTGCAGAAGCCGGAGGCCTTCTTCGCCAACCCGCAGTCCGACCGCGCGAAGGATTTCCTGTCGAAGATCCTGACCCACTGACCTTTCACCCAGGAGGACGTGCATGCGGAGATTGATGGGATTGTTGGTGGCCTTGACGGTGCTCGTGGCGGGCGTCGGCCCCGGGGCGGCCCAGCAGAAGAGCACGCTCGACAAGATCGGGGAGACCGGCACGTTGACGATCGGCACCCGGACCGGTTCGCCGCCCTTCGCCTACGTCAACGCCAAGAACGAGTGGGTCGGCTTTTCCATCGACCTGGTCGACGAGCTGATCAAGCCCGCGATCGAGAAGAAGCTCGGCAAGACCATCAAGATCGAGAAGAAGGAATCCACGCCGCCGACCCGCATCCCGCTGCTGTCCTCGGGCGCGGTGGACCTGATCGCCGAGACCATGACCGACACCCGGACCCGGCGGGAGAGCGTGGACTTCTCGCTGACGTTCTTCGTGACCGGGGCCCAGTTCCTGGTCAAGAAGGGCAGCCCCATCAAGGGCATCAAGAGCATCGACGGAAAGCGCATCGCGGCCCAGCAGGGCTCGACCAACGCGCGGATCCTCCGCGAGAGGGCGCCCAAGGCGGTGCTGCGCGAGTTTCCGGACCAGCCCGCCGCCTTCCAGGCCCTCGTCCAGGGGCAGGTCGATGCCTACACCAACGACGGCATCCAGCTGGCCGGGCTCAAGTCGAAGGCCCAGAACCCGGCCCAGTGGGAGATCGTGGGCGACTTCTACTCCTACGAGCCCTACGGCATGGCGATGCGGAAGGGCGACGCCGATTTCCGCAACGTGGTGAACGCGGGCCTGATGGAGGGCATCGAGTCCGGGAAGTTCTTCGAGATCTACGACAAGTGGTTCGGCCCCAAGGGCGAGCTGCCGTATCCGATGAGCCCGCAGGTCCGCAGCTTCATGCTCCTGCAGGTGGTGCCGAAGTAGCAGCGCCCTCAACCCCTCACCCCAATCCTCTCCCCGGAGGGCTCTCGCTCACCCTTTCCCCCTCGGGGGGGAGGGCAGGGTGAGGGGGTTCGGAGTCGAGAGGGTCGCGGCCCCGTCGATGAGATACCAGTTCAACTGGTCGGTGCTCTGGACCGGCGAGTCCGGCGCCTGGCTCCTGAGCGGCCTGATCACCACGCTCGAGCTGTCCGCGGCGGCGTGGCTGCTGGCGGCGGTCCTCGGGGTGGTGTCGGGCGCGCTCCGCACGGTGCGCTTCGCGCCCCTGCGCGTCGCGGCCACGGTCTACGTGGAGTTCTTCCGGAACGTCCCCCTGCTGGTGTGGATGTTCTTCTGGTACTTCGCGGTGCCGCCGCTCCTTCCCGTGGAGGTGCAGGGCTGGCTCTTCGCCCACGGCCTCGAGTTCTGGGCGGCGGTGTGCGCCCTCGGCGTCTACAGCGGGGCGCGCTTCTCCGAGGTGCTGCGCTCCGGCATCCAGGCCATCCCCCGCACCCAGCTCGAGGCCTCGGTGGCCTCCGGGCTCACCACCTTCCAGTCCTACCGCTACGTGGTCCTGCCGGTGGCCCTGCGGCTGATCATCCCGCCCGGCACCAACGAGTCGCTGAACCTGCTGAAGAACTCCTCGGTGGCGCTCACCATCAGCGTGGCCGAGCTGACCTTCCAGACGCGTCAGATCGAGACGTACACCGCCAAGGCCATCGAGGCGCTGACCGCCGGCACGCTCATCTACCTGGTGCTGTGCATCTCCATCGCGACCATCATGGCGTGGGTGGAGCGCCGCACCGCCATCCCGGGGCTGATCACCGGCGGCCGCCGGCGGCGCTGAGCCATGCTCGACCTCGACGTCATCTGGCGCAACCTGCCCTTCCTGCTCCTGCAGGGCTTCCTGGGGATCGGCAACTTCGTGGGCGGGACGGTGCGGCTGGCGATCCCGTCCATCGTGCTCGGGTTCATCCTCGGCATCTTCATCGGCATCGCCCGCCTCGCGCCGCAGTGGTGGATCCGCACTCCCGCGGTCCTGTACGTGGAGTTCTTCCGCGGCGTCCCGCTCGTCATGGTGATCTTCTGGATGTGGTTCATCATGCCGATCGTGCTCAACACCACGATCCCCGAGTTCGGGGTGGCCCTGGCCGCGTTCGTGATCTTCGAGGCGGCGTACCTGGGCGAGATCGTGCGGGCGGGCATCCAGTCGGTGCCGCGCGGGCAGGTGGAGGCCGCCACCGCGCTCGGCCTCTCGGGCGCGCAGGGCATGCGCTTCGTGATCCTGCCGCAGGCGCTCAAGAACATGATCCCGTCGCTGGTGACCCAGTTCATCGTGCTGTTCAAGGACACCTCGCTGGCTTCGATCATCGGCTTCATGGACCTGACCAAGGCCGCCCAGGTGGTGAACAACCGCGAGATCCGCCCGTTCCCGATCTACCTCTTCATCGCGGTGGTGTACTGGGTGTGCACGTACTCCATGTCCCGCTACGCGCGTTACCTGGAGAAGAGGATGGGCCCTGCCTGAAGTCGACCTGCCCACCGGCGTCCGCCTCCACTGGCGGGAGGCCGGGTCGCCACCATCGTCGTCCGCATCGTCAGGTTCGGCTGCGGGGCCGGTGCCGGTCATGGTGTGGATCCACGGCGGCTCGGTGGAGGACTCGTCGATGATGGTGGCCGACCTCGAGCCCTTCGTCGGCCGCGTGCGCGCGCTGTTCCCGGACACGCGCGGCCACGGGCTCTCCACGCGGTTCGAGCGGGCGGCCGACTACACCTATGCGCGGAAGGCCGAGGACCTGCTGGCGTGGCTCGACGTGCTCGGGGTGCGGGAGGCGGTCTGGGGCGGCGCTTCCATGGGCGCGGCGCTGTCGCTGTGGATCGCGGTCCACGCCCCCGAGCGGGCGCGGGCGGTGATCTCGATCAGCGGCCCGCCCTACGAGCCCAGCGCCGAGGACAAGGCGTGGTGGGCCCGCCACCGACCTTTGGTGGAGACGGGGCGCTTCGCCGACTACTTCGACGCCAACGTGCGCCTGCGCATGGGGGAGGAGGCGCTGGCCCGGCTCAAGGCGCGGCCCGAGCGTCACGCGGAGATGGTGGCGATGCTCCATCGCCACTCGGTCGCCTCGCTGCTGGCGCTGCTGGACGAGACCTACAGCCGCCACGAGTGGCTCGCCGACTGCCGCCGCATCCGCTGCCCGGTACAGATCATCGCGGGCTCCGACGACCGCTACCCCACCGTCGCCATGTCGCGTCGGGTGGCCGAGACCATCCCCGGCGCCCGCCTGCACGTGGTGCAGGGCGGCCCCCACTTCCCGAACCGCAGCCACCGCGCCGAGGTCCAGCAGGTGATCGCCCGATTCCTCACCGCCACCGGCGTCCTCTAGATGGGGTCAGGTCTTACATTCCGACATTGATTGCGGATGGCGTCGGGTCTCGCGTTTGGGCAATGTCGGAATGTAAGACCTGACCCCGTTGCGGGGGGCGGGTGGGCGGGATAGAGTCCGAGGCGCGATGAACGAGGAGCTGGCGCGGATCCGGAGCTACCTGGTGGCGCAGGGCGCGAAGCTGACGCCGACGGCCATCGTGGACAAGGTGCGGGCGGCCATGGCCGACCTGCGCGAGGCGGCGCTGGCGGTGCCGGCCGCGCGCTTCGGCGAGCGCCCCGAGCCCGGGGAGTGGAGCGGCAACGAGGTGATGGCCCACGTGCTGGCGGCGGACCGCTACTTCGGCGGTGGCATCCGCGCCGCCCTCGCCGGCCGCCCCGCGGAGCCCCGGCTGCCGCGGGAGCGCGTCGAGGACGCGCCGCTCCAGACCGCCCAGGCGTGGTGTGCCGCCCTGGACGCCCAGCGCGAAACGCTCTTCGCCGACGTCCTGGCCGCCGACCCCGCGGCGGCCGCCGACCGGCGGATCGAGCACCCGATGTTCGGGCCCCTCTCCTGGCGGGAGACGCTGCTCTTCACCCGCCTGCACGACCTGGATCACGCCGGCCAGCTGCAGAAGATCGCCGCCGCCCTCGCCGCGCCCGCCTCGGCGCCCCCCGACCGCCCCGCCTGATGCGGGTCTCGATCTCGCTGCGCCTGGCCCAGACCGACTGGGCGGAGGCGAGCGCCTACGTGACCGAGGCGGAGCGCCTCGGGGTCCACGATGTCTGGTCCGCCGAAGCCTGGGGCCACGACGCGGTCACCCCGCTCGCCTTCATGGCCGCGCGCACGTCCCGCATTCGCCTGGGGACGGGCATCATCCAGGCGGGCACGCGGACTCCCGCGCTGGTCGCCATGACCGCCATGAGCCTGGCCTCCATGTCCAACGGCCGGTTCGTGCTGGGGCTGGGCGTGAGCGGGCCGCAGGTGATCGAGGGCTGGCACGGCATCCGGTTCGACCGGCCGGTGCAGCGCATGCGAGAGATCGTGGAGATCGTCCGCCGGGCGGTGACCGGCCAGCACCTCATCTACAAGGGGCGGATCTACCAGCTGCCGCTGCCCGGCGGCGAGGGCAAGGCCCTTCGGTCTGCGGCCAGGCCAGAGCAAGGTATTCCGATATATCTGGCGACACTTTCGCCGCGTAGCCTTGAGATGACGGGCGAGATCGCCGACGGGTGGCTCGGCACCTCCTTCATGCCCGACCACGCCAGCATCTTCACCGCCCCTCTGGCCGCCGGCGCCGCGCGGGCGGGCCGGTCGCTCTCCGACCTGGACCTGCAGGCCGGCGGCTTCGTGGCCTTCTCCGACGACGTGGAGCGCCTCCTGCCCGCCCGCAAGCCCGGCCTCGCCTTCACCCTCGGGGCCATGGGCTCCCGCCAGCACAACTTCTACAACGACGCCTTCCGGCGGGCCGGCTACGAGGACGCCGCCATCGAGGTGCAGCGGCTCTGGCTGGCCGGCAAGCGCGAGGAGGCCGCGGCCCGGGTCCCGGACGAGCTCGTGCTCAAGACCAACCTCCTGGGCACCGAGGCCATGGTCCGCGCCCGCCTCGAGACCTATCGCCGCGCCGGCATCACGACCCTCCGGGTCGAGCCGGCGGGGGAGGGGCTCGCCGCGCGCCTGGCCACCCTGGGCCGCTTGCTGGACCTCATCCGCGCGCTGGGATAGCATGGCCCCCGGCCCCGAGGCCATCCTGCTCAAAGGAGCCCGACGATGGATCTGAACTACTCCCCCGAGGAGCTGGCGTTCCGCGACGAGGTGCGCGGGTGGCTCCGCACGAACCTGCCCGCGGATCTGCGCCAGAAGATGGAGAGCTACCAGGAGCTGAGCAAGGAAGAGCTCCTGCGCTGGCACAAGATCCTGGCCCGGAAGGGATGGGTCGCCCCCGACTGGCCGAAGGAGTGGGGCGGGACGGACTGGAACGTGGTGCAGCGCTACATCTTCGAGGAGGAGTGCGGCTACGCGGCCACCCCCATGATCGTGCCCTTCGGGGTGCGCATGTGCGCGCCGGTGCTGCTGCGCTTCGGCACCGAGGAGCAGAAGAAGCGGTTCCTGCCGCGCATCTACAACGGCGACGACTTCTGGTGCCAGGGCTACTCGGAGCCGGGCTCGGGCTCGGACCTGGCCTCGCTCAAGACGCGGGCGGTGCGCGAGAACGGCCACTACGTGGTCACCGGCCAGAAGATCTGGACCACCCTCGCGCACTACGCGGACTGGATCTTCTGCCTCGTCCGCACCGATCCCAACACGAGCAAGCGGCAGGACGGCATCTCGTTCCTGCTCATCGACATGAAGACGCCCGGCATCACGGTGAGGCCGATCGTCCTGATGGACGGCAGCAGGGAGGTCAACGAGGTGTTCTTCGACGACGTGAAGGTGCCGGTCGAGAACCTCGTGCACGAGGAGGGCAAGGGCTGGACGGTGGCCAAGTACCTGCTGGGCTACGAGCGCATGGGCACCGGCCGCATCGGCGCCTCCAAGCGCGAGCTGCAGAAGCTGAAGGAGCTGGCCGCGGAGCAGATGAAGGACGGCCGCCCGCTCATCGAGGATCCGCGCTTCCGCGACCGTCTCACCCGGGTCGAGGTCGAGCTGATGGCGCTCGAGATCACCAACCTGCGCTTCCTCGATCAGATGCGCCGCAGCGGCCGGCCACCCGGCGCCGACGTGTCGATGCTGAAGATCAAGGGCACCGAGATCCAGCAGGCGATCACCGAGCTGATGATGCAGGCCGCCGGCCCGCTCGCCCAGGCCTTCCGCCCCGTGGACGCCATGGACTTCGACCACTTCACCGCGCGCCTCGCGCCGAGATACTGCAACCTCCGCAAGGCGACGATCTACGCCGGCTCCAACGAGATCCAGAGAAACATCATCGCCAAGGCGACGCTCGGGCTGTAGCGCAGTGGCGAGGTCCGGCGGGGTGGGGGGCGGGCGGTGCGGGGCGTGGGGGGCCTCTGACCACGACCGTGTCCTCCGCGGCCACCTTCGGAGGAGTTCCCAACCTGGGCGGATGTCGGGCGGTCCGCCCCGGGCGGGAACGGGTCACCCGGCCCCCCCACGCCCCGCCCCGCTCGCCCTCCACCCCGCCCACGTCGCGGTGCCGAGTGCACATTCCCGCTAGGAGCATCGGATGAACTTTGATCTGACTGAAGAGCAGCAGCTGCTGGCGGACAGCCTCAAGCGATATCTGGCGAACGAGTACTCGCTGGATGCGCGGGCGAGGATCGTCGACTCCGACACGGGCTGGAGCGAGAAGGTCTGGGCCGCGTTCGCCGAGATGGGGCTGCTCGGCGTGCCGTTCGCGGAGGAGCACGGCGGCTTCGGCGGCAACGCGGTGGACGTGATGCTGGTCATGGAGGCGCTCGGCGAGAGCCTGGTGGTCGAGCCCTACTGGGTGAACGTGGGGCTTGCGGGTCGGCTGGTGGCGCGCGCCGGCTCCCAGGCGCAGCAGAAGCGGATCCTCCCCGCCCTGATCCAGGGCAAGCATCGCGTCGCGTTCGCGCACACCGAGCGCACCGCCCGCTACGACCTGGCCCACGTGGGCCTGCGGGCCAAGCGCACCGGCGGGGGCTACACGCTGGAGGGCGAGAAGCGCGCGGTGCTGCACGGACGGTCCGCCGACACCCTGATCGTGTCCGCCCGCACCGGCGGCGCCGACACCGACCCGGCCGGCATCAGCCTGTTCCTGGTGGAGCGCGGGGCGCCCGGCGTGACCCTCAAGGAGTACCGCACCATCGACGAGCTCCGGGCCGCCGACGTGTGGCTCTCGGGCGTCACCGTCCCGGAGGAGGCGCGCCTCGGCGAGGAGGGGCGCGCGCTGCCGCTGATCGAGGACGCGGCGGACTACGCCACCGCGCTGCTCTGCGCGGAGGCGGTGGGCGGCATCCGCTTCGCCAACGAGGCGACGCTCGAGTACCTCAAGACCCGGCGGCAGTTCGGGGTGCCGATCGGCAGCTTCCAGGCCCTGCAGCACCGCATGGTCGACATGGTGATCAGCTACGAGCAGGCGCGCTCCATGGCCTGCCTGGCCTGCGTGAAGGTGGACACCGCGCCGCCCGACGAGCGCCGCCGCGCGGTCTCCGCGGCCAAGATCAAGGTGGCCGACGCCTGCCGCCACGTGAGCCAGGAATCCGTCCAGCTGCACGGAGGCATGGGCATGACCGAGGAGCTCAAGGTGAGCCACACGTTCCGCCGGCTCACCATGATCGCCCAGACCTTCGGCGACGCGGAGCACCACCTGGAGCGGTTCGCGCGCCAGGCGAGCGGCTGACTTCCACGAGCGGCCGACCGAAAGTTTGACTGATCCGGGCGTTCCGCCCATGATCGATCGGTATGGTCGGGGAGGGAGCTGAAGGCGGCCCGTCGTTCTTCCGCAAGCCGACCCCGCCCTCCACGCCGTCGCACCTGCGACCGTCCCTGCCGCCCCCGCCGCCGCCTCCCGCGCAGCCGCCGCTCCCGACCGCCGCGGGCGGCTCGACGCCCGGCCCCGAGCCCTCCCGGGCCTCCGCCGTGCGGCGTCCGGTCTTCCACGGGCGGGGCGGCACCCTGTTCGGCATCCACGTCGTGAACGTCCTGCTGACGATCGTCACCGTCGGCATTTACTACTTCTGGGCCAAGACGCGGGTGCGCGCCTACCTCGCGAGCCAGAGCGAGTTCGAGGGCGACCGCTTCGCCTATCACGGCACCGCGGGCGAGCTGCTGCTGGGGACCATCAAGGCCGTGCTGGTCTTCGGCGTGCCGATCCTCATCCTGCAGGCGGTGCGTGACGTGCTGGACGTGCCGCCCGCGGTGCGCGGGCTGGCCGCGTTGCTGGTGGCGGTGCTCGCCTACGCCTTCTTCCCGATCGCCATGGTGGGGGCGCGGCGCTACCGTCTGAGCCGGACGTCGTGGCGCGGGATCCGGTTCTCCTTCCGGGGCCGGGTGGCCGAGCTGCTGAAGATCTTTCTCGTCGGCAGCCTGCTCACCGCGGTCACCTTCGGCCTCTACTATCCGTTCTTCCTGGTGTCGCGGCAGGCGTTCCTGGTGTCGTACTCCTACTTCGGGAACGAGCGCTTCGACTTCACCGGCCGCGGGCGCGATCTCTTCAGTGCCTTCGTGGTGGCGATCCTGCTCACGCTGCCCACCCTGGGCCTGTGCTGGATCTGGTACGTCGCCTTCAAGCGGCGGTACTTCTGGCGGCACACGTCGTTCTCCACCGCGCGCTTCGCGTGCACGGTGAACGGTTTCGCCCTGCTCAAGCTGTGGCTGGTGAACGCGCTGCTGCTGATCGCGACGATCGGCCTCGCGTGGCCGTGGGTCCGCGTGCGCAACATCGATTTCGCCTTCCGCAACCTGGCCCTCGTGGGGCCGCTCGACTTCGAGCGCATCCGCCAGGAGGCCCAGCAGGCGGGCAGCATCGGCGAGGGGCTCTCCGGCTTCTTCGACTCCGGCTTCGACCTGGCCTGAGCCGCCGCCCGCTCCATGCGCACCGACTGGCCGGGCTTCCATCTCGACGGGCAGACCGCGACACGGCGCCCCGCCACCGTCCGGCTCATGCGCGAGGGGCTCGAGATCAGCCCGGTGGGCGCCGCGACCCGGCTCTGGCCCTACCGCGAGGTGCGGCAGACCCAGGGCTTCTACGAGGGCGAGGAGGTGCGCATCGAGCGCGGCGCCCCGCTGCCCGAGACGCTCGTGGTGGCCGAGCGCGGATTCCTGGAGAGCCTGCACGAGGTGGCGCCGCAGCTGGGGCTGCGCTTCCACGATCCGCGGCGGCGGGCCGCGCGCCTGCGCCTCACCATCGGGGCGGCGGTCGCGGTGCTGGCGATCACCGCCGGGATCTATCTCTGGGGGATCCCGGCCCTCGCCGCGCTGCTCGCCCCGCGCGTGCCGGTGGCGTGGGAGGAGAGCGTCGGCCGCTCCGCCGTGGGCTACCTCGCGCCGCCGGAGCGCCGCTGCGGCGATCCCGAGCTCGCGGCCGCGACGGACGCCATCGTGCGGCGTCTCGCCGGGGCCGCGCCGCCTTCACCGTACACGTTCCGGGTGTACGTGGTGAGCCACCCGGTGGTGAACGCGTACGCGCTGCCGGGGGGCCGCATGGTGATCTTCACCGCGCTGCTCCGGGAGACGCGCACCCCGGAGGAGCTGGCCGGCGTCATGGCGCACGAGCTGCAGCACATCGTGCGGCGCCACGCCACGCGCGCGGTGATCCAGGACGCCTCCACCGGGCTCCTGCTGATGGCGCTGACCGGCGACGTCACCGGGCCGCTCGCCTACGGGCTGCAGACGGCGCGCACGCTGGGGGAGCTGCGCTACTCGCGCCGGGCGGAGGACGAGGCGGACGTGGAGGGGATGAAGATGCTGCTGGCGGCCCGGGTGGATCCGGCCGGGATGATCGCGTTCTTCGACCGGATCCGGCAGGAGGAAGGCCCCACGCCCCGGCCCCTGACGTACCTCTCGACCCACCCCGAGCCCGCCGAGCGCATCGCGCGGCTCCGCGCGATGGCCCAGGCCTGGAAGGGCACCCCCGAGCCCCTCCTCCCCGGCGCCGACTGGCCCGCCCTCACCCGGCGCTGCTGAAGATGGGGTCAGGTCTTACATTCCGACATTTTCGTGGGTGGCGTGGTGACGCCTCCAGCGGGAAAAATGTCGGAATGTAAGACCTGACCCCCCTACGGCTTCCAGGTCTTGAAGCGGTCGCGGAGGACCTTCTTGTCGAACTTGCCGACGCTGGTCTTGGGCACCGCGTCGATGAAGACCACGCCGTCGGGGAGCCACCACTTGGCCACGCGGGGCTTCAGGTACTCGTAGATCTCCTCCGCGGTCAGCGTCGCCTTGAACTCCGGCTTGGGCACGACGCAGGCGAGCGGCCGCTCCACCCAGCGCTCGTGCGGCACCGCGATCACCGCCGCCTCCAGCACCTTGGGGTGGCCCATGATGGTGGTCTCCATGTCCACGCTCGAGATCCACTCGCCGCCCGACTTGATGAGGTCCTTGGTGCGGTCGGTGATCTGGATGTAGCCGTCGGGATCCATGGTCGCCACGTCGCCGGTGCGGAACCAGCCGTCGGGCGTGAACTGGTCGGCGCCCTGGGGGTTGTTGTAGTAGCCGCTGGTGATCCACGGCCCGCGCACCTGGATCTCGCCCGCGCTCTTGCCGTCCCACGGCAGCACGTGGCCCGCGTCGTCGACGATCCGCATGTCCACGCCGGCGACCGGCGCGCCCTGCTTGGCCCGCACCGCGTAGCGCTCGTCCTCCGAGAGGGCGTCCATGTAGGAGCGCGGGCGGCAGACGGTGCCGAGCGGGGTCATCTCGGTCATGCCCCACGCGTGGAGCATGTAGGCCCCGTACTTCTTGTCGAACTGCTCGATGAGGGTGCGCGGGGCCGCCGATCCGCCGATGGGAATGCAGCGGATCGAGGAGATGTCCCAGTGCGGCTCCTTCTCGAGGATGGCCTGGATGGCGATCCACACCGTCGGCACCGCGCCCACCACCGTCACCTTCTCGTTGTGGACGATCTCCACGATGTCCCGCGGCTGGGGATTGGGCCCGCCGAAGATCTGGGTGGAGCCGTTCATCACCCCCGCGAAGGGCACGCACCACGCGTTGGCGTGGAACATGGGCACGACGTGCAGGATCACGTCGCGCTCGCAGATGCCCATCACGTCGACGGTGGACGAGGCGAAGCAGTGGAGGTAGATGGCGCGGTGGCTGTAGACCACGCCCTTCGGATGCCCGGTGGTGCCGGAGGTGTAGCAGATGCCGGCCGCGTCGGTCTCCTCGAGGCGCGGCCACTCGGTCACCGGCTCGGTGCCCATCACGAGCTGCTCGTAGTCGAGCGCCCCCGGCGGCACCGCCGCATCGGGGGTGTCCCTCATCACGATCACGTGCTTGACGGTGGTGAGGTCCTTCCGGATCGGCTGCAGGAGGTGCCAGAGGCTCGCGTCGACGATCAGCACCTCGTCGCCCGCGTGGTTGACGATGTAGGTGATGTCCTGGGCGGAGAGGCGGATGTTCACGGTGTGGAGCACCAGGCCCATGAGCGGCGCCGCCATGTACACCTCCATGTGGCGGTGCGAGTTCCAGGCGAAGGTGCCCACCCGCGCGCTCTTCTGCAGGCCCAGTCCGCGCAGCGCGCCGGCCAGGCGGCACACCCGGTCGGCGTAGTCCGCGTAGGTGTAGCGCTGCAGCCCCATCCCGGGCACGCGGGTGGCCAGGGTCTTCCGATGGAAGAGCCGGCGCGTGCGCTCGAAGAACTGGGTGAGGGTGAGGGGGTAGTCCATCATCAGGCCCTTCATGGCGTCATCGTCCTCCGAGGTCCTCCGAGGTGGCACAGCGAAAGCCGGTGTGGTGGTGGCCGTGAGCCAGCCCGCCACGGCCCTCATCATACGAGGACAGCCGGCGGATCGTCACGCGCAGCGCGTCGAGCGGATCGTCGTGGCTCGCGCCCCGGACGACCCGGCCGGCCTCGAGCGGCGCGCTCTCGCGGCCGTCGTCGGCGCGGTACGGGTAGGGCCGGTAGGCGGAGGACGTCCACTCGCGGAGGTTGCCGAGCAGGTCCTGGACGCCGCCCGGGCCCGCCCCGGCCGGCCGCCGGTCGCCGCGATCGGTCGCGCCGTACGGGCGGCCCACCACCGCACGATCGTCGGTCGGCGGCTCGTCCCCCCACGGGTAGCGGCGGCGGTCCGCGCCGCGGGCCGCCTTCTCCCACTCGGCCTCGGTGGGCAGGCGCCGGCCGCGCCAGAGGCAGTAGTCCCGGGCGCCGACCCAGGTGACCTCGACCGCGGGGTGGTCCTCGAAGCCCGGCCGGGCCGCGAAGCCGGGACCGGAGCGGACGATCCGCGCGTCCGGGTCGTCGAGGTCATGGTAGGGCAGGCCCTCGGCGCTCCGGAGCCCGCGCGCCTCCAGGAACCGCGCGTACTCGCGGTTGGTGACCTTGTGGCGGTCGAGCCAGAAGTCGCGCACGTACACGCGGTGGAGCGGCGCCTCGTCGGGCGAGTCGGTGTCGCTGCCCATCCAGAACGCGCCGGCCTCGATCAGCATGATCCCGTCGGCGCGCGCCGCGCGCGGCCCCGTCGCCGTGCCGCCGACGAGGACCGCCAGGCCGGCGAGCGCGAGTGCGCCGCCCCGCGCGAGCCGCCGTCTTGCCGTCGCGATCACGCGTCCACCATAGCGTCCCGCAACCTTTACCGCCATGGCGGATTCGGGTATGGTGTGACGCGATGCACTCCCGCTGGAGCGACGCCGAGGCGCAGGGCAAGAGCGATCTCGATCTCCTGGTCTACGCCTCGCGGCTGATCGGCGCGGAGACCACGCTCGTGGTCTGGGGCGGGGGCAACACCTCCATCAAGCGGGAGGAGCGTGACCACCGCGGGCGTCCCACCCGCGTCCTCCGCGTGAAGGGCAGCGGCTCCGACCTCAAGTCGATCCAGCGGAAGGACTTCCCGGGCGTGCGCATGGACGACGTCCTGGCCCTGCTGGAGCGGCAGGACATGGGCGACCAGGAGATGGTGGACTATCTCGCCCACGCGCTGCAGGAGCCGGCGAGCCCCCGGCCGTCCATCGAGACCCTGCTGCACGGCTTCCTGCCCGCCGCCGCGGTGATCCACACCCACGCCGACGCGGTGGTCTCGCTGACCAACAACGACCAGAGCCGGGAGGTGCTGCGCGAGGTCTACGGCGACGAGGTCGTCGCGCTCGACTACCGGCGGCCCGGCTTCCTGATCTCGCGCGAGGTCGCGGACGTGTTCGCGGCGCATCCGAAGGCCCGGGCGATCCTGCTCCAGAAGCACGGGACGATCTGCTGGGGCGACTCCGTGAAGGAAGCCTACCAGGCCACCATCGAGCTGATCAGCCGGGCGGAGGAGGCCATCGCGCATCGGGCCCGGGGACGCACGCGCTTCGGAGGCGTCGCCCTCGCGAGTCCGCCCGCCGAGGTGCGTCGTCGCGTCGCGATCCGGGTCGCCCCGCACCTGCGGGGCCTGCTCGGGCGGAGCCGGCGACAGGTGGTGACCTTCGACGACGCGCCCGACGTGCTGGAGTTCGCGAGCTCGCGCGAGGCGGACGCGCTCTGCCGCATCGGCCCCGCCACCCCCGACCACACCATCTTCACCAAGCGCCTGCCGTGCTTCGCGCCGGTCTCGGACCCGGGGGACCCGGAGGCGGTGCGGACCGGGGTCACCGCGGCGGTGGAGCGCTTCGTCGCCGACTACACCGCCTACTTCGAGGCGCACAACACCGGCGGGGCCACGCTCACCGACCCGTACCCGCGGGTGATCGTGGTGGGTGGGCTCGGGCTCTTCGCGGCGGGCAAGGACCGGCGCACCGCCGGGATCGTGGACGACATCTACCATCACACGATCTCGGTCCTGGGCGCCGCCACCAGCTTCGGCAACTACGTGTCGCTCTCGGCCCGCGACGCCTTCGACGTGGAGTACTGGCCGCTCGAGCTCTACAAGCTCTCGCTCGCGCCGCCCGAGAAGGAGCTGGCGCGGCGGATCGCGCTGGTCACCGGCGCGGCCAGCGGCATCGGCCGCGCGGCCGCGCAGCGCCTGGCCGCGGAGGGTGCGCACGTGGTGCTCGGCGACCTGGACGCGGCGGGCGCGCGCAAGGCCGCCGAGGAGATCGTGGGGGCCAACGGCGCGGGGCGGGCCATCGGGCTCGGCATGGACGTGACCAGCGAGGCCTCCGTGCGGGCCGCCTTCGAGGAGGCGGTGCTGGCCTACGGGGGCGTGGACATCGTGGTGTCCAACGCGGGGGTGGCGCACTCGGCGCCGGTCGATCGCATGGAGCTCGCGGACTGGGAGCGCTCGTTCGCGGTCAACGCCACCGGCCACTTCCTGGTCGCGCGCGAGGGCGTGCGGGTGATGAAGGCCCAGGGCCTGGGCGGGGCCTTCGTGTTCGTGGCCACCAAGAACGTGATGTCGCCCGGCAAGGACTTCTCGGCCTACTCGGCGTCCAAGGCGGCGGAGGCGCAGCTGGCCAAGGTGCTCTCCCTCGAAGGCGGGCCGCACGGCATCCGCTCGAACATCGTGAACCCGGACGCGGTGTTCCGCGACTCCAGGCTCTGGTCTGAGGACGTCCGCCGCGAGCGGGCGAAGGCCCAGGGCATCACGGTGGACGAGCTCGAGGACTTCTACCGCAGGCGCAACATCCTGGCCCGGCCCATCCTCCCGGAGGACGTGGCGGAGGCGGTGCTGTTCCTCGCCTCGGACCGGTCCGCGAAGACCACCGGGTGCACGATCACGGTGGACGGGGGCGTCAAGGACGCCTTCCCGCGCTGAGCGCCGCGGCCATGGCTGCCGAGTTGCAGTTCGGCGCGTTCCTGTCGATGCACGCGCCCGCCGAGCAGTTCGCGCTGGCGCGCCGCTGCGAGGCCCTCGGCCTCGACTCGCTGTGGACGGGCGACCACGTGTCGTTCCACAACCCGCTCTACGAGTCGCTGACCCTGCTGGCCTCCTACGCGTCGATCACGAGCCGCATCCGGCTCGGCAGCGGTGTCTACCTGCTCGCTTTGCGGCACCCCACCGTGGTGGCCAAGATCACCTCCACGCTCGATGCGCTCTGCGGGGGCCGGCTGATCTTCGGGGTGGGCGTGGGCGGCGAGAACCCCAAGGAGTTCGAGGCCTGCGGGGTGCCGCACCGGGAGCGCGGGGCGCGGGTCACCGAGGGCATCGACGTCGTGCGCGCGCTCTGGCGCGACACGCCCGCCTCGTTCAAGGGGCGCTTCACCCGGTTCGACGGCGTCAGCATCGACCCCAAGCCGGTGCAGCGGCCCGGCCCGCCCGTCTGGATCGGCGGGCGCTCCGACGCGGCCCTCGCCCGCGCGGGCCGCCAGGGCGACGGGTGGATCTCCTACGTGGTGCAGCCCGAGCGGTACGCGCAGAGCCTGGAGAAGATCCGCCGTGCCGCCGCGGAGGCCGGGCGCGATCTCACACGCTTCGTGGCCGCGCACCTGACCTTCATCACGGTGGGACGGGACTACGAGAGCGCCGAGCGCGCGTGGGTGCGGGTGCTCTCCAACCGCTACGCCCAGGACTTCGCTCCGCTCGCCCGCAAGTACGGGGTCATCGGCACCCCCGAGCAGTGCGCCGAGCAGATCGATCGCTTCGTTCAGGCCGGCTGCCGCTACTTCGTCCTGAATCCCATCGGCGATCCGGCGGAGGAGGCGGCGCAGCTCGAGACCATCGCCGGCGAGATCCTCCCGCGCTTTTCGTCGCGATGAAGCCGCGGGAGTGCCGGGGCCGCGTGACCGCGGTGCGGGCGCTCACGCCCGCGATCATCGAGGTCGACGTGGAGGTGCTCGAGCCCGCCGAGTTCACGTTCGACGCCGGGCAGTGGATCTCGGTGCCGTTCGGCCCCAAGACGGTGCGGGCGTGGACCATGGTGTCCTCGCCCACCCGCCGGGGCGGCTTCACGCTCGCCATCGACGTGGCGCCGGGCGGGATCGGCTCGCAGTGGGTGCGGGCGCTCGAGCCCGGCCACGAGTTTCGCTTCAAGGGGCCGACCGGCGGCTTCGTGTTCAACCGCGCCGATCCCCGCCGCGCCGTGTTCGTGGCCGAGGAGATCGGCATCGTGCCGGTGCGCTCGATCCTCACCCATCTTTTCGAGACCGGCTACGGCCGGCCCGCCGCGCTCATCTACTGGGCGCGCAACCTCGGCTGGCTGGTCTACGACGCGGACTTCCGGTCGCTCGCGCGCCGCTACCCGGGCTTCTCGTACCTGCCGGTGCTGCGCGAGCCGCCCCCGACCTGGCGGGGAGAGCGGGGTGAGCCCGCGGAGGCGGTCGACCGGCTGGTGTTCGGCGTGGACAAGCTGGTCGTCTACGTGTGCGGGGGCGGGGAGACGATCAATCGGGTGCGGGAGGTGCTGGTCAAGAAGGGCATGGATCGCAAGAGCGTGAAGTGGGAGAAGTTCTGGTGAGGTGCCGGGCGGTCGTGCACCTGCCCGCGGGCCGAGGCTAGCGTGGCCGACCTGAACGGCGGGCACCTCGTCGCCCGCACCCTGCGGCAGGCCGGCGTGGGCCACGTCTTCACGCTCTGCGGGGGCCACATCCTGCCCATCTATGACGGCTGCCTCACCGAGGGCGTGCAGGTGGTGGACATGCGCCACGAGCAGGCCTGCGCACACGCCGCCGACGCCTACGCGCGCCTCACCCGGAACATCGGGGTGGCCCTGGTCACCGCGGGCCCGGGCGTCACCGACGCGGTCACCGGCATCGCGAACGCCTACTCCGCGCGCAGCCCGGTGCTGCTGATCGGCGGCGCGGCGCCCCTCGGGCTGCGCGGGCTCGGCTCGCTGCAGGAGGTGGAGCAGGTGGACCTGCTGCGGCCGATCACCAAGGGCTCGTGGACCGTCTCCGAGACGCGCCAGATTCCGGAGGTGCTCACCACCGCGATCCGCCACGCGCTGACCGGTCGGCCCGGGCCGGTGTTCGTGGAGATCCCGGTGGATCTGCTGATGACCGTGGTCGAGGACCGGCTGGCCCCGATCCCCACCGCCTACGTGCACCGGCGGCCGACCGCGCCCGATCCCACGGCGGTCGAGGAGCTGGCCGCGCTGCTCGCGGGGGCCGAGCGGCCGATGATCATGGCGGGCAGCGGCGTCTACTGGGACGACGCGGCGGCCGAGCTGCGGGCGCTCGCCGAGGCCAGCGGCGTGCCGGTCTTCACCAACGGCGCGGGCCGCGGCTGCCTGCCGCACCATCATCCGCAGGCCTTCGCCCAGGCGCGCGGCTTCGCCCTGGGCCAGGCGGACGTGGTGCTGGTGCTGGGCACGCCGCTCGATTTCCGGCTGGGCTACGGCCGGCCGCCGTCCTTCGCGGAGAACGCCCGGGTCGCCATGGTGGACTGCGACCCGGTGGAGCTCGGACGCAATCGCCCGCTCGCGCTCGGGCTCACGAGCCACATCGGGCTCACCCTGCGGGCGCTGGCCGACGCGGTGCCGCGGACGCTGTCCGGGCGCGTGGCGCCGTGGCGGGAGGCGGTGCGGAAGAAGGAGACCGAGGCGCAGGGGCGGCTCATGGCGGAACGGCTGTCCGACGACGTGCCCATCAGCCACTACCGGCTCGCCCACGAGATCGCAGCGGTGGTGGACGCGGAGACCACGGTGGTGGGCGACGGGGGCGACGTGGTGGGCTGCGCGTCGAAGATCGTGCCGCTCTCGCGCCCGGGACAGTGGCTCGACCCGGGGCCCTTCGGCTGTCTCGGGGTCGGTCCCTCGTTCGCGATCGCGGCCCGCCTCCTGCGGCCCGCGCAGCGGGTGCTGCTGATCGCGGGCGACGGCGCCTTCGGCCTGAACGGCATGGAGCTCGAGACCGCGGTGCGCTTCAAGCTGCCGATGACGGTGGTGGTGGGCAACGACGGGGGCTGGGGGCAGATCCGCAACCCCCAGCTGGCCTTCTTCGGGGCGGAGCGGGCGGTGGCGACCTCGCTGCCCTTCACCCGCTACGAGCAGATGGTGGAGGCCCTGGGCGGCCGCGGCCGCCACGTGACCGAGCCGGGCCAGCTCCGGCCCGCGCTCGAGCGGGCGCTCGGCTCCGGCGAGGTCTGGTGCATCAACGTGGTGCTCGATCCGACCGCGTATCGCCGCACCGGCCAGGTGTCCATGGCGATCTGAGCGGGGTGCGATGAGGTTATGAGGATCACGTTCCTCTGCCCCCACCTGCGCATCGCGGGAGGCGTCCGCGCGATCCTGATCCACGCCGACCGGCTGGCCCGCCGGGGCCACGAGGTGACGGTGATCGTGCCGGTGAAGCGCGCGATCGCGGCGTGGTGGCGCAACCGCGCGCGCTCCGGCCCGCAGTGGATGCCCGGGCTCGAGGCCCGCATCCACTGGGTCCGCGAGTGGAGCGCCGCGCGCCTGCCCGACGGCGATGCGCTGATCGCCACCTCGTGGCAGTCGGTGGAGGCGGTCGCCGCGGCGCCGGCCCGCTGTGGCCGGAAGTTCTACTTCATCCAGCACTACGAGAGCCTCTACCACGGCGACCCCGCGCGGGTGGACGCGACCTACCGGCTGCCGCTGCGCAAGATCGTGATCTCGACCTGGCTCGCCGACGTGATGGCCGAGCGCTTCGACTCGCCGGCCGCGGTGGTCGTGACCCCGGTGGACCCGGCCCTCTTCCATCCGGTGCCGGTGGAGGCCGACGACACCCTGCGGGTGCTCATGCTCTTCCACGAGTACCCGTGGAAGGGCGTGGCCGACGGGCTCGAGGCCTTCGACCGCGCGAAGGCGCGTCACCCCGAGCTCAGCCTGGTGGGCTTCGGGGTCAAGGCGCCGCCCCGCCGCCTGCCCTTCGCGGAGTATCACGAGAACCTGCCCCAGGAGCGGCTGGCCTGGCTCTACAGCCGCTGCCCGATCTACCTCTGCCCGTCGTGGGACGAGGGCCTCGGCATGCCCGCCATGGAGGCGATGGCCTGCGGCGCCGCGCTCTGCACCTACGACAACGGAGGGTGCCGCGACTACGCCATCGACGGCCGCACCGCGCTGGTGGCGCCCCGACGGGACGTGGACGCGCTGGCGTGGGCGCTGCTGCGGCTGGTGGAGGGAAGGGACCTACGGGAGCGGCTGGCCCGGGACGGGCGGGACTTCGTGAGGACTCAGTTCGACTGGGAGCGCGCTACCGCGCGGTTCGAGGGGCTGCTGGCCGCGCGGTAGCGCCGGGACGACGGGAGGCTAGGCGGACGCGCCGACCGCGAGGTCGGCGGGAGCGATCGCGGGCCGGCGGCTCCGGACGGTGCGGTTGGTCCACCGCGCCACCACGTGACCGAGGGTCTGCTCCTCGATGAGGCCTTCCGACTTCAGCTGCTTGAAGACCTGCGTCCAGCCCGTGCTGTGCTGGCCCATGAAGAGGATCTCGTCGAAGCTCTTCCGCATGCCGGGAACGCTCTGCGCGTCGTAGAGGGCGTGGGCGATCTGCGAATCCGACGGCATGGCGCTGGGCTCGCGCCGGTACCCCGATCCGGCGAGCAGGCGAAGCGTCGCGTTCCCGCTGGTGCGTTCGGTGAGCATCATGGTCCGTTCCTCCCCTGTGGCGATTCCGGCCGTCGCGCTCATCGGCCCTGACCCCGCGGATGATGGGGGAGGCGATGAGCCCGCGCGAGCTGACCGGGGTGCTCGTGCGGTCGGAACTCCAGGGCGTGACGCTCCCGGAAGTCCCCGCGAGGAGCATGAAGACCCGCGAGACGATGTCCGCGGTGGCCCGCGCTCGGCTTGATCTCGCCGGGCCGGCGGCCGCCGCTCCTCGTGCTCTTCACGCTCCTGCCGTCCGTGTAGTCCGCCATGGTTGGTGCCGCGGCTCTTCCACGGCAAAGTCGGTGCCAGTTTTCGGAGGGGGGAAACGGACGGCGGGCCGGAGGGTTACACCCTGCAGGTCGGCCGGGGCTCCGAGGCCGGGTGACGAGGAGCGCCAGACAGTGTACCGTTTTCGGACGCCCCGGTCCGACCCTGCAGGACCTGCGCTACGCGTCAGGTCTTCTCAGCGGGGAAGCCAGTCGCGCAGCGGCTTCACGGTGGCGCCGGCCTTCACCAGGCCGTCACGCACCGCGGCCACGATCTTGTCCGAGCCCGGGCTGTCGCCGTGGATGCAGATGGTCTGCACGTGCGCGTCGATGACCTTGCCGGTGATCGTGCGCACCTTGCCCTCCATGGCCATGCGCACCGCCTGGTCGGCGGCCTTGGACGGGTCGGTGATCAGCGCGTCCTTGCCGAGCCTGCGGGACACGAGCTGGCCGTCGTCGGCGTACACCCGGTCCGCGAAGCCCTCCGCCGCGACGCGGAGGCCCTTCACCTTGCGGGCCTCGGCATCGTACTTGGTCATGGCCATCGTCATCAGGATCAGCTCGGGATCCAGCTCGAGCACCTGCTCGGCGGTGGCCCGCGCGAGCGCGAGGTTCTCCTCGAACATGTGGTACTGGATGCCGTGGGGCTTCACGTGCTGCACCTTGGTCCCCGCGGCCTTGGCGAAGGCGGAGAGCGCCCCGATCTGGTAGCGGTGGTAGTCCTTCAGCTCGGCCGGCGAGACCTCCATGCGCCGGCGGCCGAAGCCCATCAGGTCGGGCAGGCCCGGGTGGGCGCCCACCGCCACGCCGTGCTGGAGCGCCAGCTCCACGGTGCGCCGCATCACGTGCGGGTCGCCCCCGTGGAAGCCGCACGCGATGTTGGCCGAGGTGATGTTCGGCATGACCTCCTCGTCGTTCCCGAGGGTCCAGCGGCCGTAACTCTCCCCCATGTCGCAGTTGATGTCGATGTAGACGGGCTGGCTCATAGCTTGGGCAAGACCTCCTTGGCGATGCGCTCGACCTGCTCGGCCTGGTAACGGTACGGGATCAGGATAATCCGATGCACGCCCGTCCGCACGTGGGCGCGCAGCTGCTCGACGCACTCGGCGGCGGACCCGTGCACGGCGTGGTCGATGGTGGACTCGCTCCACGCCGCGGTATCCCACTCGGTGGACAGCCACTGGCGCATGTCGGCGGCGGTCTCCTGCCGCGAGCGCCCCACGTAGATCGCGAGCTGGTTGGTGGCGGTGAGAGTGCGGGGATCGCGGCCCGCCTCCCGGGCGAAGGCCTTCACCTTCTCCCACCCCCGGGTGAAGCTTTCCGGGGTGTAGAAGTAGGTGAGCCAGCCGTCTCCCCGGGTGCCCGCGCGCTTGAGCACCGCGTCCACGTAGCCGCCGATCAGGACTGGCGGGCGCGGGCGCTGCACGGTGCGGGGAACCATCACCGCCTCCCGCAGGTTGAACTCGTCCACCTTGAGGGTGACGCGCTCCTCGGTCCAGAGACGCATCAGGATGTCGAGGTTCCGCTCGAACTGGCGGCCGCGCTGCTTGAACGGCACGCCCACCGCGTCGAACTCGCGCGCATACCAGCCCGCGGCCACGCCCAGGACGAGGCGGCCTCCCGAGATCACGTCGAGGCTGCCGAGCGATTTGGCCGCCACCACCGGATTGCGCAGCGGCAGCACCAGGACCCCGGTGCCCAGCTTGATGGTGCGGGTGCGCGCCGCCACCGCGCCCAGCATGGTGATGGAGTCCACGATGGGGAACGAGGGCTCCACGCCCAGCAGGACGTGGTCCCACGCCCACAGGGACTCGAAGCCGAGGGCCTCCGCGCGCTCGGCGTAGGCGTAGAGCGCAGGGATGTCCGGCACCTCGCCGGGGCCCACGAAGTTGCGAATGGCGAGGCCGAAGTCGGTCACGGGCGGCACCTCCTGTTCGCCGAAAGCGGGCTACCGTCTGCTTCCTCAAGCTCTTCAGCTGCGGGGGCCCCGAAATGGCCCCCGCACTCCCCCAGCCGGCGGACAACCGACTGTGGATTCGGCCGGTGATTGGTCGTACGCGGACTCGCTGGGCGATCGGGCATGTGGTCATCCTATGAACTGGCGCGCTGGGTCCAGCATGCGAAGGATGGCGAGCTCCTCGTCCGTGGGCGGCTTTGTCGTCGTGAGCCTGGGGCTCACCAGGACCTCGAAGCCGGTGTGCTCGCGGACCTGCTCGAGGGTGCAGCCCGGATGCAGGGCCAGGACCTCCATGCGGTGGTCCTCGTTGTCGAAGCCGAAGATGCCCAGGGTGGTGATCAGGCGGGAGACGCCGCCGAAGAGCAGGCCGTGGCGCCGGCGGGCGTCGCCGCCCTCCAGGTAGCCGGGGCTGGTCACGAAGTCCACCCGCTCGGTGAACCGGCGCTTCTCGTGCACGGTCAGGATCATCACCTCGCGACAGAGCGAGATGATGTCGTTGGCGCCCCCGCTGCCGGGCAGCCGGACCTTGGGCCGGGCGTAGCCGCCGATGGCGCTGGTGTTGAGGTTGCCGTGGCGGTCGATCTGGGCGCCCCCGATGAAGCCCACGTCGAAGAAGCCGCGCTGGGCGAGCAGGAAGGCGTCGGTGATGCCGGGCAGCGCCTGGGCCCGGTACGCCGCGCGCATCTCGTTGGTGGAGATCGGCAGCTCCCCCGGCTTCCACATCGGGCCGATGACCCCACCCTCCACCATCATGGTGAGGCCGGGGGCGTGCGAGCGCTGGGCGAGCACCGAGGCCATCATCGGTGCGCCCACTCCCGTGAACACGGTCGTGTTGTCCCGCAGCTCGCGGGCCCCCATCACGGCCAGCAGCTCGCTCGCGGTCACGCTCACGTCGTCAGCATCCGGCCCCGCTCGGCCGCTCGGGCGAGACGGGATTCCCCGAACAGGGCCAGGTACTCGGCGTGGCTGCCGGGCGCGTAGACGTAGCGCTCGAGGTAGTCCGCGACGCCGCCGGCCCCGCGCTGCTGGATCGCCTCGACGTACGTGGTGAAGTGCTCGGGCTCGGAGTCGTAGGCCCCGTAGCACTCGTGCGGGTAGGAGCCGTACGGCACGTGGGCGACGGCGTCCACGGTGAATCCGGGGATCACGGTGCGATCGCCGTGCCGCCGGATCTCGTCCTCGTCCACGATCTCCTCCGCGGTCACCAGGACGGTGGAGGCGGCGCGGGCGATGTCGCCGTCCATGTGGGGGTAGCCGTCGATCTGGCAGTTGCCGAGACGGTCGGCCCGCTGCACGTGGATGATCGCCACGTCCGGGAAGAGCGCCGGGACCGCGTGGAGGCGCGCGCCGGTGTACGGGCACTCCACCATCCGGGAGCCGCCCACGCCCATCAGCCCCGAGCCCAGCATGGTGAGCGACGGCAGGAAGGGCACGCCCATCGCGGCCGCGCGGTAGCGGAGGCCCAAACCCAGGTGGCTCCACTCCTCGAACTCCACGCGGCCGGCCTCCACGAACTCCCGCTGGATGCGCGAGAGCCCCCACGGCAGCCCGATGCCCATCCACGAGGTGACGACCTTGTCCACCGCGCCCGCCACCATGCCCCACTCGCCCTCGTAGCACATCAGGTTCCGCGAGAAGGTGAGGTGGCGCGGCCGCCGGCGCAGGAGCGCCCAGACGAGGGCCAGGGGCGTGCGCGAGTAGAGGCAGCCGCCGATGGCCACGTGGTCGCCGTCCTTGATCAGCGCGGCCGCCGCCTCCAGCGACACGAGCTTCGGCCCCGCCGCCTTCGGCTTGGCCTCGAGCCGGCGGCGCGCCGCCTCGAAGTCGTACTCGCGCGGCGCGATCGTCACGCGAGCACCTCCCAGCCCTTCTGGTAGCGGTCCAGCTGCTCCACGGTGTAGGGGTCGAGCGGATGCTCGCGCTCGGGGATCTCCACGTGCTTGGCTTCCCCGCAGAGCGGGGTGGTGAAGTAGCGCTGGCCGGTGTCGTTGATGACCGTCACCACCGAAGGCAGCTCGGGATGGCGGCGGGCCAGCTTGAGCGCGGCGGCCACGTTGCAGCCGCTCGAGATCCCGCAGAAGATGCCTTCCTCGCGGGCGAGGCGGCGCGCGATGTCCACGCTTTCCTCGGTGGTGGTGGTGATCACGCCGGTGAGCAGGGAGACGTCGAGATTGCGGGGCACGAAGCCGTCGCCGATGCCCTCGATGCCGTGGTGCCCCCACGCCCGCCGCGACAGCAGCGCGCACTCCGCCGGCTCCACCGCGTAGAGCTTCACCTGGGGATCGCGGCTGCGCAGGTAGCGGCCCACCCCGGTGAGCAGGCCGCCCGAGCCCTGCGAGTCCACGAACGCCCCGATGCGCCCGCCCGACTGCTCCCAGAGCTCGGGACCGGTGCTGAGGACGTGGGCCTCCACGTTGTCCGGGTTGTCGAACTGGCCCGGCACCCAGTAGCGGCCGGGCGCCGCGTCGCGGATGGCGCGGAGGCGCTCGAGCGAGAGGTCCACGTCGCTCTCCCCGCCGGGCGTGAACACCAGCTCGGCGCCGTAGGCGCGCATGATCTTCTTGCGCTCGTCGCTCATCCCCTCCGGCATCACGATCGTGCACGGATAGCCCTTCACCGCCGAGACCCACGCGCACGCGATGCCCGCATTCCCGGTGGAGCACTCGAGCACCTGCATGCCCGGCTTGAGGTCGCCGCGCGCCTCGGCCCGCTCGAACATGTGGAGGTAGATGCGGTCCTTGAGGCTCCCGGTCGCCCCGTACCACTCCACCTTGACGTAGATCGCGGGCCGGAGGTCGCGGGTCAGGCGATTGAGGCGCACCAGCGGGGTGCGGCCCACCGCGGCGGCGATGGAGGACAGCGCGGTGGCGTAGCGGTCCCACTGGGGCGAGCGATCGGTGGTCATGGCGTCAGCCTCGGAGGCCCGGCGCGGTCGCGCCGACGCCCCGCAGGAACTTGGTGAGCCGGTGCCGGCCGGAGGTGACCGGCTCGTAGCGCGGCGGATGGTCGGGTCCGCAGCAGGTGGGCAGGCACTCGATGACGGCGTCGTAGTTGGGCTGGAAGAAGAACGGGATCGACAGACGCCGGTTGCCGGCCGCCGCCTCGCGCGGCGGGTTCACCACCCGGTGCATGGTGGAGATCCACCGGTCGTTGGTCCAGTGCTGCATGAGATCGCCGATGTTGCAGACGAAGGTGCCGGGTGGGGCCACCACGTCGGTCCAGACCCCGGCGCGGTTCAGCACCTGCAGCCCCGGCACGTTCTCGGGCAGCAGGATGGTGACCGCGCCGTAGTCGGTGTGCGCGCCGGCGCGGATCTGCCCCGGGGCGGGCGGTTCCACCTGCTCGGGGTAGTGGTTGGCCCGGATGCCGCTGATGTGGCGCTCGATGAAGCGGCGGAAGTAGTCCTCGGGCAGATCGAGGGCCCGCGCGAAGATGGCCATGAGGCGCCCGGCCAGCGCCTCCATCGTGCGGTAGTACTCCGTCCACACCGCCCGGAGGTCCGCGGGCCGCTCGGGCCAGAGGTTAGGCGCGAACGACGGGTAGGCCTCCGGCCGCCGGTGATACTCGTCGTCGGGCACGTCCACCGGGCCGATGGCGAAGAACTCCTTCAGATCGGTAGTGGAGGCGTCGCCCCGGCTGTAGGAGAGGTTCTCCGCGCCGAGCGCGATGTAGCCGCGGCTCTGCTCCGGACGCGGGCGCGCGACCCGCTGCTTCTCCTCGAGCGGCCGGTCGAAGAAGGCGCGCGAGGTCTCCAGCATGCGATCGACCAGCGCGGGCGGCACCCCGTGTCCGGCGATCGTGAAGAAGCCGATGTCGCGGCAGGCCTCATCCACCGCCCTCGCGACCGCGTCGCGCGCCGCGGCAGGGCCGTGCGCACCGGGGGCGAACGGGGCGATGTCGATGACGGGGACGGTGGTCAGCACGGCGGGCCTAGACGAACACCGATCCGCCGTCGACGACCAGCGTCTGGCCGGTCATGAAGGCGCTGTCCGACGAGGCGAGAAACACCACCGCGCCCTCCACGTCCTCCGGCAGCGCCTCCCGCTTGAAGGCGCGGGACTGGAGCACGCTCGCGGCCTGGAAGCCGGTGACCGCCGGATTGGCTCGCACGGTGTCGCTCAGGATCAGGCCAGGCGCCACCGCGTTGACCGCGATGCCGTCGTCGCCCAGCTCGCGGGCGAGCGCGCGGGTCATGGCGATCACCGCACCCTTGGACGCCACGTAGTGACCGCCTTCACGCAGTTCCACATGCCGCGCACGTTGACCGCCATGACCCGGTCCCACTCCTCCTCCGGAATGGTCTCGAACGGCTTCGGGGTGAGGGTCGCGAAGACCGCCGCATTGTTCACCAGCACGTCGATACGCCCGAGGTGGCGCAGCGCGGCGGCCACCATCGCGTCCACCGAGGCGGACGAGGCCACGTCGACCCGGCAGCCGGCCGCGCGATCCCCCGCGTCGAGGCTCGCGACCGCGGGGGCCGGATCCACGATGTCGGCCAGGAACACGCACGCCCCCTCGCGCACGAAGCGGCGGGCGTAGGCCAGCCCGAGCCCGGCCGCGCCTCCGGTGACCACGATCGCGCTGCCATCGAGCCGGCCGCTCACCGCTCCTGCTCGGCCCGGCGCGTGAACTCGAGCGCGTCCTGCAGCACGTGATCGGCGTGGGAGCGGGCCAGCCGCTCGCCGCCCTCGCCGTCGCCGGCCCCCACCGCCTCGAACAGTGCGCGGTGCTCGGCCACGCTCGACGCGAGACGCTCGGGCAGGTAGAGCGAGCGCAGGCGCAGCACCAGGATCTGCGCGTAGACGTTCTCCAGCAGCCGGCCGAGCACCTGGTTCCGCGCCGCCATCAGCATGCGGTCGTGGAAGTCGATGGCCGCGCGCGAGTACTGCTCGATCGCGCCCGCCGCCACCGCCTCCTCCATCTCCTTCATCGCCGGCTCGAGGAGCGCGCGCGCGTCGGGGTTGGCGGCGGCCTGCCGCACCGCGAGGGCCTCGAGGGCCCCGCGCACCGCGAAGAGGTCGCGGATTTGCGCGTCGCCGTAGTTCAGCACGAACACCCCGTGCCGGGCGACCGTGTTGACCAGTCCCTCGCTCTCCAGGCGGCGCATGGTGTCCCACACCGGGGTCCGGCTCACCCCGAGGTCGCGGCAGAGCTGCTCCACGTTCAGCTTCGAGCCGGGCGGGAAGACCTGGCTCAGGATGAGGTCGCGCACGGTGCGGTAGACGCGCTCGCCCAGGCTCTCGTGGAGAAGCGGAGCGATCGCCGCCCGCGGGGCGGTGGAGCGAGACGGGGACATGGCGCCGTATTCTTGGCGCGCGAATCGACGTTGTCAATCGGGTTTTCATTTGACACGTTCCATGAAATGTAGGATAAGTGCGCGATTCCAGAAACCACCGCAGCGTGGCGGCGCAGTCCAAACCAGGAGAAGGGCCCCGGCCCCCGAGCGGGTGACCGGGCCAGAGGAGATCGGTGATGACGCGAGCAATCCGAGCCCTGTCCGTGGCGCTGGCCGTGCTGTTCGCCCTCGGCGCTCCCACCGCGTGGGCGCAGGAGACGGTGAAGATCGGCGTGATCGAGCCCCTGTCGGGCCCGGTGGCGGCCTCCGGCAACTACGTGCGCATGGGCGCCGAGATCGCGCGCGACTGGATCAACGCCAAGGGCGGCGTGCTCGGACGCAAGATCGAGCTCCTCATCGAGGACAACAAGTCGGACCCGAAGGAGGCCGCCACCGCCGCCGAGAAGCTGATCGTGCGGGACAAGGTGCCGGTGATCATGGGGGCCTGGGGCAGCTCGATGACGCTCGCCGCCATGCCGAAGCTCGAGGAGTACGGCGTGCCGATGGTGGTGGAGACCTCGAGCGCGGCCAGCATCACCAAGAGCGGCAACCCCTGGATCTTCCGCATCAGCCCCCCGAGCGAGATGGAGGCCCTCGGCCTCGAGAAGTACCTGAAGGACTTCGGCATCAAGCAGGCCGACTTCCTCGCCGTCAACACCGACTGGGGCCGCGGCTCGGTCACCGCGTTCGGCAACCTTCTCAAGAAGTCGGGCGCGTCGGTGGGCGCGGTGGAGTTCATGGACCAGGCCGCCACCGACATGAACGCGCAGATCACCAAGGTGAAGGCGGGCTCGGCCGACACCCTGTTCCTCACCACCAGCGTGGAGCAGATCACCCTGGTGCTGAAGCAGGCGCAGGAGCAGCGGCTCACCCGCAAGGTGATCACCACCGGCGGCAGCTCGTCGCCCAGCCAGCTGATCAAGCAGGCCGGCGCGGCCGCGGAGGGCACCTACCACATCCTGTTCTTCCTGCCCTGGTTCCCCGAGGCGATGCCGGACGGCAAGCTCGCGAAGGCGTTCGTGGACGAGTGGGCCAAGCGCGGTCATCCCTTCGAGGGCCTGACCGAGGGCTTCCGCGGTCACGACGGCATCCTCACCGCGGTCGAGGGCATTCGGGTGGCCGGCAAGGCCGACCCCAAGGCGGTGCAGCAGGCGCTCTGGAAGGTGAACCTGATGGGGCTCAACGGGCCGATCAAGTTCGAGAAGGACGGCCCGGCCGGCAAGGAGAGCGGCCAGTCCAAGCCGAGCATCTTCATCGTCCAGGTCAAGGACGGCAAGATCGCGCTTCCCGCGTTCGTGAAGAAGTAGCGCGGGCCACGATCGCGAGCGCTTGGACCAGCTACTCCAGCACCTGCTGAACGGGCTGCTGCTGGGGGCCACGTACAGCCTGCTCGGCATCGGCCTGACGCTGGTCTTCGGCCTCATGAACGTGGTGAACTTCGCCCACGGCGAGTTCTACACGCTCGGGGCCTACGCCGCGTTCGCCGCCCTCGCGCTCGCGTCGGTCCACTTCTTCCTGGCGATCCCGCTCGCGATCGTGGCCGGCGCCGGCGCGGGCGCGATCTGCGAGCGCCTGCTCCTGCGACCGCTCCGCGGGCAGTCCATCGACACCGTGATGCTGGTGATGATCGGGGTGTGGATCGCCATGCAGAACGCGGAGCTGCTCGGCTGGGGCGGGGTGGCCAGGAGCGTGCCCACCCCGTTCCCCACCCAGCCGCTCGTGCTTGGCCCGGTGTCGGTGGCGCCGCTACGGGTGTTCGTCTTCGTGGTGTCCGCGGGCCTGATCCTGGGCGCCCACCTGCTGCTGGCGCGCACCAAGCTCGGGCGCGCCATGCGCGCCACCTTCCAGGACCGGGAGACCGCGGCCCTGATGGGCGTGAGCATCGAGCGCATCCACACCATCACGTTCGCGTTCGGGGCCGGGCTCGCCGCCGCCGCGGGCGCGCTGCTCGGTCCGGTGTTCCTGCTCTATCCGTCGATGGGCGATCTCGCCTCGCTGAAGGCCTTCTCGGTGGTGATCCTGGGCGGCCTCGGCAACTTCGCGGGCGCCGCGCTGGGCGGCCTGGTGCTGGGCGTGGCCGAGGAGCTGGGCGCGGGCTACGTCTCCTCCGGCTACCGCGACGCGGTCGGTTTCCTCATGATCGTGGCCGTCCTGCTGCTGCGGCCCTCCGGCATTTTCGCGCGCGCGGAGCGGGTGGGATGAGGCGGCTCGCGTTCGTGATCGGCCTCGCGGTGGCGGTCACCGCGCCGCTCTGGGTGTGGAACCCGTACCACTTGCACACGCTGATCATGGCCGGCATCTTCGCGGTGCTGGCCCTCAGCCTGAACCTCCTGCTCGGCTACACCGGCCAGCTCTCGCTCGGCCACGCCGCGTTCTTCGGCATCGGCGCCTACGCCACCGCGCTGCTCTCCGTGAAGGGCGGCTGCTCGCCGTGGATCGGGCTCCTGGCCGCCATCGTGCTGCCCGGGGTGGCGGGCTGGGTCATCGGGCGGCTCGCGCTCAAGCTGCGCGGGGCGTACTTCGTGCTGCTCACGATCTCGTTCGCGGGCTGCGTGTCGCTGGTGAGCGTGAACTGGATGGATCTGACCAACGGGCCGCTGGGGCTGCCCGGCGTCCCCGCGCTCGAGATCGCGCTGCCCGGGCTGCCCGCGCTGCCGCTGCGCAGCAAGACCGCGTTCTACTACGTGGTGCTCCTTGCGGTGATGCTCGCGTACCTCCTGTGCCTCGCGCTGATCCGCTCGCGGGTGGGGCGGGCCCTGGTCGCGCTGCGGGAGAACGAGACGCTGGCCGCCTCGGTGGGCATCGACGGCACCCACTACCTGGTGCTGGCCGCGGTGATCAGCGCCGCCATGGCCGGCTTCGGGGGCGGCCTCTACGCCCACTACACGCGCTTCGTCAGCCCGGAAGTGTTCCTCTTCACCTACACGGTCACGATGGTGATCATGGTGGTGGCCGGCGGCAAGGGCACCCTCGCGGGTCCGGTGGTGGGCGCGGTGCTGTTCACGGTGCTGCCCGAGGCGCTGCGGGCCGCCACCTCGTGGCAGTGGCAGATGCTGCTCTACGGCATCCTGCTGGTCGCGGTGCTCTTCTTCCTGCCGGAGGGGATCGTGCCGGCCCTGCGCCGGCTCCGGCCCGAGCCCCACCGGCGCGCTTCCCCCGCGTGATCCTCGAGGCCCGGGACCTCACCGTGCGGTTCGGTGGCGTGGCGGCGCTGGCGGGCGTGAGCTTCCAGGTGGCGCCCGGCACTGTGACGAGCCTGATCGGCCCCAACGGCGCGGGGAAGACCACCGCGTTCAACGTGATCACCGGCTTTCAGCGACCGACGCAGGGCACCGTCCGGCACGACGGCCAGGTGATCACCGGCTGGCGGCCGCATCGGATCGCGGCGCGCGGCCTGGTGCGCACGTTCCAGAAGACCAGCGTGTTTGCCGGGCTCACCGTGCGCGAGAACGTGCTCACCGGCCTCCACCTGCAGGGCCGCGTCGGGGTGGCCGCGGCGCTGCTGGCCCGCGCACGGGTGCGCGCGGAGGAGCGGCGCCTCGCGGAGGAGGCCGATCGGGTGATCGAGTTCGTGGGGCTGGGCGGCCGCCGCGACGAGCTCGCCGGCGGGCTCTCCTACGGCGAGCAGCGCCTGCTGGAGCTGGCGGTCGCGCTCGCGGCGCGGCCGCGGCTCCTGCTGCTCGACGAGCCGGCCTCCGGGATGACCGCCTCGGAGAAGGCCACGGTGGCCGGGCTGATCGCGCGCATCCGGGACGGCGGCGTCACCGTGTTCCTGGTCGAGCACGATATGCGCCTGGTCATGGGTATCTCCGACCGGGTGCTGGTGCTCAACTACGGCCGCCTGATCGCCGACGGCGACCCCGCCACGGTGCAGCGGGACCCCGAGGTGGTGCGGGCCTACCTGGGATCGGGCGCGCATGCTCACGCTTGACGGGCTCACCGCCGGCTACGGTCGCATCACCGCGCTCCACGGCGTGTCGCTCACGGTGGGCGCGGCCGAGTTCGTCTGCCTCATCGGGGCCAACGGCGCCGGCAAGTCGACCACGCTCAAGGCCATCTCCGGGCTGGTGCGCGCCGGCTCGGGCCGCATCGTGTTCGACGGCCAGGAGATCCAGCGCCTCGCCCCGCAGGAGATCCTCCGCCGCGGGATCGCCCACTGTCCGGAGGGCCGGCGGGTCTTTCCTCACATGACGGTGAGTGAGAATCTCCTGATGGGGGCCTACGTGCGAACGGACACGGTCGCGGTGGCGGAGGACATGGAGCGGGTGTTCGGCCACTTTCCGATCCTCGCGGAGCGCCGGCAGCAGGCCGCGGGCACGCTCTCGGGCGGCGAGCAGCAGATGCTGGCCATCGGCCGCTGCCTGATGTCTCGCCCGCGGCTCATCCTGTTCGACGAGCCGTCGCTGGGACTGGCGCCCACCGTGACCGAGACCGTGTTCCAGATCATCGCGCGCATCCAGCGGGAGGGCACCACCGTGCTGATGGTGGAGCAGAACGCCTACATGGCGCTGCAGCTCGCCGCCCGCGCCTACGTCATGGAGACCGGTCGCATCGCCCTCGAAGGCCCCGCGAAAGACCTGATCCAGAACGAACAGGTCAGAAAGGCCTACCTGGGCGGCTAGCCACCATGAACCTGAGCCACAGACGGTCGTCCGCCGGCTGGGGGAGTGCGCGGGCCATTTCTGGGCCCCCGCAGCTGAAGAGTTTCAGAAGTAGACGGTCGTCCGCCGGCTGGGGGAGTGCGGGGGCCATTTCTGGGCCCCCGCAGCTGAAGAGCCTTGAAGATCTAAACGGTGGACCGCCGCACCACCACCGGGGAGACCACTGACATGGGCGCCAAGTACTTCGGAGCCTCCGTCCGGCGCCGCGAGGACCCGCGCTACCTCCGTGGCGAGGGCCGCTTCGTGGACGACATCAAGCTGCCCGGCATGCTGCACGCCGCCTTCGTGCGCAGCCCGTACGCGCACGCGCGCATCACCGCGATCCGCACCGAGCCGGCTCGCGCCCTGCCCGGGGTGGCCCACGTCTACACCTTCGCGGACCTCGAGCGATGGATGAAGCCGCTGCCGCTCTTCGGGGCGATCCCGCCCGGCCTCTCCGCCCGGGTGGCGGTGACGATGAGGCAGGTCGGCCAGCTGGCGATGTGCCGCGACGAGGTGCGGCACGTCGGCGAGATCGTGGCCATGGTGCTGGCCGGCAGCCGCGCGCTGGCCGAGGACGCCGCGGAGCGGGTGCAGGTGGACTACGAGCCGCTGCCGGTGCTGGCGGACGTGATCGCGGCGGCGCAGCCGGACGCCCCGGTGCTCTACCCGGAGTGGGGCGACAACATCGCGCTCTCGTTCCGGACCGGGTTCGGCGACGCGGAGGCCGGATTGCGGGAGGCCCATGTCCGGGTGCGTGAGCGGTTCACGATCCCGCGCTACGTCGGCATGCCGATCGAGACGCGCGGGGTGATCGCGCAGTGGGACCCGCGCGACGGCACGCTCACCTCCTGGAACGGCACCCAGGTGGTGCACTTCGTCCAGCAGGGGCTGGTCGCCGCGCTCGGCCTGCCGCCCCACAAGATCCGGGTGATCGCCCCGGACGTGGGCGGCGGGTTCGGCACCAAGGCCAACGGGTACCCGGAAGATCTACTGATCCCGGCCGCGGCCATCGCCTCGCGCCGCCCGGTGAAGTGGATCGAGGACCGCCGCGAGCACATGATGGGATCCGCCCACGCCCGCGCGCAGGTGCACGACATCGAGATCGGGGCCCGGCGCGACGGCACCATGCTCGCGGTACGGGACCGCATCTGGGTGGACCTCGGGGCCTACAACTCGTGGGGCATCGTGCTGCCGTACAACACGGTGGCGCACCTGCTGGGCCCGCACCGGGTGCCGAGCCTCGACGTGGAGTGCCTCGGCGTGGTCACCACCAAGACCCCGAACGCGCCCTACCGCGGGGCGGGCCGGCCGGAGACCGTGTTCGCGATGGACCGCATCGTCGACCGTCTCGCGCGCGCGCTCGGCATGGACCCCGCCGACCTGCGCCGGCGCAACTACCTCACCGAGGCCGACATGCCGTACGAGCTCCACATCCCGTACCGCGACGGCAACCCGCTCGTCTACGACAGCGGCGACTTCCGCGCCGGGCTGGAGGCCGCGCTCGCCGCGGTGGACTATCCGGCCCTGCGCGCGGAGCAGGCGCGCCTGCGCGAGCAGGGCATCCATCGCGGGATCGGCATCTCGGGGTACGTGGAGGGCACGGCGATCGGCCCCTACGAGGGCGCGACCGTGCGCCTGGATCCCTCGGGGCACGCGGTGGTGGCCACCGGCGCCTGCTGCCAGGGGCAGGGGCACGAGACCTCGTTTGCCCAGATCGCGGCCGACGCCCTCGGGATCCCGCTCGAGTGGGTCACGGTGGTGGGCGGTGACACCGCGGCGATCCCGTTCGGGGTCGGGACGTTCGCCTCGCGCAGCGCGGTCAACGCGGGCAGCTCGATCCACGAGGCCTCCGGCCGCGTGAGGGACAAGATCGTGGCCGCGGCCGCCGCGCTCCTGGAGGCGTCGCCCGCCGACATCGAGGTGAGCGACGGCGCCGTGTCGGTGCGCGGCGCGCCCGGGTCGGCCACGCCGCTCGCCGCGGTCATCCGCGCCGCGACGCCGACCTTCGCCAGGCCCGGAGTGACCGAGCTCGACTTCGAGGCGACGGTGTACCACCACCAGCCCACCGTGACCTACACCAGCGCGGTCCACGTGGCGGTGGTGGACGTCGACACCGGCACCGGGGCGGTCACGCTGCGGCGCTACCTGGTCGCGCACGACTGCGGCAAGATCATCAACCCGGTGATCGTGGAGGGGCAGATCCACGGCGGGGTCGCGCAGGGCGTCGGCGGCGGCCTGCTCGAGGAGATGGTGTACGACGAGCAGGCCCAGCTGCTGACCGGCACGTTCATGGACTACCTGGTCCCCACCGCGATGGAGCTGCCCGACATCGAGACCGTGCACCTCGAATATCCGTCGCCGCGCAATCCGCTCGGCATGAAGGGCATCGGGGAGGGCGGGGCCATCTCGCCGCCCGCCGCCATCGCCAACGCGGTGGAGGACGCCCTCGCCTCGTTCGGCGCCAAGGTCACGCGGACGCCGCTCGGCCCGTCGGTGGTGCTGGGCCTCCTGGGGGAGTCGTGAAGCCCGCCCCGTTCGAGTACGCGGCCCCGCGGAGTCTCGACGAGGCGGTGGGCGCCCTCGCGGGCGGCGGGGGGGACGCCAAGGTCCTGGCCGGCGGCCAGAGCCTGATCCCGATGCTGGCGCTGCGCCTGGCGCGACCCACGCTGCTGGTGGACATCAACCGGCTGCCGGGCCTGGACGGCATCCGCGAAGCCTCCGGCATGCTCGAGATCGGCGCGCTGGTGCGGCAGCGTGCGCTCGAGCGGTGGGCCGTTTCCCGCTCGCCGCTCTTCGCGGAGGTGCTCCGGCACGTGGCGCATCCGCCCATCCGGAACCGGGGCACGGTGGTGGGCAACGTGGTCCACGCCGATCCGGCCTCCGAGCTGCCCGCGGTGCTCCTGTGCCTGGAGGGCGTGGTGGTCGCGCGCGGGCCGCGCGGCGAGCGCATGATCCCGGCCGACCGGTTCTACCGCGCCCCGCTCACCACCGCGCTGGGGCCCGACGAGCTGGCGACCGCGGTGCGCTTCACGCTGCCGCCCGCCGGGGCCGGCTGGGGCTTCGCGGAGGTCTCGCGCCGCCACGGCGACTTCGCCCTGGTGGGCGCGGTGGCGGTGCTCGCGCGCGATGGAAACGGCACGCTCGGCCCGGCGCGGCTCGCCTTCTTCGGGGCGGGCGGCACGCCGGTGCGCGCCACCGCCGCGGAGCAGGCGCTGACCGGCCAAGCCCCGACCCCGGAGCGGATCCGGGAGGCGGCGCGGGCGGCCGCCGCCGGGCTCTCGCCGGACGGCGACATCCACGCGACCGCGGCCTATCGCCGCCGGGTGGCGGCCACGCTGGCCGAGCGCACGCTGACCGCGGCGCTCGGCCGCTGCGGAGGCCCCCGATGACCCACTCGATCCGCGTCACCGTCAACGGGCAGGAGCACGCGCGCGCGGTGGAGCCGCGCCAGACGCTGGCCGACTTCCTGCGCGAGGACCTGGACCTGACCGGCACCCACGTGGGCTGCGAGCACGGGGTGTGCGGCGCGTGCACCGTCCTGCTGGACGACGAGCCGGTCCGCGCCTGCCTGATGCTCGCGGTGCAGGCCGACGGGCACCGGATCACCACCATCGAGGGGGTGGCGCCCGCCGACGGCGGGCTGCACCCGATCCAGGAAGCGTTCTGGGCCAGGCACGGGCTGCAGTGCGGCTACTGCACGCCGGGCATCGTCATGAGCACCTGCGCGTTCCTCCGCGAGCGGCCGCAGCCCTCGCGCGAGGAGATCCGCGAGATGCTGGCCGGGCACCTGTGCCGCTGCACCGGCTACCACTTCATCGTCGAGGCCATCGAGGCGGCCGCCAGGGCCCTCGCGCCGCCCCCACCCCGCAGGCCATAGGAGACACGCCATGCTCGCTCGCCTCGTCGTGGCATCACTGCTCGCGCTCGGGCTCGGGGTCACGCCCGCCCACGCCCAGAACTCGCTGGTGGTCAGCGTGTGGGGCGGCAACTGGAAGGACACGGTGGAGAAGGTGATCGGCAAGGCGTTCACCGCCAAGACCGGCATGCCGGTGGAGTTCGAGGTGGGCGGCACCATCGACCGGCTCGCCAAGGCCCGGGTGGCCAAGGGCAGCCCGCTGGTCGACCTCACGTTCACCACCAGCCACGTCGGCCGCCTCTACATGTCGGACGGCCTCTTCGCCAAGCTCGACATGGCCAAGCTGCCCAACGCCAAGGAGGTCGCCAGGGAGGCGCTGCGCAGCGACTACCAGATCGGCGGCTGGAGCTACGTGTACACGATCGTCTACCGGCCGGATCTCGTGAAGGAGGAGATCACCCGCTGGTCCGATCTGTGGAAGCCCTCGCTCAAGGGCAAGATCGCGATGCCCGACTTCGACCCCTCCCACATCATCACGATCGCGGCCCTGATGGAGGGAGGCAACGAGGCGACGTGGCAGAAGGGGCAGGACAAGCTCAAGGCGCTCAAGCCGAGCATCGCCGCGTTCTACTCCACCGACGCCCAGAGCCAGGACCTGATGAAGACCGGGCAGGCGCCGGTGCAGGTGATGCTCTCGGTCAACGCCTATCACCTGCAGGAGCAGGGGATCCAGGTGAAGCTGGTGGCGACCAAGGACTTCCCCGGCATCGTGGGCATCGACTGCATGTCGGTCATGGCGGGCAGCGCGAAGGCGGACGCCGCGCACCAGTTCATCAACCTGGCGCTCTCCAGGGAGATCCAGACCGAGCTGGCCAAGGCGCTCAAGGCGGGCCCGGTCAACGGCGGAGCCACGGTGCCCGCGGCCTATCACGGCCAGCCGGGCATCTTCCTGACCCCGGCCGAGTGGAAGGCGGGCGCCTACATCATGAACGACGAGGTCCGCGCCAAGAACCTGCCCGCCTGGCGCGAGTGGTTCACCGCCAACATCGTCAAGTAGCGCGCTCCGGCCGATGCGGCTGCTCCTGACCCCGGCCGTGCTCGTGGTGGCGGTGTTCGCGGCCGCGCTCGGCGCGCTGCTGCGCTACAGCGTGCTCGAGTTCGTGCCGGGGTCGCTGCAGACCGGCGGGCTCACCCTCGCCAACTTCACCGGCATCATGAGTCGCCAGTACCTGGGCGCGGTGTGGGACACGGTGGTTTTGAGCCTGGCCACCACCGCGCTCACCCTCGTGGCCTCCTATCCGGTGGCCTACCTGCTCGCCCGCACCCGGAGCGCGCGGGCGCGCTCGATCCTGCTCGTGCTCACGCTGGCGCCGTTCTTCACCGGCGCCATCGTGCGCACCTACGCGTGGGTGCTGGTGCTGGGCAACACGGTGGTCACCTGGCCGATCCCCATGCTGTTCACCGCGCGCGGCGTGCTGGTGGGGCTGGTGCACTTCTCGATGCCGACCATGATCCTGCTGCTGGCGGCCGCCATCAGCCACATCGATCCGGTCTACGAGCGGGCCGCGGCCAGCCTGGGGGCGAGCCCGGCGCGGGTGTTCTGGCGGGTGACCCTGCCCCTGTCGATGCCGGGCGTCGTCTCCGGCTCGGTCATCGTCTTCGCCTGGACCCTGAGCGCCTTCGCCACGCCCGAATTGCTGGGCGGCGGGCGCGTGAAGATGATCGCCAACGTGGTGCGGGACCTGGCGCTCGACTCCTTCAACTGGCCGGGCGGGGCGGCCTTCGCGGTCTTCGCCCTGGCGGTGACGCTGCTGCTGCTGGCCGCGGTGGGCCGGCTCACCGCGGGCCCCGCGCGGAGCGCGTGATGCTCCGCCTCGCGGTGCTCCTGCTGGTCGCGTTCATGACCCTGCCCACGGTGGTGGTGATCGCGGTATCGTTCAACCCGACCGCCATCCTGTCGTTTCCCCCGAGCGGGTTCTCGTGGCGCTGGTACGTCAACGTGCTCACGTACCCGCAGTTCCAGCGCGCGATGTGGAACAGCCTGGTGGTCACCCTCGGCGCGGTGGCGGTGGCGATGCCGGTCGGCACCGCGGCCGCGCTCGCGCTGGCCCGGGGCCGGCGCGGGACGTCGCTCTGGTCCACCGTGCTGCTGTCGCCGCTGGTGGTGCCCGGCGTGGCCGCCGGCCTCGGCTTCCTCATCCTGGGCGCCGCGCTCGGCCTCCTCCGGAGCCGGGTGGTGCTGATCGCGGCCCACGTGGCGCTGGTGCTGCCCTTCGTGGTGCGCTCGGTGTGGGTGAGCGCGCGCAACCTCGATCCCACCCTCGAGCGCGCCGCGGCCAGCCTGGGCGCCACCCCGTGGCGCGCCTTCCGCCGCGTGACCCTGCCGCTGCTCCGCCCCGGGCTCGTGGCGGCGCTGCTGTTCGCGGTGATCGTGTCGCTGAACGAGTTCGTGGTCTCGCTGTTCATCTCGACGCGGCTCACCGAGATCCTGCCGGTGGCCATGTTCACCTACGTGGTGAACTACACCGATCCCACCATCGCCGCGCTCTCCACCCTGTTCATCGTGGTGACGTTCGTGGTGGTCTGGCTCGCCGACCGCTTCCTCGACCTGGGGGGCGTGTTCCTCCACCATCGCGGCTGATGGGCTCGAGCGGCGGGCGGTGAGCTGATGGCGCGCGCGGTCGTCGAGCTGGTCGGCTGCACCCGCGACTACGCGGGCGTCCGCGCGGTGGCGGACCTGGACCTGACCGTCCACGAGGGCGAGCTGCTCTCGCTGCTGGGGCCGTCCGGCTGCGGGAAGACCACGACGCTCAACCTGATCGCCGGGTTCGTGCCGCCGACCGCGGGGCGCGTGCGCATCGACGGGCAGGACGTCACCGAGCGGCCCGCCCACCAGCGGGGTCTGGGGATGGTCTTCCAATCCTACGCGCTCTTCCCGCACCTCTCGGTGTTCGAGAACGTGGCCTTCGGCCTCCGGGAGCGGCGCGTGCCCCGGGCGGACATCGAGCGGCGGGTGCGGGCCGCGCTGGCCCTGGTCCGCCTGGACGCGCGCGCCGAGCACCGGCCGAGCCAGCTCTCGGGCGGCATGCAGCAGCGGGTGGCGCTGGCCCGCGCGCTGGTCTACGAGCCGCGGGTGCTGCTGCTGGACGAGCCGCTGGCCGCGCTGGACAAGAAGCTGCGCGAGGAGATGCGCAGCGAGCTGCGCGAGATCCAGCGCTCGGTCGGCATCACCACCGTGTTCGTCACCCACGACCAGGCCGAGGCCCTGGGTCTCTCCGACCGCATCGCGGTGATGCGGGGCGGGCGCATCGAGCAGCTGGGAACGCCCCGCGAGATCTACGAGCGGCCCGCCACCCGCTTCGTGGCCGAGTTCATCGGCGCCTCGAGCGTGCTGCGCGGGCAGGCGACCGCCGTGGACCGGGTGCGGCTGCCGGGCGGCGAGACGGTGCGGGTGGTGGGAATCGACGGCCTGCGCGAAGGCGAGGCGGTGGAGCTGGCGATCCGTCCCGAGCGCGTCCGGGTGACCGGCGAGGCGGCCGACAACGTGGTGGACGCGCGGGTGGTGGGCGTGGTCTACCAGGGCGTGCAAACGGAGGTGACGGTGGAGATCGGCGGCGGTCAGCGGCTGCTGGTGTTCGTGCCGGAGCCGGTGCCGGCCGCACTGGCCGCGGGCCAGGCCCTGCGCCTGCACCTGCCGCCGACGGCCTTCATGCGGCTCAACCCGGCGCCGGGGGAGGCGGGACGATGACGGGCGTGGAGCAGATCGTGTCCGGGCTCGAGGCCGCCGGGGTCACGCTGGTGGCCTCGGTGCCGGACACCTGGATCGGCCGGCTGATGGAGGGTGTGCGGCGCTCGCCCCGGCTGCGGGCGGTCGACGTGGCCCGGGAGGAGGAGGCGGTCGCGGTCGCGTGCGGCGCCAACCTGGCCGGCGGGCGCGGCGCGGTGCTGATCCAGAACGCGGGCCTGCTCAACTGCGGCGGGGTGCTGGCGGGCCTGGTCGAGCTCTACCGGCTGCCGTGCTTCTTCATCGTGTCGCTGCGCGGGGACCATCGCGACCCGGTCTACTACCACGCCCCCAAGGGGCGGGTCACCGAGGAGACGCTGCGGGCCTGGCGGCTGCCCCACGCCCACGCCGACCGGCGCGGCGATCTGGCGGGGCAGGTGAAGCAGGGCGTCGAGTTCTGCGTGGAATCGCGCGGGCCCTTCGTGCTGCTGATCAGCGGGGAGGATCTCGCGTGACGCCACGCAAGCCGCTGCTGGACGCGCTGGTCGCGACGCTGACGCCGACCGACGTGCTGATCTCCTGCCTCGGCGCGAACGCGCGCTACCTGCCGCACATGACGGTGCCGTGCCCGGTGTTCGCGCTCTGCGACTCGATGGGCGCGGCGATTCCCCTGGCGCTGGGCGTGGCGCTCCAGCGGCCGGACCGCCACGTGGTGGCCCTGGAGGGCGACGGCTCCCTGTTGATGAGCCCCAACGTGCTCGCCACCGTGGCCGCGGCGGCCCCGCCGAACCTCACGGTGCTGCTCTGGGTGAACGGGCGCTACGAGTCCTCCGGCGGGCAGGCGCTGCCGCCGGTGGCGGTGGACTGGCCCGGGCTGGCGCGGGCTGCGGGCCTGCGCCACGTCGCCACCGTGGGCGATCCGGCCGCGCTGCGCGAGGCCCTCGCCGCCGCCCGCCGGGCGGGAAGTCCCGCCGCGATCGTGGTGGAAATCGCGTTCGATCCCCGGGAGGCGATCCCGCCCTACTCGGAGCGGCCCGACGAGATCCGCGCGCGCTTCAAGATCTAGCCGATCGCGTCGGACCGCCCCGCGTCCGGGTGCCGATCAGTGCGTGGGGTAGCCGCCCCAGCCCCCGAGGGTCGGGTAGCCCCCCACGTAGCCCGTCGAGAAGTCGGAGGAGCAGGATCCGACCACCTTCCAGCTACCGGGCGAGGTCATCACCCGCTGCTGGCCGGCGATGCACATGGTGGCCAGGATCCGGTCGGGGCCCCCGCGGTCCGGAGCGGGCCGCGCCGGAGGCGGGAGGTGGCGGTAGCCGATCAGTCCGGCCTCCGCGGCGATGAGACGGCGGTTGGCTTCCTCGCGCTGGGCCTTCTGCTTCTGCTCCGCGCTGAGCCCCGGCTTGCCCGGCCCGACCGGGCCGATCCACTCCGCGCCGTCGCGCAGGTGCTTCGGGATGTCGATCTTGTACTGGGTGACGCGGCTCTTCCCCTCGTCGTCCGTGTACCGCCACTGCGCCGCCGCCGGCCCGGCCAGGAGCGCCAGCGCGCCGCCGACCACCAGCACCATGCCCCATCGCCTCATGCGTCGTCCCCCCGTCGGAAGTGGCGTGGCTCGCGGCCGCGCCTGCCACGATGGCGGGCCTGAAACGCAAGAGCCGGACCAGGCAATCATCGATTGCCCGACGGCCACTTAGGGGTCGCCCGCAAAGGTTGCGCCTGAAGTGCCGGGCCCATGGCCAGAAGGGGATTTCCCAGCCTGGGGAACGTGCGACCGACCGGCAGCCTGGCCGAGCGCCGCGCGCAGTCGGTCCACCGCGCCCGGCGCGTCGAAGTGCAGGGTCCGCAGCCCGACGCGCGCGGCACCCTCGATGTTGTCGGCGCGGTCGTCCACGAAGAGCACCGAGCGGGCGGGCAGCCGCAGCCGGTCCAGGCACAGATGGAAGATGGCGGGGTCGGGCTTGGCCAGCCCCACCTCGCAGGAGACGATCACCGCGTCGAAGCGCGCCTCGAGGTCGCGCTCCGCGCGCACGCGCGCCATGACCTCGGGCCCGCTGTTGGAGAGCAGCGCGGTGCGCCCGCCCGCGGCCCGGAACGCGGCCGCGACGCTCCAGACCGCCTCGTGGTAGATCGTCCACGAGGCGACGTCGGCCGCGATCAGCCACGCGGGATCGTCGAGCGTCGGGCCGCCCGGCCGCACGTCCGCCACCACGCGGCGCCAGTACGCGGCCGCGGGCAGACCGGCGTCGTAGGCGTGACGGTGGCGCCAGTACGCCTCGCGGAAGGCGTCGGGCTCGACGCCGAGGCGGCGCGCCGCATCCGCCATGAAGGTCTCGTCCTGCGGGAGGGTCAGCACGTTGCCGTAGTCGAGCACGAGGCCGGCGGGGCGCGTCATCCGTCCATGCTAACGCGAGGGTCGGGGCGGCCGTGCGCGGGAAGGTGATACGATGCGGCGACCCACGCGGCACCATCACGAGCAACGGGAGGCGCACGCCGTGCCGACGCAAGACGAGACGCTGGTCACCCGCGAGGGGCCGGTGATGACGCTCACCTTCAACCGGCCCGCCGCGCGCAACGCCATGACGTGGGCGATGTACGACCGGCTCTACCAGGTGTGCGAGGAGGTCGACGCCGACGACTCCGTCCGGGTGCTGGTGCTCCGCGGGGCGGGCGGCAAGGCGTTCGTGGCCGGCACGGACATCAGCCAGTTCCAGGTGTTCGAGCGCGCCGAGGACGGCATCGCCTACGAGCGCGACGGCGATCGCCGCATCGCGCGGCTCGAGTCGGTGAACAAGCCGGTGATCGCCCAGATCGAGGGCGTCGCGGTGGGCGGCGGCTTCCGGATCGCGACCGCGTGCGACATCCGCGTGGCCACGCCCGACGCCCGGTTCGGCGCGCCCATCGCCCGCACGCTCGGCAACTGCCTGTCGATGGCGGCCTACGCGCGCCTGGTGGACGTGTTCGGGCCCTCGCGGGTCACCGAGCTGCTCTTCACCGCGCGTCTGCTCGGGGCCGAGGAGGCGCGCGCGGCCGGCTACGTCCACGAGATCGTGCCGCCGGAGGACATCGCGGCGCGGGTGGCCGCGCTGGCCCGGCAGATCGCCGAGCACGCGCCGATCACGCTGGCGGTCACCAAGGAGGCCATCCGGCGCCTGGCGCGCAGCCGGGCGCTCCCCGAGGACGAGGATCTGATCGCGTGGACCTACACCAGCGCCGACTTCCACGAGGGCGTGCGGGCCTTTCTCGACAAGCGCCCCGCGCGCTGGAGCGGCCGGTGATCCGCTCGGTGCCGGGGCGGACGCCGCGGGTGCACCCGGAGGCCTACGTGGATCCGGCCGCGCAGGTCATCGGCGACGTGACGATCGAGGCGGGCGCGAGCGTGTGGCCCTTCACCGTGCTGCGGGGCGACCAGGACAACTACGTCGTGCTCGGTCGCAACTCCAACGTCCAGGACAACTCGGTGCTGCACGTGACGCCCCAGTTCCCGTGCATCGTGGGGGCCAACGTGACGATCGGCCACCGGGCGGTGGTGCACGCCTGCCGGGTGATGGACAACGTGCGCATCGGCATCGGGGCGGTGGTGCTCACCGGCGCGGTGATCGAGGAGTGGGCGCAGGTGGGGGCGGGCGCGGTGGTCCCGCCGGGCAAGGTGGTGCCGTCGGGCTGGCTGGTCATGGGCGTCCCGGCCAAGCCGGTGCGCAAGATGAGCCAGGAGGAGCTCGACGACATCGCCCGCAACGCCACCGAGTACCTCGACCTCTGGCACCGCGACTACCGGGGTCAGGTCTTACATTCCGACATTTCTCTTCCGCCCCCCGCCGCCCCGCCGCCGAAAATGTAGGAATGTAAGACCTGACCCCGCGCTAGGCTGGGCGCGTGGGGTACGTGGAGCGGCACCTGCTGGAGGGGGAGCGCGTCGTGTACAAGACGCGGCTGCACTGGATCCTCTTCCTGCGGCCGGCCCTGGTGATCATCGCGGGGATCGCGCTCGCCGTCGTGCTGCGGCCGGTGCAGGATCCGCCCTGGATCTGGCTGATCGGCGCGGGCGTCGTGGTGATCGGGGCCGCCTGGGCGCTGGTGCACTACGTGGAGCTGATGACCTCCGAGTTCGCGGTGACCACCAGCCGCCTCATCCTCAAGGTGGGGCTCATCTCGCGCTACACCACCGAGCTGCTCCTCTCCAAGGTGGAGAGCATCGGCATCCAGCAAGGGCTGATCGGCCGCATGCTGGGCTTCGGCGATTTGATCGTGACCGGCACCGGCGGGGCCCGCGAGGTCTTCCGCCGCGTGCGCGACCCCATCGGCTTCCGCAACCGCGTGCAGCAGGCCTCGCTGGGCCGGTGAATCCGGCCCCGGGCACCTCCGCGGTCTCGGCCTACCGCGCCCCCGGCGGCGCCCCCTCGTCGCGCGCGATCCGGATGTCCGCGGACTGATCCCGCAGGATCGTCGGGCTCATCACGATCTCCTCGATCACGGTGCGCGGGGGCAGGGTGGCGCAGAGCAGGATGGCGCGCGCCACGTCCTCGGCCTGCATCATCGTCGCCCGGGCCTGCGCGTCGGGCCGCAGGGGGCGGTTGTCGAGGATCGGGGTGTCGACCTCGGCGGGCATGATGGTGGTCGCGCGGATGCCCTTCTCGCGCAGCACGGTGTGGACGTGGCCCATCAGGTTCCGCACCCCGGCCTTGGCGGCGCCATAGGGCGCCCCGCCGATCAGCCCGGGCTTGAGCGCGGCCAGCGAGCTGACCGTGATGATGGTGCCGCCCCCGCGCTCGATCATGCCGGGCAGCACCGCCTGGGTGAGCGCGTAGACCCCGGTCAGGTTCACCGCGAGCACGCTGTCCCACTCCTCCTGGCCGACCCAGCGGATGTTGCGGGCCCGGCTCGAGTGCCCCGCGTTGTTGACCAGGATGTCGACGCGGCCGCACTGGCCGATGGTCCACTCCGCGAGGCCGCGCGCCTCCGCGGGCTTCTCCACGTCGCACACGCGCGCGATCCCGCGGCCGCCCGCGCGGGCGATCTCGGCCGCGACCGCCTCGATCGGCGCCTTGCGCCGGCCCGCCACCACCACCTGCGCGCCCTCGGCGGCCAGCATCAGCGCCGCCGCGCGGCCGATGCCGCTGCCGCCGCCCGTCATGATCGCGACCTGCCCGTCGAGAACGCCCATGCCGCTCCTCCGCCCGGGACGCCCGGCGCTCACCGCCAGGCCCACACCGGCTGCTCGAAGTGACTCACGCGCGTGGGCCGTCCGTGGACGACGACCTCGCGCATCTGGTAGACGACCGCCGCGGTCGGCGCGTGGATCAGCGTGCCGAGCAGCGGGAGCTGGATGACCGGGCGATCCGACTCCGGGATCGAGACGAGCCGGGGCACGTCCGGGCCCTCGAGATCGTCGAGGGGCACCCGGAAGACCCTGGCCACCTCGGCCGGGTTCGGCACCAGCGCGCCCACCGCGCCGCCCCACACCACCACCGGCGTGATGATGTAGCCGGAGCGCGTGCCGTAGTCGTCGAGCAGCCCCAGCACCGCGCCCGCCTCCAGGGTGAGGCCGACCTCCTCGCGCAGCTCCCGCAGCGCCGCGTCCTCCGCGGTCTCGCCGGTGTCGATGCGGCCGCCGGGCAGGGCCCACTGGCCGGTGTGGTTGCGCAGGGTGGCAGCGCGCCGGGTGATGAGGAAGCACGCGCGGCCGTCGTCGTCGGCCACCAGCACCTGGGCCACCGCGGCGCGCCGCCGCCCGTCGTCGGGCAGGGGCACGCGCTCGAAGGCCCCCAGGTGGGCGCGCGCCCGCTCCAGCAGCGCGTCGTCGAGGAGCGCCGGCACTAGTAGGCCGGGAGCCTGCCCGTCTTGGTGCCGGTCTTGCGCACGATGCCGACCTCCTCGGCGGCCTTGGCCGCCATGTGCCGGCTGTCGCTCGCGAGGGTCACGAACTGGTAGCCCTCCGCGATCATCTTGAGGGCGTAGGTCGCGGTGGCGTTGTGGATGCCCGCCACCACGTTGTGCCGCTGGCACGCCGCCGCGATCTTCCGCTGGGCCTCCACCACCGGGGGATCGGTCTGGTCCAGGCGCGGCTTGAGGCCCAGGGCCAGGCTCAGGTCGGACGGGCCCACGTAGATGGCGTCCACGCCGTCCACGCTCAGGATCTCGTCCAGATTCTTGAGCGCCTCCGCGGTCTCGATCATCGGCATCACGATGGTCTCCACGTTGGCGTGGTCGCCGTAGTCGGAGCCCGCGTAGAGCGAGGCGCGCACCGGCCCCCAGCTGCGATAGCCGCGCGGTGGGTACTTGCAGGCCCGCACCATCGCCTCCGCCTCCTTGGCGGTGTTGATCATGGGGCAGATGACCCCGTACGCGCCCGCGTCGAGGATCTTCATGAGGCGCGCCGGATCGTTCCACGGCACGCGGGCCAGCGGCACCACCGCGAGGGTGGAGATGCCCTGGAGCATGCTCACCGCCACCTGGTAGTCGACCACGCCGTGCTGCATGTCGATGGTGAGCGAGTCGAAGCCCTGGTGCGCCATCACCTCGGCCGAGAAGCCGCTCGGGATCGACAGCCAGCCGTTCACCACCGCCTCGCCCTTGGCCCAGATCTTCTTCAGCGCGTTCTCTCTCACGTGACTCTCCGATGGGGTCAGGTCTTACATTCCGACATCGCGACGCGTCAAATGTCGGAATGTAAGACCTGACCCCGGCTAGATGACCTTCTCCCGGCGCAGGGTTTCGATGTCGGCGGGGGAGTAGCCGAGCTCGGTCAGGATCTCGACGTTGTGCTCGCCGGTGTCGGGGGCATGGGTGCGCACCGAGCCGGGCGTGCGTGAGAGCGTGACCGGCGGGGCCTGCAGCATCAGCTCCCCCAGGGCCGGGTGCTGCACCGGCACCGCCATCTTCAGGTGACGGATCTGCGGGTCCTCGTAGACCTGCTTGATGTCGAGGATGGGCCCCGACGGCACGCCCTTGGCGTTGAGCAGGTCCACCCACTCCCGGGTGGTGCGCCGGGCGAAGCCCTTCTCCAGCTCGACCGCGAGCGCCTTCCGGTTGCGGGAGCGATCGGGCGCGGTGCGGAAGCGCGGATCGTCGAGCAGCGCCTCGGTGCCGAGCGCCTCGCACAGCCGCTTGAACATGTGCTGGCCGGAGGCGGCGATGTTGAGGTGCCCGTCCGCGGTCTTGAACACCCCGGTGGGGATCGCGGTGGGATGGTCGTTGCCCGCCTGGGGCGGGATCTCCTTGCCGATCAGCCAGCGCGCGGCCTGGAAATCGAGCATGGTGACCATCGCCTGCAGCAGCGAGGTGTGCACCCACTGGCCCTTGCCGGAGCGCTCGCGCTCCAGCAGGGCCACCAGGATGCCCTGGGCCAGGAACAGACCGGCGGTGAGATCGGCCACCGGGATGCCGACCCGCACCGGGCCCTGGCCGGGCAGCCCGGTGATCGACATGAGCCCGCCCATGCCCTGCGCGATCTGATCGTAGCCGGGGCGGTCCCGGTACGGTCCGTCCTGGCCGAAGCCGGAGATGCTGCCGTAGACCAGGCGCGGGTTGATGCGGGAGAGCGTCTCGTAGTCGAGGCCCAGGCGCGTCTTCACGTCGGGCCGGAAGTTCTCCACCACCACGTCCGCGGTCCTGACCAGCTTGCGCACGATCTCGATGCCCCGCGGCGCCTTGAGGTCGAGCGTGAGCGAGCGCTTGTTGCGGTGGAGGTTCTGGGAGTCGAAGCCCCGCCGCGGGAAGTCGCCCTCCACGTCCTCGCGGGCCGAGATCTGGATCACCCGCGCGCCCATGTCCGCGAGCTGCCGCACGCAGGTGGGGCCCGAGCGGGCGCGGGTGAGATCGATCACGGTGTAGGGCGCGAGGGGCGGCGTCATCGGGACCCTCCGGGGGCGGCCGCCGGCGGGCGCGTCATCGTGCGGCTCCCGGCTTCATGGAGGCGGGCATGATCGCGGAGCCGCTCAGCGAGGCCGGGTTGCGCAGCGGCCAGCGTCCCGCGTCCACCGCGGTGAGGAAGTCGAGCAGCGCACGATTGAAGAGGTCCGGGTCCTCCAGGTTGATGGTGTGGCCGGCCTTGGGGATCACCACCAGCCCCGAGGAGCGGATCTTGCGCTTCATGTAGAGCGCGGGCTCGAGGCAGGGCTCGTCCTCGTCGCCGGTCATGATCAGCGTGGGCACCTCCAGGCGCTCCATCGCCGGCCCGAGGTCGAAGATGGACGGCCGCGACATCTGGACGCCGCGCATGGTGAGCGCGTGCCCGCGGGCGGACTGGGCCACGAACTGGTCGTAGAACTCCTGCCAGCCCTTGGGGTCCTTGTCCATGAACTGGACCCGGGTGGGGCCCTTGGTGTAGAAGGCGGCCACCCCGGCCATGCCCTCGGTCTCGAAGAGGCGCGCGGTCTCCTCCACGTCCTTGCGGAAGCGCTCGCGCTCGCCGGGCACGCTGCCGTAGCCGGCCCCCGCCACCGTGAGCGACCGCGCGCGCTCGGGATGGCGCAGGCCGAAGTGGAGCGTCGCGTAGCCGCCCATCGAGAGCCCGCACACGTGGGCCTGCGGGATCTTCAGGTGATCGAGGATGCCCAGGATGTCGTCGGCGGCGCGGTCCTGCGAGTAGGCGCCCGGGTCCTCCGGCACGTCCGAGGGTGGATAGCCGCGGGCGTTGTAGGCGATGGTGCGGTAGCGGCGCGAGAAGCATCGCACCTGCAGGTGCCAGCTCCGGTGGTCCCCCGCGAACTCGTGGACGAAGATCAGCGGGACGCCCTCGCCGACCTCCTCGTAGAACAGCCTGATCCCGGCGACGTCGGCGAATGGCATGGCTGGCTCGGCTCCGATCTGGGGTGCGATCCTCGCGGATTGTACAACAAGCCATCCGGACGCACCGACCGGGGTTGCCGCGCCGGCGGGTGACGACACCTTGACGCCGCCCGCGGCCTGGGCCCACAATCGTCGACGCCGCCGCCGTCTCGGATGGCGCGTCAGCTCCCTCGACGGGCCCCGCGCCCGGGAAAGGCTCCCGCTCATGCGCACCACGACCCGACTCCGCCAGATGCTCCAGGCTCCCGGCATCATCGTCGCCCCCGGCGCCTACGACGGCTTCTCCGCGCGCCTCATCGAGGCGGCCGGCTTCCCGGCCGTCTACATGACCGGGGCCGGCACCGCCGCCTCGCACCTGGGGCAGCCGGACCTGGGCCTGGCCACCCTCACCGAGATGGCGACCCACGCCTCGCACCTGGCCTCGTGCGTGTCGCTGCCGGTGATCGCGGACGCCGACACCGGCTACGGCAACGTGCTGAACGTGGTGCGCACGGTTCGAGAGTACGAGCGGTCGGGGGTCGCGGCGTTACATCTAGAAGACCAGGTCGCGCCCAAGAAGTGCGGGCACATCGCGGGCAAGCAGGTGATCCCCACCGAGGAGTTCTGCGACAAGATCCGCGCCGCCTCCGAGTACCGGACCGATCCCGACTTCGTGATCATCGCCCGCACCGACGCCCGCGCGGTCACCTCGCTCGAGGACGCGATCGACCGCGGCAACCGCTACGCGGAGGCGGGGGCCGACGTGATCTTCTTCGAGGCGCCGCAGACCGAGGAGGAGATCCGGCGGGTGGCGCGCGAGATCAAGGCCCCGCTGCTCGCCAACATGGTGATCGGGGGCAAGACGCCCGCGGTGAAGGTGTCCGAGCTCGAGCGCCTCGGCTTCAAGATGGTGATCTTCCCGGCGGTGTGCATGGCGGCCGCGGTGCCCGCGATGGAGAGGTCGCTGCAGTACCTGAAGGAGCACGGCACCGACTGGCAGCCGGGGCCGGTGCTGAGCCCGATGGACATCTTCCGCCGGGTCGGCTTCGACTGGTGGCACGGCATCGAGGAGAAGTTCGCGCAGCGCTGATGGCGGGCTCCGGTCTCACGCTCTTCGAGAAGATCTGGCGCCGTCACGTGGTGACGGAGGGCCCGGGCGGCCGGAGCCTGCTCTACGTCGATCGCCACCTGCTCCACGAGGGCTCCACGCACGCCTTCGGCCGCATGGAGCGGAAGGGGCTCGCGGTGCGCCGCCCCGAGGCGTGCCTGGCCACCGCGGATCACTACGTGCCGACCGCCCCCGGCACCCCGGAGATCGCGGATCCCGAGGTGCGGCGCATGGTCGCCGACCTGGGCCGTCATACCGGGCGGCTCGGCATCCCGTTCTTCGGACGCGGCGAGCCGCGCCAGGGCATCGTGCACGTGATCGGCCCGGAGCAGGGGGCCACCCAGCCCGGCATCCTGCTGGTGTGCGGCGACTCCCACACCGCGACCCACGGCGCGTTCGGGGCGCTGGCCTTCGGCATCGGCTCCACCGAGGTGGAGCACGTGCTGGCCAGCCAGTGCCTCTGGCAGCGCAAGCCCCGCGTGATGCGCATCACCGTCAGCGGCACGCGCGCGCCCGGGATCGCGGCGAAGGACGTGATCCTGGCGATCATCGCGCGCATCGGGGCGGGCGGCGGGGTCGGGCACGCCATCGAGTACGCGGGGCCGGTCATCCGGGCCATGTCGATGGACGAGCGCATGACGGTGTGCAACATGTCGATCGAGGCGGGCGCCCGCGCCGGCATGGTGGCGCCGGACGAGACCACGTTCGCGTATCTCCAGAACCGGCCGCTGGCGCCCCGCGGGGATCGCTGGGCGCAGGCGCTGGCCTACTGGCGCACGCTGCCCTCCGATCCGGACGCGGTCTTCGACCGGGAGGTGACCCTCGACGCGGCCGACATCGCGCCCACCGTGACCTGGGGCACGAGCCCGCAGGACGCGCTGCCGATCAGCGCGCGCGTCCCGGATCCGGCCGCGGTGGGCGACGCCGCCCGGCGCGCCAGCATGGAGCGCGCGCTCGCCTACATGGGGCTCACGCCCGGGGCCCCGCTCGCCGGCACCCCGGTCAGCCGCGTGTTCATCGGCTCCTGCACCAACAGCCGGCTGGAGGACCTGCGCGCCGCCGCGGCGGTCGCGCGTGGCCGGCGGGCCGCGGTGCCGGCCTGGGTGGTGCCGGGCTCCGGCGGGGTCAAGCGCGCGGCGGAGGCCGAGGGCCTCGACCGCGTGTTCCGGGACGCGGGCTTCGAGTGGCGCGAGCCGGGCTGCTCGATGTGCGTCGGCATGAACGGTGACACCGCGGCGGCGGGGGAGCGGGTGGCCAGCACGTCCAACCGCAACTTCGAGGGCCGCCAGGGGCCGGGGGCCCGCACCCACCTGATGAGCCCCGCGATGGCCGCGGCCGCCGCGGTGACCGGCCGGCTCACCGACGTGCGCACCCTCGCCTGAGGGAGGCATGGAGCCCTTCGTCCGGCTCACCGCGGTGGCGGCCCCGATGGACCTGCCCAACATCGATACCGACCGCATCATCCCGGCGCGCTTCCTGCGGCGGCCGCGCGAGAGCGGCTTCGGGCCGCTGCTCTTCCACGACGTGCGCTTCGACGCGAGCGGGACGGAGCGGCCGGAGTTCGTGCTGAACCGGCCCGCCTACCGGCCGGCGCGCATCCTGGTGACCGCCGAGAACTTCGGCTGCGGCTCCTCGCGCGAGATGGCGGTGTGGGCGCTGCTCGATCACGGCATCCGGGTGCTCATCGGCCCGAGCTTCGGCGACATCTTCTTCGAGAACTGCTTCAAGAACGGCGCGCTGCCCATCGTGGTGCCGGCCGCGACCGCGGCCGCGCTCCGGCAGACGCTCGCGGCCCGGCCCGGCACCGCGCTCACGGTGGACCTGGAGGCGCAGACCATCACCGGGCCGGACGGGGCCGCCATCCACTTCGAGGTCGACGGATTCCGCAAGCACGGGCTGCTCACCGGGCGGGACGAGCTGGCGCTGACCCTCGAGCAGATGCCGGCCATCGAGGCCTTCGAGGCCCGCCGCCGCGCGGAGATGCCCTGGCTTGGCTGATCGCCAGCGCGTCTTCGTCGTCTTCTTCGTGCTCACGTGGCTGACCGGACTGTCGCTGGCGGCGGCCTTCGCCAGCGCGGCCTATGGGTTCGGGCGCGCCTCGGAGCCGGAGCGCACGGACCTGATCAGCCTCGCCATCTTCGGGGTGATGGGCCTGGTCTCGCAGGCCGGCCTGCTGCTGGCCCCCTGGGCGGTCACGCGCGGCTCGGCGCCGCGCATCGTCGCGGCGCTGCTGATGGCGCCGTCCGGGATCTTCCTCAGCATCTTCGCGTACGAGGGGTTCACCCGGTACGCGGCCGGCTCGACGATGTGGGCGATGGCCTGGAGCAATGTGGCCGGCGTGCTGGTGTACGCGGTGGCCTACGTCGCCCTTGTGCGCTGGCGGGTCGGCCGGCGCGTGCAGCGGTAGTCGGCCCTCTATCTGGGGCCGGTGTCCCCCCTGAGCCCCTGTATCTTGTTGTTGAAATATACTTAACAGGTGACGTGTAATCGAGGCGATGGGCATCCCGATCGAGTCCTCACCCCCGCCAGGGTGGGAGCGCGAGGGGATCGACGGCCTGCTCGGGCTGTTTCCGCCGGGCCGGCTCAGCGAGGTCGTCGGTTCCCGCTCCTCCGGAGCCAGCAGCCTGCTCCTGGCCCTCATCGCCCGCATCACGACGGCCGGTGGACAGGTGGCCTTCGTGGACGCCACCGACTCGCTCGATCCCGATTCCGCTGCGGCGGCCGGCGCCGATCTCTCGGCGCTGCTCTGGGTGCGCTGCGGCGGCCGCCTCCGGGTGGCCCTCGGCGCCGCCGACCTGCTGGCCCGCTGCCCGGGCTTTGCCCTGGTCGTGCTGGACCTCGATGATCTGGGGCCGGTGCCCGCCTCCACGTGCATCCGCCTGCAGCGGGCGGTGGAGGACACCGACACGATCCTGATCCTCCGCGTGGCCCGGCACCGCGAGGGGAGCCCCGCCTCCCTGGTGCTGACCACGCGACGGCTCGGCCCGCAGTGGATGGGCCTGCGACCGCTCACCCGGCTGGCCGGTCTTCGCTCGGAGATCGCCATCACCCGCGTCCGCATCTCCACCCTCTCCTCTCCGGGGAGAGGGCAGGGGGAGGGGCACTGGGCGGTCGAGTGGAGTCTTCAGGACGTGCCTTCCGGCGCCGGGTGCGCCGGTGACCGGAGGGGCGCGTGAGCCGCATCGGCTGCCTGCTCCCCGAGGCTCCGTCGCTCCCCCCGCCGGGGGCCCTGCTCCAGGTCGCGCTCGCACATTCTCCTCGTGTCGAAGAAGCGAGCACTTGCGTCTATCTCGATGCGGCGGGACTCGAGGGCCTCTTCGGCGACGAGCCCACCCTCGCCGAGCGGCTCCGCGCCGCCGCCCTCGCGGAGGGCTTCTCGATCCGGGTGGGCGTTGCCGGCAGCCGTCTCGCCGCGCTGGTGGCGGCCCGTCTCGGTGCCGGGGTCGCCATCGTCGAGCCCGATGGCGACGCGGCCGCGCTGGCCCCGGCACCGCTCTCGCTGCTGCCGATATCGGAGGAGCTCGCCACCCGCTTGGAGCGGTGGGGCCTGCGGACCATGGGCGAGCTGGCGGCGCTGCCGACCACGGGGCTCTTCGAGCGGGCCGGCGCCGAGGGCGTCCGGGCCCAGCGGCTGGCCCGCGGCGACGACCCACGGCCTCTCAGCGCCTGGCGGCCGGGGCCGGTCTTCGAGGAGTCGGTCGAGTGCGAGTGGGGCCTCGAGGCGCTCGGGCCGCTGATGGAGCGGCTCGGGGCGATGGCCGAGCGCCTCTGCGCCAGACTGGCCGCGCGCGGCCTGGCCGCCGACGGCTTCGAGTGGACGTGCCGGCTCGCCGACGGACGCGCGCACGAGGGCGCGCTCACGCCCGCGGTGCCGCTGACCGAGTCCGGCGCGGTGACCGCCTTGCTGCGCCTGGCCCTCGAGGGCCGGCCGCCGCGCGGCATCGTGCGCGCGATCGTCCTGCGCGTGCGCCCCACCCGTGCGGCCGCCGCGCAGGAGTCGTTCACGGATCCTTCGCGTCCGAGCCCGCGCTTCCTCGAGGCCACCATGAACCGCCTGGTGGCGCTGGTGGGCCCGGACCGCGTCGGCGCCCCGACGCTGCTCGACAGCCATCGCCCCGACGCGGTGGGCCTGGGCGCCTATGCCCCGCTCTCTCTCCGCCGAGGGACATCTGCTCCTCCCCGCCGGGGCTCGACCTCTCCCCACCGAGGAGAGGGCAGGGTGAGGGGCCCGGTCCTCGCCCTCCGCCGCTTCCGCCCGCCCGCGCCCGCCGCGGTCACCGTCGCATCGGGGCGGCCGGTCGCGCTGCGATCGAGTCGCCTCGGGGGGCGCATCGTGGCCGGGGTCGGCCCGTGGCGGGTGTCGGGCGAGTGGTGGACCCCTCATCCGTGGCTGCAGGACGAGTGGGACGTGGAGCTGGCCGACGGCACGCTCTGCCGCCTGGCCCACGACGGCTCCGCCTGGCTCCTGGCCGGCGTCTATGACTGATGTCCACCCACGTCGCGTTCCGCGGCTTCACGCCGTCGTCCCGGCTGTCGGCACCGCCCGGGCGGTGACGCCGTGTTCGTCGAGCTGCACGCCCGGAGCGCCTTCAGCTTCCTGGAGGCGGCGGTCCTGCCGGAGGCGCTGGCCGAGCGGGCCGCCGCGCTCGGGCAGCCCGCCATCGCGCTGCTGGACGCCGACGGCGTCTACGGCGCCCCGCGGCTCTATCGCGCGTGCACCCGGCTCGGCATCTCCGCGCGGGTGGGCGCGGAGGTCACGCTCACCGACGGCAGCCGGCTGCCGCTGCTGGTCGAGGATCGCGAGGGCTACCAGAACCTCTGCCGGCTGCTCACCCGCATCAAGATGCGCGCGGCCAAGGGCGCGGGCGCGGCCACGCTGGACGAGCTCGCGGAGTTCGCGGGCGGGCTCGTGTGCCTCACCGGGGGCGGCCGCGGACCGGTCGCCGCCGCGCTCGCGCGCGAGGGCGCGCCCGGGGGCCGGCGGCTCCTCGAGCGGCTGGTCTCGATCTACGGCCGCTCCAACGTCTTCGCGGAGCTGCAGCGGCACCTGAGCCGCCCGGAGGAGGCGCGCAACGACTGGCTGCGGGGGGAGGCGGCCCGGCTTCGCCTCGCCCCGCTGGCCACCAACGAGCCGCGCCTCGTCGCGCGGCGCGACCGGCCGCTGCTGGACGTGCTCACGTGCATCCGCGAGCACGTGACGCTCGAGCAGGCGGGCCGGCGGCTCGCGCGCAACAGCGAGCACTTCATGCAGAGCGGGCCGGCCATGGAGCGGCTCTTCGCGGATTGCCCGGAAGCGGTGGCCAACACCGGCGAGCTCGCGATGCGCCTCGGCTTCACCCTCAAGGACCTGGGCTATCGCTTTCCGGACTATCCGCTGCCGCGCGGGGAGACGCCCATCGGCTTCCTGCGAACGCTCGCCGAGGCGGGGGCGCGGAGGCGGTACGGCTCGGGGCCCCTCGCGGAGAGGGCGCGCCGGCAGATCGAGCACGAGCTGAACGTGATCGGTCGCCTGGATCTCGCGGGCTACTTCCTCATCGTGTGGGACATCGTGCAGTACTGCGGCGCGCACGGGGTGCTGGTGCAGGGACGCGGCTCCGCGGCCAACAGCGCGGTCTGCTACGCGCTCGGCCTCACCGCGGTGGACCCGGTGGGGATGGAGCTGCTCTTCGAGCGCTTCCTCTCCGAGGAGCGCGGGGAGTGGCCCGACATCGATCTCGACCTGCCGAGCGGCGACCGCCGCGAGCAGGTGATCCAGTACGTCTATGAGCGCTACGGCCGCCTGGGCGCGGCCATGACCGCCAACGTCATCACCTATCGCGGGCGCAGCGCCGCCCGCGAGGTCGGCAAGGTCCTCGGCCTGCCCCCGGACGTGATCGAGCGGCTCTCGCAGCTGGTGAGCACGTGGGAGTACACCGACCCCGGCGACAGCCTGCTCGCGCACCTCGGGGAGGCGGGATGCGATCCGGCCGAGCCCCGCATGCAGGACTTCGCGCGCCTGTGGACCGCGATCCAGGACCTGCCGCGGCATCTCGGCCAGCACTCGGGCGGCATGGTGATCGCCCAGGGGCGCCTCGACGGGGTGGTGCCGCTCGAGCCCGCCACCATGCCCGGGCGCAGCGTGGTGCAGTGGGACAAGGACGACTGCGCCGCGCTCGGCATCGTGAAGGTCGACCTGCTCGGGCTCGGCATGATGTCGCTGCTGCAGGACGCGCTCGAGATGATCCGCCGCCGGGGCGGGGCGGTGGACCTGGCCCATCTGCCCCAGGACCCCGCGGTCTACCGCATGCTGCAGGAGGCCGACACCATCGGGGTGTTCCAGGTCGAGAGCCGCGCCCAGATGGCGACGCTGCCGCGCCTGCGCCCGGAGCGCTTCTACGACCTGGTGGTGCAGGTGGCGATCATCCGGCCCGGCCCCATCGTGGGCGACATGGTGCATCCCTATCTGCGCCGCCGCGCGGGCCGCGAGGCCATCACGGTGCCGCATCCGGACCTCGAGCCCATCCTGCGCCGCACGCTCGGCGTCCCGCTCTTCCAGGAGCAGCTGCTGCGCATGGCGATGGCCGCCGCCGGCTTCACCGGCGGCGAGGCCGAGGAGCTGCGCCGCGCCTTCGGGTTCAAGCGTTCGGAGCGCGCCATGAAGGAGGTGGAGGTGAAGCTTCGCGCGGGCATGGCCCGGAAGGGCATCGCAGGCGCCGCCGCCGAGGCCGTCATCGCCTCCATCACCGCGTTCGCGCTCTACGGCTTCCCGGAGTCGCACGCGGCCAGCTTCGCCCTGCTGGCCTACGGGAGCGCCTATCTCAAGACGCACCACCCGGCCGCCTTCTACGCCGCGCTGCTGAACAACCAGCCGATGGGCTTCTACGATCCCGCCACCATCGTCAACGACGCGGGCCGACACGGGCAGGTCATCCGTCCCCCCGACGTCAACTTCTCGGGCTGGCTGTGCACCATCGAAGATGTGGGCGAAGACGCGGGCGGTTCACCGGGATCGACCGGGGGGGCGGTGCGCCTGGGGCTGCGCTACGTGCGCGGCTTGCGCGAGGACGCGGGCCGACGGCTCGAGGCCGAGCGCGCGCGGCGGCCGTTCGACTCGGTCGAGGACGTGGTCCGGCGCGGCCGGCTCCGGCGCGACGAGGTGGCGCAGCTGGCGCGGGTGGGGGCGCTGGGCAGCCTGGAGCCGGAGCGCCGGGCGGCCCTCTGGGCGGCGGAGCGGGCGGGGCGGCCCGCGGGCGATCTCTACGAGGATCTGCCCGCCCCCCGCGAGGCCTCACCGCTCCGGCCCATGAGCGCGGAGGAGCGGCTGCTCGCCGACTACGACGGCACCGGCCTCACCCTCGGGCCGCACCCGATGGCGTTCCGGCGGGGCCGGCTCCTGCGCATGGGCGTGTCGCGGGCGGCGGATCTCGCCGCCTTCCGTCACGGGGCGTGGGTGAAGGTGGCGGGCGCGGTGGTGGTGCGCCAGCGGCCGGGCACCGCCAAGGGGTTCGTCTTCCTCAACCTGGAGGACGAGACCGGGCTGATCAACGTGATCGTCCGGCCCGCGCTCTTCCACCAGCACCGGCTCTCGCTGGTGAACGAGTCGTTCCTGCTGGTGGAGGGCACGCTGCAGCGGCAGGACAACGTCACCTCCGTCCGCGCCGAGCGGCTCGCCCCGCTCCGCCATCGCCTGGCGAGCGTGCCGTCGCACGATTTTCACTGAGCCCCTCCAGCGCGGCGAGGAACACGCGCAGCACCGGCGTGTCGGGCTTGTCGCGGCGCCGCACCACTCCCAGCCGCCGCACCAGCGCGGGCGCGAGCGGCCGCGTGACGAGCGCGCCCGCCCGCACCTCGTCCCGCACCGCGATCGCCGGGCTCACCGAGACTCCGAGCCCGGCGCCCACCAGCTTCTTGATCGCCTCCTCGTTGCCCAGCTCCATCACCACGTGCGGGCGCGCCCCGCCGCGGCGGAACCAGGCCTCGATCACGCGACGGATGTTGCCCCCGCGCTCGTAGAGGATGAGCGGCATCCGCGCCAGCTCCGCGGCGGTGAGCGCCCCCGGTCCGGGCCAGCGGTGGCCGGGCGGCCCCACCGCCACCAGCGGATCCCGGCGCAGCGGGGTGACCGCGAGCTGCCGGCCGGTGACCGGCAGCGTGACCAGCCCCACGTCGAGCTCGTTGGCCGCGACGGCGGCGGCGATCTCGGGGGCGTTGCCGGTCACCACGATCAGCTCGAGCTCCGGGTAGCGGTCCCGCAGCCGCCGCAGCAGCGGCGGGAGCAGGTGGATGCTCGCGGTGGCGCCGGTGCCGAGACGCAGGCGGCCCGCCACCACCCCGCGGAGCTGCCGCAGCGCCTCCTGGGCGCGGTCGAGCTCGGCGAACGCGCGCCCCGCGTGCTCCAGCAGCACGGTGCCGGCGCGGGTGGGGAAGGCCCGCTTGCCCACCCGCTCGAGCAGGGCGGTGCCGCAGCGGGCCTCGAGCTGCCGGATGTGGAGGCTGACCGCGGGCTGGCTCAGGCGCAGGCTCTCCGCCGCGCGCGAGAAGCTGCCGTGCCGGGCGATCTCGCGGAGGGTCCGCACGTGGGCGGGATTCAGGTCCATCGCATCGTGAAGTATTCCTGATCGTTTGAATGAGAACAATCTATTTCCCTTATGGGCGCCCCGCGGGCACACTGCGGGGCGGGAGGAAGCGCACACATGGCCGATGTCTCCATCCGACCCGCGACGCCCGAGGACGCCGCCGCGATCTGCACCATCTACAACCAGGGCATCGAGGACCGCATCGCGACCCTGGAGACCCAGCTGCGCTCGCCCGAGGAGCGGCGGCAGTGGATGGCCGCGCGCGGCCCGCGCCACCCGGTGGTGGTGGCCGAGACCGGCGGCCTCGTGGTGGGCTGGGGCAGCCTGAACTCGTTCAACCCGCGGCCCGCCTACGACCACGTGGTGGACCTCTCGGTCTACGTGGAGCGCGGCTGGCGCGGGCGCGGAGTCGGCCGCGCCCTCCTGCAGCACCTGCTGCCCCTCGCCGCGCGCATCGGCTACCACAAGATGGTGCTGGCCACCTTTCCCTACAACGAGGCCGGCGTGACGCTCTACCGCAAGATGGGCTTCACCCCGGTCGGGGTGTACCACGAGCAGGGCATGCTCGACGGGCGATGGGTCGACGTGCTGATCATGGAGCGCCTGCTCTGAGCTACGGCTGGACCGTCGTCGCCACCCTCTGCGTCACCGAGATCGTCTCCTGGGGCATCATGTACTACGCCTTCGCGGTGTTCCTCGCCGCGATGGAGGCCGACCTCGACGGCTCGCGGATCGCGATCACCGGAGCGTTCACCGCGGGCCTGACGGTGGCCGCGCTCGCCGCGCCGCCGGTGGGTCGCTGGCTCGACCGGCGCGGCCCCTGGGGACTCATGACGCTCGGCTCGTGCCTGGGCGCCGCGCTGACCGCCGCGTGGTCGCGGGTCCACGGCGTGACCTCACTCTACGCGGTGTGGCTGCTCATGGGCCTGGCCCTCGCGGCCACCCTCTACGAGCCCGCCTTCGGCGCGGTGGTGCGCTGGTTCCCCGCCGCGCATCGCGACCGCGCGCTGACGATCGTCACGCTGGCCGGCGCGCTCGCCAGCACCATCTTCATGCCGATCAGCGCGGGGCTCCTGGGGGCGTGGGGCTGGCGGCCGGCCGTGCTCGGCCTCGCCGCGATCCTGGCCGCGACCACGATCCCCCTCCACGCGCTGGTGCTGCGGCGGCAGCCCCCGCATCTCGCGGCCGCGGGCCGGCGCGGGGCGACGGCGGCGGGCCGGATCCCCGGCGTGCCGCTGCGGGCAGCCGCGCGCACCCCGGTCTTCTGGGTGCTGTCGGTCGCGTTCTTCATCAGCAACTTCGCCACCTCCGCGGTGACGCTGCACCTGATCCCCTACATGGTCGACAACGGGCGCGCGGCCGCCGCGGTGGCCATCGCCATCGGCTGGATGGGCGCGATGCAGATCCCCGGCCGGCTCGTGTTCATCGCGGTGGTGAGCCGCTTCGGCGCGCTGGGCGTGACCGTGGCGGTGTTCGTGGCCCAGGCCCTGGGCCTGGCCCTGGTCGCGCTCGCCCCGGGGCTGCCCGGCGGGCTCGTGCTCGTGATCGCGGTGCTGGGCGCGGCCAACGGCATGGCGACGCTCGCGCGCGCCACCACGCTCGCCGAGGTGTTCGGTCCCGCCCACTACGCCACCATCAGCGGCGCGGTGGCGCTCGGCGCCAACGGGGCCCGCGCGCTGGGGCCGGTGGGCGCCTCGCTGCTCCACGTGCTGCTCGGCGGCTACCGGGCGGTGTTCTGGTCGCTCGCGGGCGCGCTGGTGCTGGTGGGCGCGCTCGTCGCGGCCAGCGGGTGGCGCGGCGCGCGGGTCGAGGAGGTGGCCGGCCGCTAGCGCGCGGGTCTCCTGGGCGTTTGGGTTACGATAGGACTCTATGCTCGCGAGCTGGGGTCGGTTCGTCCATCGCTTCCGGTTCGCGGTGATCGCGGTCTCGCTGCTGAGCGTCGTCCCGTCGCTGTGGCTCATCGCCCACGGCGGTCGCCTCGCCACCGCCGACGTGCCCACCACGACCGAGTCGGGCCGCGCGCTCGACCTCATCGGCCGCGAGCTGCCCGGGCGTCCCCCGTCGTTCAGCCTGATCTTCAGCAGCGACCGCCTCCGCGCGACGGATCCCGCCTTCCGCCGCGACGTGGAGCGGGCCCTCGCGCCCCTGCGCGAGGACGACCGGGTGGCGCGGGTGGTGACCGCGTACGATCCGCCCGTCTACGACGCGTCGGTGCCGGCGGCGGCGATGATCTCGCGCGACGGCCGCCGCGCCCTCGCGGTGGTGGAGCTCAAGGGCGAGGCCGCCGCGTTCTCCTCGCTCGAGTTCTCGGTGCTGCCGCCCGACGTGTATCCCTCCCTGCGCGCGAAGGTGAAGACGGACACGCTGCAGGTGCTGCCGGTCGGCAACATCCCGCTCAACCACGACTTCACCGAGGTGACGCGCTCCGACCTGCACCGGGCCGAGCTGGTGATCCTGCCCCTGGTGGTGATCCTGCTCCTGCTGGTGTTCGGCTCGGTGGTGGCCGCGATGCTCCCGCTGCTGGTGGGCGCGCTCTCGATGGCGGGGGCCATCGCGGGGACGCTCCTGATGGCCCGCTACACGTCGGTGTCGGTGTACGCGCCGAACATCGTGACCATGATCGGGCTCGGAGTGGCCATCGACTACTCGCTGTTCATCGTGAGCCGGTTCCGCGAGGAGATCCGCCGCCGCCCCGGGCCGGAGGCCCTCGCGAGCACCATGGCCACCGCGGGTCGGGCGATCCTCTTCTCCGGCCTCACGGTGGCGATCGGCCTGCTCGGCATGGTGTTCCTCGGCCTCGGGAACATCGGATCCATCGGCTGGGCCGGCACGGTGGTGGTCTCGCTCGCGGTCCTCTACGCCCTCACGCTCCTGCCGGCCCTGCTCGCGATCCTGGGGCCGCGGGTGAACGCGCTCAGGCTGCCCTTCGTGCATCCCGAGCGCTCGCGCAAGGGCCGCGGGCTCTGGCACACGGTGGCGGTCACGGTGATGACGCACCCGTGGCCGGTGTTCCTCTCCGTCTCCGCGCTGCTGCTGATCCTGGGCGTGCCCTTCCTGCACCTGCAGGTGGGCTCGGGCGACGTCAACGCGCTGCCGCCGGAGGCGGTGTCCCGGCGCGGCGACCAGTCCCTGCGGGACAATTTCGCGGGCGGCGAGACCAACCGGGTCCTGGTGGTGGTGCGCTTCCCCGACGGCACGCCGCTCACCGCGGACCGGGTCGGCGCGCTCTACGACCTCAGCCGGTGGCTGGGCAAGCGGCCGAACGTGGACCGGGTGGAGAGCATCGTCGACCTCGACCCGAGCGTGACCCGCGAGCAGTACCAGCAGCTCGCGACCGCGCCCGCGGCCATGCGGCCCCCCGGCGTGCAGCAGCTCGTGCACCAGACCATCGGCGGCCGCCTCGCCCTGCTGGTGGTGGCCACGCCGCTCAAGCCGTCGAGCCCGGAGGCCCGCGCGCTGGTGGAGGAGATCCGGTCCTCCCATCCCGCGATGGGCGGCGAGGTGCTGGTGACCGGACAGACCGCGTTCGATCTCGACATCATCGACCTGGTCACCCGCCACGCCCCGCGCACGGTGGGCCTGGTGATGCTCGCGACCTACGTGGTGCTCTTCCTGCTGCTGGGCTCGGTCCTGCTCCCCCTGAAGGCGGTGATCATGAACGTGCTGTCGATCACCGCGTCCTACGGGGCGCTGGTGTGGATCTTCCAGGAGGGGCACCTGTCGAGCTGGCTCCACTTCAGCCCGGGCCCCATCCAGACCGCGACCCCGCTCATCATGTTCTGCTTCGTCTTCGGCCTCTCGATGGACTACGAGGTGCTGCTGCTGAGCCGGGTGCGCGAGGAATACGAGCGCTCCGGCGACACCGCCCACGCGGTGGCGGAGGCCCTCGAGTCGACCGGCCGCCTCATCACCGGCGCGGCCGCCATCATGGCCGCGGTGTTCTTCGGCTTCGCCACCGCGCGCTCGGTGATCATCCAGGCGGTCGGCGTCGGCATCGGGCTCGCGGTGGTGATCGACGCCACCATCGTGCGCGCGCTGCTGGTGCCCGCCACCATGCGCCTGATGGGGGACTGGAACTGGTGGGCGCCCGCGCCGCTGGCCTCGCTGTACCGCCGTCTCGGGCTCGCCGAGCGCAGCTCCGATGCCGAAGTCGTCCCCCGCTAGCCCGTCCCCGCTGATCCGGTATCGGGCGGAGGGCCCGGCCGGGGCCCCCGTCGCCACCGAGTACCGGGTCGGCCTCTGCGCGTGGCAGGACCGGAGCATGCTGGAGGACGGCTCCTTCTATCCCATCAAGAGCATGAACGCGGAGGAGCGACTCTGGTGGTACAGCCGGTTCTTCGACTGCGTGGAGGTCAACTCCACCTTCTACGCGCCGCTGGCCGCCCAGCACGCGGTGCAGTGGGTGAAGCGGACGCCGCCCGGATTCCTCTTCAGCGTGAAGGCCTACGCGCTGCTCACCGGCCACCATCTGGACGCGGCGCGGCTGCCGCCCGAGCTGGCGGCCCTCGTCCCCGCGCGGGCCCGCCCCGACGATCGCGGCCGCCTCGACAACGACGTGCTCGGCGAGGACGCGCGGGAGTGGGCCTTCGCGGCGTTCCGCGAGGGGCTGCAGCCGCTCGCCGACGCGGGCAAGCTCGGCTACGTGCTGTTCCAGATGGCGCCGTGGGTGAAGTACGGGGAGGCCGCGCTCGAGTACCTGGCAAGCCTGCCCGCGCGGCTGCCCGGCGTCACCATCGCGGTGGAGTTCCGCGACGCCTCGTGGCTGCCGGGCCACGCCGAGGAGACCCTGACGTGGCTGCGCGACCACGGGCTGACCTACGTCTCGGTCGACGCGCCCCGCACCCCCGCCTCGGTGGACGACACGGTGGCGCTCACCTCTCCCACCGCGGTGCTCCGCCTGCACGGCCGCAACCGCGAGGGCTTCATGAAGCAGCTGCGCGGGCAGGAGCCCACCGTGGCCGAAAAGTACGGCTATCTCTACTCGCGGAGCGAGCTGGCCGACATCGTGGCGCGCGGGCGCGCGCTGGAGGGACAGGCCCGGCGCGTCTTCTTCAAGCTCAACAACAACGTGGGCGACGCGCCCGCCATCAACGGCGAGGACATCCGCGAGCTGCTGGGGCAGGAGCCCGCGGACCGGGCGGAGGTGGAGCGCCAGTGGCGGCAGTGGCGGGCGCACCGGCGGAAGCGGATCGCCGCGCCCTGAAGCGGCCCCTGGATCGGCGATCGAGCAGCCCGCGGCGTTCGAGACGGTGATCGACGCCCAGGACCGCCCGCGCGCTCGGCCTCACGATGCCGCCGTCGCTTCTCGCGCGGGCGGATCAGGTGATCGAGTGACCCGGGCGGCCGCCGCCTCCGTCCGAATCCGCGTGCTAGAATGACGCATCTCAAGCGGGCGGAGGGCTGCCGGGTGCCGATCTACGAGTATGACTGCCAGGGGTGCCGACGCCGGGTCAGCCTGCTCATCCGCACCCTGCACGGCGGTGAGTCGCCTCGATGTCCGCGGTGCGGCAGCGCCCAGCTCTCCCGCCTCATGTCCCGCTTCGTGACCGTGAAATCCGAAGAAGCCCGTCTCGACGCCCTCTCCGATCCCGCCAGCTTCGGCGACCTCGACGAGAACGACCCCCGCAGCGTGGCGCAGTTCGTGAAGAAGATGGGCTCCGAGATGGGCGAGGACCTGGGGCCGGATCTCGACGAGGCCATGGACGAGGCGATGGCCGAGGGCGAGGGCGACGGCGACGAGCCCGCGATGGACGCGGGCGGCGCCGGCTCCGGGGACGACTCGGAGGCGCTCTGAGCGTGAAGGTCGAGGTCCACGCCGACGTCCAGGCGTTCGACGAGGCCCGCTGGAACGGCCTGCTGGACCGCGCCCGGCTGCCGTCGGTGTTCCTCACCTGGCAGTGGCAGACCGAGTGGAGCCAGGCCTTCGCGGCCGACCGGCCCCGGCAGATCCTCGCCGCCATCGACGCGGGAGGAGACCTCACCGGCCTGCTGCCGCTCTACGAGGAGGCGCCGGGCCGCTGGCGCCTCGTGGGCGGGGTCGACGTCTCCGACTACCTCGACCTGATCGCGCCCGACGGCCGCGAGGAGGAGGCCTGGCGCGCGCTGCTCGACCACTGCGCGGCAAGGCCGGTGGAGTGGGACCTGCACGGCATCCGCGCCGCCTCCGCCACCGCCACCATGATGCCCACGCTGGCCCCCGCCGCCGGGCTCACGTGCACCGTGGAGCGCGAGGACCGCTGCCCGCTGCTGGCGCTGCCCGCGACCTGGGACGAGTACCTCGCGCGCCTGTCCGGCAAGGACCGGCACGAGCTGCGGCGGAAGATGCGCCGGCTGGAGCGGGAGCTCCCGGGGGCGAGCAGCCGCTCGCACGCGACCGTGGACGGCTGGGACGAGGCCATGACGCGCTTCCTCGCGCTGCATCGCCTCTCCAAGGTGGGCAAGGCGCGCTTCATGGACGAGCGGATGGAGCGCTTCTTCCGCTCCGCCACCCGGCGGCTCGCCGCCGCGGGCTGGGCGCGCCTGTGGTTCCTCGACTTCGAGGGCGAGGCGGTGGCCGCGTTCCTGTGCCTCGAGTACGCGGGCAGCGTCGGCCTCTACAACTCGGGCTTCGATCCCGCGCGCGCGGTGCTCGCTCCCGGCATCGTGCTGCTGGCCCACGTGATCCGGGACGCCATCGAGCGCGGCGTCCCGGTCTTCGATTTCCTCCGCGGCGAGGAGCCCTACAAGTACGGCTTCGGCCCCTCGCCGGAGGACGTGCTCAACGTGCGGGTGGGGCCCTGATCCGGTCATGAAGCTCTCGGTCGCGATGCTGTCGGTGCACACCTGCCCCCTCGCCGCGCTCGGCGGGAAGGAGACGGGCGGCATGAACGTGTACGTGCGCCAGGTCGCGCGCGAGCTCGGCCGCATGGGCCTGCACGTGGACGTCTTCACCCGCTCGCAGAATCCGACCATCCCGCGGGTGGTCGAGCTGGGGCCGGGCGCGCGCGTGGTACACCTGCCCGCGGGCCCGGAGGCCCCGCTGGCGCGCGAGGCGGTGCACGCGCATCTCGAGCAGTTCGCGGCCGGGGTGGAGGAGTTCGCGCTCGAGCAGGGGCGCGGCTACGACCTGATCCACTCGCACTACTGGCTGTCCGGGGTGGCCGGCCTGCGCCTGCGGGAGGCCTGGGGCGCGCCCCTCGTGCAGATGTTCCACACCCTGGGGCGCCTCAAGAACGCGGTGGCCCAGACCGACGCGGAGCTCGAGCCCTCGCTGCGCCTCGACGAGGAGGCGCGGATCGTGGCCCACGCGGACCGCATCGTGGCCGCCAACGTGGTCGAGCGCGCGCACCTGGTCTGGCACTACGGCGCGCGCACCGAGCGCATCGCGGTGATCCCGTGCGGGGTCGACACCGATCTGTTCCAGCCGATGGACCCCGCCAAGGCCAAGGACCTGCTGGAGCTGCCGCCCGATCCGCTGCTGCTCTACGTCGGCCGCCTGCAGCCGATCAAGGGGCTGGACACGCTGCTGGAGGCGATGCCCGCGGTGCCGGAGCCGGCGCGCCTGCTGATCGTCGGCGGCGAGCAGGACGCGCACGAGAGCGCGCACGGCGCCGCGCTTCGCGGGCGCCTCGCCGCCCTCGGCCTCGAGCGCCGCGTGCACTTCCTGAGCGCCCAGCCCCAGCGCCGCCTGCGGCTCTTCTACGCGGCCGCCGACGCCACCGTGGTGCCGTCGTACTACGAGTCGTTCGGCATGGTCGCGCTGGAGGCGATGGCGTGCGGCAGCCCGGTGGTCGCGTCGCGGGTGGGGGGCCTCACCACCACCGTGCAGGACGGGGTGACCGGCCGTCTCGTGCCCGAGGGCGACGCGCCCACCCTCGCCGCCGCCATCACCGGGCTGCTGCTCCGGGGATCCGAGCGGCGCCGGCTCGGCCAGCAGGCCACGAGATGGGCGGCCGAGCACCGCTGGCCGTGCGTGGCGGAGGCGGTGTGCCGACTCTACTCGGAGCTGCGCGCGGGAGCCCGCGAGCACCTGGCGCACGCGCGCTGCAGGAGCTGACATGGCGACTCGACGCGATGCGGTGACGGTCAACGGGCGGTCGTACGCGTGGCCCGATCGCCCGCTGGTCGTGATGTGCATCGACGGGTGCGAGCCCGACTACGTGCGGCAGGCCGTCGCCGCGGGCGCCATGCCGTACCTCGCGGACGCGCTGCCCCGCGGGAGCGAGCGCCTGGCCGACTGCGTGGTGCCGAGCTTCACGAATCCGAACAACCTCTCGATCGTGACCGGGGTGCCGCCCGCGGTGCACGGCATCTGCGGCAACTACTTCTTCGATCGCGACGCGGGCGCCGAGGTCATGATGAACGACCCGCGCTATCTGCGCTGCGGCACCATCCTGGCCGCGTTCTCGGACGCGGGCGCGCGGGTGGCGGTGGTGACCGCCAAGGACAAGCTGCGGGCGCTGCTGGGCCACCGCATGTCCGGCGTCTGCTTCTCCGCCGAGAAGGCGGACCGGACCACCGCGGCCGAGCACGGCATCGCGGACGCCCTGGGGCTGGTGGGGATGGCGTTGCCCTCGGTGTACAGCGCCGAGCTCTCCGAGTTCGTGTTCGCGGCGGGGGTGAAGCTGCTGGAGTCGATGCGTCCGGACATCATGTACCTCTCCACCACCGACTACGTGCAGCACAAGCACGCGCCCGGCTCCGCGGCCGCCAACGAGTTCTACGGGATGATGGACGGCTACCTCGCGAAGCTGGCCGCCCTCGGCGCCACCCTGGCCATCACCGCCGACCACGGCATGAACGCCAAGACGGACGCGGCCGGCCTGCCGCGGGTGATCTACCTGCAGGACGTGCTCGACGGCTGGTTCGGCGCCGGGCGGGCCCGCGTGATCCTGCCGATCACCGACCCCTACGTGGTGCACCACGGGGCCCTCGGCTCCTTCGCCACCGTGTACCTGCCGGATGGCGCCGACGCCGAGCGCACTCGCGACCGGGTCGCGGCACTGCCCGGGATGGAGGTGGTGCTGGGCCGCGAGGCGGGCTGTCGCCGCTTCGAGCTGCCACCCGACCGGGTGGGCGATCTCATCGCGGTCTCGGAGCGCCACGTGGTGATCGGCACCAGCGAGAAGCGCCACGACCTCTCCGGCCTCGATGCGCCCCTCCGCTCCCACGGCGGCATCAGCGAGCAGCGCGTGCCGCTCCTGCTGAGCCGCCCGACCCCCGGCCTCTCCGCCGACCAGCGCCTCCGGAACTTCGACGTGTTCGACGTCGCGTTGAACCACGTCGCGTGAGGGCCGAGACGGTCTACCTCTTCAGGCACTTTCATCTGCGGGGGCCCAGAGATGGTCCCCGCACTCCCCCCACGGCGGACAACCCGCTGGTTCCCTGGTGACCGGGCGCGCGCGCGTCGTCATCGTCGGCGGCGGGATCGTCGGCACCAGCGTCGCGTATCACCTGACCAGGCTCGGCTGGCAGGACGTGGTGCTGCTGGAGCAGGGGAGCCTGTCCGGCGGCACCACCTGGCACGCGGCCGGGCTCGTGGGCCAGCTGCGCTCGTCGAGCAACCTCACCCGTCTCATCCGGTACAGCGTCGACCTCTACCGCCGGCTCGAGGCCGAGACCGGTCAGTCCACCGGCTGGAAGCAGTGCGGGAGCGTGAGCGTGGCGCGGACCGCCGAGCGGATGATCCAGCTGCGCCGGAACGCGTCGGTGGCCAACGCCTACGGCATCGAGGCGCACGTGATCTCGCGCGAGGAGGCGGGGCGCCGGTATCCCGTCATGCGCACCGACGACCTGGTCGGCGCGGTGTGGATCCCGGGGGACGGCAAGGCCAATCCCGCCGACGTGACCCAGGCCCTCGCCCGCGGCGCCCGCGCGGGCGGCGCCCGGCTGCGCGAGGGGGTGAAGGTCACCGGCGTGCGCATCGAGCGCGGCGCGGTGGCGGGCGTCGAGACCTCCGAGGGGCCGATCGCGACCCGCATCCTCGTCAACTGCGCGGGCATGTGGGCCCGCGAGCTGGGCCGCATGAGCGGGGTGGCGATCCCGCTCCACGCCTGCGAGCACATGTACATCGTGACCCAGCCGATTGCGGGCGTCGCGCCGGACCTGCCGGTGCTGCGCGATCCCGACGGGCACGTCTACGTGAAGGAGGAGGTGGGCGGCCTCCTGATGGGCGGCTTCGACCCCTGGGCGAAGCCGTGGGGAATCGACGGCATCCCGGAGCCGTTCGTCTTCCAGACGCTGAAGGAGGACTGGGAGAAGTTCGAGATCCTGATGACGAACGCGGTGCAGCGCCTGCCCGCGCTCGAGCACGCGGAGGTGCGGCGGTTCCTCAACGGGCCGGAGTCGTTCACCCCCGACAACTACTTCATCCTGGGCGAGGCGCCGGAGGTGCGCCGCTACTACGTGGGCGCCGGCTTCTGCTCGGGCGGCATCGCGGCCGCGGGCGGGGCGGGACGCGCGCTCGCCGAGTGGATCGTCGAGGACCGGCCGCCGATGGATCTCTGGCCGGCCGACCCCCGCCGGTTCGCCCCGTTCCACGCCGACCCCCGGTTCCTGCGCGAGCGGGTGAGCGAGGTGGTGGGCGTGCACTATCACATCGCGTTCCCGAACCGCGAGCTCACCAGCGGGCGCGGGCTGCGCCGCTCGCCGCTCCACGAGCGGCTCCGGGCCCGCCGCGCCGCCTTCGGGGCCAAGATGGGCTGGGAGCGCGCGAACTGGTTCGCCCCGGAGGGCGTGGAGCCGGAGCCGGTCTACTCCTTCGGCCGGCAGAACTGGTTTCCCCACGCGGCCGCCGAGCACCGGGCGGCCCGCGAGGCGGTGGCCGTGTTCGACCAGTCCTCGTTCGGCAAGCTCCTGGTGGAAGGAGCGGACGCGGAGGCCGCGCTCCAGCGCCTGTGTGCGAACGACGTGGGCGTGCCGCCCGGCCGCGTGGTCTACACCGGCATGCTGAACGAGCAGGGCGGCTACGAGAGCGACCTCACCGTCACCCGCCTGGCGCGCGACGCCTACCTGGTGGTCACCGGAGCGGCCCAGCGCACACGCGACCTCGACTGGACCCGCCGTCACCTGCCGGAGGGCGCGCGCGTCGGCGTCACCGACGTCACCGAGGCGTGGGCGGTGCTCGGCCTCATGGGGCCGCGCTCCCGGGAGCTCCTGGCGCGGGCCAGCGGGGCGGCCCTCGACAACGCCGCGTTTCCCTTCGGCGCCTCGCGCGAGATCCGGATCGGCCCGGCCACCGTGCGGGCCTCCCGCATCACCTATGTGGGCGAGCTGGGCTGGGAGCTCTACGTGAAGCCGGAGGACGCGCCGGGCGTGTACGATGTGCTCGGGGAGCGGGGCGGAGACCTCGGCCTGCGGGACGCCGGCTACTACGCGATGGAGTCGCTGCGCTGCGAGAAGGCGTACCGCGCGTGGGGGCGGGAGCTCACGATCGAGGACACCCCCTGGGAGGCGGGTCTGGGCTTCGCGGTGCGGCTCGACAAGGCGACGCCGTTTATCGGCCGGGAGGCGCTCCGGGCCCAGCGGGGGCGGCCGCTCGCCAAGCGGCTGCTCACGTTCGTGCTGGAGGATCCCGCGGCCGTGCCCTGGGGCGACGAGCCCATCCTGCGCGACGGGCGCGTGGTGGGCGCGGTGACCTCGGCCGCCTTCGGCCACACGCTGGGGCGCGGGGTGGCGATGGGCTACGTGCGCGACGAGGCCGGCGTGGACGAGCGCTACGTCGCCGAGGGTCGCTTCGCCCTGGACATCGGGGGCGAGCGGGTGCCGGCGCGCGCGGGTCTGGCCGCGCCGTACGATCCGCAGGGCGTGCGCATCAAGGGCTGAGCGGGCCGACGGCCCGGAAAGGAATCGAGCGCCAATGGACCGGACGCGCCGCGAGCCGCTGCTCCTGACCCCCGGCCCGCTGACCACCACCGCGGCCACCAAGGAGGCGATGCTCCGCGACTGGGGCTCGCGCGACGGCGACTTCATCGCCATGAACGCCCGGGTGCGCCGCCGGCTGCTGGAGGTGGTGTCGGGCGACGGCAGCCACGTGTGCGTGCCGCTGCAGGGCAGCGGGACCTTCATCGTAGAGGCCATGATCGGCACGCTGGTGCCGCCGACCGGCAAGCTCCTGGTGCTGGTCAACGGCGCCTACGGCCGCCGCATGGTGCGGATCTGCGGGTACTACCGGCGCGCCTGCGCGGCGCAGGAGACCCCGGAGGACCGGCCGGTGGACCCCGCGGCCCTCGACACCGCGCTCGCCGCCGATCCCGGCATCACCCACGTGGTGGTGGTGCACTGCGAGACCACCTCGGGGGTGCTGAACCCGGTGGAGGAGATCGCGGCGGTGGTCGCCCGGCGCGGCCGGCGGCTGCTGATCGACGCCATGAGCGCGTTCGGGGCGCTGCCCCTGGACGCCCGCCGGGTGCCGTTCGACGCGGTGGTGGCCTCCGCCAACAAGTGCCTGGAAGGGGTGCCCGGGGTGGGCTTCGCGATCGTGCGCCGCGAGGCGCTGGAGGAAGCGCGCGGGCAGGCGCCCTCGCTGAGCCTCGATCTCCACGACCAGTGGACCGCGATGGAGAAGAACGGGCAGTGGCGCTTCACGCCGCCCACGCACGTCATCGCGGCGCTCGACCGCGCGCTCGACCAGCACGCGGCCGAGGGCGGCGTGGCCGGGCGGGGGGCGCGCTACCGCCGCAACTGCGCGGTGCTGGTGGCGGGGCTGCGCGCGCTGGGCTTCCAGACGCTGCTGCCCGACGCGCTCCAGGCCCCGATCATCGTGACCGTGCGCATGCCGGCCGATCCCCGGTTCCACTTCGAGACGTTCTACGAGCGCCTGGCCCGGCGCGGCTACGTCATCTATCCGGGCAAGCTCACGGTGGCCGACAGCTTCCGCATCGGCTGCATCGGTGCGCTCGGCGAGGCCGAGATGCGCGGGGTGCTCGAGGCCATCCGCGAGGTGATGGGCGAGCTGGGCGTCGCCTCCGGCGCGCCGGCCGCCGAGTAGGAGAGACCACCATGCGCTGGACGCGCGGGAACCGCAGCGGCGACATCGAGGACCGGCGCGGCGAGGGCGGCGGCGGCTTCGGCGGCGTGCGCATCGGCGGGGGCAGCATCGGCATCGGCGGCGCCGCCGTCCTGCTCATCCTGAGCCTCCTCTTCGGTCAGAACTTCTTCGCCCTGCTGGGCGACGGCGAGATGGCACCGGGGCCGGGCGGCGGCGGCCAGTCCGCGCCCCCGCGGAAGGCCTCGCCGGCCGAGGAGGAGCTGGCCGACTTCGTCTCGTTCGTGCTCGACGACGTGCAGGCCACCTGGACGCGCGAGTTCGCGCAGCTGGGGCGCGAGTACGAGCGCGCGCGGCTGGTCCTGTTCACGGACGTGACCCGCTCGGGCTGCGGCACCGCGGACGCGGCGGCCGGACCGTTCTACTGCCCCGAGGACCGGAAGGTGTACATCGACCTGGGCTTCTACAACGAGCTGCGGAACCGCTTCGGCGCGCCGGGCGACTTCGCGCAGGCCTACGTGCTCGCCCACGAGATCGGTCACCACGTGCAGCACCTGCTGGGCCTCACCGACCAGGTGCGCGCCGGCCAGGAGCGGAATCCCGCGCGCGCCAACGCGCTCTCGGTGCGCCTCGAGCTGCAGGCCGACTGCCTGGCCGGCATCTGGGCGCACTCCACCAACGACCGCCGGCTGCTCGAGGAGGGCGACGTGGAGGAAGCGCTCGGCGCCGCGTCCGCGGTGGGCGACGATCGCATCCAGCGGCAGGCCGGCGGGCGGGTGAGCCCCGAGACGTGGACGCACGGCTCCGCGCGCCAGCGCGCGGGGTGGTTCCGGCGCGGCCTCGAGTCGGGCCGGGTGCAGGCGTGCGATACCTTCCGCACCGCGCTGCCCGGCGTCGAGGAGCGCGCTCCGCTGCGCGGCCGCTGAGCGGGCGGGCGCGGCCGGCCCGCGGGGGTGTGTTAGACTCCCGCCGGATGGAGGTCCTGCTCGACGTCCGTCGTCTTCGCACCCACTTCCATACCTCGGCCGGAGTCGTCCGCGCCGTGGATGGCGTGTCGTGGGACGTGCGCAAGGGGGAGACGGTCGCGCTCGTCGGCGAGTCGGGCTGCGGCAAGTCGGTCAGCGCGCTTTCCGTGATGCGCCTGGTGGCGGCCCCCGCGGGCCGCATCGTCGACGGGGAGATCATCTTCAAGGGCCGCAACCTCCTCGACCTCAGCGAGGAGGAGATGCGCCAGGTGCGGGGGCGCGAGATCGGCATGGTCTTCCAGGAGCCGATGACCTCGCTGAACCCGGTGCTCAGCATCGGGCGCCAGCTCACCGAGACGGTGGAAACCCATCTGGGGATGACCCCCGCGCAGGCGGAGGCGCGCGCGGTGGAGCTGCTCGCCCTCGTGGGCATCCCGGACGGGGCCCGCCGGCTGCGGCAGTACCCGCACCAGTTCAGCGGCGGGATGCGCCAGCGGATCATGATCGCGATGGCGCTGGCGTGCAATCCGGCGCTGGTGCTGGCCGACGAGCCCACCACCGCGCTCGACGTCACCATCCAGGCCCAGATCCTGGAGCTGATGAAGAGCCTGTCCCGGCGCCTCGGGGCGGCCATCATGATGATCACCCACAACCTCGGGGTCGTGGCGCGGTACGCGGACCGGGTGAACGTCATGTACGCGGGCAAGATCGTGGAGCGCGCGACCGCCCGCGAGCTCTACGCCAACCCGCGCCATCCCTACACGCTGGGGCTGCTGCGCTCGGTGCCGCGGCTGGACGAGCCGCGCCGGGCGCGCCTGCAGCCGATCCCGGGCCAGCCGCCGGACCTCTCGCGCCTGCCCGCCGGATGCTCCTTCGCCCCGCGCTGCGCCTACGCGATCGACCGCTGCCGCGTGGAGGAGCCGCCGCTCGAGCCGGTCGGCGCCGAGCACGTGTCGGCGTGCTGGCTCGCCAGGGACCTGCCCACCCTGACGCCCGCCTGCGTCGCCTCGTGAGCACGAGCGAGCCGATCCTCCGCGTCACGAACCTGGTGAAGCACTTCACGGTCGGGGGCGGCCTGTTCGGCGGCCCCGCCGCCACCGTGAAGGCGGTGGACGGGGTGAGCTTCGAGATCCAGCGCGGCGAGACCCTCGGGCTGGTGGGGGAGTCGGGCTGCGGCAAGACCACCACCGGGCGCTGCATCCTGCGGCTCGAGACCCCGACCAGCGGCGAGGTGATCTTCGAGGGCCGCGACCTGGCGAAGCTCTCGGACTCCGAGCTGCGCGGGCTGCGGCGCCGGATGCAGGTGATCTTCCAGGACCCCTACAGCTCGCTGAACCCCCGGATGACGGTGGGCCAGATCATCGCCGAGCCGCTGGCCGTTCACGGCATCGTCCCGGACCGGGCCGCGCGCGCGGCCCGCGTCCAGGACCTGCTGCGGCACGCCGGACTGCTGCCCGCCATGGCCCGCCGGTACCCGCACGAGCTCTCGGGCGGGCAGCGCCAGCGGGTCGGCATCGCCCGGGCCCTGGCCATGGAGCCGAGCCTGATCATCTGCGACGAGCCGGTCTCGGCGCTGGACGTCTCCATTCAGGCCCAGATCATCAACCTGCTGGAGGAGCTCCAGGCCCAGTTCGGGCTGACCTACCTGTTCGTGGCCCACGACCTCTCGGTGGTCCGGCACATCTCCGACCGGGTGGCGGTGATGTATCTGGGCAAGATCATGGAGCTCACCGACCGGAAGTCGCTCTACGAGGACCCCCAGCACCCGTACACGAAGGCCTTGCTCTCCGCGGTACCGATCCCGGACCCGTCCGTGGAGGCCGGACGGGAGCACGTGGTCCTGGGCGGGGAGGTCCCGAGCCCGCTCAACCCGCCGTCCGGCTGCGTGTTTCACCCCCGCTGTCCCATCGCCATCCCGGAATGCCGGACGGCTGTGCCCGAGCTGCGCACCATCAAGCCCGGCCACCAGGCGGCCTGCATCCGGGTGTAGCGATGGGCCCTTGCCTTGACACCGCAGGGGACGCGCCGCTAAAGTAGCGAAACTTGAAACCGGAACCCCCCTTCGACGATTGATTCACCAAACGGTTCGGTCGCCCACCTTAGTGGGGAGGTGCCTCATGCGCCCAGGTCGCTGGTGGCTGTGGTTGCTGCTCGTCGGAACCCTTCTTGGTCTGACCATGGGACCGGCGATCCCCGCCGGGGCCCAGGACAAGCCGCGATACGGCGGCGAGCTCGTGTACGTCGTGCCCTCGGAGCCGCCGTCCTACGACGCGCACGCCGAGGAGACGTTCGGCGTCATCCATCCGATCGCCCCGCACTACAACCTGCTCCTCCGCGTGGACCCCTTCGACAAGACGGGAACCAAGCCGGTGGGCGACCTGGCCGAGTCGTGGACGATCTCCAAGGACGGCCTGGTCTACACCTTCAAGCTGCGGCGCGGGGTGAAGTTCCACGACGGCAGCGAGATGACGTCGAAGGACGTCAAGGCGTCCTACGACAAGATCATCTTCCCGCCGCCCGGGGTGAAGTCGCTGCGCAAGGAGTCGTACCGGTCGGTCGAGGTGGTCGAGGCGGCCGACCCGTACACGGTCCGCTTCCGCCTGAAGTACCCCGAGGCCTCGCTGCTGCTGAACCTGTCGTCGCCGTGGAACTGGATCTACAAGGCGGACATCCTCGCCAAGGACATCCACTGGTACGAGACCCACGTGATGGGCACCGGGCCCTTCACGTTCGTGGAGCACGTCAAGGGCTCGCACTGGGTGGGCAAGAAGAACCCGAACTACTGGGACAAGGGCAAGCCCTACCTCGACGGCTACCGGGCCATGTTCATGAGCTCGTCGGCCGCGCAGGTGGCGGCCATCCGCGGGGAGCGCGCGCACATCCAGTTCCGCGGCTTCAGCCCGCCGGAGCGCGACCAGCTGGTCTCCGCGCTCGGCAACAAGATCACGGTGCAGGAGAGCCCGTGGGACTGCCTGAACTTCGTCTCGATGCACCATGAGAAGAAGCCGTTCGACGACAAGCGGGTGCGCCGGGCCCTCTCGCTGGCGCTGGACCGCTACGAGGCGTCCCAGAAGCTGTCCAAGATCACGATCGTCAAGGACGTGGGAGGCATCCAGGTCCCGGGCACGCCGTTCGCCACCCCGCCCGCGGAGCTCGAGAAGCTGGCCGGCTACGGCCGTGACATCAACGCCAACCGCGCGGAGGCCAAGCGGCTCCTGCGCGAGGCGGGGGTGCCGGATGGCTTCTCCTTCACGTTCAAGAACCGCGGCATCCCGCATCCCTACGAGCCCATCGGGATCTGGCTCGTGGACCAGTGGCGGCAGATCGGCCTCAACGTGAAGATCGAGACCATCGAGGCCTCCGCCTATCACCCGATGCTCAAGCGCGGCGACTTCGACGTCGCGATGGACTTCCAGTGCGGCTTCATCGTGGAGCCGGACCTCGATCTGGTCCGGTTCGTCAGCACGTCCGACGCCAACTACGGCAAGCACAAGGACAAGGTCATCGACGAGCTCTACCAGAAGCAGGCTCGGGCCACCGACCCCGAGGACCGGAAGAAGTACATCCGCCAGCTCGAGAAGCGCCTGCTCGACGAGGAGGCGCACGTGATCTACACGCTGCAGTGGCACCGCATCATTCCGCACAGCTCGAAGGTGCACGGCTGGACGATCACCCCCAGCCACTACCTGAACAACATGCTGGACACGGTCTGGCTGTCGGAGTAGACGTCCCCCGCGGGCCCGGGCCGGCGACGGCGCCGGTCCGGGCCCGCTCACGGGTGCTCTGACATGTGGAAGTACCTCCTGAAGCGGTTCCTGCTGATGTTCCCCACCCTCATCGGGGTGGCGGTGGTCACCTTTCTCCTGATCCGGGTCATCCCGGGCGACGTGGTGGAGCTGCGCCTGTCGGGTGACCGCGGCGCCGCCAGCCAGGCCGCCATCGACGCGGAGCGCGCCCGCTTCGGCCTCGACCAGCCCATCTGGAAGCAGTTCGTGACCTGGATGTCGGGGGTGGCGCGGCTCGACTTCGGCACGTCGATGTGGACCGGCTCGCCGATCTGGGACGAGATCAAGCTGCGCTTCGCCCTGTCCCTGCAGGTGGCGGTCATGGCGACGCTGGTCGCCGTGCTCCTCGCGGTGCCGCTGGGGCTGCTCGCGGCCCTGCGGCAGGACAGCTGGGTGGACTACGCGGTGCGGGTGTTCTCCATCGCCGGGCTCGCGTGCCCGTCATTCTGGCTCGGGATCCTGATGATCCTGGGCTTCCTGGTGATCTTCAAGTGGCTGCCGCCCATGGTCTACACCCCGTTCTGGGTGAACCCGTGGCAGAACCTGCAGCAGCTCATCTGGCCCGCGCTCGCGGTCGGCTACCGCTACTCCGCGGTGGCCACCCGCATGACCCGCTCCGCGATGCTCGAGGTGCTGCGCGAGGACTACGTGCGCACCGCGCGGGCCAAGGGGCTGATGCAGCGCCTGATCCTCATCCGTCACGCCCTCAAGAACGCGATGCTGCCGGTGCTCACCGTCATCGCGCTCGAGTTCGCGTTCCTCATCGGCGGCCTGGTGGTGACCGAGCAGGTCTTCAACCTGAACGGGATCGGCCTGCTCTTCGTGCAGGCGGTGGCCCATCGCGACTACACCCTGATCCAGGCCCTGGTGATGCTGGTGGCCGGGATCTTCATCTTCGTGAACTTCGCCATGGACGTCATGTACGCGTGGCTCGATCCCCGCATCCGCTACCGGTAGACCATGGCCATCAGCCACCCGATCGAGCAGACCGCGCCCGTCGCCGAGCCGACCGCGGTCGGGGCCGCCTGGGCGGCGATCCGGGACTTCGCACGGCGGCGCACGCTGGGTGCGGTGGGCGCGGTGGTCGTGCTCGTCATGATCGTGGTGGGCGTGTCCGCCAACGTGCTCGCGCCCTACGACCCGGTGGCGGTGGACTTCGGGGCGATGCTGGCCGGGCCGAGCGCGGCCCACTGGCTCGGCACCGACGCCTTCGGGCGCGACGTGCTCTCGCGGCTCATCTTCGGCTCGCGCACCGCGCTGCTGGTGGGCTTCGGGGCCGCGATGATCGGGGCCACCGTGGGTGCGGTGCTCGGGGTGGGCAGCGCGTACTTCGGCGGGCGCGTGGACCTCTACCTGCAGCGGCTGATGGATGTCTTCCTGTCGTTCCCGCTGATCATCCTCGCGCTCGCGCTGGTGGCGATCCTGGGCAACACCATCCCGAACGTGATCATGGCCATCACGATCCCCATGATCCCCCGCGCCGCGCTGGTCATCCGCTCCTCGGCGCTGACGATCCGGGAGATGCCGTACGTCGATGCCGCGAGGGCGGCGGGCTTCGGCCACCTGCGCATCATCCTCCGGCACATGCTGCCGAACGTGGTCGCCCCGTATCTGATCATGCTCACCGCGTTCCTCAGCCAGGCCATCCTGCTCGAGTCGTCGCTGTCGTTCCTGGGGCTCGGGGTGCAGGAGCCCACGCCCGCCTGGGGGCTCATGCTCCGCGGCGCGGCGGTGGATTTCGCGGAGGCCGCGCCCTGGATGGCGCTCTTCCCGGGCCTCGCGATCAGCCTCGCGGTGTTCGCGTTCAACCTCTTCGGCGACTCCCTGCGGGACGCCCTCGACCCCAAGCTCCGCACGCTCTAGGACGGGCGGAACATTCTTGACACCTGTTGTGCAAGTTGGTAGAAGTACTTGGGTTTCGGACCGTTTCCCCCGGGTTGCAGTTAACAGGAGGCCGGAATGGCGTATATCATCGCTGAACCCTGCATCAACGTGAAGGACAAGGCCTGCGTCGAAGTCTGCCCCGTGGATTGCATCTACGAGGGCGACACGATGCTCTACATCCACCCGGATGAGTGCATCGACTGCGGCGCGTGCGAGCCGGTCTGCCCGGTCAAGGCCATCTTCGCGGAGGACGAGACGCCGGCCAACTGGAAGCACTTCATCGAGCTGAACAAGCAGTTCTTCAAGGACAACCCGGGCGTCAAGCCGGCCACCAAGTCCTAGCCCACTCGCGACCGATCGTCAGTCACCGGGAACCCGCGCGCGGCGGGTTCCCGATTTTTTTGTGCGTGCCCACGGCCGGCGGCAGCGCCCGCCGAGCCCTGCACACGCACCGGTGCACGGCCGGTCCGACGGCGCGCGAATGTCGCGCGCGTTTCGCGCGCGCGGCGCGGAGGGCGCGTGGCACATCGCTTGCGATGAGACGCCGGCATGACGACCATCCTGCTGCCCGCTCCCGAGCCCGCTCCCCGTCCCTCGCTGCCGCGCCTGCCCAAGGGCCTCTCGAGCGCCGGGTCGGCGCCCGAGGCGCCCGCGCGCCCGCTGCCCGGCTTCCACGGCGCGGTCTCCGACTTCAAGCGGCGCCTGCTCGAGGCCACGCTCACCCAGGCCGGCGGCAACCGCACGCGCGCGGCCCGCGCCCTGGGACTGCAGCGCACGTATCTCCTGCGCCTCATCCGCGAGTTCGAGATCCGCGTGCCGCCGCCCGCGACGCCGCCGCGCCGCGGAGAGGCGCCCGCCGCGCTGCCTTGACACCCGCGCACGGGCCGGTTGAAATGGGCCCGTGACCGACGTGTGGATCGCCGGAGCGGGCATGACCCGCTTCGGACGGCGCGACGAGAACCTCCCCGACCTCATGGCCGAGGCGGCGCTGATCGCCATGAGGGACGCCGGCGTGGAGCAGCCGGACGCGCTGGTGGTGGCCGCGATGAACCCGGAGGAGTTCACCGGGGAAGGCAACTACGGCTCGCTGCTGGGCACCCGCCTCGGCCTCTCCCGCGTGCCCGCGATCCGGGTCGAGACCGCCACCTCCTCGGGGGTCGCCGCGGTGTACGCGGCCTTCGCGGCCATCGCGTCGGGGCTGCACCGGTCGGTCCTGGTGGTGGGCGGCGAGAAGATGACCCACATGGCGACGCCGCGGGCCTCCGAGATCATCGGCCGCTCCATCGACGCCCACGAGCGGAGCTACGGCACGACGATGCCGGCGCTGGCCGGGCTCATCACGCGCGCGCTGATGCACCGGCGCGGCGTCACCCTGCGCGAGATCTCGCAGGTCGCGGTCAAGAACCACGCCCACGGCGCCCTCAACCCCTTCGCCCACTTCCAGGAGCCGGTGAAGCTGGAGGCGGTGATGGAGAGCCGGCTGGTGGCCGACCCGCTGCGGCTCTTTCACTGCTGCCCGATCTCCGACGGCGCCGCCGCGCTGCTGCTGACCTCGGACGCGGCGGGCTGGCCCCGCCGGGTGCGGATCGCGGGCATCGGGCAGGGGGCCGACACGATCGCGGTGCGCTACCGGAGCGACCTCACCACGTTCGCGGCCACCCAGGCCGCGGCCCAGGCCGCCTACCGCATGGCCGGCTTCGGCGCCGAGCGGGTGGAGGTGGCCGAGATCCACGACGCCTTCACCCCGTTCGAGCTGATCTCGCTGGAGGACACCGGTCTGGTGCCGCCCGGCAAGGCCGGGCGCGCCACGCTCGACGGCGAGACCGCGCTGGGTGGGCGGCTGCCGGTGAACCCGTCCGGCGGCCTCAAGGCCCGCGGCCATCCGCTGGCGGCCACCGGCATCTCGCAGCTCGTGGAGCTCACCTGGCAGCTCCGCGGCACCGCGGAGGGCCGGCAGGTCCCCGCGCGCGTGGGGCTCGCTCAGTCCATCGGTGGGCTCGCCACCAACAACTGGGTGACGCTGGTGGAGGTGCGCCGCTGATGGCCCAGGAGCTGCCGGCCTCCCGCTGCCCGCGCTGCCGTCGCATGGTGGTGCCGCCGGCGAGCCTCTGCCCGGATCACCCGGTGAAGATGGAGGCCGCGGCGCTCCCCCCGCTGGGCGAGGTGGTGTCGTTCACCACGCTGCACTCGCCGCCCGAAGGCTTCCGGGCCCCGCTGCACCTGGCCCTGGTGGAGCTGGAGGGCGGCGCGCGGCTCTTCTGCCACGGCACCGCCACCGAGGGGGTCAAGATCGGCTCCCGGGTCTCGGTGGAGGCGGTCGACGCGGTGTACTACTTCTCGAACATGGGGTTCACGGACCGGGCGCGCCTCTTCTGGCGGCGCGCCGGGGCGCGCGGCGAGCGCATCGCCGCCATCGGCAAGAGTGTCGTCAAAGGCGTCTGGAACAGGAGGCCCCGTGGCCAAGACCAAGGCTAGCTCCCCAAAGACCGCTCCGCGCCGGGCCTCGCGCTCCGCCGCGGCCCGCCGCGCCCGGCCGCCGCTCTCCGGCGTCCGCGTGATCGACATGACGCGCGTGCTGGCCGGGCCCTTCTGCACGATGTCGCTCGGCGACATGGGGGCGGAGGTGATCAAGGTCGAGGAGCCCGGCAAGGGCGACGACACCCGCGGCTGGCCGCCGTTCGTCAACGGCGAGGCCACGTACTTCCTGTCGGTCAACCGCAACAAGAAGAGCCTCGCGCTGGATCTCAAGACCCCGGAGGGGCAGGACATCCTGCGCCGCCTGCTCGCCTCCGCCGACGTGGTGGTGGAGAACTTCCGGCCCGGCACCATGGAGCGGCTCGGCTTCGGCTACGAGGCGCTACGCAAGACCAATCCGCGCCTCATCTACTGCTCCATTTCGGGCTTCGGGGAGAGCGGGCCCGAGGCGCACCGGCCGGGCTACGATCTGATCGTGCAGGGCGAGTCCGGCGTGATGGACATCACCGGCTTCCCGGACGGGCCGCCGGTGAAGGTGGGCAACTCGATCGGCGACCTGGTGGCCGGGATGGCCGCGGTGCAGGGCATCACGCTGGCGCTGCTGAGCCGGACCCAGACCGGACGCGGGCAGAAGGTCGAGATCGGCATGCTCGACGTGATGGCCTCGCTGCTCACCTACCAGGCGGGCCTCTACTGGAACGCGGGCGGCCGGCCCACGCGGCGGGGCAACGAGCATCCCTCGATCGTCCCCTACGAGGTGTTCAAGGCGCAGGACGTCTACATCACGCTCGGCGTGGCCAACAACTCGCTCTGGGAGCGTACCTGCAAGGCGCTCGACCGGCCGGACCTCATCAAGGACCCGCGCTTCGACACCGAGGCCAACCGGGTGGCGAATCGCAAGGTGCTGGTGCCGCTCCTCAACGAGATCCTGGGCGCCCGCCCCGCCGACGAGTGGCTCGCCCGCCTCGACAAGGCGGGCGTGCCCGCGGGGCGCATCAAGAGCGTGGCCGAGGTGTGCGAGAGCGCGCACCTCCGGGCCCGCGGGATGCTGGTGTCGCTGCCGCATCCCAAGGCGGGCTCGATCACCGTGATGGGCGTGCCGGTGCGGCTGCACGACACGCCCGGTGCGGCGCAGGCGGCGCCCCCGCTCCTGGGCCAGCACACCGACGAGGTGCTCACCAGGATCCTGCGCATGCCGCGCGCGCGCGTGGAGAAGCTGCGCGCCGCCGGCGTGGTCTGAGCCCCGGCGGAATCCATGGGGCCGCTCGGGCTCGAGGTCGGCCAGAAGGCGCGCCGCACCCAGACCGTCACCGCGCGCGAGGTCGAGCTCTACGCGCAGATCACGGGGGATCGCAACCCGCTGCACTTCGACGCCGACTTCGCGGCCCGCACCCGCTTCGGCCGCCTGGTGGCCCAGGGCGGCATCGCGGCCGGCATGCTGAACGCGCTGGTCGCGATGGACCTGCCCGGGGCGGGGACGGTGTTCATGAGCCAGTCGCTCAAGTACCTCGCGCCGACGTACCTGGGCGACACGCTCACCGCGGAGGTCGAGGTGCTCTCGCTCAAGCCCGACAAGCCGGTGTGCCAGCTGCGCGCCACCATCACCAACCAGGACGGCGTGACCCTGCTCGAGGGGGAGTGCTGGACCTACACGATGCGGCCGGCCTGACCGACTCCCGGATCAGCCGAGGGTGGCCGGCCTGACCGGCTCCGGGATCAGCCGACGTTGCGGATCAAGAGCCACGCCCCGAGGGCGGCCAGGAAGACGAGCACCGCGCGGTTGAAGGCCCGCTGATCCAGCCGGTCCTGCACGCGCAGGCCGACCGCGAACCCGCCCAGCGCCACCGCGGTGAGCCCCACCGAGAGCGCCAGCAACGGCCAGGGCAGGAGCCCGTACCACGCCACCGCGCCCAGCTGGACCAGCTTGTAGAAGAAGAACGTGAAGGCCACCGATCCGATGAACTCGTGCTTGGCGAGGCCGATGCCGTGGAAGTAGAGCACGAGCGCGGTGCCGGGGGAGTTGGTCACCCCGCCGATCACGCCGGCCACGAAGCCGGCGGTGGGTGACAGCCACGGCTCCCAGGCGACCGGGATCTCGGGGGCGAGGCCGGCCACGTTCAGCCCCACGAAGAGCAGGACGAACACGCCCAGGACGAGGCCCGCCGCGGCGGGGGAGAGCAGGGTCAGCACGCGGGTCCCGACCACCATGCCCACCCCGCCGGACACGAGCAGGGGCCAGAAGCGGCGCACGGTGGCGAGCGGCGTGCCGCGGCGCGCGAACTGGATGCCGTCCATCACGATGTTGGGCAGGATCAGCACCACCACCGCGATCTTCACGCTCACCGCCAGGCTCAGGAGCGGGGTGGCCAGGGACGGGAAGCCGAACCCGATGGCGCCCTTCACGAGGCCTGCCACGAGCACCACCGCCGCCATCAGGGCCGGGATCACCCGCCGAGCATATCTTGACACCCGCCGGGACGGGGCGGGATGATTGACCCTCCATGCCGGAATCGCGCCTGATCAAGATCTACGACACCACGCTCCGGGACGGCACGCAGGGCGAGGGAGTCGCCTTCTCGATGGAGGACAAGGTGCGGATCGCCCAGCGCCTGGACGCGCTCGGCGTGCACTACATCGAGGGCGGCTGGCCCGGGTCCAATCCAAAGGACCTGCGCTTCTTCAAGCGCGTGCAGGACGCGGTGTTCAAGACCGCCAAGATCGCCGCCTTCGGGGCCACCCGGCGGCCCGGGGTACGGCCCCAGGAGGACGGCAACATCCAGGCGCTGGTGGAGGCGGGTCCGCCGGTGGTCACCATCTTCGGCAAGGCCTGGGACTTCCACGTCACCTCCGCGCTCGGCACCACGCTGGAGGAGAACCTGGCCATGATCGGCGATTCGGTCGGCTACCTCCTCAAGCACTTCGAGGAGGTGATCTACGACGCCGAGCACTTCTTCGACGGCTACAAGCGCAACCCCGAGTACGCGCTGCGGACGGTGCTGGCCGCGGAGGCCGCGGGGGCGCACTGCGTGGTGCTCTGCGACACCAACGGGGGCAGCCTCCCGCACGAGGTGGTGGCGATCATCCGGGAGGTGAGGCGGGCGCTCCGGCCGGAGACGCCGCTCGGCATCCACGTGCACAACGACACCGAGTGCGCGGTGGCCAGCTCGCTGGCCGCGGTGGGCGAGGGGATCGGGCACGTGCAGGGCACGATCAACGGCTACGGCGAGCGCTGCGGCAACGCCAACCTGGTCTCGATCATCCCGAACCTGATGCTGAAGATGGGCCTCGCCTGCATCCCGCGCGCGAACCTGCGCGAGCTGCGCGACGTCTCCCGCCTCGTCTCGGAGCTGGCCAATCGCAAGCCGTGGGCGGCCCAGCCCTACGTGGGCGACTCCGCGTTCGCCCACAAGGGCGGCATCCACGTCTCCGCGGTGCTGAAGCACCCCGAGACCTACGAGCACGTGGATCCGGACGCGGTGGGCAACCAGCGGCGCGTGCTGGTGTCGGAGCTGGCCGGGCAGTCCAACGTGCTCTGGAAGGCGCGGGAGTACGGCATCGACCTGGACAGGAACACCCCGGACGCCCGCCGCATCCTCGAGATGCTCAAGCGCCTGGAGGACGAGGGCTTCCTGTTCGAGGGCGCGGAGGCCTCGTTCGAGCTCCTGATGGAGCGCGCCCTCGGCAACCACCGGCCCTACTTCGAGCTGCAGGGCTATCGGGTCATCGTCGAGGAGAACGCGGGCGACGGCGAGCCGGTGGCGGAGGCCACCGTCCGCTTGAAGGTCAAGGGCATCGAGGAGCACACCGCGGCGTCCGGGAACGGGCCGGTGAACGCGCTGGACCACGCCCTGCGGAAGGCGCTCGAGGACTTCTATCCGAACCTGCGCGAGATGTCGCTGCTCGACTACAAGGTCCGCATCCTGGACGAGGCGAAGGCGACTGCGGCCAAGACGCGCGTGCTGATCACGTCGGGGGACGGCAACGAGACGTGGGGCACGGTGGGCGTGGCCGACAACATCATCGAGGCGTCGTGGCAGGCGCTGGTCGATTCGGTGGAGTACAAGCTGCGGCGCGACGAACGGCAGGGGAAGCGGTAGAGCGATAGGAGGCGGGGAGGGCGGGGGCGGCGGGTGGCGCGCCCTTGTTCGGTACCCCACTCACCGGGCCCGCCGCCCCCGCCCTCCCCGCCTCCGACTGCCTCGAGGGATGCGGCTGCTGTGCTCCTGCCGTGTCGGCAGCTTCCACCGATGCTCGGGCGTAGAGTGCAGGCGTGGGCGTGAGGGGCGGGGCGCGGGGCCGGGCGTGCTGATCGGGCGGAGGCCTGCGAGGCGACCGGCGTCGGGCCCCCCGTTCGTCGTCGAGGTGGGGGAGGGGTAGGTGGGGGCGATTCCGGCGAAGCTGGTCGAGGATACGGCGCGCGAGCTGATGGCGCGGGCCGCCATCGACATCCCGGCGGACTACCGGGAGGGCGTGCGGCTGGCGAAGGAGCGCGAGGGCAACCGGCTCGCGCGGTTCGTGCTGGAGCAGATGCTGGAGAACTGGGACATCGCCTCCGCGGACCGGCGGCCGATGTGCGCGGACACCGGGCTGCCGCGCTACTACGTGAAGCTCGGCAACGAGGCGGTGGTCGAGGGCGGGCTGGTCGCGCTGGAGCGCGCGCTGCGCCGGGCGACCGCGGACGCCACCCAGGCGATCCCGCTGCGGCCCAACCGGGTGCACCCGCTGACCCGCGCCGACCGCAACGACAACGTGGGCATCCACGCCCCCGAGGTGACCTACTCGGTGGAGCCGGGTGCGGGCTGGATCGACGTCACCACCGTCCACAAGGGCGGCCTCTTCGGCAGCGACTTCCGCATGCTGTTCCCCGGCGACGGCGTGGCCGGCATCAAGCGCTTCTTCGTCGATACCCTGATCGAGTCGGGCAAGCGCGGGCTGGCCTGCCAGCCCGCCATCGTGGGCGTCGGGATCGGCGGGGCCAAGGACACCTGCGTGCGGCTCGGCAAGGAAGCCGCGTGCCTGCGCACCGTCGGCAGTCGCAACCCCGACCCGGCCGCGGCCGCGCTCGAGGCCGAGCTGACCGCGCTCGGCAATTACATCGGCATCGGGGCCATGGGCTTCGCGGGCACCTCGATGGTCGTCGCCACCCACGTGGAGCTGGCCTACACCCACACCGGCGGCATGCCGGTGGGCATCCACCAGTTCTGCCTGTCGTCGCGCCGGGCCACCGCGCGCATCCATCCCGACGGGCGCGTGGAGTTCCGGAGCGATCCGGCCTGGTTCACCGACTACTACCGGCGCGAGGGCATCGAGTGATGGGCGCGGCGATCGAGCGCCTCGACGACGTGGCGATGGACGAGGTGCACCTCACCACGCCGGTGTCGGACGAGGCGATCCGCTCGCTCAAGCTGGGCGACGTGGTGTATCTGAGCGGCGCGCTCTATACCGCGCGCGAGGGCGTCTACCGCCAGGTGGTGGACAAGGCGCTGCCGTTCCCGCCCTCGGTGCGCGCGCTGACCAACGTCAACTTCCACTGCTCGCCCGCGGCGGCCACCCGGCCCGACGGCACCCACGTGGTGGAGGCGGTGACCGCCACCGCCAGCTTCCGCTTCGGCAAGTCCATGGGGCCGTGGTTCGAGCGCTCCGGCGCGCGTGTGATCGTGGGCAAGGCCGGGCTCACCGAGCTGGCCTACCGCGAGTGGTTCGTGCCCCACGGCGCGGTCTACCTGACCACGGTGGGCTACGGCATGGGCGCGGCCTACGGGCGCGGCATCCGGCGCGTGCGCGAGGTCCACTGGCTGCGCGAGCTCGGCATCGCGCAGGCGCTCTGGGTGCTGGAGGTGGACCGCCTGGGCCCGTTCCTGGTGGAGGGCGACGCCGCCGGCCGGAGCCTCTTCGCCCTGGCGAACCGCGAGATCAACCTGCGCATCGCCGAGGTCTACAAGACGCTGCCGCCGCCGGTCCTCTCCCGTTTCGGCGAGGTCCTCTCCCGCACCGACGAGGTCGTCTGACGGGGTCAGGTCTTACATTCCGACATTTCGAGTGCCGCCGGCCGCGCGTTCGAGCCGGAAGACGGGATGGCGCAGCGCCTCCGCCTCGAAGGCGGCCAGCGGCGAGCCCGGCGCGACATCGAAGTACGGGCGGGTGATGGGCACGCGCGCGAGGTAGAGCCGGAGCACGGGCGCGGCGGCGGCCGGCGCCAGCTCCCGGATCGCCACGCGCTCTTCCTTCCCGCCGCGGCTCAGCATGACCTGGCCCGCCGCTCGCGCGCTCCGCACCCACGCCACCTCGCCGTAGGGCGCCACCAGCCAGCGCTCCCCGCTCTCCTCGACCAGCGTCACCGGCGTGGACAGCACCCGGCCGGTGCGGCGGCCGCGCACGGTGAGCAGGTAGGTCGGCTCGGGCATGAGACCCAGGCGCAGCAGGAGGCGCACCAGCCGGTTGACCGCACGCCGGCTCGGGGACAGACGATAGGTGGCCGCCACGGTCTCAGCCCGCGCCGCCGGCGCCCGACGCGGCCCCGGGGCCGGCCCGCTCCGCCGACTCGCGCGCGGCGGCGGTGAAGATGCCGCGGGTCATGAGGGCGCGTGCCCGCGCGGCCCGGCGCCCGTAGATCTCGGCTCGGGCGGCGTGGGCGGCGCGGTCGTCCGGCGCCGTCGCCACCGCCCAGTCGATCAGATGGCTCGCGAGCGCGAGGCGGCCTTCATCGGCCAGACGCCGCGCCCGGGCCACGAGCATCGCCACGCCGCCCGCGAGCGTCGCCACCTCCGCGCCCAGCTCCGCGGCGGGCGCCGGCTGCAGGTGCGCGGGCGCGCCGTCGTACCAGCCGCCGTACAGCCGCCACAGGTTGCGCACCACGTACTGCGGCTCGTCGTATGCCGGCTGGAGATAGGGGCGGTCGGCCAGGCGGGCCGGCGGATGCACCTCGCGCAGGATCCGCTCGAGCGGGGCGCCCGCGTTCATCAGCGCGAGCGTCTGCTCGACGAGGGCCTCCAGCCACTCCGCGGTCTCGGTCAGGGCCTGCCGCACCCGGTCGGCGCCGAGGATCGGCATCCCGTGCCCGGGGATCAGCAGGGCGGCGTCGCGCGCGGCCATGGCCCGGAGCGCCACCGCCCATTCGGCCGCGTAGCGCTGCGCCTTCTGGGGATTGCCCGCGTTGGGGGCCACCCACAGGAAGAGGTCGCCGGTCCAGAGCACGCGGCCCTCCGGCCACCAGATCCAGGTGTGGTCGTCGGTCTCCCCGCGGGCGTGCTCGAGCTCGAGCGCGCAGCCGCCCGCCTCGACCCGGAGCCGCCGCTCGTAGGTGGTGTCCGGGTAGACGTACTCGCCGGGCCACGCAGGCGGCCGGGAGAACTGGCGCGCGTTGGCGAGCCGGTTGTATCCGGCGGTGGCGCGATAGCGGTCGAAGCGCGGAACGACGTTGGCGTGCGCCACCACCCGGGGCGGGGGCCATCCCTTCTCGTGCGCCTCCGCCCGGAACGGAGGCAGGCCGAAGGCGTGATCGACGTGGCCGTGCGTGTAGATCGCGTCCCGCACCGGGGCGGGGTCCACCGCGCGCACCGCCGCGAAGGTCCTGTCGCGGGCGACCTCGCTCGCGCTGTCGATCAGGAGCAGGCCGTCGCCCGTCCGCACCACCGTCACGTTGGCGAAGGCATGCAGGAAGAAGACGCCGTCGGCGATCTCCTCGATGGCGCCGGTCGGCGTCCACAGCGCGTACGGCTCGATCAGGCCCGCCCAGGACTGCTCGGCCAGCTCTCGGATGCGCCCCATGCCGCGCCCCGCGCCGCCGGTCGCCCTACGGATCTAGACGCCGGCGCGCTTGCGCCACGCCTCGATCTGCTCCCGGTGCTCGTGATAATGGTGCCGGCTGTTGAGATCGACGATCTTGTGCGCGGTCTTGCCCGGCACGTAGCGGTCCTCCGGCACCCCGGCCGCGGCCTGCATGAAGGCGGCGTGGGAGGCGTCGAGCTCCTTCAGGATGTCCGCGGTGGCCGCGCCCTTCCTGGCCGCCGCGAACTTCGCGTTCCACGCGTCGACGTCGTCGTAGGACACGCCCGCCGGGATCGGCCGCTCCCCCCGGGCCAGGCGCTCGAGCGCCGGGATCATCTCGCGATGCCAGCCCGAGATGTGCGCGACGATGTCGCGTACGCTCCACGTGCCGAGCCACACCTCGCGCATGCGCGCCTCGTCGAGGCCCGCGAAGGATCGCTTGAACGTCTGCAGCTCGGTTTCGGCCTCGCTCAAGAGCGTCGTCTTCTCGGACATGACCGCCTCCCTCGAGAAAATGTCGGAATGTAAGACCTGACCCCGGGCTAGACGCCGCGGGGTGGGATGCGCTTGTAGAAGAGGAGCTCGCGCACGCCCTGGGGCAGGTTGTCGATGTGCCCGCTCGGGGCGAAGCCGAGCGCGGTGTGCATGCGGATCGACGGCACGTTCGTCTCCTCGGTGGAGGAGAAGAGACGGGGAGTGGGCGAGACCGCTTCCACCGACCTGAAGAACTCCCGCGCGATGCCCTTGCGGCGGAAGTCCTCGCGCACCACCACCAGGCTGACGAACGTGCACTGGAACCAGTCGAGGCGGTAGGCCACGAACCCCACCACCTCGCCCGCGGATTCGGCCACGATCAGATGGTGCCGCTCCATGTGCGACCGGATGAACGCGGGGGCGCGCTCCTCTCCGATGACGGTGGCGGCGAGGGTGGTGCAGCCGACGGAGTCGGCCACCCGGGGCAGTCGGATCTCGATCATGGGGGCGTCCCGGCGCATTGTACGCACGCGGGGACGCCCCGCTCAACCGCTCCGCCCGCGGCCGGGGCTCAGTAGGTCCCGGGCCGGATGCGCCTGTACAGCTCCTTCAGCTTGTCGACGGTGAAGCCCGGGCTCTGGCAGACCTTGATGATCTCCCGCTCGTCGGCCTCCACCTTCGCGATGGCCTCCGGGATCCGGGCCGCGATCTCGTGCGGGATGGTGCACACCCCGTGCTGGTCCCCGTGGATCAGGTCGCCGGGCTTGATCCAGACCCCGCCCACCTTCACCGGGATGCCGAAGTCCACCATGTGGACGTTGGCGTGCGAGACGGACACGTGAGCGGCGCAGAACTGGAAGCCGAGCGCGCGCACCTCGTCGAGGTCGCGCACCGAGCCGTCGGTGACCACGCCCACGCACCCGAGGGCCCGGTGGATGTTCGCCTGCACCTCGCCCCACTGGGCCCCCTGGCCGCGCGGATCGTCGAGGTCGTGCACCACGATCACCCGCGGGGCCGGAATCGACAGCACGTAGTCCCACCAGCCGTAGGTGCTCGCGCGGTGGCCCTCGATGGGACCCGCCTCGGCCCGGATCAGGCAGGGGACCGCGTAGCCGACCATGGGGCCCATCTCGGGGAAGAGGGCGCGGATGGCCGAGGAGACGTTGCCCTGCTCGCGGGGCCGCACCTTGAAGGTCTCGATGGCGTTGGCGACGCTGGGACTGGTGATCTTCTTGAGCGCTTCGATCTCTTGCGTGGTGAGCGGCACGGTGTCCTCCCTGTGGAGTTGGCGGCTGGACCGGGTCAGATAGTGCCCTTTCGCCGCTCGGTGAGCAACTGCTCGATCTCGGGGATGACCTGCCGGACGCCGCGCAGGTTTGGATTGATGCGGAGCGCCCGCCGGAAGTAGGTGAGGGCGCGCTCCGGCTGGCCCATCCGCAGGTAGATCTGCCCGTAGCCGGCGAGGGCCCCGAAGTGGGACGGGTTGCGCTTCATGACCTCGTCGCAGTCCCGGAGCGACTTCTCGTCCTCTCCCATCAGGAAATAGACGGTGGCCCGCTTGTTCCAGGCTTCCGCGAAGTCCGGCTTGCGCTCGATGATGCGGGTGAAGGTCTCCACCGCGGCCGGCCCGTCGCCGCGGTGCATCTGCTCGATCCCCGCCTGCATCAGCCCGTCGATCTCGGGATCGCCGGAGCGTGTCCACACCTGCCAGACCGAGTTCTCGGCCAGCACCCGCACCGCCTCGTCGGCATCGTTGAGCGCCGCGATCAGCAGCGGGGCGTCGTCGGGCAGGCCCAGCTCCCCGAGCCAGGCCGCGCCCTGGCGGCGCTGCTCGACGTCCGCGCTCGTCATCCGGCTGAGCGCCTGCTCGCGGGTGAGGGGCAGGCGGGTCTGGGCGGCGGCGACAGGGGCCAGCAGGCCCATCGCGAGGGCGACCGCGGCGAGCCGCTTCATGCGCGTCCCACCAGCGCGAGGAAGGCGGCCTCGTCGAGAATGGGGACCCCGAGGCGCCTGGCGTCCTCCGCCTTCGAGCCCGCGTCCTCGCCCACGATCACGTAGTCGGTCTTCTTCGACACCGAGCCGGTGACGCGGCCGCCCAGCCGGAGGATCAGGTCCTTGGCCTGATCGCGGCTCAGGGTGGAGAGCCCGCCGGTCAGCACCAGCGTCTTGCCCTCGAGCGGCTTCGGGCCCTCGGTGTGGCCCTCCTCCACCATGGAGATCCCGGCGGCGGCGAGGCGATCGATCGTGGCCCGGTTGCGCGGCTCCGCGAAGAACGCGGTCACCGCCCGGGCGATGTGGGGGCCCAGGCCGTAGATCTGGCTGATGTCGGCCTCGGTGGCGGCCATCAGCCGCTCCATGGAGCCGAAGCGCGCGGCGAGCAGCTGCGCCGCCCGCTCGCCGACCATGCGGATGCCGAGGGCGTTGAGCAGCCGCGAGAGCCCGCGCTTCTTGGAGGCCTCGAGCCCGCGGTGGAGGTTCTGGGCCGACTTCTTGCCCATGCGGTCGAGCTCGGCCAGCGTCTCCACCGACAGGCCGTAGAGATCCGCGAAGTCCTTCACGAGCCCGCGGTCCACCAGCTGGCCCACGATGACCTCGCCCAGCCCCTCGATGTCCATCGCACGGCGGGAGCCCCAGTGGATCAGTCGCTCCTTGAGCTGGGCGGGGCACGCGGTGTTCGTGCAGCGCCAGACCGCCTCGCCCTCGACCCGCAGCGCGGCCCCGCCGCAGGCCGGGCAGTGGGTCGGCATCTGAAACGGCGGGGGCGGCGGATCCGGGCGCTTCGAGGTGACGACCTGCACCAGGTACGGGATCACGTCGCCGGCGCGCTCGATCAGCACGGTGTCGCCCACCCGCACGTCCTTGCGGCGCACCTCGTCCTCGTTGTGCAGGCTCACGTTGGCGACGGTGACGCCGGCCAGCTCCACCGGCTCGAGCTGCGCGGTCGGGGTGAGCGCGCCCGACTTGCCCACGTTGATCGTGATCGACACCACGCGGGTGGTGGCCTGGCGCGCCGCGAACTTGTAGGCGATGGCCCAGCGCGGATGGTGCGCGGTGGCGCCCAGGCGGCGCTGCTGCTCCAGATCGTCCACCTTCACCACCACGCCGTCGGCGTCGTAGTCGAGGCGGTCGCGCTCGGCCTCCATCCGCCGGCAGTAGGCCAGGACCCCGCCGAGGTCCGGCACGCGCTCGGAGCGCGGGTTCACCCGGAAGCCGCTCGCCCGCAGCGCCTCGAGCCGCTCCCACTGCGAGTGGAAGCCGGGGGGCTCCAGCACGCTCACGTGGTAGAGGAAGATCTCGAGCGGCCGGGCCGCGGTGATCGCGGGATCCTTCTGCCGGACCGCCCCCGCCGCCGCGTTGCGCGGGTTGGCGAAGACGGGCTGCCCGGCCTCCTCGAGGCCCGCGTTGAGCCGGGCGAACGCCTCCCGCGGCATGTAGACCTCGCCGCGCACCTCGAGACGCGTCGCGTGCTCGAGCGGGCCGGAGAGCCGGGCCGGGATCGACTTGATCGTGCGCAGGTTCTGGGTGATGTCCTCGCCGACGCGCCCGTCGCCCCGGGTCGCACCCCGCACGAACCGGCCCCGCTCGTAGAGCAGCGCCACCCCGAGCCCGTCGATCTTGGGCTCGCACACGTAGGTCGGGACGATGCCGGGCAGCGCCCGCTTGAGCCGCGCCTCGAACTCGACCAGGTCCTCCGGGGAGGTCGCGTTGTCGAGGGAGAGCATCGCGACCAGGTGCTCGACCGGCGCGAACAGCTCGCCGGGCCGGCCCCCCGGCCGCTGGGTGGGGCTTTCCGGCGTGACCAGCTCGGGATACGCGGTCTCCAGCTCGGCCAGCTCGCGCCAGAGCCGGTCGTACTCGGCGTCGCTGATCTCGGGCCGGTTCTCGGTGTAGTAGAGGTAGTTGTGGCGGTGGATCTGCTCCCGCAGGGCTTCGATCCGCGTGACCACGTCGGCCGGGGCCGTCATCGCGGTTCACAGGATAACAACCGCCCGCAACCGACGCCATCGGCCGCCCTCGCGATGCAGTGGCGGAGGAACCCGTCCGGCGGGTCAGGGGGAACCCGGTGCCGGCGGCGCCGGCACCGTCGGCGAGGGGGCGACCGGGGGCGGCCCCTGCCGGATCGACGGCTCGAGCCCCCGGGTGAGGCCGCGCATCCGCTCGGTGACCCGGGCGGCGTCCACCGCGGTGCCCACCGTGCGCGGGGTGATCAGCAGCAGCAGCTCGGTCTTCTCCACGCGGTGCTCGACCGAGCCGAACAGGTAGCCGAGGATCGGGATGCGGCTCAGCAGGGGGATGCCGGTGCGGATCTCCGTGCGCTTGCTCTGGATGAGACCGCCGAGCACCAGCGTCTGGTTGTCCAGCAACACCACCGAGGTCTCCGCCTCGCGCTTGGTGAAGCGCGGCGAGTTGATCGGCGGCGGCTCGTTCTCGCCCACCTCGTTGACCTCCTGCCTGACGTCGAGCGCCACCGTGCCCTGCTCCCCGATGCGCGGGGTCACGGTCAGGATGATGCCCGCGTCCCGGTACTCCACCGTCTGGGTGATGGCGTTGCCGGTGATGCCGCCGGTCGCCACCGGCACCTGCTGCGACGTGACGATCGGCACCGAGGTGGACACGTTGATGACCGCCTTGCGGTTCTCCGCGGTCATGATCGAGGGATTCGACAGGACGTTCACGCGGTTGTCGCTCGCGAGGGCGTTGAGCGCCGCGAGGAGCCGGTCGGCCGCGAACGTGAACACGTTGAAGCCGAGCGGTACCGTGCCGCCCCGCGGGATCAGCGACCGGGGCGGGCGGCCGGGCAGGGCGCCGGAGGGCGAGGCGCTCGCGTCGAATCGTCCCGACCGGATGGCCCACTCCAGCCCGAGCCGGGTGTCGTCGCTCAGGGTCACCTCCGCGGCCAGCACCTCGATCAGCACCTGCCGCGGCATCTTGTCGAGTCGGCGCGCCGTCTCCTGGATCTCCTTCCAGAGCCGGGGATGGGTGGTCACGACGATCGCGTTGGTGACCTCGTCGGCCACGAACCGGATGTCCGCGCCCGCCCGCGCCCCGTCTCCGGCGAGGCCCGGAAACGCGGCCGGCCCGCCCGCCGGCCGCGCCACCGCGGAGGGCGCCACGCCCGGCGGCGAGGGCAGCGACGGCGGCTGCCGCGCCGGAAGGGCGCCGCCAGGGCCGACGAGGCCGGTGGCGCCAGGTGCGACGTGCTGGGTGCCGGTGATGGCGGGCCCGCGGTCGCCGCGCCCGTAGATGGCGTCCAGCGTGGTCACGAGGTCGCGGGCCCTGGTGTTCTCCGCGAAGTACATGAAGACGCGCCGGCCGCTGTAGAGATCGACGTCGAGCGTCTCGATCAGCCGCCGGATGGTCTCCACCTCGTGCGTGCGCGCGCGGACCACCAGCGAGTTGGAGCGGCGCTCCGGCACGATGAGCGGACGCTCCGATCCGGCCCCCGCGGCGGGCGGGGCGGCGCCCGGTGGTGGGGCCGGCGGTCCCGGCGGCGACGCGACACCGGCGGTGCCGGGGATGGCCGGACCGGCGCCCGAAGGGCCGCTCGCGAAGATCTGGCCCAGGAGCGACGCCAGCTCCTGGGCGTCGGCGTGCTTCAGCGTGAAGATCTGCAGCTCGCTGAGCGGGACCTCGACGTCCACCAGGTCCAGCACCTCGAGGAGACGGCGCACGTTGGCCGCGGTGTCGGTGACCAGGAGCCGGTTGCTCTCGCGATGCGCGGCGAGGGCGCCCGCGCTCGAGACGAACGGCCGCAGCAGGCCGACCGCGTCGGGGGCGCCCAGGACGCGCAGCGCCACGATCTGCGTGATCACCTCGTCGGCGGGCAGCTCCGGGTTCACCGCGCGCCCGACCACGGTCCTCACGGGTGCCTGCGACGCCTGCTCGCGCGGGATGATCCGGTAGAGGTCCCCGGAGCGCACCGCGGCCAGCCCGTTGACCTCGAGGATCGTGAGCAGCACCGCCAGCACGTCGTCGCTCGCGATCCGACCCACGGTCTGGACCGTGACCTTCCGCCCGCGCACGCCGGGAGCCAGCACGTAGTTGAAGCCCACGATCTCGGCGGCGGCCTGGACCACCAGCTCGACGTCGGCGTTGTCGAAGTTGAGCACGACCGGCCGCGCGGGCGAGGCGGGCCGCGCGGCCGTGGCCGGAGACGTCGGCCGCGCCGGCGTCGCGGATGCCTCTGGGGGCGCCGGCCGAACCCGTGCCTCGGAGGCGGGCGGTGGCAGCGGGGCTCCGATCGAAGCACGCGACCGCGTCGCCGCGGAGCCGGCTCCCGGAGAGTCCCCCACCGGCCCGGGTGGCACAACGGACGCCGCCGGCGGTGGTGCCGGCGGCGCCTCTGGCGTGGGCCGGGCGGTGATCTCGGTGCGTGGCGCGCCCGCGTCTGCCGGGCCGCCCTCCGGCGTGGCGGGGGTGACCGTGCCGGACTCGGCCGTCATGGGTGGCGTGGCCGCCGGCCCGGCGGTCGCGCAGCCGGAGAGGCAGACCGCGGCCAGCAGCCAGCGCCCCGCCCGCATCAGCGATCGGCTCGCGCGGTCGCGGCTCCCGCCGCGGCCTGCGCGTCTGGCGCGAGCGCTCCCGCCGTCGGCGGCGCGGTTTGGGCGGGAGCGCTGGCCGCGGATCCTGCCGCCGGCCGGGCGGTCGCGCTCCCGGGCGCCGGCGGCGCCGGTGGCCGCGGCTTCGCGGGATCGCGCAGCAACACCTCGACGGTCCCGCCGGCCCGGCCGATCAGCACACGGTCGTCGGTGATGGACTGCACACGGCCGTCCCCGACCGGATCGCCGATCGCGTAGGCGAAGGCCCGCTTCTGGATCGGATCCTCGAGGTATGCGCGGCGCGTCGCCCCGTCTATCACCACGCCGTGGAGCGTGGGCTTCGGCCCCGAGGCGACCGCGGGCGCCGCCGGCGCCTCCGTCCGATGGGGGCTGAAGAGATTCTTTTCCGCGATCAGGTCGTGGCCGCCGGCGTCGCGCGGCTCCGCCGGCGGTGCGACGGCGGCCGGAGGCCGGGCGGAGCGCGGCGCAGGCGGCGGAAGCGGGCGCGTCGCCGTCAGCTCCCGGCCGGCGCCGATCGCGAGCACGCCGCCGACCACGCCCAGCAGGAGCTGGAGGACTCCGATCCGTGACGCCATCTATCCACCCGTCGCGGAGAGCAGGTAGCCGGCGACCGTCACCGTGGTCGAGACCTCGCGCGGCTGCGTGGCCGCGATGGTCTGGATCCGCACCGCCTGCAGGACCAGCAGGCGGTCGTGCTGCTCGAGCCCGGCCAGCCCCGTCACGGTGTCGCGGAGCGTGCCCGCCAGCGTGAGCTCGAGGCCGATCTCCTGCAGGCCGTGCTGCGCCCGGGCCGGCAGCACCCGCTCGCTCCGGACCTCGACGCGACCCGCGGGCAGCCGCTCCTTGACGAGCCTCTGCAGCTCGGCCGCGGCCAGCGGCGCCGTGGGCCCCCGGAGCAGGCGGGCGGACCCGGCCTCGAGCCGTGCGCCCAGCGCGGCCGCCTCCGCGGCGAGGCGCGGCCGCTCCGCGACCAGGAGCCGATGACGCTCGAGCACCGCCTCGCGCGCGGGCACCAGCGCGTCGGCGTTGCGCGCGCGCGCCAGGAGGGGCTCGGCGACCAGGACGTGGCCGCCGATCGCGCAGGCGAGCAGCGCGCCCGCCCCCACGATCGTCCGCTCGCGCGGCGACAGCGCGGGCACGCTACCGCTCCCAGCCGGCGCGGATACGGAAATGCTCCTTGCCGAGGGACTTCGTGACCGGCGACGTCAGCTCGGCGCCTTCGAGCCGGCGCGAGGCCTCGAGCAGCGGCACCAGCCCGGCAGCGGCAGCGGCCTGGCCGGCCAGCTCCACGCCGTGGCGGTCCATGGAGAGCGACTGCAGCCACGCGTCCGCGGGGAGCGTCTCGGTCAGCTCGCGCAAAACCGGCAGCACCGGAACCCGCGTCCGCTCGATCGAGGCCAGGGCGTCCGCCAGGCGCCGCCGGTCGGCCAGAAGCGAGGCGAGCGCGGCGCTTTCCCTCGCGGCGGGCTCGAGGCGGCGGACCTCCGCGTTCACGCGCGCGAGATAGCGCTCGATGGCTACCGTGCGCCCGAGGCCCCAGCCGATCCCGGCCGCTCCCACGAGCGCCAGCAACGCCGCCGTCACCATCTGCTCGCGCGAGGGCTCCCACGGCCGCGCCGTGGGCGGCAGCAGGTCGAGCGGCGGGCGACGCCGCTCCGCGACGAGGGCCAGAGCGAGGAGGCCTGTCCCGTCCTCCTCCGGCCGCGCCGCGGCCCGCCGCGCCACGCACTCGCGGAGCGGCGGGGTGACGGTGGAGACGCCGAGCGCGGTGGTCAGGCGCTCGCGCCATTCGGCCGACTCCGGACTCGCGCCGTCCGAGAGCCACACCGCGTCGGGCGCGCTCCACCGCACGACGGTCAGCGTGCGCCGGATCTCTCGGGCCAGGTCCTCGGGGCCTGCCGCCGGCATCTGGCGGCTCGTGAGCACGGCGCGGCCCTCGAGGCACAGCAGGTCCACGACGCCGCCGTGCCGGTGGGCCCAGACCGTGCGGCGGCGGGGCATGCGGCGCGGCAGCAGCGCGGGCAGCGCGTGACACGCGACGGTGAGCGCGGCGGGCCGCCGCCCGGCCGCGCGGGCCAGGCCGAGCGCCCGCTCCACCGTTTCCGCCTCGGTCGCGACGATCAGGACGCGGCGCGAGCCGCCGGGCGCGCCGGGCAGCGCGGCCCACGCGAAGCGAGTCGCCTCGGGCGGGAATGGAACGTGCCGCCCGAGGTCGAACGCGATCATGCGCGCCAGGTCGCCGCGCTCGGCGCGGGGCAGCTCGAGCGGCTTCACGATCGCGAGGCGGCGATCCAGCCCGAGGCGCAGCCGAACGCCGGAGAGCCCACGGGACGAGAATGCCGCGGCGAGCGCGGCGGCGGGATCCGGAGCCGCCTCGATGGTCACCCGGCTCGCGGGCCCGCGGGCGGTGACCGCCACCGCGGTGATGCGGCTCCCTTCCAGATAGGCCGCGATCCGGGGTCTCACGGCGCGGGCTCCGGATGCCAGGCCACGATGGTGGGCTCGAGCGGGGCGCCGGGGCGGCCGCGCCGGACCACCGCCACCACGCGGCTCCGCACGCCCGCGGCGCGCCCCTCGGCCTCCACGCGGAAGACCGCGCTGCCCACCGCGAGGCCGCGGCCCGCGAAGCGGCCCGGCACGTGACCATAGGGCGCGCGCACGCGGGTCTGCACCACGTCCGCGATCTCGGCGTCCGACAGCCCGAGCGCGTGGAGCACGAGCCGCGGCGCGGTGTTGAGGTTGGTCGCGCTCACGGGCGCCGCGGTGACCAGATCGCCGAGCCCGGGTCGCTCGGCGGTGGCGCGATAGAGGCCGGGCGTCACCCCGCGCACCTGGAGCAGCTCGGCCGGGTCCTGGAAGGGCGCGTTGCGCGACCGGTGCGCCACCGGCCGGGCCAGGTAGAAGTCGCTCTCCGCGCCGTGCAGCCGGTGCAGCTCGTCGGCGTCACGCCAGTCCTGCACCGAGTCGACGATGACGTCCCGCTCGCCCGGCTCGACCCCGAGGCCCTCGAGCAGCCGGGCCAGACGCCGGGCATTCACCGTGTTGAGGCCCAGCCGGGCGCTCTCGTCGTCGAGACGATAGGAGAAGTGGCCCGAGCCCAGCGGGACACGAGTGCGGGGAAGCATCGGCACCGGCGTCGGGAGGGTCTGACCGGGCAGCAGACGATGAAAGGCCACCTGGCCGCTCTCGTCCAGCGCCGTGATCTGCGCCGGAGTCGCGATCTCGCGCAGGGCCTGCTGGACCGCCGCCTCCGCCAGATGTCGCGCCAGCACCCCGTCGCGGTAGGTTCGCGCCATGGAGGCGGCCAGCCGCGCGGACCGGGCCATCTCGGACACCACGACCGCGAGCAGGGTCAGCGCGAGCAGCACGGCGAGCAGCACGGCGAGCAGCACGAACCCGCGGGCGCCGGTCCTCGTGGCAGGGGAACGAAGGTGTGCTCCCGTCATGGCGGGGCCGGAGCGGAGCCGTGCTTCCGTCATGGCCGGCCCGCGCGGAGGTCGACGGTCAGGATGGGCTCCGCGGGCCCGCCGCCGCGGCCCAGGAGCGTCGCCTCGACCGCGCGGGGCAGGGTGTCCTCGCGCGTCATGTCCCATTCGTCCTGCCAGGCGCCCTGCTGGTCCCGGTATCGAAACCGCGCCCCGACGATGTCCGCGTCCACGAGCGCGGGCGGGACGCGATCGAGGGCGAGCGCGCTGGGCAGCGCGTGCTGGCGCAGGGCCAGACCCGCCGGCTCGCTCGACACCATGACCGCGGTGAAGGCCACCGGCGCCGCGTCGGGGAAGGGTGGGGTGACGGTGGCGAACGTGACGCGGTCCGGCCGGCCCTCGAACAGCACACGGGCCGCGCCGCGCTCGGGCGGGACGTGGCGGTAGGGGAAGGTCCCGTCGAGCGCGCGCTCGATCACGAGGCGGATCCCGCGCGCGTGGTCCATCGCGGCGGCGCGCGCCTCGGTCCGCCCCCAGGCGGTCAGGCCGAGGCGCACGGCGCCGAACGTGACCACGAGGCCCGCGGCGCCGATGGCGAGCGCCACGACGATCTCGACCAGCGTGAAGCCGCGGAGCCTCATTCGGCGGGCTCTCCCAGCATGTGCAGGCTCGCGATCTCGACCGCGCGATCACGCCCCCAGCGCACCGCTACCGACACGGCGTGGAGACGTGGCGCGGGCAGGGTGCTCGGGGCCAGAGCCTCGGGCAGGGGCACCGGCCGGACGCGTCGCTCCCAGCGGAAGCGGCCCTCCTGTTTGGTCTGCGTGTTCTCCGCGCCGAGGGCGCCGTCCCGGGCGACGCGATCGGCCAGCATCGTTGCCTGCTGGTAGTCGTCGGCCTGCTGGAGCAGTCGCATCGCCTGCGAGGCGGCCTGCATCAGGGCCACGACGGCGAGGGCCAGGATCGTCATCGCGACCAGGACCTCCAGCAGGGTGAAGGCGCGGGTCACGGGCCGGATCTCGACACGGCCACGCGGCCGGTCAGCGCGTCGACCACGATCAGGGAGCCGCCGGCGCCGGGTGCCGCGACCGCCCATCGGGCGCCGCTGGAGGTGCCGTGCGGGTAGAACGTCACGCGCGGCGTGCCCGATACGGAGATCCGGGTCAACGCGCGCGTGGCGAGCAGCGCGGGATCGCCGCCCGCGACGGAGACGATCAGCGCGGAGCCGTCGCCGTCGAGCCGCACGTCGACCGGCTCCTGGCGGCTCACCGCCAGCGCGCGGGCCGCGCGCAGGACACCGGCCACCGCCCCGCGCTCGGTCCGCGCACGGATGCCGTCCGCGGTGCGGGCGATCCCGGGGGCCGCCACCGCGGCCGCGGCGGCCAGGATCGCGAGCACGAGCGCCAGCTCCATCAGCGAGAAGCCGTCCGGGCGCGTCGTCACTTCACGTCCCAGGACGCGGCGTCCGCGTTCTCGCCGTCGCCGCCCGGCGCGCCGTCGGCCCCGAAGGTCCAGAGGTCGTAGTCGCCGTGATCGCCCGGGCAGCACTTGTACTGGTAGGGGCGCCCCCACGGATCGGCCGGCACGGCCGGCTTCCGGAGATACGGGCCGCTCCAGGCCGCGACGTTCGGGTTCTGCACCAGGGCCTGCAGGCCGACTGCGTTCGGCGGGTAGGCGCCGACGTCGAGGCGGTACTGATCGAGCGCCGCGCCCAGCAGCTCGATCTGCGCCCGCGCCGCGGCCTGCTTGCCCTGGCCCACGCGGCCGAAGAGCCGGGGCCCGACGAGGCCCGCGATCAGGCCGAGGATGATGATCACCACCAGCAGCTCGATGAGTGAGAAGCCGCGCTGGTCGCGGAGCCTCCGATGCGGCGACCGGGCCACGCTCACAGCGGGAGATCGGTGATGGTGAGGATCGCCATCAGGATGGCGACCACGATGAAGCCCACCGCCAGGCCCATCACCAGGATGATGCAGGGCTCGGCGAGGGCGACCAGGCGCTGGAGCCGCGTGCGGGTGTCGGCTTCGAGCGAGGCCGCCGCCCGCAGCAGCGTCTCCTCGAGCCGGCCCGTCTCCTCGCCGACCCGGACCAGGTGCGCGACCAGGGGCGGGAACGCGCCGCTCCGCGCGATGGGTTGCGCCAGGCCCGCGCCGCGACGGACGCCGTCCACGAGCGCCTCCACCGCCCGCACGAGGACCCGGTTGCCGAGCATGTCCCTCACCGCGATGAGGGCCGGGAGCACGGCCACGCCGCTCTGCAGCAGCGTGCCGAGGATGCGGGCCAGGCGCGCGGTCTCGGACTGGACGATCACCGGTCCGATCAGGGGCAGCCGGAGCAGGAGCCGATCGGCGGTCAGCCGGCCGCGCGGTGTGGCGACGATCATGCGGGAGCCCAGCGCGAGGCCGGCCGTCAGCAGCGCGAGCGGCCACCCGGCCCGCTGGATGAGACCGGCCGCCTCCAGGAGCAGCAGGGTGGGCAGCGGGAGCGTCGCGCCGAGGTCGTCCAGGATCACCGCGAAGCGCGGGATCACGAAGCCCATCAGGAACACCACCGCGGCCGCGCCGACGGCGGCCAGCAGGAGCGGATAGATCAGGGCCGAGACGAGCGCGCCGCGGATCTCCTGCGTCTCCTCGAGGAGCGCGGCGAGCCGGCGCAGCGTGGCGTCCAGCACGCCTCCCGTCTCGCCGGCCCGCACCATGCTGACGTAGAGGCGCGAGAAGGGCCGCGGGTGATGGGCGGCGACGGCGTCGGCCAGGGGCGCGCCGCCCTGCACGCGCTCGAGCACGTCGGCCACGATGCCGCGCAGCCGCGCCGTGGGCACCAGCCGCGCCTGGATGGCGAGGGCGCGGTCGAGGGGCACGCCCGCCTCGACCAGCGTCGCGAGCTGCCGGGTCAGCGTGGCCACGTCGCGGTTCGAGATCCGCCCGCGGCCGCCCGCGGGCCGGCGCCGGCCGGACCAGGTCACAGGGCCGGCCGGCGGACCGACCCGGATGGGAAAGTACGCGTCACGCTGCAGGCGCTCCACCACCGCCCGCGCGTCGGGCGCCTCCATGACGCCGTCGACCGTGTGCCCGCGCCGATCCGCCGCGCGGTACGCGAAGACGCTCATCGAGCGTCCCGCTGCGCGCTGCCGCTCATGCTCCCGCCTCCTGCGTGACGCGGAGGATCTCCTCCACCGTGGTGAGACCGGCCCTCGCCCTGGCCCAGGCGTCCTCCCGCAGCGAGGTCATGCCCCGGGCCACCGCGTGGCGCCGGAGAGCGTCGGCGGGCGCCTTTCGGGCGATCAGGCGGCGCGCCGCCTCGGTCACGCGGAACAGCTCGTAGATGCCGATCCGGCCGCGGTAACCGGTGCCCCGGCACTCGCCGCAGCCCGTGCCGTGGAACAGATCCACGCCGGCCGCGTCGGTCACGCCCAGAGCCAGCAGCCGCGCCGGGTCGGGACGATCGGGCGCGCGGCACGCCCCGCAGACCCGCCGGACCAGGCGCTGGGCGAGGACGCCGCTCAGGACCGAGGCGACCAGGTAGGGCTCGCAGCCCATATCCTGGAGCCGCGCGACCGCGCCCGGCGCGTCGCTGGTGTGGAGCGTGGAGAGGACCAGGTGCCCGGTGAGCGCGGCCTGGATGGCGATCTCGGCGGTCTCGAGGTCGCGGATCTCCCCGACCATGATGACGTCCGGGTCCTGCCGGACGATGTGGCGCAGCCCCGCCGCGAAGGAGAGCCCGATGCGGGGGCGCACCGGGATCTGGTTCACGCCCGGGAGCAGGTACTCGACCGGGTCTTCCACCGTGATGATCTTCAGGTCGGGTCGGTTGATCTTGTCGAGCGCGGCGTAGAGGGTGGTCGTCTTGCCGCTGCCGGTCGGCCCGGTCACCAGCACGATGCCGTGCGGCCGGCGGATCAGCGCCTCGAACGCCTGGGCCGCCGCGGAAGTGAAGCCCAGCCGATCGAACGGCAGGAAGACCGACGAGCGGTCGAGCAGCCGCATGACGATCGACTCGCCGTGGATGGTGGGCACCGTGGAGACGCGGATGTCGAGCCGCCGGCCGTGCGCGGCCACCCGGATGCGCCCGTCCTGGGGCAGGCGACGCTCGGCGATGTTCATCTCCGCCATGAGCTTGATCCGCGAGGTGAGCGCGGCCTGCAGGCGCCGCGGCGGCGCTTCCTGATCGTAGAGCAGGCCGTCGATGCGGTACCGCACCCGCAGGGTGTCCTCGAAGGGCTCGATGTGGATGTCGGAGGCATCGGCGGCCACCGCGCCGTCGATCAGCAGGGTGACGAGCCGCACCACCGGGGCCTCGAAGGCCAGGTCGCGCAGGTGCTCGACGTCCTCGTCGGCGCCGCCGCCGTCCTCGCCCATGCCATCGACGATCTTCTGCAGCGCGGTGCCCGCCCCGTGGGCGCGCTCGAGCGCCGCCAGGATCGCGGGGGCGGGCGCCACGCAGAGACGCACCGCGAGCGGCACGGTCTGCCGGAGCTCGTCCGGCAGCCGGGGATCGGTCGGGTCGGCGATCGCGATGGTGACCGCGGCGTCGTCCACCGCGATGGGGCAGGCGATCGCGTGACGCAGGTAGCGCGCCGGCAGCGCCTCGAGCACCGGCGGGGTGGAGGGCAACGCGTCGGGCTCGAGGTAGGGCAGGTCCTGCTGGAGCGCCAGCGCCCGCAGCACCTCGTCGGCGGAGGCCGCGCCCATCGCCACCAGCGCCTCACCGAGCCGCAGGCCCTCGCGCGCGGCCCGCCCGCGCGCCTCCGCGACGGCGTCCTCGGCCACCACGCCCGCCTGGACGAGCAGCGTGCCCAGGCGAGGCGGCGCGGCGGAGGCGGTGACCATGGCGGCGGATTATGGTCGGCGCCCCGCGCGCGTTCAATTTGGCACGAAATGTCGACAGTGTGGCGATGCGGTGGCAGCGACCACGCGCATACAGCCCCGGCGCGGCCCGACCCTAGCGGCCCTGCTGCCTGCTCTTCGCGGTCTCCACCAGCCGGGCGACGCGGTCGTGGTCCTCGCCCTTGGGCACCAGGGCGAGGAACTGCTGCCAGGACTTCACCGCGCCCGCGTAGTCCTGCTTCTGCTCGTAGAGCACCTGGCCGCGGTAGAGGTAGGCGGGCGGGTACTTGGGATCGATCGCGAGCGCCTTGTCGAGGGTCTCGAGCGCCACGTCGGCGTGGCCGCCGATGGCCACGATCAGGCCCATGTGGGTCAGCGCGTCCACGTTGCGGGCATCGCGCTTGAGCACCGCCTGGTAGGCCGCGACCGCCTGCGAGTAGTTGCCGTCGAACAGGCTCTGGCGGGCCGCCTGGAGCATGCCGGCCAGCATCTCGGGCGGGATGGGCTTGCCCGGCTCGAGCCGGACGTTCGGCGGACCGACGGGAGAGGCACCGGCACCGGCGCCCGGCACGGACAGGCGCGCGCCGGGCGGGGTCATGGCCTGGTCCGTCTCGGTGAAGCGGCTCGCGTTGATGCCGATGATCATGCCGAACGCCACCAGCACCACCGCGCCCGCCGCCATCGCCGCCGGCCGCCGCGTCCACGGCAGCGCGGCCGGCGCGGCGGCCTCGGGTGCGGCGGCCGCCGGACCAGGAGCGGGGGCGGGCCCGAGTCGGTCCAGCTCGGTGAGCAGCGTGGCGGCGCGGGTCTCGTAGCGCGCGCGCAGGCCCTCGTAGTCGCCGTCGGAGAGGTGGCCCGCGTCGTGGTCGAACTCGAGCTCGCGCAGGGCGCGATAGAGGGCGGTCTTCTCCTCCTCCAGCTCGACCCGGCGGCCGTCGCGCGGGCGCCCGGGCGCCGCCGGGGTCTCAGCCCGCGCGCCGCGCACCATCGGCCACACCACGATGGCCAGTGCGGGCAGCACGAGCGCGACGATCAGCGTGACCTGCAGCCCGCTCATCCCTCGTCCTCCGCCATCTCGCGGCGGATCCGGGCGCGCATCGCCGGATCGATCCGGTCCACCCCCGGGGGCGCGGTCGGACGCCGGCTCCAGCGGCGGAGCACCACGAAGATCAGCACGAGGCCCAGCCCCAGACCCACGAAGGGCACCACCCACACCAGAAGGTTGAAGCCCTCGCGCGGCGGGGCCAGCAGGATCCAGGTGCCGTACTTCTCCACGAAGTAGGCGCGCACCTGCTCGGGGCTCTCGCCGGCGGCGAGGCGCTCGCGGATGATGTCCTTCATCTGGTGCGCGATCTCCGACGGCGAGTCGGCGACCGAGAGGCTCTGGCAGACCACGCAGCGAAGCTGCGCGGCCACCTCGTGCACCGTCTCCTCGCTGACCGGGACCTTCGCGCCCGCCGGGGGCGCGCCCGGCGCGGTCGTCGGGGCGACCCCCGGTGCCGGGGAGGCCGGCGCCGCGGGCTGCGCGCCCGCGGGCGGCGGGGCCAGCAGGCCCAGCGCGAGCGCGACCGCCAGGAGCAGCCCGGCGGGCCTCACGCGGCCTCCGCGAGCAGTCGCTCGATCTGCTCCCTCAGCAGCTCGTCGCTGACCGGACCCACCTGCTTGAAGCGCACGCGCCCCTTCCGGTCGATGAAGTACGTCTCGGGCACGCCGTACACGCCGTAGTCCACCGAGACGCGGCTGCCCTGGTCGGGCGCGTTCGGGAACGAGTGCCCGAACTGGGAGAGGAAGCGCCGCGCCGGCTCCTCCTTGTCCTGGTAGTTCACGCCCACCATCATGACCCCGCGGTCCTTGTAGGCCTTCCAGGCGCGCTCGAGACTGGGCGCCTCCTCGTAGCAGGCGGGATAGCACCAGGAGGCCCAGAAGTTCAGCACCACCACCCGGCCCCGCAGCGCCTCGAGCGACAGGCTCGTGCCGTCGAACGCGGTCAGCGTGAACGGCGAGGCCGGCTTGCCCACCAGCGGCGAGGGGATCTCCCGCGGGTCGGTGCGGAAGCCGTAGGCGAGCAGCGCCAGCACCGGCACCACGGTCAGCGGGATCAGCCAGCGCAGGAGGCGAGACGGGCCGGTCATGCGTATATCGGTCATGCGTATATCAGGCGGTGGCGGGCTGCCCGGCGCGCGCCGGCGCCGGCTTCCGGCGCGGCTCGGGCAGGATCGCCAGCGCCGCCCCCAGCGTCAGCACGAGCCCGCCCATCCAGAGCCAGGACACCATCCGGTTCACCTGCACCTTGATGGTGGCGTGCGAGCCGTCGCGGGCGAACTCGCCCAGCACCAGGTAGAGGTCCTCCAGGAAGCCGAGCCGGTAGTCCACCGCCGCGATCGGCGTCTGCTCCTGCGGATAGAACTTCTTGGCGGGCGTCAGCACGGTGTAGGGCCCGCGCGCGTCCGAGACCGCGAAGGTGCCCACCACCTTGGCGTGGTTGGACTCCTCCTCGCCGTGGAGGCCGTCGAAGCGGAGGGTGTAGCCCGCGATCTGCGCCGACTCGCCGCGAGCGAGCGTGACCTCGGTCTGGGTGGACCAGGCCTGGGAGCCCGCCACCCCCACGGCCAGGACCAGGATGCCGAGATGCACCACGAAGCCGCCGTAGCGACGGTTCTGGCGGAGGGCCAGACCCCAGGTGGCGTCGAGCCAGCCGTCGCCGGTGCGGCGGCGGGCCCGCACCGCGCGGGCGAAGTCCATCACGATGGTGGCGGCCACGAACGCGACCAGGCCCAGGCAGAGCAGCACCAGCGCGTTGCCCACGCCCAGCAGCCGGCAGACGGCGGCGGCCGCGACCCCGATCACCACCGGCTTCAGGAAGTTGCGCCGCAGGTTCTCTGCGGAGGCGCGGCGCCAGGCGATCAGCGGGCCCACGCCCATGAGGAAGATCAGGGTCAGGAAGATGGGGATGTTCACCAGGTTGAAGAACGGCGCGCCCACGCTGACCTTCGTGCCCTTCACCGCCTCCGAGAGCAGGGGAAACACGGTGCCGAAGAAGACGGTGAACGCGGCCGCCACCAGGAACAGGTTGTTCAGGAGGAAGGCGGACTCGCGCGAGAGGATCGAATCGAGCTCCCCCTGGCCTTTCAGGCGATCGAGCCGCCAGGCCAGGAGCGAGAAGGCACCCAGCACCACCAGGGCCAGGAAGGCGAGGAAGAACTGGCCCACCGAGCCCTGGCTGAACGCGTGCACCGAGCCGATGATGCCGGAGCGGGTGAGGAAGGTGCCGAAGAGGGTGAGGCTGAAGGTCAGGATGATCAGGGTGAGGTTCCAGAGCTTCAGCATCCGCCGCCGCTCCTGGATCATCACCGAGTGCAGGAACGCGGTGCCGGTGAGCCACGGCATGAAGGCCGCGTTCTCCACCGGGTCCCACGCCCAGTAGCCGCCCCAGCCCAGCACGTGGTAGCTCCACCAGCCGCCGATCAGGAGGCCGAGGGAGAGGAAGTACCAGGCCACGATGGTCCAGCGCCGGGTGATCGTGATCCACTCCTCGCCGGTGCGCCCGACGATGAGCGCGGCCATCGCGAACGCGAACGGCACCGTGAAGCCGGTGAAGCCCAGGTAGAGCGCCACCGGATGCGTGATCATCCCCGAGTCCTCGAGCAGCGGATTGAGGCCGCGGCCGTCGGCGGGGACGGGGGAGAGCCGCTGGAAGGGCGGGGCGGGCACCGTCATCACGAGCAGGAAGAAGGCGGAGAGGCCCAGCATCACCGCGAGCACCCAGGGATAGAGCTGCGGCTGGGTGCGCCGGTAGCGGGCGATCACGATCAGGGTGTAGACGGACAGCATGAACGTCCACAGGATGATCGAGCCCTCGAGCGCGCCCCACAGCGCGGTGATGCGGTAGTAGAAGGGCGTGCCGAGGCTCGTGTTGAACGCGACGTACCGCACCGAGAAGTCGAAGGTGAGGAAGGCCCACACCAGCAGCAGCATGCAGCCGGTCACCAGGAGGAAGACGCCGACCGCGGCGCGCTCCGCGGAGCGGCGCAGGTCATCGCGCCGGCGCATCCCGCTCAGCGCGGCCGCGCCCGAGCCGTACACCGCGAGCACCAGAGCCGCGACGGTGGCCGCGAAGCCCAGCTCGGGGGTCACGGCTTGCCCTCGCCCCGGAGCGTCTTGAGCAGCTCCCTGTAGCCGGCCTGGCTGCCGTCGTGCGGGGCCTTGTACTCCTCGGAGTGCTTCGCGAGGATCGTGCTGGCCTGGAAGTAGCCGTCGCGGCTCCACGTGCCCTCGACCACCGCGCCGCGGTTCTCCGCGAAGAGGTCGGGCGGCGTGCCCCGGTGTCGCACCGGCACCGAGGCCTGGCCGTCCGAGAGGGTGAAGCGCAGGTCGAGGCTCTTCGCGTCCCACCGGAGCGTCCCGGGCACGACCATGCCGCCCAGCCGGTACGACTTGCCCGCGACCGGCGCGGCCCCCAGCTCGGACGGGGTGACGAAGTAGACCACCGACTGGCTCACCCCGGCGTAGATGAGGTACGCGAGCGCGGCGACGATCACGAGGCCGCCGATGAGGAACCGGCGCTTGCGGGTCACGACGTCGTCCTTGGTGTCGTCCGCTGCGGTACCGCCGCGCGCGGCCGCGCGGTGAGGGCGCGGGCCCGCCGCGCGAGGTGGCGCCAGTAGCCGAACAGCGCCACCGCGGCGATGCCGTAGGCGGCGATCACGTAGCCCCAGTTGGCCGGCATCAGGACTCCTCGAGCCGGGCGATCTCGATCCGCCGCGACAGGAAGTAGGCGAACAGCAGGGTGAAGGCGAGCCAGTTGACGAACAGGGCGAGCCCGATGGCCGGATCGATCGGCGAGGGCTCGGGCCCCAGGATCGTGGAGGGCTGGTGCAGGGCCCGCCACCACTTCACCGAGAAGTGCACGATCGGGATGTTGACCGTGGCCAGGATCCCGACCACCGCCGCGTAGCGTCCGCGCGCCTCCCGGTCGTCGACGAGGCCGCGCAGCATCAGGTACCCGACGTAGACCAGCAGCAGGATGGCGGTGGAGGTGAGGCGGGCGTCCCACGTCCACCAGGTGCCCCAGGTGGGCTTGCCCCAGATCGAGCCCGACACGATCGTGACCGCGGTGAACAGCACCCCGAGCTCCGCCGACGCGCTCGCGAGCCGGTCCCAGCGGGGGCGGCGGGTGGCGAGGTAGGCGATGCTGCCGATCAGCACCAGGCCGAAGGCGAGGTAGGCGGTGAGGATCGAGGGCACGTGCAGGTACATGATGCGCTGCACGTTACCCTGCACCGCTTCCGGCGGCGCGTAGCCGAAGCCCGCCGCCAGTCCGGCCAGCAGCCCCAGCGCGGCCAGCCAGCCGAGCACCCGCGTGATCACGTCTCTCTCTGCCTCAGCCTTCCAGCACGAACTCGAACGTCAGGACCCCGATCGTCACGTACACGCAGTCCGCCCCCGCGAGCAGCTTGAGCCAGTGGGCAACGTCGGCCAGCGGCTGGCCCAGCAGCAACGCCTGCGTCGCGCTCACGGTGGCCAGCAGCACCGGGACCTGCACCGGCAGGAGCAGGACCGGGAACAGGAGCTCCCGGGCGCGCGCCTGCGAGGTCATGGCCGCGAAGAGCGTGCCGACCGAGGCGAGTCCGAGGGTGCCGAGCGCCAGCACGAGGGCCAGCGGAGCCGCGGGCGTCCAGAGATCCACGTCGTAGAACACCCCGAAGAGTACCACCAGCACCACCTCCACCGCGGCCATCAGCACGCAGTTGCCCGCGAGCTTGCCGAGGTAGATGGCGGACTTGTCGCCCGGGGTGAGCCGCAGGCCCTCCCAGCAGTCGTTCTCGCGCTCGGCGAGGAAGCTGCGGCCGAGCCCGAGCAGACCGGCCAGGATGAAGCCGAGCCAGAGCAAGCCCGGGAGCGCGGCGGTCAAGCGCTCGCGATCGGGACCGAGGGCGAACTGGAAGAGGAACAGGAGCAGCAGGCAGAAGAAGAGCAGAGCGTTCGTCTGCTCCTTGGAGCGCCGCTCGATGAGGAGGTCCTTCTGCAGCACGATCCAGGCGCGCCGGGCGTAGGTCACGGCGCGGCCTCCGCTCCCTCGGTGAGGCTCTCGTAGAGCCGGTGGAGCGCCTCCGGCGAGAGGTCGGTCGCCGGCCGGTCCAGCACGAGGCGTCCCTGGGCGAGAATCGCGATCCGGTCCGCCACCGCGAGGCTTCCGCCCAGGCTGTGCGTGGCGACCACCGCGGTGCCGCCGCCCGCCTTGAACGCGAGCAGGAACTCGTTCACCCACTTCTGGCCGCGCCGGTCCAGGCCGGTGAACGGCTCGTCGAGCAGCAGCAGGCGCGCCTCGGCCAGGAGCACGCGGGCCAGCCCGAGGCGGCGCTTCATGCCGGCCGAGAACGTGCGCACGCGCTCGTCGGCGACGGCGTCCAGCTCGACCTGGGCGAGCGCGGCGGCCACCCGCGCGGCGGACGGATCGCCGCCGCGGAGGGTCTCCCAGAAGCGCAGGTTCTCCCGCGCGGTCAGGTCCTCGTAGACATAGGAGCCGTGGGCCACCACGCCCAGGAGTGGGCGCACGCGATCCGGCTCCCGGACCGCGTCGACGCCGTCGATGGTGACGGTGCCGGAGGTCGGGCGCTGCAGGGTGGCGAGCAGGCGGAGCAGGGTCGTCTTGCCCGCTCCGTTGGGGCCCAGCACGGCCAGGCACCGGCCCCGCGGGAGCGCGAGCGACACGCCGTCGAGCACGAGGGTGGGGCCGAACGCCTTGCGCAGGTCCTGCGCCGCGATCATCGTCGTGAAAAGGGGGAGACGGTCGCCCGTCTCCCCGGGGCTCTGCCCGTGCTGCGGTCGAGCGGCTCGACGATCGGGCTACCTGGCCCGGGACGAGGCCATGGCGCGCAGGCGCGCCACCCGCTCCGCGATGGGCGGATGCGTGGAGAACAGGGTCGCGAACCCGCTGCCGCTCAGCGGGTTGACGATGAACAGGTGCGCGGTCGCCGGGGTCGCGGCCATGGGTGCCATCTTCGAGGCCATCTCGAGCTTCTCGAGCGCCTTGGCCAGGCCCCACGGCTGCCCGGCCATCCTGGCCCCGCTGGCGTCGGCCTGGAACTCGCGGGAGCGCGAGACCGCGAGCTGGATGAGCGTCGCGGCCAGGGGCGCCAGCACGATCATGAGGAGGCCGCCCAGAACCCCGCCCGCGCCCTCCTCGTCGCTGTCGCGGCGGCCGCCGCCGAAGATCATCGCCCACTGCGCCATGTGCGCGATGTAGGTGATGGCGCCGGCCAGGGTGGCCGCGATGGCCATGATCAGGGTGTCGCGGTTCTGCACGTGGGAGAGCTCGTGGGCCAGGACCCCCTCGAGCTCGTCCTCGCTCATCACCCGGAGGATGCCCTCGGTCACCGCGACCGCGGCGTGCTGCGGGTTCCGGCCGGTGGCGAAGGCGTTGGGCGTCTCCTGCGGGAGGATGTAGATCCTGGGCATCGGGATGCCCGCCCGGGTGGCCAGGGTGCGGACGATGCGGTAGAGGCCGGGCGCCTGGGCCTCGTCGACCGGCCGGGCCCCGTACATGGCCAGCACGATCTTGTCGGAGAACCAGTAGCTGCCCAGGTTCATGACCATGGCCATGACGAAGGCCAGGAGCATGCCGTGCTGCCCACCGAGCGCCCCGCCGATGAGCACGAGCAGCATCGTCAGCGCCGCCAGCAAGACACCGGTTTTCACGAGGTTGCCCATGGATTCGCCGCCTCCCGGTCGAAGCGTAGCAGTCGACCCCCGGACCGTCAAGCAACGCCCGTATTGACGGGCAATTAGGTTGACAAGGGGTACCCCCGCGCTTATACTGACGCGGTTTCGAGAAAACGCCTTAGTTGACACAACGTTAGGAGTCCACGACTGTGCTCATCCAGATTGCCGAGATCCCCGACGAGGGTCTGCGCATCGACGGGGTCGCGGACTTCCCGCACCCCTTCGAGGACAGCACCTGGACCCTCGACGGGCTGTCGCTCGTCGTGGAGAAGGACGGGGACGTCGTCTTCGTGCGGGGGGACGTCGAGGCCCACGTGCCGCTCATCTGCGGCCGGTGCCTCGAGCCCTACACGGTGACCGTGCACCCGAGCGTCGATGCCCGCTTCGTTCCCAGCCCGGCCACCCGGGGAGAGGAGCGGGAGCTCGGAGCCGATGACCTCGAGACCGACGTCTACCAGAACGGCCAGCTCGACCTCACCACGCTGCTCGAGACCGAGACGACCCTGGCGCTGCCCATGAAGCCTCTCTGCCGGGAGGACTGCCGGGGCCTCTGCCCGGTGTGCGGCGGCAACCGCAACGTGACCCCGTGCGCGTGCGAGACGCACGTGCCCGACCCGCGCTGGGCGGCCCTCAAGGCCTGGGCCGAGCGGGCGCGATAGGAGACCCGATGCCCCTTCCCAAGCGACGCCATTCCAAGACACGGGGCCGCAAGCGCCGCACGCACTACAAGATGGTCGCCCCGACCCGGTCGCTCTGCCCGCAGTGCCGCGAGGTGAAGCCGCCCCACCACATCTGCCCGCATTGCGGCTTCTACAAGGGCCGCGAAGTCATCTCGGTGGAAGGGGAATAGTTCTTTCCGGCTAGACCGATCCGTGCCATAAGATCGGCGCCATGAAGATCGCGGTGGACGCCATGGGAGGCGACTTCGGCCCCGCGGTCGTGGTCGAGGGCGCGGTGGCCGCGTGCCGGGAGTTCGGGCTGCCGACGGTCCTGGTGGGCGACCGGGCCGCCATCGAGCGCGAGATCGCGCGGCTCCGGGCGCAGGACCTCCCGGTCACGGTGCGCCACGCCTCCCAGGTGGTCGGCATGGCGGAGGCTCCCTCGCAGGCGCTGCGCCGCAAGCGCGACTCGTCCCTGCGGGTGGCCGCCGAGCTCGTGAAGGACGGGGAGTGCGGCGCGCTCGTCTCCGCGGGCAACACCGGCGCCGCGATGGCCATCAGCATGTTCGTGCTGGGCGTGCTCCCCGGCGTCGACCGGCCCGCGATCGCGGCGCCGCTGCCGAGCCTGTCCGGCTACACCGTGCTGATCGACGCGGGGGCCAACGTCGACCCCAAGCCGCGCCAGCTCTTCCAGTTCGCGGTCATGGGCCACGTGTACTCCCGCCACATCGTGGGCAAGGACAACCCGCGGGTGGGGCTCCTCTCGGTGGGCGAGGAGGAGGGCAAGGGCACCGACCTCACCAAGGACGCCTTCGAGGATCTGCGGGGCTCCTCGCTCAACTTCATCGGGAACATCGAGGGGCGCGACATCTACAACGGCCGCTGCGACGTGGTGGTGACCGACGGGTTCACCGGCAACGTGTGCCTGAAGGTCTCGGAGAGCCTGGCCGAGATGCTCACCGCGATGATCCGGGAGGAGCTCTCGCGCGACCTCCTCTCGGTGGCGGGCGCGGCGCTCTCCAAGCGCGCCTTTGCGCGCCTCAAGCGCCGGGTCGACTATACCGAGATGGGGGGCGCCCCCCTTCTGGGGATGAACGGGGCCGCCATCATCTGTCACGGCGCCTCGCCGGTGAAGGCGATCAAGAACGCGGTGCGGGTGGCCGCCGAATGGGTTCGCAACGACGTGAACCAGCACATCAAGACCGCGCTCGAGGCGGAGGCCGTTCTCGCCGAGGGTCGGGAGGGAGGCCGGGAATGAGTCGCGCCCGCATCGTCGGCATCGGGGCCTACGCGCCCAAGCGCATCCTCACGAACCAGGACCTCGAGAAGATGGTCGACACCTCCGACGAGTGGATCGTCCAGCGCACCGGCATCCGCCAGCGGCACCTCGTGGAGGACGGGGAGGGGCCCTCGGACCTGGCGATCCGGGCCGCCCAGCAGGCGATGGAGCGGGCGCAGGTGGCGCCCGAGGAGATCGACTTCATCGTGGTCGGGACCACCGCGGGGGACATGCACTTCCCCACCACCGCGAACCTGGTGCAGCATCGCCTGGGCTGCCGCAATGCGGGCTCGGTCGACATCTACGCGGCCTGCTCGGGCTCGGTGTACAGCCTGTCGATCGGGGCCCAGTACATCCAGACCGGCAAGTACCGCACCGTGCTCTGCATCGGCTCGGAGTGCCTCTCGCGCATCACCGACTTCACCGACCGCGGCACCTGCATCCTGCTCGCGGACGCGGCGGGGGCGGCGGTGCTCCGGCCGGCCGCGGACGACTCCGGGATCATCGACACCGATCTCTACTCGGACGGCCGCTACGGCGAGCTGCTGATCATGCCGGCGGGCGGCGCGCTCCGCCCGGCCACCCACGAGACGGTCGATCAGCGTTTGCACTACGCGAAGATGAAGGGCAACGAGGTCTTCAAGGTGGCGGTGCGCATGTTCGGCGAGTGCGCGGAGCGGATCCTGAAGAACAACGGCTTCACCGCCGCCGACCTGGACCTCTTCGTGCCCCACCAGGCGAACCTGCGCATCATCGAGGCCGCGGTGAAGCGGCTGCAGGTCCCGATGGAGAAGGTGATGATCAACGTGGAGCGCTACGGCAACACCGGGGCCGCCTCGGTCTACGTGGCGCTGGAGGAGGCGTGGTCGTCCGGCCGCATCAAGCCGAACGACCTCGTGCTGCTCGCCGCCTTCGGAGGCGGCTTCACGTGGGGGGCGGCGCTGCTGCGATGGTAGCCGGGGCGGTCGCGTTCCTCTTCCCGGGGCAGGGCTCGCAGGAGGTCGGCATGGGGCGCGCGCTCGCGGAGGCCGTCCCGGCCGCGGCCGCGGTCTGGGCCGAGGCCGACGCCGCGCTCGGCTTCCCGCTCTCGCGCCTCTGCTTCGAGGGCCCCGCGGAGGAGCTGGCGCTCACCGCGAACACCCAGCCCGCGGTGCTCACCGCCAGCGTGGCCGCGGCCGCCGCCCTCGCCGAGCGGGGGGTGACACCGGACCTCGCGGCCGGCCACAGCCTCGGCGAGTACTCCGCCCTCGTGGTGGCGGGCGCGCTGGCCTTCGCGGACGCGGTGCGCCTCGTGCGGCGGCGCGGCGAGTTCATGCAGGAGGCGGTGCCGGTGGGCACCGGCGCGATGGCCGCCCTCCTGGGCGTCGATCTCGCGGTGGCCGAGCAGGTGTGCGTGGAGGCCGCGCAGGGCGAGGTGGTCGGGGTGGCCAACATCAACTCCCCGGGGCAGATCGTGATCGCGGGGCACCGCGCCGCGGTGGAGCGGGCGGTGGCCGCCGCGGCCGCGCGCGGCGGGCGCAAGAGCGTGCTCCTGCCGGTGAGCGCGCCCTTCCACTGCGCGCTGATGAAGCCGGCGGCGGACCGTCTGGCCGCCGCGCTCGAGACGGTGCCGGTGGCGACGCCCCGCATCCGCATCGTGCGCAACGTGGACGCGGGCGTGACCACCTCCGCCGACGAGGTGAAGCCGTTCCTCGTCCAGCAGGTGGCGAGCCCGGTGCGGTGGACCGACTGCATGGAGCGGCTGCAGCGCGAGGGCGCGACCGCGTTCCTGGAGGTGGGGCCGGGCCGGGTGCTGGCGGGCCTGCTGAAGCGGACCCTCGACGGCGTGCGCGGCCACTCGGTGGAGGACCCCGCGTCGCTGGACCGGGCGGTGGCCGCGCTCGCGGGAGGCGGCGCCGCGTGACCGGCTCCAAGTCCCTCGCCGGCAAGGTGGCCATCGTCACCGGCGGCACCCGCGGGATCGGCCTCGCGATCGCCCGCTCGCTGGCAGAGGACGGCGCCTCCGTGGTAGTCTCTGGCCGCGACGCAGCGCGTCTGGACGCGGCGGTCAAAGAGCTGGAATCGCTGGGCACGCCGGTGCCCGGCCCCGTGCTCGGGCTGATCGCGGACGCGGCGAAGCGCGAGGACGCGGACCGGCTGGTCGAGGCGACCCGGGAGCGCTTCGGGCGGATCGACGTGCTGGTGAGCAATGCGGGCATCACGCGGGACCAGCTCCTGATCCGGATGAAGGATGACGACTGGGACCAGGTGCTGGACACGAACCTGCGCGGGGTGTTCCTGATGACCCGGGCGGTCGGCAAGGTCATGATGAGGCAGAAGAGCGGGCGCATCATCAACATCGCGTCGACCGCGGGCGCGATGGGCAATCCGGGGCAGGCGAACTACTCGGCGGCCAAGGCCGGGGTGATCGGGCTCACGAAGGCGGCGGCCCGCGAGCTGGCGCACTGGAACATCCTGGTGAACGCGGTGGCGCCCGGGCTCGTGGAGACCGACATGGCGGCCGCGATTCCGGCCGAGGCGCGGGAGGCGCTGCTCCAGCAGGTTCCCCTCAAGCGCATCGGGCAGGCACGCGAGGTGGCGGAGGTGGTGCGGTTCCTGGCCGGCGACGGGGCCAGCTACATCACGGGCCAGACGATCCACGTCAACGGCGGACTGTACGTCTGACGAATCCAGAATCACCGCAGTCAGGAGGGAGGGCATGGCCAAGCCGGTTGAGGAGCGCGTGAAGGAGATCATCGTGGAGCAGCTCGGGGTGGAGGAGGACGAGGTGCTGCCCACCGCGAAGTTCATCGAGGATCTGGGGGCGGACTCCCTCGACACCGTCGAGCTGGTGATGGCGTTCGAGGAGGAGTTCGACCTGGAGATTCCCGACGAGGACGCCGAGAAGATCGCCACCGTCGGGGACGCCATCAGCTACATCAAAGAGAACTCCTGAGGGTCGAGCGGGCGAGCATGGCGGAGATGCGACGCGTCGTCATCACCGGGGTCGGGGCCGTCACCCCCGTGGGCAACACGGCCGAGGAGTTCTGGGCCGCGCTGATCCAGGGCAAGTCGGGCATCGGTCCGGTCACGCGCTTCGACGCCTCGCCCCTGCCGACCCGGATCGCGGGCGAGGTGAAGGGCTTCGACTCGCTCCGCTACGTGGACAAGAAGGACGACCGCAAGTTCGATCCGTTCCTCAAGTACGCGATCGCCTGCGCGGCGATGGCGGTGGAGGACGCGGGGCTGAACGTGGAGCGGGTGGACCGCACCCGCTTCGGGGTCCTGGTGGGCTCGGGCATCGGCGGCATCACCACCCTGCTCGAGACGCACAAGACCCTGCTGGACAAGGGCCCGGACCGGGTCTCGCCCTTCTTCATCCCGATGCTCATCATCAACATGGCCTCGGGGCTCATCTCGATGCGCTTCGGAGCCAAGGGGCCGAACTCGTCGGTGGTCACCGCGTGCGCGACCGGCAACCACGCCATCGGCGACGCGATGAAGATCATCCAGCGCGACGACGCCGACCTGATGATCGCGGGCGGGGCGGAGGCGATCATCCTCCCGCTCACCTTCGCCGGCTTCTGCCAGATGAAGGCGATGTCCACCCGGAACGACGAGCCGGCCCGGGCCAGCCGGCCCTTCGACGCCAATCGCGACGGCTTCGTGTGCGGCGAGGGCGGGGGGCTCCTGGTGCTGGAGTCGCTCGACCACGCCCTCCGGCGCGACGCGCGCATCTACGCGGAGGTGGTGGGCTACGGCATGACCGGCGACGCCCACCACATGACCGCGCCGGATCCGGAGGCGGACGGGGCGGCGCGCGCGATGACCCTGGCCCTGCGCGACGCGCGCGTGGAGCCGTCCGCGGTGGGGTACATCAACGCCCACGGGACCTCGACGCCCTACAACGACAAGTCGGAGACCATGGCCATCAAGCGGGTCTTCGGCGACCACGCCCGCCGGCTCGCGATCTCGTCGACCAAGTCGATGACCGGGCACCTGCTGGGGGCGGCCGGCGGCATCGAGGCCATCGCCACCGCGTTCGCGATCCACCACGGGATCCTGCCGCCGACGATCAACTACGAGACGCCGGACCCCGACTGCGACCTGGACTACGTGCCGAACCAGGCGCGCAAGCAGGACGTCGAGGTCGCCCTCAGCAACGCCTTCGGCTTCGGCGGCACCAACGCCACCCTCGTCCTCCGGAAGTATCGCCCCTAGTTGACGCCCGCGGTCGATCCGCGGGAGGCGCTGGGCGCCGCGCTCGGTCACCGCTTCCAGGACCCGCGGCTGCTCCGCGAGGCGCTCACCCACCGCTCGTTCGCCCACGAGAACCCCGGGCATCCCGACAACGAGCGGCTCGCCCTGCTGGGCGACGCCGCGCTGTCGCTGGTGGTGGCCGAGCGGCTCCTCGCGATCGCGCCGGACGAGCCGGTCGGCGTGCTGACGCCGCGGCGGGCCGCGCTGGTCTCGGGCGAGAACCTCGCGCGCTGGGCCCGCCGGATCGGCCTCGGCGCGCACCTCCGCCTCGGGCGGGGGGAGGAGCAGATGGGCGGGAGCGACAAGGACTCGGTGCTGGCCACCGCGCTGGAGGCGGTGCTGGGGGTGATCTTCCGCGAGGGCGGTCTCGAGGCGTGCCGGCGCGCGGTGGCGCTCCTGGCCGTGTGGTAACCTGCACTCCATGCGTCTCTGGCCCTTCCACACCGAGCGAGAGGTCGCGTACGCCGACGGCGACATGCTCGATCGGCTCAGCGTGGTCGAGGACCTGCTGCGCCGCAACGTGGAGGACATCTTCCGCGTCGAGCGGCAGGAGGTCCGCGGGGCGACGTACGCATGGGGCGGCACGCTGCTGGTGGAGCCGGCGCGCGCCCTCGCCCTGATCGAGGCGCGCTTCCGGCCCTTCGGCTTCACCCCGTTCCTCGGCCGGCAGGGCGACCTCACGTGGATCCGGGCGGTGCCCCTCGCGCAGGTCGAGGAGCGCGGCCGGTCCGGCGTCAACCTGGTGCTCTTCGCGCTCACCGTGCTCTCGACGCTGGCCGCGGGCTGCCTGGTCACCGGCTCGTTCCCGTTCGTGACCTTCAACCCGTTCACCGAGCCCGCGCGCCTGCTCGCCGGGGTGCCCTTCTCGGCGACGCTGCTCGCGATCCTCGGCACCCACGAGTTCGGCCACTACTTCACCGCGCGGTACTACGGGGCCTCGGTGAGTTTGCCGTTCTTCATCCCGGCGCCGCCGCCGATCTTCCTGTTCGGGACCCTGGGCGCGGTGATCCGCATGCGGTCGCCCGCGCGCGACCGCAACTCGCTGTTCGACATCGCGGTGGCGGGGCCGCTGGCCGGCCTGGTGGTGGCGGTGCCCGCGCTGCTGCTCGGGCTCTCGTGGTCGCGGGTCGGGATGGTGCTGCCCGAGCACGCGGGGCTCACGTTCGGCGACTCGCTGCTGATGCGCGCGCTCACCTGGGTCGTGTTCGGGTCGATCCCCCCCGGCATGGACGTGTTCGTGCACCCGGTGGCCCTCGCGGGCTGGGTCGGTCTCTTCGTGACCGCGCTGAACCTGTTCCCGGTGGGCCAGCTCGACGGCGGGCGCATCGCCTATGCCCTCGTGGGTCCGTGGCACCGGCAGGTCTCGATCGCCACCTTCGTGGGGCTGATGCTGCTCGGCGCGGTGTTCCGCTCCGCGAACTGGATCGTCTTCGCGGGCCTGGTGCTGGTGCTGATGGGCTTCCACCATCCGCCGCCGCTCGACGACCTCACCCCGCTCTCGCCCCGGCGCTACGCCCTGGGCGTGTTCTGCCTGATCCTCCTCGTCCTCCTCATCCCCCCCGTCCCGATCCGCTGACGGGGTCAGGTCTTACATTCCGACATTTGTCCGCCGAAGGGCTGTCCTCCGTGCCGCGAAAATGTCGGAATGTAAGACCTGACCCCAAACTCGGCTTCACGAGTTGAGGCCGTTGGGGTAAGATTGCGCCGCTTTGCGCCGCCTTCTCCGCGTTCCGCCGCGTGTCGATCTCGGGAGGCGTCCGCGTGCCTGAAGAGCGGGCAGTCGACGCCAGGGGGCTCGAGGCGCTGATCCGGAAGGGCGACGTCGACACCGTGCTCACGGTGTTCGCCGACGGGCTCGGCCGGCTGATGGGCAAGCGGGTGGTCGGCCGCTACTTCCTCGATCACGTCCTGCACGAGGGCGTGCACGCCTGCATCTACCTCTTCACGGTGGACACCGAGATGGAGCCGCTGCCCGGCTTCCAGCTCACGTCGTGGGAGCGCGGCTATGGGGACATGAAGATGGTCCCCGATCTCTCCACGTGGCGCGTGCTGCCCTGGCTGCCCAAGACCGCGCTGGTGTTCTGCGACGTCTACACCGAGGAGGGGGAGCCGATCGAGGAGGCGCCGCGCTGGGTGCTGCGGCGGCAGCTCGAGCGCGCGGCGGGCGCCGGCTACCGGGTGAAGACGGCCTCGGAGCTCGAGCTCTATCTCTTCCGGGAGTCCTTCGACGAGGCCCGGGCCAAGCGCTACCACGGTCTCACCCCCGTCTCGAACTACCTGGAGGACTACCACATCCTCCAGACCTCGCGGGAGGAGCCCCTGGTGCGCGCCATCCGCAACGGCATGGAGGCGGCCCGGGTGCCCGTGGAGTTCTCCAAGGGCGAGTGGGGGCGGGGGCAGGAGGAGATCAACCTCCGCTACGCGGACGCCCTCGAGATGGCCGACCGCCACGTGCTCTACAAGCACGGGGTGAAGGAGATCGCCTGGCAGCAGGGCTGCTCGGTGACGTTCATGGCGAAGTACGACATGGGCGCGGCGGGCTCGTCGTTCCACCTGCACTCCTCGCTCTGGGACAAGGCGGGCCGCCGCAATCTCTTCGCGGCCCGGGACGGCGGGCGCGCCGGCACGCCGCTCTTCCAGCAGTGGCTGGCCGGCCAGCTCGCGATGGCGCGCGACTTCGCCTACTTCTACGCGCCGACCGTGAACGCCTACAAGCGCTACCAGGCCGGCTCCTTCGCGCCGACCCGCATCGCGTGGGGCTGGGACAACCGGACCTGCGGCTTCCGCGTCTGCGGGGAGGGCGGCGGCTTCCGGGTGGAGAACCGCATTCCCGGCGCGGACGCCAACCCGTATCTGGCCTTCGCGGCCACCATCGCGGCGGGGCTCTACGGCATCGACAAGGGGCTCGAGCCTCCGCCCATGTACGAGGGCAACGCCTACGAGGACGCGCGCCTGCCGCAGGTGCCGAAGACCCTGCGGGACGCGCTGGCCGCGCTCGAGGCCTCCGACGTCGCGCGGTCCGCGCTCGGTCCGCGGGTGGTGGAGCACTATCTCCAGCACGGGCGCCTCGAGCAGCAGGCCTACGACCAGTCGGTGACCGACTGGGAGCTGATGCGCCACTTCGAGCAGATCTGACGGAGAGCCACCGAATGCCCGGAAGACTCGAGAGCAAGGTCGCCCTGATCACCGGCGCCGGCATGGGCATGGGGCGGGAGGCCGCGCTGCTGTTCGCCCGGGAAGGGGCGCGGGTGGTGGTGGCCGACCTCAACGGCCAGGCCGCCGCCCAGACGGTGGAGGAGATCAAGCGCGCCGGGGGCGAGGCGCTCGCCACCGTGGGCGACGTGGCGGTGGAGGCGGAGGTGAAGCGCATGGTGGAGGACGGGGTGCGTCGCTTCGGGGCGCTCCACGTGCTCTACAACAACGCGGGCGTGCTGTGGAAGGACCGCGACCGCTCGGTGCTGGAGACCGACGGCGAGCAGTGGGACCGCGTGATGGCCATCAACCTCAAGAGCGTGTTCTGGGTCACCAAGCACGGCATCCCGCACCTGCGGGCCGCGGGCGGCGGCTCCATCATCCTGGTGGGCTCGGTGTCCGCCCTCGCCGGCTTCACCCGCGCCCAGGACGCCTACACCGCGGCCAAGGGCGCGCTGATCTCGCTGAACAAGTCGCTCGCCATCCAGTTCGCCAGGGACAACATCCGCTCGAACGTGATCCATCCCGGGATCATCGAGACCCCGCTCCAGGCTCCGTACCTGACCGACGCGCTGCGGGCCGAGTTCAAGAGCGGGATCCCGCTCGGGCGCATCGGTCAGCCGCGGGACATCGCCAACGCCGCCCTCTTCCTGGCCTCCGACGAGTCGTCGTTCATGACCGGGGCCGAGATGATCATCGACGGCGGCTTCATGGCCCAGTGACCCGCTTGCTCCCCACGGCTCCATCTCCCCCCTCGCCCAAGGAGGCGTCCATGTTGAAGCGCGCGCGTCTCGCCCTCGTCCTCGCCCTGGCCGGCTCGCTGGCCGCGCTGCTCGCGGTCGCTCCCGCCGCGGCCCAGAAGCAGTCGGTGGTGATCTACACCGCGATCGAGAACGAGCAGATCGCGGAGTACAAGAAGGCGTACGAGAAGGCCCTGCCCAACCTGGACGTGAAGATGCTCCGCCTGTCCACCGGCGACATCGCGGCCCGCTTCATGGCCGAGAAGGACAACATGCAGGCGGACCTGATCTGGGGCGTGGGCGCCACCAACATGCTCCAGTTCAAGCAGGCGGGTTTGCTCGTCCCCTACGCCCCCAAGGGGCTCGAGCGCGTGCAGCCCCTGTTCCGGGACAAGGCCAATCCGCCCTCGTGGGTGGGCATCGACATCTACGCGTCCGCGTTCTGCTTCAACACCGAGGTCGGCAAGGCGAAAAACTTGCCCAGGCCGGAGTCGTGGGCCGACCTCACCAAGCCGGTCTACAAGGGACACGTGGTGATGCCCAATCCCGCCTCTTCCGGGACCGGCTACCTGTCGGTGGTCTCGGTGCTGCAGCGGATGGGCGAGGCCGAGGGCTGGAAGTACCTCGACGCCCTCGACAAGAACATCGCGGAGTACACGAAGTCCGGCTCCAAGCCCTGCAAGGACGCCGCCGCGGGCGAGCGCGCGATCGGCGTGTCCTTCGAGTACGTGGCCCACGAGATGATCAAGAAGGGCTCGCCGGTGCAGATGGTGCTGCCGAAGGAGGGCGCGGGCTACGAGATCGAGGCCAACGGCCTGACCAAGAAGGGGGCGAACAATGCGGCCGCGAAGCAGTTCCTCGACTGGGCGATCAGCGACCAGTCGCTCAAGATCGCCGCGCAGTTCTTCGCGGCGGTGAGCGTGCCCGGATTCCCGGTCCCCGAGGGTCTGCCCAAAGACGTGACCAAGGTGGTCTTCCCGAACGATTTCGACTGGTCCGCGAAGAACCGCGACCGCATCCTGGCCGAGTGGCAGAAGCGGTACGCGAAGTAGACCTCGAGGCCGCCCTCGCGCGGCTCGGCTACGCGGCCTTCCGGCCGGGCCAGCGCGAGGCGGTGGAGACCCTGCTGGCTCAGGGGCGCCTGCTGCTGGTCGCGCCGACCGGCGGCGGCAAGAGCCTGAGCTACCAGCTGCCCGCCACGCTGCTGCCCGGCACCACGCTGGTGATCTCGCCGCTGGTGGCCCTGATGGCCGACCAGGTCCAGGCGCTCGAGGCGCGCGGGGTGGCCGCGACCTATCTGGCCGCCACTCTCGACGCCGCCGAGATGCGGCGGCGCATGGGCCGCCTCGCCGCCCGCGCGTTCCGGCTCGTCTACGTGGCCCCCGAGCGCCTGGCCTTCCCGGGCTTTCGCGCCATGCTGCGCGACCTGGACGTGCCGCTGGTCGCGATCGACGAGGCCCACTGCATCAGCGAGTGGGGCCACGACTTCCGCCCCGAGTACCTCGAGATCGGCGGCGTGATCGCCGACCTGCCGGGGGCGCGGGTGCTGGCGTGCACCGCGACCGCGACGCCGATCGTCCGGGACGAGATCCTGTCCCGGCTGGGCCTGCCGCCCGACACGCCGCAGATGGTGCGGGGCTTCGCGCGGCCGAACCTGTCGCTGCGCGCGGTGGAGGTGGAGGGCCGGCGGGAGCGCGAGAGCCTGGTGGACGCCGCGCTCGGCGAGGCGCTGGGCGGCCCGGGCAAGCAGGGGGGCACCGCGATCGTCTACGCCTCCACCCGCAAGCGCGCGGAGGAGGAGACCGAGCGGCTGGCCTCCCGGGGCTGGCAGGCCGTCGCCTATCACGCCGGTCTGGACGGCCGGACGCGGGAGGCCGCGCAGCGCGCCTTCGCCGAGGGCCGGGTGGAGATCGTGGTGGCCACCAACGCCTTCGGCATGGGCATCGATCGGCCCGACGTCCGGGCGGTGATCCACCTGGCGCCGCCGGGTTCCATCGAGGCCTACTACCAGGAGGTGGGGCGCGCCGGACGCGACGGCGCGCCCGCGCTCGGCCTGCTGCTGGTGGCGGCGGGCGACCTGGCCCTGCGCCGGGCCCTCCTGGAGCGTGGCTCCGAGGGCGCCGTCCCGGACCCGGCGGTGGTCGAGCACAAGTGGGGAATGTTCCTCGAGCTGATTCGCTGGGTCGAGGGCGGAAGCTGCCGTCACGACGCGATTCTTCGCTACTTCGGTGACGAGGCGGAGACGCTGCACGGCTGCGGGCGCTGCGATGTCTGCCGCGGCCTCGATGCCGAGGGCGAGTCGGGCGACACCGAGCGCGTGACGCTGATCGTCCGCAAGGCGCTGTCCGGGGTGGCCCGGGTCCACAACCGCTTCGGGCTGCAGACCGCGGTCAAGCTGATTCACGGCGAGCCCGACGAGCGGCTCGAGCGCGCCGGCCTGACCCGCGTCCCCACCTTCGGCAACCTGAAGGAGCACCCGCAGCCGTGGCTCCTCGCCCTGCTCCGGCGCTGCGTCGCGGCCGGGTGGGTGAGCTTCAGCGGGCGGGAGCGCCCGGTGGCGGTGCTGACCGACGAGGGCCGCGCCGTCATGAAGGGCGAGCGGCCGGCCCGGCTGCTGCTGCCGCCAACCCATCGCGCCGCGCCCGCCGCGGCCGGGCGCGGGTCCGAGCGGCGCCGACCTGCGCGGGAGGCGGGCGAGCTCGACGCGGCCGCCCAGGCGCTCTTCGAGGCCCTGCGCAGGCACCGGCTCGCGGTGGCCCGGGCGGAGGGCATGGCCCCGTTCATCGTGGCCAGCGATCGGACGCTGCGCGACATCGCCCTGCTCCGCCCGCGCACCCTGGCCGAGCTCGAGCAGGCCCACGGCGTGGGACGCCACAAGGCGGAGCGCTACGGACCGGGCTTCCTCCGGGTGATCGCGGAGGAGGCGGAAGGGGCCGGCTCGCGGTGAGCCCGGCGGCGCCGTCCCGGCCGGCGGCGGTCACCCTGCTCGGCATCGGGAAGAAGTTCGGGCAGTTCGTGGCCCTGCGCGACATCGACCTCACGGTACCGGCGGGCGAGTTCGTGTGCTTCCTGGGCCCGAGCGGCTGTGGCAAGACCACCCTGCTGCGGATCATCGCGGGGCTCGAGCGGCAGAACGCGGGGCAGGTGATGATGGCCGGGCGCGACGTCTCCGGCCTGCCGCCGAGCCAGCGTAACTACGGCATCGTGTTCCAGTCCTACGCGCTGTTCCCGAACCTCACGGTGGCGCGCAACGTCGCCTACGGGCTCGAGACGCGCCGGACTCCTCGCGCCGAGATCGAGCGCAGGGTCGACGAGCTGCTGGCCCTGGTGGGGCTCACGGCCCACAAGGCGAAGTACCCGGCCCAGCTCTCGGGCGGCGAGCAGCAGCGCATCGCGCTGGCGCGCGCCCTGGCCCCGTCGCCCGAGCTGCTCCTGCTGGACGAGCCCCTCTCCGCGCTGGACGCGCGGGTGCGGCAGAGCCTGCGCCATGAGATCCGGGCGCTCCAGCGCCGGCTCGGCATCACCACGATCATGGTGACCCACGACCAGGAGGAGGCCCTCGCGATGGCCGACCGCATCGTGGTGATGAACCACGGGGTGGTGGAGCAGGTGGGCACCCCGATGGAGGTGTACACGCGGCCGCGCTCGCCGTTCGTGGCGCGCTTCGTGGGGCAGATGAACTTCCTCGAGGCCACCGCGTGCGAGCGCCCGGGCTGGGCGCGGCTCGGGACGGTGGAGATGCGGCACGGGGCGACCGAGCCGCTGGCCGCCGGCACCCGGCTGACCCTCGCCATCCGACCCGAGGAGATCGTGGTGGGCCCGGCCGCGGAAGGGCACGAGAACCGGCTCGTCACCCGGATCCGCGCGGTGCAGTTCCTCGGCCCCTTCACCCGATTGAGCCTGACCCTCTCGGAGGGCGCGCCCGCGCTCGAGTGCGACGTGGCCGCCACCGCCTTCGCGGCGCTGGGCGCGGCCGAGGGCTCGGAGCTGGCGCTCGCGCTCCGGCCCGAGGCCCTGCGCGTCTTCCCGGTCGCGGGCTAGGCGCGTGGCCGCCGCGCTCCCGGACCGGCCCGCCGCACTGCCCGACCGCGCCGTGCGCCGCCGGCTCGGCGTTGAGGATTTCGTGCGCTGGGCGCTCGTGGCGGGATTCGCGGCGATCCTGTACCTCTTCGTGCTCTACCCGCTCCTGCAGGTGATCTGGCGCAGCCTGCTCGCCAACGACGGCGCCTTCGTGGGCGCCGCGAACTACCGCCGCTACTTCGGCACGCCCGCCATCGCGCAATCCATCTCGAACAGCCTGTTCGTCTCCATCGTGTCCATGGCGATCACGGTGACGCTGGCCTTCGCGTACGCCTACGGGCTCACCCGCACCCGCATGCCCGGGCGCGCCGTCTTCCGGCCGGTGGCGATGCTGCCGCTGTTCGCTCCGTCGCTGGTGCAGGCGCTGGCGTTCATCTACGTCTTCGGCAACAACGGCATCGTGACCCGGGCCACCGGCTGGAACATCGGCATCTACGGGGCCAAGGGCATCGTGATGGCCGAGGTCTTCTACTGCTTCCCTCACGCGCTGCTCATCCTGGTGGCCGCGCTCTCGGCGACCGACGCCCGCCTCTACGACGCGGCGCGGACGCTCGGCGCGGGCCCGCTGCGCACCTTCCTCACGGTGACCCTGCCGGGGGCGAAGTTCGGGCTGGTGAGCGCCTGCTTCGTGGTGTTCACGCTCGTCCTCACCGACTTCGGCGCCCCCAAGGCCATCGGGGGCAAGTTCTCGGTGATGGCCACCGAGATCTACAACCAGGTCTCGGGTCAGCAGAACTTCACCATGGGGGCCACGGTGTCGGTCGTGCTGCTGATCCCGGCGGTGCTGGCCTTCCTGGTGGACCGGGTGGTGCAGCGCCGGCGCTATGCGCTGGTCACCGCCGCTTCCCGGCCGCTCGCGCCCGAGCGCCGCCCCGCCGCCGACTGGGGCGCCTTCGCCTACTGCGCCCTGGTGGGTGGCGCCATCGCGGGCATGTACCTGGCCATCGTCGTGTACTCGCTGGTCCTGCGCTGGCCGTACAACTTCACCTTCACGCTGCGCCACTACCGGTTCGACACGGTGGGCGGCTACGCGCCGCTCCTGAACAGCGTGTACGTGGCCGCGCTCACCGCGGCGCTGGGGACGGGGCTCGCCTTCGTGGGCGCCTACGTGGTGGAGAAGTTCCGCACCGCGTGGAGCGGGCCGCTCTACCTGCTGGCCGTGCTGCCGGTCTCGATCCCGGGCATGGTGCTGGGTCTGGCCTACATCTTCACGTTCAACGCGGCGGGCAGCGCGCTCAACGTGCTCTACGGCACGCTCGCGATCCTCGTGATCTCCAACGTGATCCACTACTTCACGGTGGGCTTCCTCACCGCGACCACCGCGCTGCGCCAGATGGACGCGGAGTTCGAGAACGTCTCCGCCTCGCTGGGAGTACCCTTCTACCGGACGTTCTGGCGGGTGACGGTGCCGATGGCGCTCCCGTCCATCGTGGCCATCAGCATGTACTTCTTCCTCAACGCGATGGTCACGCTCTCGGCGGTGGTGTTCCTGGTGGCGCCGGGCACCGAGCTGGCCGCGGTCGCGGTGCTGCTCATGGACGACGCGGGCGACACCGCGCAGGCGGCCGCGATGTCGGTCTGCATCGTGGCCATCGGCCTCGCGGTGCGCGTGGGCTACTGGGCGCTCATGCGCGGGGTGGAGCGGCGCACGCAGGCCTGGCGGGACCCCCGGGACGCGGCGACCGAGACGACGGCCCGGTAGATGCCGACCGGGCACGCTCAGAAGGAGGAGCCGATGACGCAGCCGGTGATCGACGTGCTGCCCCGCAAGGGGCGATTCTTCGAGGTGCTGCAGGAGACCGACCGCAGCCAGACCGCGGTCATGACCGTGGATCCGGGCAAGGACGGCGGACCCGCGGAGACCCATCCGGGCGACCAGGTGGTCTACGTGATCGAGGGGCGCGGCGTGCTCACCATCGACGGCACCGAGCACGAGGTCGGCCCGGGCTCGTGCGTGATGATCCCGGCCGGCACGCTCCACCACGTGCGCAACCCCGGCCGGAGCCCGCTGTTCTTCCTGTCGGTGTACGCGCCGCCGGCGTACTAGCCGTGGCCGCCTCGACCGGGAAGACCGCGCTCGTGACCGGGGCCGCCCGGGGCATCGGGCTCGCCATCGCGACCCGCCTGGCCGCCGACGGCCTGCGCGTGGCGCTGCTCGACCAGGACCGCGCCGCGGTGGAGGCGGCGGCCGCCGGGCTCGGCGTGGATGCGCTCGCGCTCGTGGCCGACGTGACCCGCCCCGCCGACGTGGACGCCGCGGTCGCTCGCATCGAGCGCGAGTGGAGCCGGCTCGACGTCGCCGTGAACAACGCGGGGATCACCGGCCGGTCGTTCCCGATCTGGGAGCTGACCGACGAGGACTGGCGGCGGGTGATCGACGTCGATCTCACCAGCGTGTTCCTGTGCTGCCGGGCCGCGGTGAAGGTGATGCTGCGGCAGGGCGGCGGGCGCATCGTGAACATCGCCTCGATCGCCGGCAAGGAGGGCAACCCCACGCTCGTGCCCTACTCGGCCGCGAAGGCGGGGGTCATCGGGCTCACCAAGGCGCTCGCCAAGGAAGTGGCCACGCGCGGCATCCTGGTCAACGCGGTGGCTCCCGCCGTCATCGGCACCGAGCTGCTCAAGCAGATGGAGACCAGCACGGTGGAGCTCCTGATCTCCAAGATCCCGATGGGCCGCGTGGGGACCCCGGAGGAGGTCGCCGCGCTGGTGTCCTGGCTCGCGTCGGAGGAGTGCACCTTCAGCACGGGCGCGGTGTACGACCTCTCCGGAGGCCGCGCCACCTACTAGGCGGCCCGGGAAGGGCCCATCTGCTTCGTTGACGCCCTCGGCCGCACGCTCGGACCGCCTGCCGGGCGCGGTTCAGGGGCGGACGTTCAGGCGGAAGGCGGCGGCGAGGAGCGCGAGCTTCGACACCGACTCGGTGATGCGGTCGTCGAGAGCCATGGTGAGCGCCTCGCGGAAGGGGACCACGCGCCGCTCGAAGAACTCGTCGTCGTCGGAGGCGAGGGGGTCCGCGACCAGGTCCTCGCCGATGAAGCAGTGCGCGTCCTCGTCCAGGTAGGCCGCCGAGGGCAGGAAGCGGGTGAGGAACGTGAGGCGCCCGGCGCGGTAGCCGCCTTCCTCCCGCAGCTCGCGCCGGGCCGCCGCCTCCGGGGTCTCCCCGGGGCGGCCGCCGCCGCCCGGCAATTCCCACGACTCGGCGCGCGCCAGGTGCCGGAACTGACGCACCAGCAGCACGTGCTCGGCGTCCACGAACGGCACCACGCCCACCGTGAGCCCGACGTGGAGGATCGGGTACGTCTTCTCGACGCCGGTGGGCAGACGCCAGACGTCCTCGCGCAGCGTCAGCTTGCCGAGGCGGAGGCGCTCGGCGCTGCGCAGGAAACGCCACGCACGGTCGTGGGGGTTCTCGGGGGGCACGGGCGGACTCGCCAGGGTAGTGTGCTATCGTAACCGCCATGGCGCAAGAGCGTCCCGCGGATCGCCTGATGGACAAGCTGCTGAAGGCGATCGAGCTCTCCATGAAGGCCACCGAGGCCTCGCGCGAGGCGGTGCAGGAGATCCTGCGTCGCGGTGCCGAGACCGGCATCTTCTTCTCGGGCGGCCGCAACCGCGAGGCCGCCGACGGGTTCGACCTGACCGAGCAGGATCGGGATTTCCTGCGATCGCTCTCGATCCGCCCCGATCCTCGCTGACCGCGCCATGCGCGCGCTGCTGATCCTCGCCTGCCTGCTTCTGCTCCTGATGGTGCTCATGCGCCTGCCCGCGGCGTTCCGCGGGCGCCCGTCGCCGTCGGGCCCGCCCCGTCACGACGAGCTCGTGAAGGACCCGGTCTGCCAGACCTACGTGCTGATGTCGCGCGCGGTGCGCGAGGAGGTGGCCGGCGCCCCCGTCTACTTCTGCGGGCGGGAGTGCGCCGCGCGCTTCCATCGAGGCGAGCACCGGGCGTGAGCGGCGGCGGCGGGCGCGACGGCGCGACGCCGGGCGGGTACGACTTGCTGGTCTCCGATCTGGACGGCACGCTCCTGGACGAGAAGACGGGGCTCGCTCCCGCGCTGGTCGAGGCCTTCCAGCGGGCCGCCGCGCGCGGCCTCCCCATCTCGCTCGCCACCGGGCGCATGCCCGCGGCGGCCGACCCGTACCGCGACCAGCTCGGCATCACCGCGCCGGTGATCTACTACAACGGGGCGGTGGTGCGCGGCGGCGACGGCGGCCCGGACCTGATCTCGCTGACGCTGCCGCGCGGGGTCCTGGGCCGCGCGTGGCCGGTGGTGGCGCAGGCGCCGGTGCATCCGATCTACTACCGCGACGACCGGCTGTACTGCGTGGAACGCACGCCCGCGGTGCGGCGGTACTGCGAGGAGGAGGGCCTCACCGTCGACGTGATCCCGGACGTGACCGAGTTCCTCGGGCTGGGCTCCTTCATCAAGAGTCTCCTGATCGGCCACCCGCGCGATCTCGACATCGTGCGCGAGGAGCTGACCCCGATCGTGGCCGAGCACGGCCGCCTGGTGCGCACCCGCCGCGACTACCTCGAGATCATCCCGGTGGCCGCCTCCAAGGGCGCGGCGCTCGCGCGCCTGGCCGAGCACGTGGGGGTGCCGCTGGCGCGGGTGGTCGCGGTGGGAGACCAGGAGAACGACCTCGAGATGCTCCGCGTGGCCGGGCTGGGCGTGGCGATGCCGCACGCGCCGGACGCGGTGCGCCGCGCCGCCGATCGGGTGGCGCCGGCCGCGGCCGACGGGGGGCTGCTTCGCCTGCTCGCCGAGCTGTTCCCCCGTCACTTCGCCTAGCGCCATGGCCGTGCATCCCGACCCGTGGCGCGCGGTCGACCGCCAGCCGGATCCCGGCGGGTTCGCACGGATGATGGAGTCGCGCGGGCGCACGCCCACGCAGGTCCGCGTGCGCCGGCGCTTCCTGCGCTTCTGCCGCATCGAGCCCGGCTGGCGGGTGCTGGAGGTGGGATCGGGCAGCGGGGTCGTGGCGCGGGACCTGGCGGCACTGGTAGGCCCGCGCGGCCACGTGACCGGCGTGGACAAGAGCCGGGTGCTGACGGCGGCGGCGCGGCGGGCCGCGCGCGAGGCCGGGCTGGCGAGGCGCGTGGACTTCCGCCTGGCGGACGCGGCGGCGCTGCCGTTCCGCCCCGGTCGCTTCGACTGCGCGCTGGCGGTCACGGTGCTGCTCCACGTGGCGCGGCCGCAGGCGATGCTGCGCGAGCTGGTGCGGGTCACGCGGCCGGGCGGCGTGGTGGGACTGCAGGATCAGGACTTCGGGACCCAGGTGCTCGACCATCCGGACCGCGCGCTCACCCGGCTCATCCTGGACGGGGTGACCGCCCGGCTGTATCCCGAGCCCTACTCGGGGCGCACCCTCGTCCGGCGGCTGGTGGCGCTGGGGCTCGAGCGGGTGCGGCTCCTGGCCGACGTCTACCAGACGCGCCGCCTCGACGACTTCACCCACGGCCTCCTGAAGCGCCGGGCCCTGCTCGCCCAGCGGTTCGGCCTCGTCGGGGCCGGCCGCGCCGCGCGGTGGCTGGCCGCCATCGAGCGCGCCGACGCGGCCGGCCACTTCGTGTTCACCTTCAACTACTACGGGGCGACGGGGCTCAAGCCCGGCTCCCCGCGTTGACCGAGTTTCGCGGGCCCCGGCATATACTGGACTCGCCCCCATGACGAGCCAGACGGCCGGCGGTGCCCGCCCGGACGAGGGCGCGGGGTTCGAGCCGGCGGGCGACCGGGCGCTCGAGTCGCGGCTCCGCGAGACCGCGGCGCTTCTCTCGGTCGCGCGCATCGCCAGCGGCACCACCGATCTCGTCGAGGCGCTGCGCCTCATCTGCCGCGAGCTCGCCCGCGTGACCGGCGCGGAGACGGTGGCCGCGTACGTCCGCCGGTCCGCCGACGCGGAGCTCGCCCCGGTGGCCGGCTACCACGTGCCGAAGGACCCGCCGCCCTCGGCGGGCGGGGCGCGGCTCACCGCCTCCGACCAGCGGCAGCTCGACACGCTGCTGGGCAGCGGCCACGTCGTCTGGAGCGACGACGTGCCGTCGGATCCGCGCTTCGCCGCCGAAGCGTTCCGCCGCGTCCCGCACCGGTCGGGCCTGATCGTCCCGCTGGTGCTCGACGGGCAGGTGGCCGGCCTGTTCTACCTCGTGTGGTGGCGCACCGGGCGCCGCTTCACCGAGGCGGAGGTGGCCCCGCTGCGGGCCATCGGCGAGCAGGCCGGCGTGCTGCTCCGCAACGCGCGGCTGCACGAGGCCCTGAACGGCCGCGCGGACCGTCTGCGCACGCTGGCGCGCCTCAACCAGCTGATCTCGTCCTCGCTGGAGCCCGACGAGGTGCTGGCCGGCATCGCGGCGGCCGCGGCGGAGCTGATGCGGGTGCCGGTCGTGTCGGTCTGGGTGGTGGACGCGGCGCTGAAGCGCGTCGAGGCGCGCGCGTTCGCGGGCCCCACCGGCGTCCCCGATTTCCCGTGCCGCTCCTTCGAGCTCGGGGACGGCGACGTGGGCTGGGTCGCCACCGAGCGGCGCATCCTCGCGGTGGACGACGTCGCGGTCGACCCGCGCGTGACCAACCGCGAGTGGTGGAGCGCCCACGGCTTCCGTAGCCTGCTCGGCATGCCCATCGTCTTCCAGGACATGCTGCTGGGCGTCCTGGTGATGGCGGGCCGCGAGCCGTTCCGCTTCGGCCCCGACGACCAGGAGACGCTCGACGTCTTCGTCGCGCAGTCCGCGTCCGCGATCGCCAAGGCGCGCCTCTTCCAGGACATCCAGGATCGTCGGCGGCTCACCGAGGATCTCTACGCCCTCACTCAGGCCATGGACCGCTCGATGGACCTCCGGAAGCGGGTGGAGATCTTCGCGGAGGGGGCGGGCCGGGCGCTCTCCTTCGACCGGCTCAGCGTGTGGCTCGCGGAGGACGGCGGCGCCGCGCTCCGCCTGGTGGCGGGCCGCGACGGCGATCCGGGCGTGCCCGCGGTGGTGCCGCTGGACGAGGCCGGCGCCTTCCGGAGCGTGTGGGATTCGGGCACCACCCTGATGGTGGCCGACGACGAGCAGCTGGCCGGCGTGTTGCGGCTGTCCGCGCGGTGGCGCCGGCATCCGGTGCTGCGCAGCCGGCGCTTCGCGGTGGTGCCGCTGCTCGTGCAGGGACGTCCGATCGGCCTGGTCGCCGTGGACAACAAGCCGAGCCGCCGGCCCATCACCCGGCGCGGGGTGGCGCACCTCGAGCTCTTCTGCCAGCAGCTCGCCACCTCGGTGAACAACGCGCGCCTCTACCAGGAGACGCGACAGCGGGAGCGCGACGCCACGCTCCTGCTCGAGGTGACCCGGAAGCTCTCGTCCACGCTCGAGCTGGACGCGGTGCTCGACCTGGTCTCCGACGGGGTCATCGCCGCGCTCGGCTGCGCGGCGGCGGGCGTCTATCGCTGGGACGCGACGCGCGGCGGCCTCGTGTTCGTGCGCGGGCGCAACCACTCCGAGCGCTTCGCGCGCCCGCGCCTGATCCGGGCCGGGGAGGGGATCGCCGGGCGGGCCTACGCGGAGCGCCGGCCCGCCTGGACCAGCGACCGGCTCGCGGACCCGACCGTGGCCTACGGGACCGAGAACGCGACCGCCATGAGCGGGGCGGGCGCGCCCCGCGCCTACCTGGCGGTGCCGATCGTGGTGCGCGACGAGGTGTTCGGGGTGCTGGGCGGCTCCTACTTCGAGCCGCACGTGTTCACCGAGCGCGAGGTGAACCTGCTCTCGGCCCTGGCCGCCCAGGCCGCGGTGGCCATCGAGAACGCGCGGCTGTACACGGTCACCCAGCAGAACCTCGCGGGGGCGGCGCTGCTCAACGCGGCGGCCCGCACGCTGCACCGCACGCTGGACGTCAATCGCCTGCTGCCCGAGGCGGCGGGCACGCTCGGGCAGACCTTCGGGGCGCGCCGGGTCGGCATCGTGCTGTTCGAGGAGCCGGGCGCGGGCAGCGGCGAGGCGATCGCCTGGGGCGACTGGCCGGACCGCACCGTCCGCGCCCTCGCCGAGCCGCTTCGCCGGCGCGAGGCCCCGCTCCTCATCCCGGACGCGGCGGCCCGGCCGGACCTGCTCGGGCCCGGGTTGCTCGAGGCGGGCACCGCGCTGGCCGGCTTCCCGGTGCGGGGCCGCAGCCGGGTGCTGGGCGGCCTGCTCCTGCTCTTCGCGGGGCCGCGCGCACTCGCGGAGGCCGAGACGCGGCTGCTCGCGGCCTACGCGGACCAGCTCGCGATGGCGCTCGACAACGCGACCCTGTTCGAGAACGCGGAGAACCAGAAGACCCAGCTCGAGCAGGTGTTCGCCTCGACGTCGGACGGCTTCCTGGTGCTGGACCTGGAGCGCGGGGTGGTGGCCCTCAACGAGCGGGGCGGCGAGCTGCTCGGCGTCGCGCCCCGCGCGATGGTCGGCCGGCCCTTCGCGCACCTCGTGGAGGCGGTGGCGCGCACGGTGGACTGGACCGCCGCGGACGGGCCGGCCCTGACCGCCGCGCTCGAGCGCCCGGGCGAGGCCGCCGACGGCGACCTCGAGCTGATCGGCTCGGAGCGCCGGACCCTGCGCTGGACGGTCACCCCCACGCGTGACCTCCTGGGCGCGGTGGTGGGGGTCACGGTCACCCTCCGCGACGTCACACGCGAGCGGGAGATCGATCGGATGAAGACCGAGTTCGTCTCCACCGTCTCGCACGAGCTGCGTACGCCGCTCGCGTCGATCAAGGGATCGCTCCATCTCCTGCTCTCCGACGGGCAGCTGGTGCTCGACGACACCCAGCGGCACCTCGTCGACATCTCGCTCAAGAACACCGACCGCCTCATCCGGCTCATCAACAACATCCTCGACATCTCCAAGATGGAGGCGGGGCAGATCCACCTCGACCTGGCCGCGCACCGGCCGCTCGACTTCGTGGAGCTGGCGGTGGACGGGATCCGGGGCTTCGCGGAGTCGCGGCGGATCACCATCGAGGCGGAGATCGAGCCCGACCTGCCGTCGGTCCAGGTCGACTTCGACCGCATGGTCCAGGTGGTGACCAACCTGCTCTCGAACGCGATCAAGTTCTCGCCGGAGGGAGAGCGCGTCACGGTGGGCGCCCGGCGCGAGGGCCCCGAGCTGGCCATCTGGGTGCGCGATCACGGCCGCGGCATCGCCCCGGAGGACGTGGGCCGCCTCTTCCAGAAGTTCCAGCAGCTCGACGGCAGCAACGTGCGGACGGTGGGCGGGACCGGCCTCGGGCTCGCCATCTGCCGGGGGATCGTGGAGGAGCACGGCGGCCGCATCGGGGTGGAGAGCGCGCTCGGCGCGGGCGCCACCTTCACGGTGCGCCTGCCGCTGCCCGGGGTGCCGGCCGACGCGGCCGGGGCCGGGGCGCCGGCCGAGGGCGACGCGCAGGCGCCGCTGGTGCTGGTGGTCGACGACGAGCCGGACGTGCGCGCGCTGATGCGGGACGTGCTCCAGATGTCCGGCTTCCGGGTGATCGAGGCGGGCCGCGTGCTCGAGGGCGTGGAGCTGGCCCGTCAGCAGCGCCCCGACGCGATCACGATGGACCTGATGCTGCCCGACCTCGACGGCTTCGAGGCGATCCGCCTGCTGCGGGAGCAGCCGGAGACGCGCGAGACGCCGGTGGTGATCCTGAGCGCGATCGAGGTGGAGCCGGGCGACCCGCGCGCCCTCGGGGCCACCGTGTGCCTCACCAAGCCGTTCAGCTCCGCGGACCTGCTGGGCGCCGTCCGGGCGCGTCTGCGGCCGACGAGCGGGAGCCGGGCGTGAGCGGGGCGCGCATCCTGGTCGTCGACGACGAGGAGGACATCCGCACGATCCTGGTGGTCACCCTGCGCCGGGCCGGCTACGAGGTGGCGAGCGCGGGCGACGGGCTGGAGGCGATCGAGGCCGTCCAGCGCCAGGCCCCCGACCTGATCCTGCTCGACGTCATGATGCCGCGCGCGGACGGGCTCGAGACCCTGAAGCGCATCCGCCAGCACGCGCCCACCGCGCAGGTCCCGGTCATCATGCTGACCGCGCGCTCCGCCCTCGCCGACAAGATGCGCGGCTTCGAGCGGGGCGCCGACGATTACGTGGGCAAGCCGTTCGAGCCCGCGGAGGTGCTGGCGCGGGTGGCCGCCCTCCTCAAGCGCTGGGCCCACGCTCGCGCGGTGAGCCCGCTGCTGAGCGTGCTGGGCGACTGGTTCACCGCCGAGCGCATGGCCCAGCTCGGCCGCGACCTGGAGGCGGCCCGCGACATCCAGGAGCGCCTGCTGCCCCCGGTGCCCCCGACGGTGGCCGGGCTGGAGGCGGGGGCGATGCTGCGCTCCTCCACCGTGGTGGGCGGCGATTTCTTCGACCTGGTGCCGATGGGCGATCGCGTCGGCGTCGCGGTGGGAGACGTCTCCGGCAAGGGCATCCCGGCCGCGCTGCTGATGGTGATGACCCGCACGCTCCTGCGGGAGATCGCGCGCGACCTCGACGCGCCGGGCGCGGTGCTGGCCCGGCTCAACCGCTCGCTCTGCCGCGACATGCCGCCCTCCATGTTCGTCACCCTGATCCTGGCGGTGCCGGACCCGGCCGAGGTGGGCCGCGTGTCCATCTCGGGCGCGGGCCATCCCGACCCGGTGCTGGTGCCCGCGGCGGGCGGGGCCCGCGTGGCCGCGCTCGGCGAGTCGGCGGGGCCGCCGCTCGGGATGTTCGAGGACGCGCGGTTCGACCAGACCTCGCTCCGCCTCGACGCGGGTGACGCGCTGGTGCTCCTGACCGACGGCATCCTGGAGGCCCAGGAGCAGGACGGCCGTCGTCCCGGGGTCGCCGCGCTCCTGCCGCTGCTCGCCGCGCAGCGCGCGCAGCCGCCGCCGGCCCTGGCCCGTGCCCTGTGCGAGGACGTGCTCCGTCGCGGCGGCTCCCGCATCCAGGACGACATGACCGTGTTCACGCTCCGCGCCCCCGGAGGCCCCGCATGATCCGACCGCTCCTCGTCGCCCTCGCGCTGGTCGCCCTCGCCCCGCCGGCCGCCGCCCCGCCGGCCGCCACCCGTCTCGCCACCGGCGAGGTGGTGGTGCTCACCTCGTTCCCCAAGGAACTCTTCGAGACCTACAAGCGGGCGTTCGAGCAGCGGACACCCGGCGTGAAGGTCGTGGTGAAGCAGCAGCAGACCAACCAGGGCGTCACCTACCTGCGCGAGACGCGGGGCCGCCCGGAGGTGGACGTGTTCTGGGTCTCGGCGGTGGACGCGTTCCAGACCCTCAAGGCCGACGGCCTGCTCGAACGGCTCACGCTGCCCCGCGAGACGCTCGCGCGCATGCCGGCCCGCATCGGCTCGTTCCCGTTGCACGATCCCGACGGCACCTACTGGGGCTTCGCGGTGTCGGGCTACGGGCTCATGTGGAACACGCGCTACCTCGCGCTGCACAAGCTCCCCGCGCCGCGCGAGTGGACGGACCTCGCCGACCCGCGCTACTTCGGCCACCTCGTGATCTCGGCGCCCTCACGGAGTGGAACCACGCATCTCACGGTGGAGGTGATCCTGCAGGCCCACGGCTGGGAGAAGGGGTGGGCGCTGCTGCTGCAGTCGGGCGGCAACATGGGCGCGATCACCGAGCGCAGCTTCGGGGTGCCGGACGGGGTGGTGTCCGGCCAGTACGGCGTCGGGGTGGTGATCGACTTCTTCGGCCTCTCCGCGATCGCGTCCGGCCAGCCGGTCGACTTCGCGTATCCCTCGCGCACCTCGGTGGTGCCGGCCTCGGTCGCGGTGGTGAAGAACGGGCCCAATCCCGCCAACGCCCGCGCGTTCGTCGAGTACCTGCTGAGCGACGAGGGGCAGCAGACGCTCTTCGCGCCCGAGATCGGCCGGCTGCCGGTGGTGCCCGCGCTCTACGCGCGCGCGCCCCGCGGCTATCCGAACCCGTTCGCGATGAAGCTCGGCGGCGTGGACTTCGACGACAAGCTCTCGTCGTCCCGGCGCAACGTGGTCAACTCCCTCTTCGATCACACGATCACGTTCCGCCACGCCGAGCTGAAGGCCGCGTGGGCCGCGATCTACGCGGCCGAGGCGCGGCTGGCCGACGCGCGGCGCGCCGGCCGTCCGGTGGACGGGCCCGCCGCCGCGGTGGCGGAGGCGCGGCGTCTGGCCAGCGCGGTGCCCATCGACGCCGCGCGGGCCTCGGACCGCGAGGTCAACGCCGCGTTCCGCAGCCAGCCCGACGTGAAGTCGCGCCTCGAAACCGAGTGGGACGCGTCCGCGAAGGCGGCCTACGCGCGGGCGCGGGAGCTGGCCGAGGGCGCGGCGGCCCGGCTCCGCTAGGGGGTCCGGGCCCGGATGGCGCGGGCCTCGGTCTCGAGCGGGCCCGCCTCCGACTCGCGGTTCGTCTGCTTCAGCAGGGCCGCGTACTCCTGGAGCGAATCGGCCACGTCCGGATGATCGGGCCCGAGCGACTTGCGCTGCAGGGCGAGCGCCCACTGGTAGAGCGGCTCCGCCTGGGCGAAGCGGCTCTGATCGCGGTAGAGCGAGGCCAGCTCCACGATGGCGGCCGCCACCTGCGGGTGCTCCGGCCCGAAGCGCTTCTCCGCGATGGCCTGCGCGCGCTTGACCACTGGCTCCGCCTCCGCGAACCGGCCCTGCCGTCGCTCGAGCGCACCGAGCTGGACGAGGTCGAGCCCCACCCGGGGTGACTCGGGGCCGAGCCGCTTCTCGTCGATGGCGAGCGCGCGGCGCAGCAGCGGCTCGGCCTCGGCGTAGCGGCTCTCCCGCGCCTGGGCGCCGGCGAGGGCGCGCAGGCTCTGCCCGAGGTCGGGATGCTCGGGCCCGAGCGCCTTCTCCTGGATGGCGAGCGCGCGCCGGGCGAGCGGCTCGGCCTGCGCGGCCTGCCCCCGCCGCACCGCCAGCTCCGCCCGGTCGGCGACCACCATCGCCACGTCGGGATGCTCGCGGCCGAGCGCCTTCTCCCGGATGGCGAGCGCGCGGCGTGCGAGCGTCTCCGCCTCGCCGTAGCGGCCGCGCTCCCGGGCCAGCGCCACGAGCGGCCCGAGCGCGGTGGCCGCGTCCGGATGCTCGGGCCCGAGCGCCTTCTCGGCCACCGCCAGCGCGCGCCGGGCCAGCGGCTCCGCGCGCGTCCAGTGGCCCTGCTCGGTCTGCAGCGACGCCAGGGTCACCAGCGGACCGATCACCGCCGGATGCTCCGCGCCCAGCCGGCCCTCGCGGATCGCGAGGGCGCGCTGGGCGAGCTGCTCGGCCTCCACGTACCGGCCCTCGGGCAGGTAGATCTCGGCGAGGTCGGCGAGGCTCGTGGCCACGTCGGGATGCTGCGGCCCGAACGTCTTCTCGCGGATGGCGAGCGCCCGGCGCGCGCGCATCTCCGCGTCCGCGTAGCGGCCCTGCCGGCCCTCGAGCACCGCCAGGGCCTGCAGCGTCTGGGCCACCTCGGGATGCTCCGGGCCGAGCACCCTCTGGTCGATCGCGAGGGCGCGGCGGAGCAACGGCTCCGCCTGCGCGTAGCGCCCCTGCGCGGTGTGGAGAGAGCCAAGCGCGGTGAGGGTCGCGGCCACCTCGGGGTGATCAGGTCCGAGCGCGCCCTCCGCGATGCCGAGGGCGCGGCCCAGCAGGGGCTCGGCCCGCGCGTACTGGCCCGCGGCCTGGTAGGTGCCGGCGAGGAGCCCGAGGCTCAGGGCCACCCGCGGGTCCTGCGGCCCGCGGCTCCGCTCCGCGCGCTCGAGCGCGGTGGTCAGCTGCCGCTCCGCCTCGGCGTAGCGGCCCTGCTGGTAGGCGCGGTCGCCGGCCGACATGGGGGCCTCCCAGCCCTGGCCGTCGCCGGCGGGCTGCGCGAGGGCCGCGGTGGCCGAGAGCAGCAGGGCAAGCGTCCCGAGGACGCGTGATCCCGGGAGACGACGCACCGCTAGTTCCGCCTGGTCGCCTTGGTGAGCGGCAGGGCGCCCTCGAGCTCGCCCTTCAGCATCGGGTGCTGGTTGCCGCCCACCGCGCGCGACTTCCGGCTGACCTCCTGCGTGAGGTACTCGTAGAGCTCCTGTAGCGAGACGATGCCGTCGCGGTTGAGGTCGGCGTAGCCCTGCAGCCCGCGCACCAGGTAGTAGGTGAAGAGCCCGTGGCCCAGCTCGGGCAGCTCCACCGAGAGCTCGGAGGGCCGCGAGGCGGTCACGATCGCCCGACCCTTGGAGCGCGTGAGCCGCTCCAGGAAGATGTCGTCGACGTTCACGGTGCGGGTCTTTGTCGAGGCGAAGGTGCGTCCGCCCGCCGCCCCGCTGTAGCAGGCGTCGAGGAACACCGTGACGCGCTCGGCCTCGATGCGGGCCAGCACGTTCTGCATCTCATCCATCGGCAGCGCGGTGGAGTAGAGATCGTCGGGGTCCGCGTCGATGGGGACCAGGTACTTGGAGAGGCCGTCCCGCTCGATCCCGCGCTGGTCGATCTCGGACGCGCCGTGGCCCGCGAAGTAGATCACCACCAGGTCGTCCTTGTGCGCGGAGCGCGCCAGGAACGTGCCGAGCGCCCACTTGATGTTGCGCAGCGTGGGCTTGCGCTCGGTCTTGTCGGTGAGCAGCAGGATGTTCTCCTTCTTGAACCCGCCCGCGGTGATCAGCGTGTTGTAGACCGCGTCCGCGTCGGCCACCGGGTAGCGCAGCTTCGGCACCGCGGTGGACTCGTAGCCGCCCACGCCGATGATCACCGCCCACTGGGTCGAGGGCGGCGGGGGCGGGGTCGCGGGCGGGGGGGCCGCGACGGGCGCCGACGGCTTCGGCCGCTCGAGGATGACGGTGCGGATCTCCTGGCGGGCGGTGCCGTCGGGCTCGACCGCGGTGACGACGATCGCGTTCGGGCCGTCCCGGAGGGTGAGCGGCGCGCTGACCGCGATGGACTTCTGCGGGCTCCGCTCGTCCTGCCGGTGCACCTCGGAGCCGTTGAGCGCCACCGTGACCCGGCTGATGCCCTTGCTGGAGCGCGCCACCGCGGCGACCACGCTGGCGTCGTCGGTCACGCGCGAGCGGTCTTCGGGATAGCGCACGTCCACCGCGAGCGGCACCGGCTTCTCCAGGAAGACCGTCCGCATCTCCTGGTGCATGGTCCCGTCGGCCTCCGCCGCGGTGACCACCAGGGTGTTCTGGCCTTCGACCAGCTTCACCGGAAGATTGAGCGCCATCGCGGGCGGCTGGGCGCGGTTCTCCTGCCGCCAGAGCTCGACCCCGTTCGCGCTGATCAGGACCTGCCGGATGCCGCTGCCGCCGCTCACCACTCCCGCGAACGTCACCGTCTCCTGGTCGACCCGCGCCTGGTTGGTGGGCGTCGAGATGGTGATCTGGAAGCCGGGCGGCCGCGGCGTCGTGCTCGGTGGGATCGCGGCCACGACGGGTGGAGCGGCGGCTGGCGGCGGCGTGGTCGCCACCGGCGGCGTGGTCGAGGGCCTGGGCGGGGCCACCGGCGATGTGGCCGGGGCCGGGCCCGGGGAGGCGAGGGCCGGGGAGCTCGTCGGTGGTGCCGGCGGCGCGGGGGCCGGCGGCGTGGCGCCCGCGCTGGGGGCGGAGGCCGGGGCGCTCGCCACCGCCGGCGGAGCGGGCGCGGGTGGCGCCGTCACCGCCGGGGGTTTCGCCGGCGCGGCAGGGGCGGGCGCCGGGCCGGGGGGCGCGCTCGGCGTGGCGCTGGACGGCGCCGTCGGCGGCGCGGGCGTGCTGGGCGAGGGCGGGGCGGTCACTGCGGGTGGGGTTGGCGGCGGCGGGGTCGCCGCGGGCGGCGCCGGTGGCCGCGTCGGGGAGGCGGGGGCGGCCGCCGGGGCCGACGCCACCGCGGGGGGCGCCCGGTCGTAGAACACCACCCGCTGCTGCTGGCGCAGCGTGCCCGAGGCGTCGCTCGCCGAGACGATCAGGGTGTTCGCGCCCTCCACCAGCTCGATCGGGACGCTGATCGGCACGTCCTTGCCCGGAGTGCCCGGCTCCTGCTGCTGGGCCACGTCGGCGCCGTTGTGCGTCACCGTGATGCGAAGGGGCCCGGTCCCACCGGTGACCCGGCCGGTGAGGGTCACCCGATCGGTGGTCACGCGGCCCTTGTCCTTGGGATCGATGAGCGCCACGCCGAGCGGCGCCTGCCCGGGCCGGTCGAGCGCGACCTCCTGGAAGGCGAGGCCGTTCAGGTCTCCGCCGTCCGCCCGCACCAGCTGCTGGGCGGAGGGCGCGTACCAGAGCGAGACTTCGAGGCGGCGGGACTGGGGGGACGCCGCGAGGAAACGCGGCTCCAGGACCTGTACGATGCGGTAGGCCTTGAACGTGCCCGCCGGGACCCGCACGTCCTCGTGGGCGTCGACGCGCCAGGTGACGCGGGCCACGCTCTCGCCGTACTGCCGGTCGGCGCTCTTGAGGGTGATCCACGTGACGCCCGACTGGCCCACCTCGAGCGGCCACGTCGGCGCCGGCGCGGGGTCCATCTCGAGCACCGTCTGTCCGCCGCGGACGACCTTCGCGATGCCCAGGTCGCGGGTGAGGTGGACCTCGCGGCCGCCGTCGGCCGCGAACACGTAGCGACCGCCGTCGATCCGGATGAGGTCGTAGGCGCCGTCGCTGCGGATCCACCGGTCGCCGACGCTGTAGGTGGGGCGGTCCGCCGTCGCGGTCTGGCCGGCCGCATGGGTGATGAAGCCCGCCAGCGCCAGGACCAGGGCGAGGATGGCGCCGGCCACGGGGCGGCGGGCCCGCGGTATCCGCATCACGGGACTCCGAACGGGGTCCTGGCTCGCCACGGTGGTCACGGCAGGCAATGGCGCTCCGCGCGGAGGTAGAGTAAGCCCGCGCACCCGGAGTGTCAACGAACCGGAAACGGGGAATATCCTTGACTCCCCCGGCCTCCTGGACCAAGGTAGGGGGCGCTCTTCGAGGCCCCCGGAACCGACGTCTTGAGGGAGAAGCTATGAAGGGTGCCAACCCCCGAGCGGTTTGCGATAAACGTCCCAGGTTGGTAGGGGACGGGATCGTGAACCACTCACCGCATGGAGGTTGGCATGCACCACTGTGGGCTGGACGTTTCGGCGAAGTCAACGCACATGTCGATCGAAGACGAGGGTGGGCGCCGGGTGGCGCGGATGGTGGTGCCGACGACGCCGGAGGGGATCGAACGGGCACTGGCGCGGTATGTCGATCGGGGGCTCCGGGTGGCGATCGAGGCCGGGGGGCAGACGGCGTGGA
>DASRHC010000003.1:0-48835 GCA_035650715.1 Candidatus Methylomirabilota bacterium | reverse complement strand
GGACCCTCGAGGCCGCGATCCTCACCTATATCGCCCTGACCAACACGGCGCCGAAGCCCTTCGTGTGGACGAAGACCGCCGACGAGATCTTGGCCAGTGTAGCTCGATTTTGTCATCGAATCTCTGGGACAGGACACTAGGTGGTCGCGAACTCCGCGCGCAGCGCGGGCAGGATCCGACGCCCCACCAGCTCGAGGGTCCCGCTGGACGCCACGTCGGGAATGCTGAACAGGAAATGGCGCACGCCGGCCTCGACGTAGGCACGGACGCGAGCCACGCACTGCTCCGGGGTCCCGGCCACGTGCCCCTCCTCCGGGATGCCCGCGAACCGCGCGCGGGTGGCCGCGACGCGGGGGGCATCCCGGTCCGCGACGAGCAGCGCGGTCACCGAGCGCCGCAGCGCGGTCGGCTCGCGGCCAACCTCCCGGCACGCCGCATCCAGGTAGGACGCCCGTGCCGCGATCCGCTCCGGTCCCCACCAGCGCACGTTGACGCCGTCCGAGACCCGGGCGGCGAGGCGGTGCACCCGGTCGCCCTCCCCGCCGATCCAGATCGGAGGGTGCGGTCGCTGCACCGGCGGCGGGTCGCAGATCGCCCCGTCGACCGCGTAGTACCGGCCGCGATAGGTCGGGCGCGGCTCGGTCCACATCCGGCGGATGATCTCGATGCCCTCCGCGAGCTGGTCGATTCGCTCGCCGATGCGCGGGAACGGGATGCCGTAGGCGCGGTACTCCTGCTCGAACCAGCCCGCGCCCAGGCCCAGCTCGAGCCGGCCGCCGCTGATCACGTCGAGGGTCGCCGCCATCTTGGCCAGCACCGCGGGCGGGCGATAGGAGTGGCAGAGCACGCTGGTGCCGAGCCGGAGCCGGCGGGTGTCGCGCGCGAGCGCGGACAGCGCGGTCCAGCACTCGAGCAGCGGCATCGAGCCGGCATCCGTCCGGCGGGGCGCGGCCGCCTCCGCGCGCGCGATGCCCGCATCCTTCACGTAGGCCGCGGGCGCGAGGGTGAGGAAGTGATCGCAGAGCCAGATCGAGTCGAACCCGACCTCCTCCGCGAGCGCCGCCGTCCGCCGCATCTCCTCGTACGACGCCACCGCCAGCCCTCGGACGGTCAAGGCGAGGATGAGGCCGACGTGCAGGTCGCGAGCCATGGCGTCCGCGAGAGCCTATCACGACGACGCGGGTCCGGGAGTGGACGCCGCCGTCGAGGGCGTGATATAAGCGGGGCGCGTCTGCGTCACATCTCGCACCCTCGGAGCGGAGGACAACGATGAGCCACCCGTCGCGGCGCACCATTCTCAAGACCCTCGCCGGAGCCGGCGCCGCCACCGCGGTATCCGGCTTCCCGTTCGTCAACCGTCTGGCCCTCGGCCAGCAGGCGATCAAGATCGGCGTGGTGGTCCCCCAGACCGGACCGATGGCGCTCGAGGCCCAGGAGATGCTTGCGGCCACCCAGATCGCGGTCGAGGACATCAACGCGGCGGGCGGCGTGATGGGCCGCAAGGTCGAGACGGTGGTCCGCGACTCCGAGTTCAAGCCCGAGGTGGCCAAGCGCAAGGCCACCGAGCTGATCGAGGTCGAGAAGGCCGCCTTCCTGGTCGGGGCCATCGTGGGCTTCGAGGGCATCGCGATGGCGGAGGTCGGCTGCAAGAACGACGTGATCGTCTGCTTCTTCGGCCAGAACTTCCTCACTGTCAAGGGCAAGATGTGCAAGTACCAGTTCGGCAACAACCTCACGCCCTACCAGACCGCGGCGGCCGCTGCCCACTTCGTCAACCAGCAGAAGATGGGCAAGAGGTGGCACATGCTCGCCAACAACTACTCGTGGCCGCAGATGTTCGAGCGCGCATATTCCCTGGTGGCCAAGCAGGTGGGGGCCGACTGGACCGGCGTGACGTGGGCCCCCCTGGGCACGCGCGACTTCCTCCCCTTCCTGCCCAAGGTGGCCGCGGCCAAGGCCGACGTCGTCTTCATCACCACGTGGGCGGCCGATCAGGTGGCGTGTGCCAAGCAGGTGCAGGAGTTCGGGCTCGCGCGGCAGGCCAAGGTGATCCACTCGATCACCGAGCTCACCTTCGCGGAGGCGGCGGGCCCGGGCGTGTACGAGAACTTCTACTCCGGGATGCCGTGGTACTGGCACCTGAAGGACAAGTTCCCGGCGGCCAAGCGCTACTACGACCGGCACTATGCGCTCCGCAAGCGCGCGCCGGGAGGCTACACCGCCTCGACCTACTCCACGGTGCGCCTCCTGCTCGAGACCGCCAACGACGCGAAGTCGCTCGAGACCGACAAGGTCGCGCGGGCGCTCGAGGGGCGGAAGTTCCAGCACCTGAAGGGGCCCGAGCAGATCCGCGCGTGCGATCACGTGAACATCCAGGACGTGTACCTGTGCCGGGGCAAGGCCGCCGGCGCGATGAAGGACCAGTGGGACTTCTTCGACATCGTGCAGGCGGTGAGCGGCGATGCCACCTCCGAGTCGTGCGAGGGCGAGGGCTTCGACCCCAAGAAGCCGCTGACCCAGCAGATCTGAGGCTCCGCCCGATCTGACGCTCCTCGGGTTCCCGCTCGACATCTGGTACACGCAGCTGTTCATAGGCCTGGTGAACGGCTGCATCCTGATCCTTGTCGCCCTCGGCCTGTCCATCGTGTTCGGGCTGATGGGCATCATCAACTTCGCCCACGGCGTCTTCTACATGCTGGGGGCCTACGCGGGGTGGGTGACCGTCCACCTCACCGGCAGCTTCTGGCTCGCGCTGCTCACCGCCCCTCTCGCGGTGGGCCTGATCGGCATCCTGGTCGAGCGCGGCGTGCTCCAGCGCACCTACGGGACCAAGAACGCCAACTTCGCGGGGGTGCTCGTGACCTACGGGCTCGCGATCATGATCCCGGACCTCGTGCGGATGACCTTCGGCCGGCCCGGCAAGCCGTTCGCGGTGCCCGCCGCCCTCACCGGCTCCCTGTTCCGCCTCGGTGAGATCGACGTGCACGCCTACCGCGTGTTCATCCTCGGCGTCACCGCGGTCATCCTGCCGCTGCTCTGGCTCCTCCTCAACCGCACCAACCTCGGCCTGGTGATCCGTGCCGGCACCAGCGACAACCTGATGGTGCAGCTCCTCGGCATCAACGTGGCGCGGACCTGGACCATCACCTACGCGCTCGGCGCCGCCCTCGCCGCCTTCGCGGGCGTGATCACCGCTCCCCTGGTGGCGGTGGCCCCCGAGATGGGCGGCCTCGTCCTGATCGAGTGCTTCATCGTCACGGTGGTGGGGGGCATGGGCACGTTCCTCGGGGTGGTGGCGGGCGGGCTGCTCATCGGCGAGTCGCTCGCCATCACCGGCATGCTCTACGACGTCCTCGCCGACGTGGTGATCTACCTCGCGATGGCCCTCGTGCTCCTGGTGCGGCCGCGCGGGCTGTTCGGCCAGGAGGGCATGTCCGAGGAGTGAGAGGCCTGATCCTGGCCGCCCTGGTGCTGGCCACCGCGCCGCTCTACGCCGACTACACCCCGTTCTACCTCGGGCTCCTCACCGAGGTGCTGGTCTTCGGCCTCTTCGCGCTCGCCTACGACGTGCTGCTCGGAGGCGTCGGCGTGCTCTCCCTCGGGCACTCCGCGTTCCTCGGGGTGGCCGCCTACACGACCGGCATCCTGCTCGCCCGCTACCAGCCGGCCCTCGAGGTCGCCATCCTCGCGGGCGCGGTCGGCGGCCTCCTCACCTCGCTGCTGCTGGGCGTGCTCGTGCTGCGCAAGCGCGGCGTGTACCTGGCCATGCTCACCCTCGCGCTGTCGCAGGTGTTCTACTTCGTGGTGCTGATGTGGACTCCGGTCACCGGGGGCACCGACGGCCTCGGCAACCTGCCGATCCTCCACCTGAGCGATCCGCTCGGCTGGCGGCTCTCCAAGAGGCCGATCACCCGCTACTACGTGATCGCGACCGTGATCTTCCTGGCCGTGCTCGCGATCCGCCACATGCTCGGCTCGCCGCTGGGGCGCGCGATGCGGGCGGTCAAGGCGAACGAGACGCGCGCGGCGGCGTGCGGCTTCGACACCCGCCGCATCAAGCTCGCCGCCTTCGCGATCTCCGGGTTCTTCTCGGGGCTGGCCGGGGCGCTCCTCACGGTGGTGCTCGAGTTCGTGCCGATCGAGAACATCCACTGGCAGATGTCGGGCACCGTGCTCATCATGACGCTGTTCGGCGGCACCGGGACCCTCCTCGGCCCGTTCGTGGGCGCCGGCGTCTTCATCTGGATGCGCGACTTCCTGAGCAAGCATCTCGAGTACTGGGAGGTCTTCGTCGGCGGGGCCTTCGTGCTGATCGTGCTGTTCCTGCCCGACGGCATCGTGGGCAGCCTGACCCGCCTGCTGGCCCGGCGGCGCCCCGCGCCCGCCGCCGCGCCCGCGGACCAGATCCCGGAGCCGGCCGGACTGGTCGGCGCGGCCCGACTCCCCGCCGACGTCCACCTGCTGGAGAGCCGCGGTCTCCGCAAGACCTTCGGGGGCCTTGCCGCGGTGAACGGGGTGGACTTCCAGGTGCGTCCGGGTGAGCTGCGCTCGGTCATCGGCCCCAACGGGGCGGGCAAGACCACGTTCTTCAATCTGCTGACGGGCGTGCTGCCGCCGTCGGATGGGCGCATCCTGTTCAAGGGACAGGACATCACCGGCCTGCCTGCGCACGTGGTCTCGCGCCTCGGCATCGCGCGCTCGTACCAGGTCACGAACATCTTCGGCGACCTCACGGTCTACGAGAACGTGCGCATCGCGGCCCAGTCGCGCGTCACCCATTACCGGTTCTGGGGGCGCGCGGACGCCCTCGCGGCGGTGAACCGGCGGGCCGAGGAGATCCTCCTCCACCTCGGTCTCTCCGCCCAGCGCCACGCGCTCGCCCGCGAGCTGTCGCACGGCGAGCAGCGCTATCTGGAGATCGGCATCGCGCTCGCCACCGATCCCGACTTCCTCCTGCTCGACGAGCCCACCGCGGGCATGAGCCCGGACGAGACGCGGCGGACCGCCGCCTTCGTGCGGAAGCTCGCCGGGTACGTCACGATCGTGGTGGTGGAGCACGACATGGAGGTGGTGATGGGCATCTCCGACCGCATCACCGTGCTCAATTATGGCGAGATCCTGGCCGAGGGCACCCCCGCCGAGATCCGCGAGAACGCGGACGTCCGACGCGTCTACCTGAGGGACTGAGCGCCGGGGGCCGGGATCGCCATGCTACGGGTGGAAGGCGTCGACGCCTACTACGGCCAGAGCCACGTGCTGCAGTCCGTCTCGCTCACGGTGGGACCGGGCGAGGCGGTCGCGCTGCTCGGGCGCAACGGGGCGGGCAAGACCACCACCCTCAAGACCATCATGGCGGTGGTGCGGGCCCACCGAGGGCGGATCACGTGGAACGGGCAGGACATCACCGGCCTGCCCCCGTACCGCATCGTCCAGGCGGGCATCGGCTACGTGCCCGAGGAGCGGCGGATCTTCCCCAACCTCACCGTGCACGAGAACCTCAAGATGGCCCGGCTCCACGCCGATGGCGGCCGCCGCATGGACGACTACCTCGCGCGAGTGCTCACGCTGTTCCCACCACTAAAAGACCGGCTCTCCCACAGGGGCAAGAACCTGAGCGGCGGCGAGCAGCAGATGCTCACGATGGCGCGCAGCCTCGGCACGGATCCGAAGCTGCTGCTCGTCGACGAGCCGACCGAGGGACTCATGCCCGCCTTCGTGGAGACCATCGGCCAGACCATCACCGAGATCCAGCGCCAGGGGGTGGCGGTGCTGCTGGTGGAGCAGAACACGCAGCTGGCGCTCGCGTCGACCCAGCGCGTGTACCTGATCGAGAAGGGCACGATCAAGCACGAGGCCCGCTCGGCAGACCTGGCCGCCGACGCGGCGACACGCCACCGCTACCTGGGGGTGTAGGTCTAGAGTCTTCCCAGCGCGCGGAGGATCACCTCGGGCGTCATCGGCACCCGGGTCACCCGCGCCTTGAACGGGCTGAGCGCGTCGTTCACCGCGTTGAGCACCGCGCCCGGCGCCCCCGCCACCCCGCCCTCGCCCGCGCCCTTGAACCCGCCCTCGGAATAGGCGGTGGGCGTCTCCACGTGGGTGACCCAGATGTCGGGCATCTCGGCGGCCATCGGCACCAGGTAGTCCATCATGGTGGTGGTCAGGAGCTGCCCCTGCTCATCGTAGACGCAGTGCTCGAACAGCGCGTCGCCGATGCCGTGGGCCACGCCGCCGCGGATCTGCTCGTCCACCAGCATCGGGTTGATGATGCGCCCGCAGTCCTCCGCGACCCAGTGGCCGAGCAGCTTCACGAACCCGGTCTCCACGTCGACCTCGACGTAGGAGAGCTGCACGCCGTTGGTGTAGGCGAGCGGCTGGTGCCGCGGCACGTAGTGCCGGGTCACCGTGAGCTCGGACTGGAAGTCCTTCGGGAGCTGATCGGGGCGAAAGTACGCGATCCGGCCGAGCTCCGAGAGCGGCAGGCGCGACGCGCCCGTGCGCGCGTCCACCACGTGCCCGCCCCGCACGTCCAGGTTGAGGGCGTCGGTCTCCAGCACCACCGCGGCCACCTTCAGGATGTTCTCCTTGAGGGCCTTGCCGGTCTGGAGCGTGGCCTCGCCCCCGATGCCGGCGCCGCGGCTGCCCCAGGTGCCGCCGCCGTACGGCGTCACCATGGTGTCGCCGGTGACGACCCGCACATCCTCGATCGGCACGCCCACCGTGGACGCGGCCACCTGGGCCAGGATGGTGTCGGTCCCCTGCCCCTGCTCGGTGACGCTCGCGATCACGGTGAGCTTCCCGCTGGGTTCCAGACGAATCGTCGTGCCGTCCTGCGAGGAGATGCGCGCGCCGCCGGTGCCGTACGTCTGGGCGCCGGGCACGGTCAGGTCGATGAACACGCAGAGGCCGAGCCCGCGGTAGATCGAGCGCGCCCGCAGCCGGTCGCGCTCCTCGCAGAGCACGCGGTAGCGCGAGAGCTCCAGCACCGCGGCCAGCGACTCCTCGTGGGAGAGCTTCTCGAAGAAGAGGCCGGTGGGCGCCGTGTACGGGTACATCTCGGCGGTCAGCAGGTTCCGCCGCCGGACCTCGACCGGGTCGAGCCCGAGCTCGCGCGCCACCCGGTCCACCATCGCCTCCATCACGAGTGCCGCCACCGGGTGTCCCACCGCGCGGTACTGGGACATCGGCGTCTTGTTCTGGAACACCACGCGTCCCCGCGCCTCGTAGTCGCGGAAGCGGTAGGGCCCCGGCGTGGTGCGCAGCACCTGCCCGCTCTCCACCACGCTCGAGCGCGGGTACATGGAATAGGGGCCCACCGGCGCCAGATCGTCGAGGCGCATCGCCAGGATCGTGCCGTCGCGCTTGACGGCCACCTCGGCGGTGATCCGATGATCGCGCGAGTGGATGTCGGTCTGGAACGACTCGACGCGGTCGGCCAGAAACTTCACCGGCCGGCCCAGCATCACCGCGAGCGCGCAGGTCGCGATCTCGTCGGGGAACGTGTGGATCTTGAGGCCGAAGGAGCCGCCCACGTCCTTGTTGATCACCCGCACGCGGTGCTCGGGGATGCGCAGGTGCCGCGACAGGATGTCGTGGAGCATGTAGGGCGCCTGGCCCGAGTGGTAGACGGTCAGCGTCTCGTCGGCCGGGTCGTAGTCCGCCAGCACCACGCGCGGCTCGAGGCTCACCACCGTGTGCCGGCCGGTGTCGAAGGTGTCGCGGTAGACCGCGTCGGCGGCGCGGAAGGCCGCGTCGACGTCGCCCGCCTTCACGCGCGCCTCCAGCATGAGGTTGTCGCCCAGCTCGGGGTGGATCACGGTCGCGCCGGGCGCCAGCGCGGCCTCCGCGTCCACCACCGGCGGCAGCGGCTCCCACGCGATCCGCACCCGCGCGCAGCCGTCCTCGGCGAGGGCGCGCGACTCGGCCACCACCGCGACGACCGGCTCGCCCTGCCACACCGCCTTGTCCACCGCCAGCGGGTATTGCGGCGCCGACTTCATGCCCGCGTAGTTCTTCAGCACGCCGACCCACGGCTCGCAGCGCCCGGCCAGCTCGCGCCCGGTCACCACCGCCACCACCCCGGGCAGCGCGGCGGCCTCCGCGGTGTCGATGGACACCATCCGCGCGTGCGCGTGGAGCGAGCGCACGAACGCGACGTGCAGCAGCCGGGGCACCGCCACGTCGTCGGTGTAGGTGCCGCGGCCGGCCACCAGGCGCGCGGTCTGCGGGCGCACCACGGAGCGGCCGACGTACTGGCCGTCGGCCGGCGTCGGCGCCGCCGGCGCGGACCGATCGCTGGCCGCGCTGGCGATGGCCTGCACGATGGCGTGATACCCGGTGCAGCGGCAGTAGTTGCCGCCGATCGCCTCCCGGATCGTCACCGGGTCCGGATCGGGGTGGCGCTCCAGCAAGGCCTGGGCGGTGAGCAGCATGCCCGAGGTGCAGAAGCCGCACTGGAGCGCGTTCGCGGCGCGGAAGGCCCGCTGCAGGCGGGCGATCGCGCCGCTCTCGGCGGCGCCCTCGATCGTCTCCACCCGGCAGCCGTCGGCCTGGGCGGCGAGCATGAGGCAGCCCCGGACCGGCGTGCCGTCCACCCGCACCGTGCACGCCCCGCACACTCCGTGCTCGCACCCCACGTGCGAGCCGGTCAGCCCCAGGTCGTAGCGGAGGAAGTCCACCAGGTTGCGGCGCGGCTCCACCTCGCGGGTCACCGCGACGCCGTTGACGGTGAGCGCGATCTTCACGGGCGGGCGTCCACCAGCCCGCGCACGACGCGCGTCAGCAGGACCCGGGCCAGGTGCCGGCGTAGGGCGGGCGAGCCATGCACGTCGCCGGGCGGATCCAGATCGGAATCGAGCGCGCGGCCGGCAGCCGCGAGCGTCGCCTCATCGGCGCGTCGCCCGGCCAGGGCCCCCTCGGCCCTGCGCGCGCGCACGGGGCGCGTGCCGACGCCGAAGAAGCAGAGCCGCGTCTCGGCGAGGGCGCCCCCTTGCACCCGCGCGCCGGCGGCCAGGCCGGCCAGCGCGAAGTCGCCGTGCCGGCGCGCCAGCTCCTGGAAGCCCCAGCGCCAGCCGGGCTCCGGCCGCGGCACCCGCAGCGCGATCACGACTTCACCGGGAGCGAGCGCGGTGGTGTAGATCCCGCGGAAGAAGTCGTCGGCGGCGATATCACGCTCCCCGCCGCGTCGGCCGACGCGGATGGTCGCCTCGAGGGCGACCGCGCACGCCGGCAGCTCGGCGGCCGGATCGGCCAGGGCCAGGCTGCCGCCCACGGTGCCGCGCGCGCGGATGGCGGCGTGGCCCACGTGCGGCACCGCGTCCGCGATCAGCGGCGCGTGCTCCCGCACGAGCGGCGAGCGCTCGAGGGCCTCCTGGCGCGCGAGGGCGCCGATGACCAACCCCTCCGGGCTGAGCCGGATGCCGTCGAGGTCCGGCACCCGGTTGATGTCGATCACCGCGCGCGGCGCGGCCAGCCGCAGGTTGAGCGCGGGCACGAGGCTCTGGCCGCCGGCGAGCAGGCGCCCGTCGTCCCCGTAGCGGTCGAGGAGGTCGAAGGTCTCGGCGAGCGACGCGGGGCGGTGGTACTCGAACGGGGCCGGCTTCATGGCGGCCTATCCTGCCCCAGGTGCGGCGAGGCAGTAAAGGGGCTTCGCGACACCGCGCCCGGCCGCGCCGGTCAGATCCCGGTGCCGAATCCTCCCGCGCTCCGCACGGTGGCCGCCTCGCCCATGTGGCCGGCGCAGTGGAACAGCGCGATGCCGCTCAGCAGCGCGCTCCGCGGGCGGCCCGGGAAGCCCTTGACCAGCGCCTCGGTGCGCGCGCCGAAGGCGCCGGCGGCGGCGGCGCGCTCCACCGCGTCCGCCTTCACGGGAACGCTCCAGTCCTCGGGCCGGAAGCCGGAGATGACCTCGCGGGTGCGCCGCCCGACCGCGTCGCGGTACTCGCGCAGGGCGGCCACGTCGATCCGCTGGCTGAGCTCCGTCACCTCCGGGCTCGTCATGCCGATGCCGAAGTCGTGCCGGGACACGTTGAGCCGCCTCATCCAGCCCTCGTCGAAGAGCTGCCCGCCGCCGCCCACCACCTGGTTCACCACGATGTCCTCGGCGCGCGCGATGTGCCACATGAGCCACGCCAGCGAGTTCAGGTCCTCGCGGGGGCGCACCCGCATCTGCTCCTCGGTGAGGCCCGCGAACGCGCGATCCGCCGCCGACATCGTGTTGCCGCCGACCGCGGCGGTGTGCATGGCCGCGTGCTGCTCCAGGAAGAGATCCCGCACCTCCATGGCGTGAGTCCTTTCTCGCCCTAGGCGGGCACGCGCAGGGCCCGCCCCACGATCGCCTGCGCCTCGCGGACGATGGCCTCCAGGTGGGCCTGGTCGCGGAAGCTCTCCGCGTAGATCTTGTAGATGTCCTCGGTGCCCGAGGGCCGCGCCGCGAACCAGCCGCTCGCGCTCATCACCTTGAGCCCGCCGATGGGCGCCCCGTTGCCGGGCGCGCGGGTCAGCGTGCCGGTGATCGGCTCGCCGGCCAAAGTCGAGGCGGTCACCATCTCAGGCGACAGCTTGCCGAGCCGCGCCTTCTCGTCGGGCGTGGCCGGCGCGTCGATGCGCGTGTACCAGGGCGTGCCGAGCCGCTCCGCGAGCCCTCGGTACAGCTCGCCGGGGTCGTGCCCGGTCCGGGCCGTGATCTCGGCGGCCAGCAGGTCGAGGATCAGGCCGTCCTTGTCGGTGGTCCACACCCGCCCGTCGTGGCGCAGGAACGTCGCGCCCGCGCTCTCCTCGCCGCCGAAGCAGAGCGAGCCGTCGAGGAGACCCGGCACGAACCACTTGAGTCCGACCGGCGCCTCGAAGAGCCGCCGGCCGCGCGCCGCGACCACCCGGTCGATGAGGGCGCTGCTGACGAGGGTCTTGCCCACCGCCACGGTCGCGGGCCAGCGGGGCCGATGCGTCAGCAGGTAGTCGATCGCCACCGCGAGGTAGTGATTGGGGTTCATGAGCCCGACCCCGGGAGTGACGATGCCGTGGCGGTCCGCGTCCGGATCGTTGGCGAACGCCAGCCGGTACTGCTCGCGGAGGCCCACCAGCCGCGCCATCGCATACGGGCTCGAACAGTCCATGCGGATCTTGCCGTCGTGGTCGACGGTCATGAACGCGAAGCGCGGATCGATCACCGGGTTCGTGATCGTGATGTCGAGCCCGTACACGGTGGCGATCGGCTCCCAGTAGGGCCGGGAGGCGCCGCCCAGCGGGTCCACCGCCAGGCGCAGCCCGGCGGCCCGCATCGCGTCGAGATCGACGACCTCGCGCAGGTCCCGCACGTACGGCGTCACGAGGTCCCGCTGATGCGTGGTGGGGGCGCGCAGCGCGGCCTCGAACGTCAGCCGCTTCACCCCGGCGAGCCCCTCCCGCAGGAGCTGGTTCGCCCGACGCTCCACCCAGCCGGTGATGTCGGTGTCGGCCGGCCCGCCGCTCGGGGGGTTGTACTTGAAGCCGCCGTCCTCGGGCGGGTTGTGCGAGGGCGTGACCACGATGCCGTCCGCGATGCCTGCGGACCGGCCCGGCCCGCCGATGCGATTGTGCACCAGGATCGCGTGCGAGATCACCGGGGTGGGCGTCACCCCGTCGCCCTGCTGGATGATCGTCTCCACCCCGTTGGCGGCCAGCACCTCCAGCGCGGTGCGCTCGGCCGGGCGCGACACCGCATGGGTGTCCTTGCCCATGTAGAGCGGCCCGTCGATGCCCTGCGCGCGGCGGTAGTCGCAGATGGCCTGCGTGATCGCCAGGATGTGCGCCTCGGTGAACGACCCGCGCAGCGGGGAGCCGCGGTGCCCGCTGGTGCCGAAGGCCACCCGCTCGGCGGGATTGTCCACGTCGGGCCGGCGCGCGTAGTACTCGCGCTCGATCTGCGCCGGGTCGACCAGCAGCGAGGCGGGCGCCGGCTGGCCCGCAAGAGGCGAGATGGCCATGGGCTCAGCCCTCTCCGGGCGCCGCGGACCCGGCCGCCGGCCCGCCGCGCTCCCCGCCGGGCTTCCGGTCGCCCGCGAGCAGCTCGATGCTGGCCTCGTGGAGCGCCGCGCGCACCTGCTCCGCGAGCTGACGCTGGATCCTCTGCGCGTCACCGAGGCGATCGATCCACACGCGCAGCTCGAAGTCGAGGGAGTCCTCCCCGAAGCCCAGGAACACCGCGCCCCCGGCGGGCTCTCCCACCACGTCGGGATGGGCGGTCGCGATCCGGCTGAGCAGCTCGAGCACCCGCGGGGGCGAGGCGCCGTAGGCGACCCGCACCGGCAGCACGATCCGCCGCCGCAGGTCGGAGTAGGACCAGTTGGTGAGGGTCTGGGCGATCAGGAGCGAGTTGGGCACGAAGACCTCCGCGCCGTCAGCCGTCCGCACCAGGGTCGCACGGGGGCCGATGTGGCGCACCTCCCCGCCCACTCCCGAGACCTGCACCAGGTCGCCCAGGTGGATGGGCCGCTCGAAGAGCAGGATGAGGCCGGAGGCGAAGTTGTTGACCAGGTTCTGCAGCCCGAGCCCCACCCCCACCCCGAACGCGCTGGCCAGGATCGTGATCTTGGTCAGATCCACGCCGAGGGCGGCCAGGGCGAGGGTGAAGCCGCCCAGGATCAGCGCGTACTGGATCACCACCGAGAGCGCGAGCGGCATGCCGCGGGCGAGCCGCACGCGGGGGAACACGTCCTCGGCCAGCAGCAGCCGAACTGCCGACGCCACCAGCAGGGCGAGCCAGATAGTGAGCGCGAACACCACCAGGTCGCCGAGCGAGACCCGGATCGCGCCCCAGCCCCACTGCGCCACGAGGACCGCGTGCAGCCAGCCCAGCACCGGCTCCGCCAGCGTGAGCGCGTCGAGCGTCCCCAGGATCCACAGCGCCGCCCCCACCCAGCGCAGCACCCGGACCACCCGGCGCTCGATGGCGGCGCGACTGTGCTGCACGGAGGCGAGCGGCGCCAGGAACCGGCTCCGCAGCAGCACCCCGGCCAGGCCGCGGACCACCTGGACCGCGGCCAGGATGGCCAGGCCATAGTAGCTGCTGCCGAGCGCGCCGCTGCCGACCAGGCGGCCCAGCTCGACGTAGCCGGCGCCGGCGAGCACGAATGCGCCCGCGAACGCGGCGAGCAGCAGCCGGCCCACCACCCGACGCGCCGCCGCAGCCATGACGTCCGCGTCGGGGGAGCCATCGGCCCGGTGCGCCCCGATCAGCACCCGGAGCATGACCAGGCTCGCCACCAGCATCTCGGCCAGGAACACCATGTGCTCGAAGAGCGGCGCGGTGGTGACCACCGCGCGGACCGCGTCCACCAGGAACAGCGCGCCGAAGACGTAGAGGGCCGCCGCCAGTCGTCGGTCGAGCGAGGGACGGATGAGGCGGAGCACCGGCACGATCGCCACCACGGCCACCACCCGACCCAGGATCCGCGTGGCCTCCGGGTAGATCCACGGCGCCGCGAAGCACGAGACCACGAGCGCGGCGGAGATCGGGCGGCTCCACACCTCGGCCACCTGCGCCGCGCCCGGATCCCCGGCCGCCCAGCGCCGCGCGGCGCGCCGGCCGCGCCAGAGCACCGCGAGCAGCATCAGGAAGAGCAGCGCGTGCAGCGGGATGCGGGTCGCGTACGTGCGCGCCACCTCCGCCGCCGCGAGCTGTCCCGCGCCCAGCACGTCCCGCGCCGCCGCCGGCGCCTGGCTCGCCGCGCCGGACCAGAGCGCGCCGGACCAGAGCGGCGGCCCGTCGCGCTCGCCCAGGCGCCGGATCCGGTCCGCCTTGACCTGGGCCACGCGCGCCAGGCCCTCGTCGGCGCGGCGCTGCGCCAGGGCCAGCCGGTACTGCGCGGCCAGCATTGCGGAGAGCCGCGCCTCCAGCCGGGTGCGCGCGCGGTTGATGTCGCCCAGCACGGCGTCGATCTGCTCGAGCACGACCTTCGGCGCGCCGGCGGCGGCCGCGGCCTCCCGGGAGCGGACCCAGGCCTCGCGCAGGCCGGCGAGCCGGGCGCGCTCGCCCTCGACGCGGGTCGTCCACTGCGTCACGGTGTCGCTCCAGGCCTTGAGCCGCGCGCGGGTCGCGTCCCACACGTCCGCCAGCTCGTCGACCACCGACAGCGGCGGGTTGTTGGCGAGGCGCGCGGTGGTCTCGTCGAGCTGCGCCCGCAGCTGCTGGGTGAGCGTCGGCAGGCGGTCCAGCACCGCCTGGACCTCGCGGCTCGGCGAGACCGCGGAGTCCTGGCTCTCGAGCAGGCTGCGCACCTCCGCCGCGCGCGCCGCGACCTCGGCGAGCGGGATCGAACCGCCGCTCGCCGCGGGTGGCTCGCCGGACGGCGGCCGGTCCTGGGCGCGCGCGGTCGGGGCCGCCACCAGGACGAGGGCCAGCACGCCGCCGAGCGTCGATCGCACCACACGCATCACGGACCGTGGGATCAGGGGAACGCGCGGAACGTCCGCAACAGGGACTCGCGCGCGGCGGGGCCCGGCGGCGCGAAGGGCAGGACCACCGGGGTGACGCCGGGTCGGGCGAACGCGGCGAGCTGCGCGCGGCAGTGCTCCACCGATCCCACCGCGCCCAGGCCGTCGAGCACCCGCTCCGAGATGCCCTTCACCGCCCCGACCCGGTCGCCCGCCTTCCACGCCCGGTTCACCGCCGCCACCTCCTCGCCGTAGCCGCACTCCTCGAAGAAGCGGGCGTAGGCGCCCACGATGGCGTAGCCGGTGATGTCGCGCGCCAGGGCCTCGCGCACCGAGCCGCGCTCCTCGGTCACGCACGTGCGCACGTATACCGCCACGTCGCGATCGGCCAGGCGCTTCCCTGCGCGCCGGGCCCCCGCCTCGATGTGCCGCAGGGAGACGTCCAGCGCCTCGGGCGGGATCCAGTTGAGCAGCACGCCGTCGGCGATCTCGCCGGCGAGCTCGCACATGCGGGGGCCGAGCGCGGCCAGGTAGATGCGGGGCGGCGTCGCGGGCGCGGGGATGGCGAGGCGAAAGTTCCTCAGGCGGTAGAACGTGCCCTCGAAGTTGACGCGCTCGCCCGCCGCGGTGGCGCGGATGATCTGCACCGCCTCCCGCATCTGCTGGAGCGACGGCGCGAACGGCAGCCCGTGCCACTGGCCCACGATGATCTCGCTGGAGAGCCCGAGGCCGAGGCCGAAGCGCCCCGGGGCCAGATGCGCCAGCGTGGCCGCCGCCTGCCCGTAGACGATGGGGGTGCGGATCTGCACCGGGATCACCCCGTTGGCGATGCCGATCCGGCTGGTGTGGGTGGCGATCAGGGTGGACATCACGATGGCCTCGGCCCCGGAGGCCTCGCCGACCCACGCGGTGCGGTAGCCGCGACTCTCCGCCTCGCGCGCGATGGCGGGGAACTCCCCGAGCGGCATGGCCAGCGACATGAGGGCGACGTCGATGATCATCGGATCCGTTCGCTCACGACGAACTTCTTGTTGTAGGTGTACGGCCGCACCTCCGGCTTCCAGCGCCCGATGTCGGAGGTGTCGTTCCACTGCTGCGACATCGGCAGATCGGGGCGCTCCACCTCGTAGGCGGCCAGGTAGCGCGGCTCGCCCGCGGTCGTGGTGCGCCAGCGCGAGACGTTGACGCACCCGGGCAGCTTCATGAGCAGCGGCACGTGCTCGACGTCGTACAGCTCGTTGAACAGGGCCTCGCGGTGGGGCTCGATGTCCATCATGACCCAGAAGACGTAGGGGGTCCGGTGGCCGAGGGCCGGGCTGCTCCCCACCCACTCGTACACCGCGAGGTGCCGGTTCATGGTCTTCGGCCGGATCTCCTTCGGCCACCGGCCCGCCTCGCCCGCCGCGCGCCACTCGGGCGTCTCCAGCACCGCGACGCTCTCGAGCTCGTAGGCCGCGATGTAGCGCGGCTCGGTCGGCGAGGGCTGCCGGTAGCGCGCGGCGCGGATGACGCCGGGCACCGCCTCGAGCAGCGGCAGGTGCTCGGTGTCGTAGACCTCGTTGAACAGTGCCTCGTGGTCGTGGGCCACGTCCATCCGGACCAGGAACAGGCCGCGTGGGGCCATCGTCGCGCTCTCCTCTCCCCGCTTGCTCGGCGCGGGCTTCCCTCGTATCTTCGTCACGACCGGCTGCCGGCTGACTGTACCGCGGAGCACCCGGCCGCGCACACAAACTGTCAAGGGAGACGACCCGATGCCGCCAGTGGATCCGAACCAAGTGCTGATGACCGGCGAGAACTCCTTCATCCGCCTGAGCCACGACGGCGGCGCGACCCTGTCCGATCGGGCCAGCCACTGGCGCGTGCTGTGGTGTCCGGCCGGCGCCGGCCACGCCCTGTTCCTCCAGTCGAGCCTGACCGGCGGACAGGTCCGCGTCTTCAGCGACAACATCGCGGTGGCGCGCTGGCTGCAGCGCACCATCGAGACCCTGCTCTTCCCCGCCTTCGCCGACACCAGCCTGCCCGTGATCTCGGCGCGCTTCGAGCGCCACGGCGGCCCGTGGTCGACCGCCACCGAGACCATCACCGCCACCGACGGGCGGGTCACCATGTCGTGGTACGACTGCATCGAGCCGTTCGTGCTCCACGCCCCGCCCGGCTTCAACGACCGCCCGATCGGCGTGTTCAGCACGTTCTTCCCGGCCCGCGCGGCCCAGCTCGAGTGGAACGGCAAGGTGGCGACGGGCCAGGTGTGGCCCGAGATGCGGGGCGACCGGCAGGGCAGCAGCGCGACCCTGGCGTGGTCGGAGACGTGGGTCAAGCCGCGCGGCTAGCGGGGCCGGGCGGTGAGCGGTCGTCTGGACGGCAAGGTCGCCCTCATCACCGGGGGCGGCAGCGGCATCGGGCGCGCGAGCGCGCTGACCTTTCTCCGAGAAGGCGCGCGGGTCGCCATCGGCGACGTCAACGAGGCGAGCCTGGGCGAGACGGCGGCGCTGGCGCGCGCCCAGGGCGCCGGCGAACGCCTCGCCTCGCTGCGGGTCGACGTCTCGGCCGAGCGCGACGTGGCGGCGCTGGTGGCCCTCGCGGTCGAGCGCTTCGGCGGGCTCGACTGCGTGTTCAACAACGCAGGCGTCGGCGGGGCCTTCGGCCCCATCGGCGAGACCACCGTCGAGGAGTGGGACTTCACCTTCGCGGTGCTGGTGCGCGGCGTGTTCCTCGGCATCAAGCACGGCGCGGCCCGCATGAAGGCGCAGGGCCGCGGAGGCAGCATCATCAACACCGCCTCGATCGCGGGGATCGGCGGCGGCGCGGGGCCGCACGCCTACTCGGCGGCCAAGGCCGCGGTGGCCAACCTGAGCCGCTCCGTCTCCGCGGAGCTGGCCGCGCACCGCATCCGGGTGAACGCGATCGCGCCCGGCATGATCAAGACGCCGCTCGCGATGGGACGGCGCGAGGAGGCGTGGGATCGCCTCGCGCGGCAGAAGCAGCCGTGGCCCGACCTGGGCCTGCCCGAGCACATCGCGGATGCGGCCCTGTTCCTGGCCAGCGACGAGTCGCGGTTCATCACCGGCCAGGTGATCGTGGTGGACGGCGGGCTCACCGCGCTCGGCCCCGACCTGTTCGGCCACGAGCCGGGCAGCCGCCTGCTCCGCAAGGCGGGGCTCAACACCGGCTCCACCGGATTGCCCGGCGCGGTGCGCGAGGTGCAGAGCCCGTAGGGGCCGCTTCCTGCGGTGGGTCGTGGTTGCGCGGGCTCCGCGACCGGCTGGGACGCGGCCCTTAGGCCGCCGGCGGGTCAGCGGGCGGTGTGCCCGCCGTCGACGTAGAGCGAGGCCCCCGTCACGTAGGAGGCGTCGTCCGAGGCCAGGAACAGGATGCACGCCGCGACCTCCTCCGGCGTGCCCGCGCGGCCCAGCATCGTCCCCCGCCCGAACTCGGCGCGGAAGTCCTCGTGGCTCCGCCCCGCGGCCTCGGCCCGACGCTCGTGGAAGCGGGTGAAGATCGGCCCGGGGCACACCGCGTTCACCCGGATGCGATCGGCGGCGTGGTCCATCGCCATCGCGCGGGTCAGGCCCGCGACCGCGGCCTTGGTGGTGTCGTACTGCACCATGTTGCCGCCCGCCACCACCGAGCGGATCGAGGCCACGTTGACGATGCTGCCGCCGCCGACCTGCCGCATGAGCGGGATGGCCGCCTTGGCGCAGAACGCGTAGCCCTTGACGTTCACCGCGAGGATCGCGTCCCAGCTCTCCTCGCTCGCGTCCACCACCGTCTGGTAGAGGCGCATGCCCGCGTTGTTGACGAGGACGTCGAGGCGGCCCCAGCGCTCCGCCGCCGCGCGCACGAAGCGCATCGCGTCGGCCTCCCGCCCGGCGTGGGTCTCCACGAACATCGCGCGGCCGCCCGCGCCCTCGATCGCGCCGGCCACCAGCCGGCCCCGCTCCGCGTCGATGTCGGCGATGGCCACCGCCGCGCCCTCCGCCGCGAAGCGCCGCGCGGTGGCCTCGCCGATGCCCGAGGCCCCGCCGGTGATCGCGGCGACCTTGCCCTCCAGTCGGCCCATCAGCCGGCGAGCGCGTCGCGCATGACCGCGAGCCCCACCCGCAAGCCCACCGGCAGGCCCGCCTCGTTCATCTCGAACTCGGGCGCGTGGTGGGGGCGGGCCGCGCCGCTCGCGGAGCCGATGCCGACCCGGAAGTAGCAGCCCGGCCGCTCCCGCAGGAAGAGGCTCATGTCGTCACTGGCCATCACCACCCGCCCCTCGGTCACCGCCTCCGCGCCCACCTCGCGGCTCGCGCGCTCGCGCACGAACGCGGTCTCCGCCTCGTGGTTGACCACCGCCGGGCACGAGCCGCCGTCGAGCCGCATCACCGCCTCCGCGCGGTAGGCCTGGGCCACGTGCGAGACGAACGCGCCCAGCCGGCTCACCAGGTGGTCGCGCACGGAGGCCTCGAACGCGCGGATCGTCCCCCGCATCACCGCGCGGTCGGGCAGGATGTTGCCCTTGGTGCCGGCGACGATCTGCCCCACCGTGAGCACCGCGGTCTCCTGCGCCGGGACCTCGCGCGCCACCAGGCTCTGCATGCCGAGCAGGATGTTCGCCGCCGCGGTGATCGGGTCGATCGAGAGATGCGGCATCGCGCCGTGCCCGCCGGTGCCGCGCACCTCGACGGTGAACGCGTCCGCGGAAGCCATGGACGGCCCCGGCCGCACCTGCACCTCGCCCACCCGCTGCTGGGTGGTGAGGTGCAGCCCGTAGACCTGCTCGACCCGGGGATTCTCCAGCGCGCCCGCCTCGATCATCGGCCGCGCGCCACCCAGCACCTCCTCGGCGGGCTGGAACAGGAACACCGCGGTGCCCGGCAGCTCGCGGCGCCGCGCGGCCAGGACCTCGGCCATCGTGATCGCGATCGCGGTGTGCCCGTCGTGCCCGCACGCGTGCATCACGCCCGGGGTTCCGGAGGCGAAGGGCGCCTCGAGCAGCTCGGTGAGCGGCAGCGCGTCGATGTCCGCGCGCCACGCCACCGTGCGGCCCGGCCGGTCGCCGTGCAGCACGCCCACCACGCCGGTGCCGCCCACACCGGTGCGCACCTCGAGCTTCGCCGCGTGGAGGCGCTCCGCGATGATCTCGGCGGTGCGCCGCTCCTGGTGGCTCAGCTCGGGGTGCCGGTGAAAATCACGGCGCAGCGCGATCAGATCGTCCGTGCGTCGCGCGATCTCCTGGTTCCAGTCGAGACCGGCCTTGCTCATGGGGGCCTCCTGGCTTCCGCCTGGGCAATATCTGCGCAGCCCCAGGATGCTGCCCCTGGACGTGCGCACTGTCAACGCTCCCGTTCGTTTCCCAGAGTGGGCCGCACCGTCGCCATCCTGGGCAGGGCCCGATGAGAGGCAACCGAAGGAACGCGCGCTGCGAGGGCGTTTCCCCGCTGGCCCGGGGCTTGCTCTCAGGCTACCCCATGGAAACCAGACAGCGCAGCCGTCGAGCCAACACTCGCGCCGGGGTCTCGTGGACCGCGTGGGTCCAGGCGGGCAGCCGCCGTTTCCGCTGCCACACCGTCGATCTGAGCACCAACGGGGCCAAGCTCCGGCCCCGCGGCGAGATGCAGCCGGGCACTCCCGTCGAGGTGCAGCTGCATCCCCCGGAGGGCAAGCCGGTCCACGTCGCCGCGGTGGTCTGGCGCGTGGACCCGGACGCGATGGCCCTCCTGTTCCTCAAGAGCATCCAGGTCCAGGCGACCGGCGCCAAGGCCTGGCAGGAGACCGGCCGCCGCGGCTGGCGGTAGCCCCAAGGGGGCACGGCCCCGGCGACCTGATTTCACGATCCGCGGCGCGGCGCCTCTTGCGCGGGCCGCGGATCGTGGTCAAATACGGGCGGAGGTGACGCCCATGGCACAGGTCGCATGGCAGATCGCGGGTGACTACTTCGAGACGTGCAGCTGCACGTTCCTCTGCCCGTGCATCTCGAGCAACATGGCGGCGCGGCCGTCGAGCGGCGACTGCTACTTCGCGTTGGGATTCCACATCGATCGGGGCCGCTACGGCACCGTGCCGCTCGACGGTCTGGGCTTCGTGGTGATCGGCTACACCCCGGGGGTGATGGGCGAGGGGCGCTGGTCGGTCGGGGTGATCGTGGACGAGCGGGCCAGCCAGGAGCAGCGGGACGCGCTGGCCGGCATCGGCAGCGGGCAGGCGGGCGGCCCGATGGCGGCGCTGGGGCCGATGGTCGAGCGGATGCTCGGGGTCGAGGCGCGCCCGATCACGTTCACGAAGGACGGGATGAAGCGCTCGCTGTCCGTCCCCGGCGTGCTCGAGCAGTCGCTCGAGGGCGTGGCGAGCCCCGTGAAGACCGGGGAGCCGCTCTACGTCGACAACACGCTCCATCCCGCGAACCCCCGTCTGGCGCTCGCGCGCGCCTCCGGCAGCCGCCTGAACGCGTTCGGCCTGCGCTGGGAGGACACGAGCGGCCGGAACAACGGCCACTTCGCCCCGTTCTCGTGGAAGAGCGCCTGACGCGTCCCCCGCTGCGCTGGCTCGAGCCGAGCCAGGCGGTGGTGCTGGCGGGGATCGCGGCCCTCGCCGGGGTGACGTGGCTCGATCTGTGGCGACGGGCGAGCGAGATGGCCATGCACGAGCGCATGGGCATGGCCATGCCGACCGGCCCCGCCTGGGATCCCGCCGATCTCGGCGCGACCGCGGTGATGTGGGGCGTCATGATGATCGCCATGATGCTGCCCTCGGCCACGCCGCTGCTCGTGCTGTTCGCCCGCTCGCAGCGCCTCCGGGTCGGGGTGGCGGAAGCCTCGTGGCGGAGCGGCCTTCTCGCGGCGGGCTACCTCGTGACGTGGCTCGGCTGGAGCGCGCTCGCGGCGACGCTGCAGTGGGGACTCCGCGCCGTTCTGGTCCTCTCGCCCGGGGCCGCGCTCACCAGCGCGGTCGCCGGCGGCGCCGTCCTGATCGGCGCCGGCGTCTACCAGGTCACGCCGTGGAAGCGGGCGTGTCTCCGCCACTGCCAGTCCCCGCTCGGCTTCCTGCTCGCGCGCTGGCGCGACGGGCGCGTGGGCGCCTTCCGCATGGGGCTCTCCCACGGGCTCTACTGCGTGGGCTGTTGCTGGGCGCTGATGGCGCTGCTCTTCGTGGGCGGGGTGATGAACCTCGCCTGGGTCGCGGCCCTCGCGCTGCTCGTCCTGCTCGAGAAGGTGATCCCCGGCCGCTGGCTCTCCTTCACCGCGGGCGCGGCGCTGATCGGCTGGGGCCTCTACCTGGTCGGAAGCGGGCTCGCGCCCGCCTGAGCCGGCGCCTCCGCCCTCAGCTCACCCGCCGGTCGCGGCCGGCCCAGTAGGGCTCGCGCAGCTTGTACTTCTGCAGCTTGCCGGTGGCGGTCCGCAGCAGCTCCTTGCGAAACTCCACCGCGGTCGGGCACTTGAAGTGGGCCATGCGGCCGCGGGTGAACTCGATCAGCTCGCGCTCCGTCGCCTGCTGACCCGGGCGCAGCACGACCAGCGCCTTGATGGTTTCGCCCCACTTCTCGTCGGGCACCCCGATCACCGCGACCTCCGCCACCGCGGGGTGCTGGAAGAGGCAGTCCTCCACCTCGATCGAGGAGACGTTCTCGCCGCCCGTGATGATGACGTCCTTCTTCCGGTCGGCGATCACGGTGTAGGCGCCCTCCGCGTGGCCGCCGTCGCCGGTGTGGAACCAGCCGTCGACGATGGCCTTGGCGGTCTCCTCGGGCTGGTTCCAGTAGCCCTCGAAGACGTGGTTCGACCGGGCGAGGATCTCGCCGCTCGGATCCACCTCCATGCGGACGCCCACCGCGGGGACGCCGGCGCGCGAGAGCCGCTTGGCCCGCTCGCCCGAGTCGAGCCCGTCCCACTCGGCGGGGGCGCGGTTGATGGTGAGCAGCGGTGAGGTCTCGGTGAGCCCGTAGATCTGGATGAACTCCCAGCCCAGCTCGGTCTCGATGCGCTCGATGGTTTTCGACGGCGGCGGGGCCCCCGCCACGACCACCCGCACCCGGCCCCGCCCCGGCACCTCCTCGCCGCGTCCGCGGCGCGAGGCCGCCGCGTCGAGCACCGCGTTGATGACCGCGGGCGCGCAGTTGAAGAGCGTGACCCCCTCGGCCTGCACGCGGCGCAGGATCTCCTCGCCGTCGATCTTGCGCACGATCACCTGGCGCACCCCCATGGCGGTCACCGCGTAGGGCATGCCCCAGCCGTTGCAGTGAAAGGTGGGCAGCGTGTGCAGGTACACGTCGCGGTCGGTGACGCCCACGTGCCAGCCGAAGGTCACCGCGTTGAGCCAGCAGCCCCGGTGCGTGAGCTGCACGCCCTTGGGCCGCGCGGTGGTGCCGGAGGTGTAGTTGATCGAGACGGTGGCGTTCTCGTCGCTCACGGAGAAGCGCGGGCGCGCGTCGCGCCGGTCGAGCAGGTCGCGATCGCTGGCGGTGCCCAGGACGATCCGGTGCTTCACCGGGATCGGCCGCAGGCTCTCCTCGAGCTCGGGATCGATCAGGGCCACCGTGGAGCCGGAGTGCTCGATGATGTAACGGATCTCCTCGGTGTTGAGCCGGAAGTTCACCGGCACCAGGATGCGGCCGAACGCGCTGACGCCGAACAGGCTCACCAGGAAGCGCGCCGCGTTCGGGGAGACGATGGCCACCCGCTCGCCCTCACCCACCCCGAGATCGTCCAGGGCCGCGGCCATGCTGCGGCACATCTGGGCGAAGCGGCGGTAGGTCAGCCGGCCGAGCCCCCCGCCGGGCGGGTTCGGCTCGTCCACGATGCCTTCGCGGTCTCCGTAGACCAGCTCGGCACGCTCGAGGAAATCGCTGAGGGTCAGGGGAATGATCATGGGTCGCCTCCGCCGCGAGGATCGGCCGAAAGGCCGGCCGGCGTCAAGAGCGCCGCCCGCGCGGCGTCGCCGGGCCTAGAGCCAGGCCTCGAAGATGTGCCAGATCAGCCGCAACAGGAGCACGGTCAGGTAGGCCACCGCCAGGAACGCTCCGAAGAGCAGCCCCAGATGGGTGGCGCGCCGGAACACGGGTGCGGGCACGCTGCGGTAGGTGTGCTGGGGTAGCGGGTGCAGCACGGCCGACGTCCGCGCGAGCAGCCGCCGCTGGGCCCGGCGTGCGCCGCGCCCCTCCATCGCGCCGGTCAGGATGCTGAACGCCAGCGCCGCGATCACCAGCAGGACCCCGATGCTCATGGGAGGGCCGATGCTAGCGAAGATTGACGCACCGTGCAAGCCGTGCCCGAGCCCGGCCCGGTGCGTTGACTCTCGCCCCCGGCCGGAGGCACCATGACGCAATGCCGCCCCCAGGGGCCGGATGGTGAACCCGGACGTGGTCGGGGCCATCGCCCGCCTGCGGGCGGAGGGCGTGCTGTCATCGGTCCAGGCGGCCCGATTCGAGCGCGTGGCCCGGCGTGGCCTGGTCAGCCTGCGCTTCGAGATCCGCGCGCTCCTCTACGCGGGCGTGCTGCTGGTCACCGCGGGCGTGGGCTCGCTCATCGCCCGGCACCAGCAGGAGATCGGCCCCGTCGCCATCGCGCTCGGCGTGGGGCTCGCCGCGCTCGGGTGCCTGGCGTGGGTCGGCCGCCGGGCCGCCCCGTTCTCGTGGGGACCGGTCCCCTCGCCGGGGGTCGCCTTCGACTACGTCCTGCTGCTTGGCCTGCTGCTGGCGGCCGCGGATCTCGCGTACGTGGAGGCGCAGTTCGCGATCCTGGGCCCGCGCTGGCCCCGGCACCTCGTGGTGGTCGCCGCGCTCGACCTGCTGGCCGCCTACACCTGGGACTCGCGCACCGCGCTCGGCCTCGCGCTGACCAGCCTCGCCGCCTGGCGCGGCGTGGTGGTGGGGCTGGCGCCGGCCCTGCTGGGTCCCGGCATCGCGGCCGACCTGCGCGCCAACGCGATCGCCCTCGGGGCGCTGTCCCTGGCCGTCGCGGTCGCCTCCGCGCGGCTCGGGCGGAAGCCCCACTTCGAGAGCGTCTACGCGCCGGCCGGGCTCCTGCTCCTGCTGGGCGGCCTGCTCGGGGGCACGCTCTACGACGCGCAGGCGTGGACGCTCTGGCTCCTCGCCACGCTGATCGTGGCCGGCCTCGTGATGGTGGTCGCGGTGCGCCTCCGGCGCTCGCTCTACTTCGCGCTCGGCGTGCCGGCCGCCTACGTGGCGCTGGTGCGCCTGCTCTTCGAGCCGTTCCGCTACGGCTCCCACGCCGACAGCCTGCCGCTGCTGCTCTCCGCGGGCCTCGGGGCCGGCGTGCTGGCGCTGATCCTCGCGGTGCACCGGCGGGTCCGCGAGGAATGAGGCCGGCGGCCATCGCCTGGGACCGCGCGGCCACCGTGCAGGCGGCCGCGCGCAGGTGGCGCGACGCGGGGGCCATCGACGACGCGACCCTCGCGCGCATCCGGCAGACGTTCCCGGATCCGTGCCTCACCCCGACGCCGGCGTGGCGCGTCCTGACCGCCGGCATGGTGGCCGCCATCGTGCTGTGCGTGTTCGCCGCGCTCCTGGTCTCGTTCTGGCGCAGCGCGGGTTTGCTCCAGGCCGCGCTGTTCCTCGTCGGGGCCGCGTGCCTCGTCATCACCGACCGGCTCGCGGGCTCGCCCCGCTGGGCCCGGCGGGGCGTGGCCGGGGCCCTCTCGGTGCTGGGCGTGGGCTTCCTCCTGCTGGGCGTGGCCCTGCTCGTGGGCGAGAGTCTCCGGCTGGGGGAGGACGCCGCGGTGGACGCGGTCGCGGTCACCGCGCTGCTCCTGTGCGGGCTCGCGGCGTGGCGGTGGGGCAGCCCGCTGTTCACCGGGCTGGCCGGCGTCGCGCTGCTGGTGGGCCTCGCGCGGCTGCCGTCCGCGCGGGCGCTCTGGATCGCGGCCGGCGCCGGGCTCGTGGCGGCGGCGGCCCCGCGGCTCGACTCGGGCCGTCTCGCCCCGTCGCAGCGCCGCGGGGCGGCCGTGCTCACCGCGGTGGGCCTCGGCGCGATCTACGTCGCGACCGATCTCCACGCGCTCGACGCGGGCCTGCTGGAGCGCCTGGGGCACCTGGCCCCGACCCGGCCCGCCGTCGGCGGGAGCCAGCGGCTGGCCGCGGCGCTCGGCACCGCGCTGATCCCCCCGGCGATCCTGGCCTGGGGCCTCGTCTCCCGGCGCACGCTCCTGCTCGACATCGGGATCGTGCTGCTCGCGCTGTCGGCGGTGACGCTGCGTCACTACGTCGCGCTCGCGCCGGCGTGGGTGATGCTGACCGGGGGCGGGGCGCTGCTGGCGGGGGCGGCGCTGCTGGTGGAGCGCGCGCTGCGCCGCGCGCCCGCCGGCGAGCGGGCGGGATTCACCGCCGAGCCGCTCTTCTCCGACGAGCGCAGGCAGCAGACACTGGAAATGGCGGGCGCCGTCACGACCTTCGCCCCGCGGACCCCCGCGCCACCCGATGAAGGGTTCGCGGGAGGCGGCGGACGGTTCGGGGGCGGCGGCGCCCAGGAGAGATTCTGACCATGAACTTCGGCATCCACATCGGTCACATGGGCGGCCCGCTGGACGAGATGCGCCGGCTCTGGCAGTTCGCGGAGGCGCAGGGCTTCGACTGGTTCTCGGTCTCGGACCACTTCCAGGAGTCGCCGCCGCGCGGCGGCGACATGGACTGCTACGAGGCCATCGCGACGCTGACCGCGGCCGCCATGGACACCCGCCGGATCCGGCTCGGCAGCGGCGTGTACTGCGTCGCCTACCGCAACCCGGGGCTTCTCGCCAAGTCGCTCACCACCATCGACCATCTCTCGAAGGGCCGGGTGGACTGCGGGCTCGGCGCGGGCTGGCACGACGTGGAGGCGAAGGCCTTCGGCCTGCCCTTCCCCTCCATCGGGCCGCGCGAGGACATGCTCGAGGAGTACGCTCAGATCATCCGCATGCTGTGCGACCCGGAGCAGCCGCGCGTGACCTTCGAGGGGAAGCACTTCCAGATGCAGAACGCCCCCAACAACCCGAAGCCGCTCCAGCCCCGCATCCCGATCTGGATCGGCGGGCGCGGCGAGAAGCGGACGTTGCGCGCGGCCGCGCGCTACGCCGACGGGTGGAACGGGGCCTACATCGGCCCCGCGGAGTGGACCCACAAGAGCCAGGTGCTGGACCGCTGGTGCGAGACCGAGGGCCGGGACCCGAAGACGATCATGCGCACCGTCAACCTGGGCTTCTACCTGGGCGCGGACGCGCGCGGCGCCGCCCGCGCCGAGGAGGTGTTCCAGCGCCACTGGGGCGGCGCGCCCGATCGGGCGGGCCGCACCGGGCACCTGCGCGGCACGGTGAAGGATGCGCGCGCGATGGTGGACGAGTTTCGCGCCCTCGGCTGCACCCGGCTCTGCATCGCGCTGCGCGAAGGCCCCTACGACTGGGACGCGCTCGAGGCCTTCGCGGCCGAGATCGTGCGCGCCCGCTGACAGGAAGGAGATCGCTCATGCTGAAGCCCGGCGACGTCGCCCCCGATTTCACGGGGCGCGACCACAACGGCAACCCGGTCCGGCTGTCCGACTTCAAGGGCAAGACCGTCGTGCTCTGGTTCTACCCCAAGGCCGACACCCCCGGCTGAACCGCCGAGGGTTGCGGGTTCCGCGACCTCAAGGCCGACTACGACCGGAAGAACGCGGTGATCCTCGGCGCCTCGTTCGACACTCCCGCCGAGAACCGCGCCTTCGCCGAGAAGTTCAACTTCAACTTCCCGCTGATCTGCGACACCGACCACACGATCGGCAAGGCCTACGGGGCCGACCAGGGCCCCGGCAAGGGCGCGCAGCGGGTGGGCGTGATCATCGGCCCCGACGGCAAGATCAAGGAGTGGCATCAGCGCGTGGACGCGCGCGCCTGGCCGGCCTCGGTGATCGCGACGCTCTGATCGGATTCCCCGCTCCGGTGGTACCCCCGCGCGGTCCGGCGGGGGTGCCGCCGGCGCGCGCGGGTCGGCTAACGCTCCTTCCGGATCAGCTGCTCGATCGGCGTCGGGAACCGCGTCTCGAAGTCCAGCAGCTTGGCCCAGAGCGGCGTGATGGTGATGCGCGCGATCTGCTTGTACATCGCCCGCACCTGAGCCTCGAACTGCTCCCACTGGCCGGGCCCGACCGCCTTGCGCGACGCCTGCAGGTACTCGGGCGGCACGCCGTCGACGATGTCGATGGCGGCGGTCCCTCGCACCAGCAGCACGTGCGGCGGGAACGCATTCGTGTCGATGGTGAGCGCCACCTTCGGGTTCGCGGCCAGCGCCGGCACCTTGGGCGCGTGCGGCACCGTGCACAGCACGAACCGGGCGCCGTCCCAGTGGAAGCCGATCGGGATCGCGCGCGGGAACCCGTCGGGACCCATGTAGGCCAGCCGCGCCGGGATGCTGGATTGCATCAGCTCGATCGCCAGCGGATCGGAGAGCACCCGGGCGACATCCCGTGGCTGCATCGTCACCTCCTATCCGGCGCCGCAGCACTCCCCGTGCGCGGCGGGCGGCGGCACGTCGAGGCCGGGGTTGCGGTCGAAGAAGCCCGCCGGCTTCAGCACGAAGCCGAGGGTGACCACCGGCATCACCGGCCAGTCCTCCGGCCGCACCACGTGGTGGGCGCCGAAGGTGTACCAGAGGACGACGTCGGTGTTCTCGAGCGGGGCGTCGTCGGCCACGTAGGCGGGCAGGCCCGCGCCGCCCGCGTGCTGGTTCGGGTACTCGCCGGCCGCGTACCGCTCGCGCGGGTCGTGGCGCGTCACCCAGAGGTGCTTCGTCATGAACCCCGCGCGCCGGGTCACCGAGGCCTCCGCCCCCGCGAACGGGCGCACGTTCTCTCCCGGCATCAGCTTGTAGGCCACCGGCTGGCCCAGGCGGTTCTTCACCGCCGGGTTCACCACCTTCCAGAACCGGCCGGCCAGCGGATCGACCATGCGCGCGGCCTGCTTCTCCGAGCGCAGCAGGGTCGCCTCGGCATGGAAGGCGTTGGCGTGCGGGTTCTCCGGGCCCGGCGGATCGGCGACCGTGTTCACCTCGTAGACCGAGTTCCCGAGACCGTCCACCATCATGTCCAGGCGCGCGTTGAAGAAGTGCTGGTGGATCGGCCCGTACACCCCCGGAGCGACCATCTCGCCCCAGCGCGGCGTGGCGCCGCCCACGGGCTCGGCCCCGTTCGAGATGATGCCGGTCAGCTTCACCTCGAGCTGGATGGTGCCGTCCTGGTAGAAGTACCAGTAGAAGCCGTACTCGTAGTTGCCGACGGTGGAGATCGAGGACACCACCAGCCGACGGGAGCGGCGCACCTCGGTGGTGCCGAGCCGCCAGTCGACGTGCTTCCAGAGGATGCCCGCGTCCTCCTCGTGCACGCAGATCGCGTTGGACAGCGTGACCGCGCGGCCCCGGCCGTCGTTGACCACCGCGTCCAGATAACGGATCTCGCCCAGGCAGTCGCAGCCGTTGACCAGCGCGTCGGCCAGCGTGCCGATGCCGTACTCGCCCACGTCGAAGGCGTTGCGGTGGAAGTAGGTCGGGCGCGGGTCGCCGTAGGGCACCACCATGTCCGCGATGGAGGCGCGGTAGAGGACCGGCCGCTCGCGCCCGCCGTCCTCGTAGGACACGGTGTGGATCACGAGGCCCTCACGCGGGGTGAAGCCGATGCGCAGGCGCCACTTCTGCCACGCGAGCGCGTGGCCGGTCAGGGTGAAGCTCGGCCCCTCCGGCTGGCGGATCTCGACCGGGCGCAGGTCGGCGCGCGCGCCCGCCGCCTCCACCGAGTAGTTCGCGTCCTCCGGGGGCAGCGGCACCACCCCGCCGTCCTCCACCGCGAGCACCCGCATCTCGTTCAGGTCCACGACCGTGAGCAGGTTCGCCACCGGGCGGGCGTAGCCGTTGTCGCCCGGATGCCGCCGCACCCAGGTGAGCGCGCGCACCAGCCGCCGGCCCTCGTCCTCCGGGAAGCCGAAGTTGCCCGCCGACCAGGAGTCCACCATCGCGAGCGAGAAGTCGGTGACCCCGCGGCGCCGGAGCGCCTCCTGCCACCGGGGATCCGCGCGCACCGCGGCCTCGCACTCGACGAACTCGTCCAGCACGATGGCGGGCTGCGCGCCCTCGACGTGCTCCCAGCTGCGCACGCGGCCCTCGGTGAGCCCGACCACCGCCTCGTAGGTCCGCCCCCCCTCGCAGTCGATCAGCACCACGAAGGCGGCCCGGTCCACCGGCCCGCCGGGGCGATGGCCCAGCACCGCCTGCTTGGGCGGCTCGTGCAGCATGATGAAGATCACCCGTACCCGTGGCCCGAGGGCGCCGGCCTTCTCCGCCCGCACGATCGCCCACGCGCGCTCGATCTCCTCCGCGGTCAGCGGGTCCAGCGGGTGAGCGCTCGGGGGCGCCCCGGTCAAGGGCGAGGTCGCGATGGCAGCCATGAAAGTCTCCTTCTGGACGCTAGTCGACCACGTGCTCGGCCTGCAGCACGATGGACGGCGGGACGGTCAGCCCGAGCAGGCGGGCGGTCTTGCGGTTGACGACGAACTCGAAGCGGTCCGCCTGCTCGATGGGCATCTCGGCCGGGCTGGCCCCGCCCAGGATCGTGTGGACGTAGACGGCGACGCGGCGCCGGGTGGCGGAAAAGCTGGCGCCGTAGCTCATGAGCCCACCCGCTTCCACCGCGTCCCGGAACGCGAACACCGTGGGCAGGCGCTGCTGCCGGCCGATGGCCGCGATCTGCGGCGCGAGGCCGTCGATGACGGGGTTCTCCGCGATGTACGCGCCGTGGACCTGCGCGGCCCGCAGCCGCGTGGCCAGCGAGTCGAGCTGCTCCCGCCCCGCCACCTCCAGCCACTCGATGTGGATGCCCATGCTCCCGGCCGCGCTCTCGACGTCGCGCAGCGTGGAGCGGTGCCGCCCGCACCTCGGTGCTCATGAGCGCCACGCCGGTCACGTTGCCGCCGGGCCGTCCCAGGCTCCCGACCAGCCCCTGCCCCACCGGGTCGCCGGCCGGCGCCATCACGATCGGGATCGTCCGCGTCACCCCCCGCGCCGCCGCGGCGGCCTGGAAGCCCACCGTGACGAGCACGTCGACGCGGCGCTGCACCAGCTCGGCCGCCCGCGCCGGGAGGCGGTCCGGATGCCCTTCGGCGTAGCGGAACTCGAAGACGACGTTCTGCCCCTCCACGTGACCCAGATCGCGCAGGGCGGCGCGCAGGTCGCGGGCGCGGCGCGAGTTGTCGGCGTCGGGGCTCGCGAGGAGCAGCACGCCGATCCGGGCCGGAGAGGACTGCGCGGCGGCGGGGACGGCGAGGCCCGGTCCCAGGCCGACCAGCAGGGCGGCGATCGCGAGGCGGAGCCGGGTCACCATGAGCGCCCGGCCAGCATACGCAGCCGCCGGGGCGCCGAGCAAGCGACGGTCGTGAGCCCTCGGGCTCAGGCCGGCAGCTGCTGCAGCAGCTGGATCAGGTTGCCCTCCGGGTCTTTCAGCGTCGCGATGCGCAGCGTGTTGTAGTCGGTCGGCTCCTCGACGAACTCGACCCCCGCGTCCTTCAGGCGCCGCCACTCCGCCCGCACGTCGTCGGTCGAGAGCGCCACCATGTGCCGCGCCGGATCGGCGTTGCGCCCGCGGACCTGGCTGTGCGTCCCGAGCGCGAGGGTAGGTCCCCCCAGCTCGCCGAGCACGACGAAGCCCGGCGTCTCGAGCGCCACCGCGAGGCCCAGCACGTCCCGGTAGAACGGCAGCAGCTTGCCCAGGTCCTCGCTCCAGATCGATACGCCGCGGAGTCCCATGATCATGAGCGGTCTGCTCCTTTCTGGCTCACGCGGGCTGCGTGACCGCGCGGGCCCGCGAGGGCAACGGCGGCAGGCACAGCCCGACCGCGGCGGCGCCCAGACCGATGGCGAAGGAGCCGACGTAGAGCCAGCCGTACGCGCCGAAATGGTCGAACACCCAGCCGCCCATCGCCGGACCGAGCGCCATGCCGAAGGCGGAGATCATGGTGGCGGCCCCGAACACCGTGCCCATGATGCGCATCGGGAAATAGCCGCGCGCGATCACCGCGTAGAGCGGCATGACGCCGGCGTAGGTCGTGCCGAACACGATCGCCACCGCATAGAACTCGCCGAGCTGGCGGGTGAAGTAGTAGGCGCCGGCGGCGATGGCCTGGATGAGGAGCCCGGTCACCAGCGCCCGCTTGGGGCCGAACCGGTCGCCGGCCAGGCCGAAGAGCAGCCGGCCGCCCAGACCGGCCAGGCCCTCCATGCTGTAGATGGTCACCGCGGCACCGGGCGCCACGCCGCAGGCGATGGCGTAGCTGATGGTGTGGAAGATCGGGCCGGAATGCATGGCGCAGCACGCGAAGAACGTGCCGGACAGCACGAGGAACTGTGGCGAGCGCAGCGCCTCGGACACCGTCATGCCGTCGTCGCCCGCGGCCGGCGACGACCGGGATCCGGCGGTCGCCGGTTGCGGCGCGCGGCGAACCAGGAGCGCCGTCGGGATCAGCAGGACCCAGGCCAGCAGCCCGATGGTGAGCTGGGCGGTGCGCCAGTCGTAGTGGGACAGGAGCCAGCGCGCGAAGGGCGAGACCGTCATCGGCGCCACGCCCATGCCGGCCGACACCAGCGAGACCGCGAGGCTCCGGTGCCGGTCGAACCAGCCGGTGACGGTCGCCATCATGGGCGCGAACACCGATCCGGCCGCGGCGCCGACCAGGATGCCGTACACGATCTGGAACTCGAGCAGGCTGGTGGCCCGACTCGCGAGCGCCAGGCCCGCGCCGAGCAGCACCGCGCCCGACAGCGCGACGACCCGGGGGCCGAAGCGATCGGTGACCGCCCCCCAGAAGAAGCCCCCGATGCCCATGTTGATGAACACGAGCGTCATGGCGAGCGACACGCCGGTGCGCGACCAGCCGGTCGCCGCCGACATCGGCTGCAGGAACACCGCGAGCGAGAACGTCGAGCCCATGGCCACGCAGCCCAGCAACGCGCCCGCGGCGACGACGACCCAGCCGTACTGGACCTTCATGCCTGAGACCTCCGGATCCTGATCATGGCTTCCTACTGTACCCGCTTTCCCCCGCCCGCCTGCACCGTATAGTCGAACGGGCGATCCCCGGATCGACACGTCGATTCGGGGCCGGCGCGACGACTAGAGGATGCCTGCCCCCCATTTTCCCGGACCCGAGGAGGGCCGCTCATGAGGTATGCCTGTCTGGTCTATCTGGTCGAGTCGGAGATGGCCGCGATGTCCGAGAGCGAGGCCCAGGCCTGCACGGAGGAGTCCCTGGCGTACGATGAGGCGTTGCGGCGCAGTGGACAGCTCGTGGTGGCCCAGGCGCTGGCCCCGGTCGAGACCGCGACGACGATCCGGGTCCGGCACGGCACGCTGACCACGACGGACGGGCCGTTCGCGGAAACCAAGGAGCAGCTGGACGGCTTCCTCGTGATCGAGGCGCGGGACCTGAACGAGGCCATCCAGGCCGCGTCGCGGATCCCGCTGGCGCGCCGCGGTAGCATCGAGGTGCGCCCGATCAAGGAGCTCCGCCCCGCGGCGAGGAGGATCACATGAAGTTCCTGTTCCTGATCTACCACGACGAGAAGGTGCTGGACGACATGCCTCCGAAGGAGATGCAGAGCCTGGTGGACTCGGCGCTCGAGTACGACGACGAGATCCGCCGGAGCGGCCACTACATCGCGTCCAATGCGCTCCAGCGCGCCCGCACCGCGCGGACCATCCGGGTCCGGGGCGGCAAGGTCACGGTGACCGACGGGCCCTTCGCGGAGACGAAGGAGCAGCTGGGCGGCTTCTTCCTGGTCGACGCCCGGGACATGGACGAGGCGTGCGCGCTGGCCGCGCGCTTCCCGCCCGGGCGGATCGGCGTCATCGAGGTGCGGCCGGTCCAGGAGCTGCAGCACTCCTAGCCCGCGGGTCGCGGGCGACGGCATGAGCCAGGACCCGGTCGAGCGGGCACGCGCGCAGGTGGACGCGGTCTACCTCGCGGACTCGCGGCGCGTGCTCGCGACCCTCATCCGCCTTCTCGGCGACTTCGACATCGCCGAGGAGGCCATGCAGGAGGCGTTCGCGGCCGCGGTCGAGCAGTGGCCGCGGGACGGGATGCCGGCCAACCCGCGGGCCTGGCTCGTCTCCACCGGGCGCTTCAAGGCCATCGACGCCATCCGCCGCCGGGCCCGCTTCGACGCCTCGCAGACCGAGCTGGCCGAGCGCCTGGCCGCGGAAGCGGCCGTCCCCGAGCCGCGCGATCCGGGCGAGATCGAGGACGACCGCCTGCGTCTGATCTTCACGTGCTGCCACCCGGCCCTGGCGCTCGAGGCCCAGGTCGCGCTGACGCTGCGGGAAGTCTGCGGGCTCACCACCGAGGAGATCGCGTCCGCGTTCCTCGTCACGCCGTCCACCCTCGCCCAGCGCATCGTGCGGGCCAAGGCGAAGATCCGCGACGCCCGCATCCCCTACGAGGTGCCGTCGCGCGTGGACCTGCCCGACCGGCTGGACGCGGTCCTGCACGTGGTCTACCTGGTGTTCAACGAGGGCTACACCGCCTCCTCCGGAGCGTCGCTCACCCGGCCGGATCTGTCCGCGGAGGCGATCCGGCTCGGGCGGCTCGTGCTGGAGCTCCTCCCGGAGCCGGAGGTGATGGGCCTCCTCGCCCTCATGCTCCTGCACGAGTCGCGGCGCGCCGCGCGCACGTCGGACCGCGGCGAGCTCGTCCTGCTCGAGGAGCAGGACCGCGGCCGCTGGAGCCGTGAGCTCATCGCGGAGGGCATCGCGCTGGTGGAGCGGTCGCTCGCCTCGCGACGCATCGGCCCCTACACGCTGCAGGCCGCCATCTCCGCGGCGCACGCGGAGGCGCCGACCGCGGCCGCCACCGACTGGGCCCGGATCGTGAGCCTCTACGACGTGCTCCTGCGCGCCGATCCCTCACCGGTGGTGGAGCTGAACCGCGCGGTCGCGGTCGCGATGCGCGACGGCCCCGCCGCCGGGCTCGCCCTCATCGATCCCCTGCTCGCCCGCGGCGCGCTGGCCGAGTACCACCTCGCCCACTCCGCGCGCGCGGAGCTCTGCCGGCGCCTGGGCCGGAACGCGGAGGCCCGCGCCTCGTACGAGCGGGCGCTCGCGCTCGCGCGCCAGGAGCCCCAGCGCCGCCTCCTCGAGCGGCGCCTCCGGGAACTGCTGGACTGACGGGGGGGCGATCTGGCAGGATCGCCCGGTGGCCTCCCCGACGCACTCCATGACCATGCCGCTCGACGGGGTGCGCGTGCTCGATCTGAGCCACGCCCTCGCCGGTCCGTTCTGCTCCACCATGCTCGCCGACTTCGGCGCGGAGGTCATCAAGCTGGAGCCGCGCGGGGCGGGCGACATCGCGCGCGCGTGGGGGTCGCCCCTGCCGGACGGCGAGACGGCGTACTTCGTGAGCCTGCACCGGAACAAGAAGGGCATCGAGGTCGATCTCAAGACCCCCGGCGGCAAGGACCTGTTCTTCCGCCTGATCGAGAAGTGCGACGTGGTCCTGGAGAACTACCGGGTGGGCGCGCTGGCCCGCCTCGGCCTGGGCTACGAGAAAGCCCGCGAGCGCAATCCCGGCATCATCTACTGCTCGGTCTCCGGCTTCGGGCAGGACGGGCCCTATCGCGACCGCGCGGCGCTGGACCTGATCCTCCAGGCCGAGAGCGGCATGATCAGCACCACCGGCGAGCCGGGCGGCCGCGGCGTGCGCTGCGGCGTGTCGATCGCGGACATGACCGCCGGCATGTACGCCGCGTTCGGCATCATGCTGGCCCTGCGCGTGAAGGAGCGGACCGGCCGCGGCCAGTCCATCGACGTCTCCATGCTGGAAGGGCAGCTCTCCCTGCTGGGCACCATGATCGGCGGCTACCTCGCGGACGGCGAGGTGCCGGTGCCGATGGGCACCGCCTACAAGGCCCTCCTGCCCTACCAGACGTTCCGGACGAAGACGCGCGACCTCGCCCTCGCCGTCGGCAGCGAGAAGCTCTGGAAGGTCTTCTGCCCCGCCATCGGCTGCCCCGAGCTGACCGACGACCCGCGCTACCGCACGAACGCCGACCGCGCCCGCAATCGCGAGAGCCTGATCGCCCGGCTGCAGGAGGTGTTCCTCACGCGCTCGTACGAGGAGTGGGAGTCGATCCTGCTCGCCCGGGGCATCCCGATGGGCGCGATCAACTCCATCGCCCAGGTCGTGGAGCACCCCCAGGTGGTCGCGCGGGGGGCGCTGGTCGAGACCGATCATCCGCGCGCGGGCAAGGTCAAGATGGTGGGCGTGCCGGTGCGCCTGTCCGAGACGCCGGGCGCGGTGCGCACGCCGGCGCCGACGCTCGGAGAGCACACGGAGGAGGTCTTGCGCGGCGTCCTGGGATTGAGTGACGAGACAATCGCGGCGCTGCGCGAGGCCGGGGCAATCGGAGCTTCCCTTTCATCTGCGGGGGCCCAGAAATGGCCCCCACACTCCCCCAGATAGCGGTCAACCCGTGGACGGAGATTGCCGATGAACGGGGCGGAGAGTCTGGCGCGGACGCTGGTGGCGGGCGGGGTCGACGTGTGCTTCACCAACCCGGGCACCTCCGAGATGCACTTCGTGGCCGCCCTCGATCGCGTCGAGGGCATCCGCTGCGTGCTGGGCCTGTTCGAAGGCGTGGTCACCGGCGCCGCCGACGGCTACTGGCGCATGGCCGACAAGCCGGCGGCGACGCTGCTCCACCTGGGCCCCGGCCTCGGCAACGGCCTCGCGAACCTGCACAACGCGCGCAAGGCCTCCTCCGGCATCGTGAACGTGGTGGGCGAGCACGCCACGTATCACGTCAAGCACGACGCCCCGCTCACCTCCGACATCGAGGGCATCGCGCGGCCGGTGTCGGGCTGGGTGCGCACCTCGCCGAACGCGCGCGCCGTGGCCGCCGACGGGGCCGCCGCCATCGTGGCCGCGCGCACCCCGCCCGGCCAGGTCGCGACGCTGATCCTCCCCGCCGACACCGCCTGGGGCGAGGCGGACGGGGTGGCCCCGATCCCGCCGGTCCCGGCGCGCGCCGCGGTCGCGGCCGACGCGATCGATCGCTGCGCGCGGGCGCTTCGCTCCGGCGAGCCCGCGATGCTCATGCTCACCGGCCTGGCGGTGCGCGAGCGCGGGCTCGCCCTCGCCGGCCGCATCGCCACCGCGACCGGCGCACGCATCATCGCGCAGGGCTCGAACGCGCGCATCCAGCGCGGCGCCGGACGCGTGCCGATCGAGCGGCTGCCGTACCCGGTCGATCAGGCCCTCGCGGTGCTGAAGGACGTGCGGCACCTGATCCTGGTCGGCGCCAAGGCACCCGTCGCCTTCTTCGCCTATCCCGACAAGCCCAGCGTGCTCACGCCCGACGGCTGCGCGATCCACCGCCTCTCCACGATCGCGGAGGACTCGATCGGCGCGCTGGAGGCGCTGGCGGAGGCGGTGGGCGCGAAGAAGAACGGCGAGGTCGTGCAGCAGCCGTCCCGGCCCGCCCTGCCCACCGGTCCGTTGACGCCCGACACCCTCGCGGCGGCGCTCGGGGCGCTGCTCCCGGAGGGCGCCATCGTGGCCGACGAGTCGGTCACCACCGGCCGCGGCTTCTTCAAGGCCACCGCGGGCGCGCCGCCGCACGACTGGATGAACAACATGGGCGGCTCCATCGGCCTCGGGCTGCCGCTGGCCACCGGGGCCGCGGTGGCGTGCCCGGACCGCAAGGTGCTGTGCCTCGAGGGCGACGGCAGCGGCATGTACACGGTGCAGGCGCTCTGGACGCAGGCGCGCGAGGGGCTCGACGTCACCACCGTGGTCTTCGCCAACCGCACCTACGCGATCCTGCGCCACGAGCTGACCGGCGTGCGCGCGGGCACCCCCGGCCCGAAGGCCGCCGGCATGCTCGACATCGGCCGGCCGGATCTGGACTGGGTCTCGCTGGCCCGCGGCCTGGGCGTGCCCGCGGGGCGCGCCGCCACCGCCGAGGAGTTCGCCAGGCAGCTCGCCGCCGGGCTCGCCGCGCCCGGCCCCTACCTCATCGAAGCCGTCTTGTGAGGGCCCGTCTCGCCGCGCCGCTTGTCGCCGAAGGGCCACGGGTCAGAGCGACTCAGCCTATCCGGAGCAAGGTGGGCGCGGGATGATCTCTTACGATGCCGGCGCGGCCTCTTATGATTTGCTCTCCGGACGATGGTCTCGGCTTTACGTGCCGACGCTGCTGGCCGAGGCCGGTCTGGCCACCGGCCATCGAGTCCTCGACGTGGCGACGGGCACCGGTGAAGCGGCCACGCTCGCCGCGGATCGCGTCGGGGCGACCGGGAGGATCGTGGGGATCGATATCTCGCCGCCAATGCTGCGCATCGCGGCGTCGAAGGTGGCGAAGCAGCCAGTGTCGCTGCTCCTGATGGATGGGCAAACGCCGGCGTTCAGGGACGAGAGCTTCGACGCGGTCGTTTGTCAACTCGGGCTCATGTTCCTGCCCGACCCAGCGACCGCTCTCCAGGAATGGATACGCGTTCTACGTGACGGCGCACGACTCGCGGTGAGCGTCTGGGCAGAACCCGAGCGCGTGCCGCTCTTTGGTATCCTCATGGACGAACTCAGTCGCTACTTCCCGGACCAGCGAGCTGTGCTGTATCAGCCGTCGGCCCTGGCCGATGGCGACACGCTCGAGCGATTGCTCGCCGGCGCGGGGTTGAAAGCGATTCGTTTCACGCGGGAGACCCGCGCGCATCGATTCACATCGTTCGAGGAGTATTGGCACCCGTTCGAGGCCGGCGGGGGACGCCACGGGCAATTGTTCCTAAGACTCCCCTGCGCCGCACGGCAGGCCGTTCGAGAAGATGTCCGAAGACGGATGGCGCCCTTCCTCGTGCGCGGGGAACTGGATATTCAGGCGGATATGCTCTTCGGTAGCGGCGAACGATAGCGACGTCTCAAGATGGGGAACCGCCGTCGCTCCTGGCGCGGGGAAAGTCAGGCGCGAGTACGCTGAGGCGCGCGGTCTCCTTTCCTACGCCATGCGTTACCCCGATCTCTTCCGCCGAGCCGCCTCGTACGTCGACAAGATCTGAGAGGGGCCCATCTCTCGGATCTTCCGGTCGAGCAGCCCACGACGTTCGAACTGGTGATCAATCTCAAGACCGCCACGGCCCTCGGCGATCGCCCGTTCGCCCCTGTAGCGGGCGGATCAGGTGTTCGAGTAAGCCCCTGAAGCCGGCCTGGGCGCATTTGGCCCGATTCGGGGGTCATCGTGCTGGGACCCGCCAGCGGGTACATCACTAAGTTCGAGTGGAAAGTCGTCGTGTCACTTGTCGGGCGCGCGTCCGAGCCGCATAATGAGGCTCGCCATGCCACGCAAGCAGATCGTCACCGTCGGCTCCGCCGCGCCGAACCCGAACCTCTCCGCCGCCGTCCGCTTCGGCAACCTGGTGTTCGTCTCGGGCCAGACCGGCCGGGACCCGAAGACCGGCCAGGTCGGCAAGGACATCCGCGAGCAGACCCGCAACACGCTCGAGCGCATCAAGGCGGTGCTGACCGCGGCGGGCACGTCGATGGACCAGGTGCTGAGCGCGATGGTCCATCTCACCCGCCGCGAGGACCTGGCCGCCTACAACGAGGAGTACGCGAAGCACTTCCCCACCGACAAGCCGGCGCGCACGACGGTCACGGTGGCCTCGCTGAACTCGCCCGAGCTCCTGATCGAGATCACGGTGGTCGCCGGGATCCCGGACTGAGCGCCCGTTCCGCGCGGGCGCGGCTCAGGCCTCGCGCGGCCGCGTCCAGGTGACGCCGGCGCGGCGCCCGATCAGCACCAGCAGGGCCACCGCGAGCAGTCCGCCGCCGCCGCCCAGCAGGCACGACGCCCGCACGCCCAGGTGCTCGGCGATCGCCCCGACCAGCAGGGAGCCGAACGGGGTCATCCCCGCGTTGGCCAGCGCGTAGAGGCCCATCACGCGGCCGCGCAGGGCGTCCGGGGTGGTGAGCTGGAGCGTGGTGTTGCAGCCGGTGGAGAACAGGATCTGGCAGCAGCCCAGCACCACCAGCAGCGCGGCGGTGGTGCCGAAGCGGCCGACCACGGCCAGGCCGACCGTGCCCGCGCTGAGCACCGCGGCGGACGCGGCGAGCGTGCGCAGCGAGGGCCTCCCGCGCCGGAGGAACGCGAGCCCCACTCCGGCCACCACCGCCCCCGCCCCCAGCGAGGACATGAGCAGGCCGAAGCCGTGCGCCCCCTCGTTCAGCACGTCCTTCGCCACCAGCGGGACCACCACGTTGAAGTTCAGCACGAGGATGCTGATCGCCACGATCAGCGCCAGCGTGAAGCCGACGTCGGGCGTGCGCGCCGCGTAGTCGAGCGCGCCCCACACTCCCGCGCGGATCCCGAGACGCCCGGCCGGATCGGGATCGCCGGCGGTGCGGGTGGCGAGGAGCGCGGCCAGCACGGCCAGGAAGCTCAGACCGTTCACCAGGAAGGCGAGCGCGACCCCGTAGCGCGCGATGACGAGGCCCGCCACCGCGGGCCCCACGATGCGCGCCCCGTTGAACACGAGCGAGTTGAGCGCCACCGCGTTGGCGAGGCTCGCGCGGCCGACCAGGTCGGTGATGTAGGACTGGCGCGCCGGGATGTCGACCGCGCGCCCGAGCCCGTAGAGGGCGGCCAGCACCGCCACGTGCCAGTAGCGAACGCGCCCGCTCCACACCAGCGCCGAGAGCACGAACGCCTGCCCCATCATCGCCGTCTGGGTCAGCAGGATGATGCGGCGCTTGGGAAAGCGATCGCTGAGCGCGCCGCCCACCGGGGAGAGCAGCAGGATCGGCAGGTACTGCAGCGCGGTCACGAGCCCCAGGTGGAAGGGCGAGCCGGTCAGCTCCAGCACCAGCCACGCCTGCCCCACGCTCTGCATCCAGGTGCCGATCAGCGAGACGAGCTGGCCGCCCCAGAAGAGGCGGAAGTCGCGGTGGCGGAGGGCGACCAGACGCGCCGGCCGCGACGAGGCGGATGCGGTCACGCGCGGCGGGCTCAGCGGGCGGCCGCCGCGCGGGTCGCGGCCAGGCGGCGGGCGCGCTCGTCGAGCGCGGGGCTGCCGAGGCGAGCCGCGCACTCCGTGAAGGCCGGACGCGGACCCGACCAGCGGAGCCCGTCGACGTCGACGCCGAGCGGCGCATCCAGCCGGAGCGTGGCCAGCGTGCGGAAGAGCCGCGCACGATCCCGCTGCTCGACGAGCGTGGCGGCCAGCCGCGCGGCCCCGCGCAGCGGCACGTCCCAGTCGGTCGCCGCCTCGGGAATCCCCTCCAGGTGGCCGTAGCGGGCCAGTACCGCGGAGGCGGAGGCCGCGCCCCAGCCGGGCAGCCCCGGGAAGCCGTCGGCCGCGTCGCCCACCAGCGCGAGCCAGTCCGGAATCGAGGCCGGCGGGACCCCGAACTTCTTCACCACGCCCGCCTCGTCGCGCACCTCGCGCTTGCGGCGGTCGAGCTGCACCACGCGGTCGCCGCGCACGCACTGGGCGAGGTCCTTGTCGGGCGTGGCGATCATCACCCGGCTCACGCGCGGGTCGGCGTCGGCCAGCGCGGCCGCGGCGGCCAGCGCATCGTCGGCCTCGAGCTCGACCATCGGCCACACCACGACGCCCAGCGCGGCCAGCGCCTCCTCGAGCGGCTCGAACTGGGCGAGGAGCAGCGGGTCGACGCCCTCGCTCGTCTTGTAGTCGGCCCAGAGGCGGTTGCGGAACGACTCGATCACGTGGTCGGTGGCCACGCCCAGGTGGCTGGCGCCCTCCTCCAGCATGCCCAGGATGGAGCCGACCACGCCCCGCACCGCGCGCAGCTCGGGCGGGGCGCTCCGGTCGTAGGCGGCCGCGGGGGACATGAAGTAGCGGAAGAGCTCGTAGGTGCCGTCGACCAGGTGCACGATCACGCCTCGAACGATACGCCAGCCGGGGCGGCGGACGCGGTAGAATCGCCCCGTCATGAAGATCCGCATCGGGGTCGGGACGGGCGGCGGCTTCACGGGCGCGGAGCCGCTCCTCGAGCTGGTGCACGGGCTCGACGCGCTCGGCTTCGATTCGCTGTGGCTCTCGGAGGTGCTGACCGGCCCGGTGGTCGACCCGCTGATCGGGCTGGCGTGGGCGGCCGCGAGCAACCCGCGGCTCAAGATCGGCACCACCGCGCTCCTGCCCGGGCGCAACGTGCTGCGCCTGGCCAAGCAGCTGGCGAGCCTGGATCGGCTCTCCGGCGGCCGTCTGCTCGTCACGCTGGTGCCCGGGCTCACCTACGCGCCCGAGCGTGACGCGGTCGGCGTGGAGCCCCGGCAGCGCGGGGCGGTGATCGACGACGCGCTGCCGCTCCTGCGGCGGCTGTGGGCCGGCGAGACGGTGAGCCACGACGGGCCGGCCGGACGCTTCCGGGACGTGCGCCTGTCGCCGCGGCCCGTGCAGGAGCCGCTCGAGATGTGGCTCGGCGGCACCGCGCCCGCCGCGCTCGAGCGCTGCGGCCGGCTGTCCGACGGCTGGCTGCCGTCGCTCTGCACTCCGGAGGAGGCCGCCGCCGGGCGCCGGGTCATCGAGGAGGCGGCGGCGCGGGCGGGCCGCACCATCAGCCCGGAGCACTTCGGGCTCAGCGTGGGTTACGCGAGCGTGCCGCTCGATCCGGACGCCGCGCGCGCCCTCGCCGCGCGCCGGCCGCGCGCGCTCGAGCTGACGCCGGTGGGCTACCCCGCGCTGCGCCGGACCATCGAGCAGTTCATCGCGGTCGGCTTCTCCAAGTTCGTGGTGCGCCCGCTGATCCCGCCCCGCTCCTGGCGCGGGGAGCTGGAAGCCCTCGCCGCCGCGGTGGGTGATCTCCAGACCTGACGCGCCCGCCGAGCCGGCTCGCATGATCCGCGCCGTCGACGTGCCGTCCGCGCTGGCCGGGCTCACCCCGCTCCAGAACCGGAGCGCGGCCACGCCCGCCGATCAGGTCGCGGCCGCGTTCGCGGTGCTGGCGCCGTTTCGTGACGGCAGCGTCTTCGCGGGGCGCTTCTCGGGCGAGACGGCCTGGGAGCGCCACGCCCGGGGCGACGAGCTGGTGCAGGTCCTGGACGGCGCGGCCACGCTCATCGTGATGACCGCAGAGGGGCCGCAGTCGCTGTCGCTCTCGGCCGGCATGCTGGTGGTCGTGCCCCGGGGCCACTGGCACCGCTTCGAGGCGCCGGCCGGCGTCACCGTCCTGAGCGCGACGCCCCAGCCCACCGAGCACTCGACCGCGCGGGATCCGCGCGGCGTCTAGCGCGCCGACCCGCCGCCCGCGCCGGCCCGCCGGATCAGCGCGGCCAGCACCCATATCCCGGCGAGGGCGCCCGCGGCCGCGAGCAACGGCGCCACCGTTGACGGCAGCGCGACGGCCAGGCCGCCCGCGAGCGCGAGCGCGACCAGCGCGGCCGCCACCGTGCCGCCGACGAGAGCGAGCCAGCGGCCCAGCGTGGCCGCGACCACCGGGCCCACGAGGTGCGCGCCGCGCGTCCGCGCGATCAGGTCCACCGCGCCCAGCAGCAGCACCAGCGTGAGCCCGAAGGCGAGCGCCGGCTCCACCGCGAGGCGGCGGTCCTCGATGCAGAGCGCGGCCGCATAGGCCACGAGGAGCACGACCGCGGCCGCGCTCGCCGCCCAGCGCCAGCCCATCGCGATGGCGAGCGCGGCCAGCGCCACGCCCACCAGCGCCGCCTGCAGCACCGCCGGCACCGCGGTGGCCAGGCGGACGAGGGCCAGCGCCCCGAGGACGGCCGCGACGGCGAGCGCGCGGCTCACCCCGCGCTCGCCAGGCGCACGCGCCGCCATCTCGCGCGCGCCAGTGCCGCCTCCAGCGGCTCGGGCGGCTGCCAGTCGATCACCGCCACGCCCTGCCGTTGCAGCGCGGCCAGGTCCGCGCGGCGCTCGAGCGCCCAGAGGCGCGTGGCGAGCGCCTCGACGCTTCCCCCGTCCACCAGCGCGCGGGTAACCGCCACCGGCGACACCAGCAGGACGACCACGTCGAAGCCGCGGGCGGCCAGGTCCGCCACCGCTCCCGCGAAGCGCGGGTCGAGCAGCGGTGTGATGGCGATCACGAGGGCCTGCGGCGAGAGCACGCGCGCCGGCACCCGGGCCAGGTCCTTGGCCACGTAGGTGAACACGACCTCGGCGCGCAGGAGGCCGTCCGCGAGACGCTCGTACTGCACCGCCCCGGATCCCGGACGCACCCAGGTCATCACGCCGCCGTAGGTGACCAGGCCCACCCGGTCCCGGCGCCCGAGGTACGCGGTGGCGAGCGAGACGGCGGCCCGCACGCCCAGGTCGAGCGTGGTCTCCGGCGGCGCGCCCACCTCGGCGAGGGTGTCGAGCATCAGCACCACGTCCGCGTTGCGCTCCCGGTGGCGCTGGGTGACGTAGAGCCGGCCGAGGCGCAGGGAGGCGCGCCAGTTCACGTGCCGGATGCGATCGCCGGGCGCGAACTCCCGCACGTCGCCCGGCTCGATACCCTCGCCGAGCACGCGGGAGAGGTGGTCGCCCCCCGACGCCCGCGCGTGGGCCGGACGCGGCAGCGTGCGCAGCGCCATCGGGCGCGGGAACACGCGCAGGGTGAGCGGAGCCAGCTGACGCCACTCCCACGCGCGCAGGCCGAGCCGGTCGCGGAGCCGCACCGCGACCGCGCCCACGTCGTGGACGCCGCGCCGCGGGAAGACCAGATCGTACCGCCACTCCACCGCCTGGCCGGCGCGCAGGGTCATCACCGCCCGGTGCCGGCCCGCGCGCACCTGCGCGCCCGCCGGCCGCGGCCCCAGCAGCTCCACGAGCGGCACCGCGGCGCGCGCCTGCACGCTCACGGTGACGGTGACCGCGTCGCCCTCGAAGAGGCGATCGGCGGAGACGCGGTGGAGGACCGTGCAGGCGGGCGGCGCCGCGCGGCGGGGGAGCGCGCCCAGCGCGACCACCGCGGGCAGCGCCACCAGCAGCAGCTCGGCGCGCGCCAGCAGCACCGCGAGGGCGAGCGCCCACGCGGCCACGGTCAGGACGGAGAGGGCGAGCGGGGTGACTCGCCCGGTCATCCGCGCGTGCGGGGCGTCTCGGGCCCCGGCGTCGGCACCTGCTCCAGCAGGCTCGCGATCACCTGCGCGGGCGTGATGCGCGCCGCCCACAGCTCGGGCTTCAGGATGAGCCGGTGGGCCAGCGCGGGGCCCGCCATCGCCTTCACGTCGTCCGGCAGCACGAACTCGCGCCGGTCCAGCGCGGCCGCCGCGCGCGCCAGCTTGAGCAGCGCGAGCGTGCCCCGGGGCGAGGCGCCGAGGGCCACCCGCGGATCCGAGCGGGTCGCCTGCACCAGGTCCACGATGTAGCGCTCCACCACCGCGGCCACGTGCACCGACTCGAGGCTGTCCTGCATCGCGGCCAGGTCCGCGCGCGAGACCACCGGCGCGATCGTCACCGCATCCTCGCGACGGGACCGCCGCCGGGCCAGGATCTCCACCTCCTCCTCGGGGCCCGGGTATCCCACCGACAGACGCATGAGGAAGCGGTCGAGCTGGGCCTCGGGCAGCGGATACGTCCCCTCCAGCTCGATGGGGTTCTGCGTCGCGATCACCAGGAACGGCGCCTCCAGCGGGAAGCGCTCGCCCTCCACCGTGACCTGCGACTCCTGCATCGCCTCCAGCAGCGCGCTCTGGGTCTTGGGCGTGGCCCGGTTGATCTCGTCGGCGAGCAGCAGGTTGGTGAAGATCGGCCCGCGCCGGAACTCGAACCGTCCGTCGCGCTGGTCGTAGAGGAAGCTGCCGGTGATGTCGCTCGGCAGGAGATCCGGCGTGAACTGAATGCGCTTGAAGGCCAGATCGAGGCTCTGGGAGACGAGCCGCGCGATCAGCGTCTTGGCGAGCCCCGGATAGTCCTCGATCAGGATGTGGCCGCTGGCCAGCACGCCGGCCAGGATCTGCCGCAGCACCGGTCCCTTGCCCACGATCACCTGCCCCAGGGCGGCCAGCACCTCCTGCCCGCGATCGGCGACCGTCTCGATCTTCACGCGCGGTCCTCGATGCGCCGGATCACGCGCTCGATGGCCGTGAGCGACGGCCCGCGACGGCCCGGGCCGCCCCGGTCCGCGGGGCGCTCGATCTCCTCGGCCCCCAGCCCGCGCAGGCGGGGCCACAGCACCACGTCGAAGTAGCGTCGGCGGCGGGCGCCCGCGGCCAGGTCGTCGCGCAGGCGCAGGAAGCGCGGATCGAACGTCACCCCCGGCGCGGGCGCCGCCGGGGCATCGATCCCGCTCCCCGCCGGTCCGTCGAGGGCGTCGCGCGCCCACGCGCGGGCGCGTGCGCAGCCGATGGCCACCAGCGCGCCGCAGGCGAGGCGCGCGGCGAGCGGGCGCCACGCGGGCGCGACCGTGAGGTAGACCGGGAGCGCGGCGGCCGCCAGGAGGCTCGCGCCCGCGCCCCGCGCGATCAGGCGCGTGGTCAGCACGCTAGACGGCGCGGGCATCGCGGGGGTCCGCCTCGATCGCGCGACGGATGTCGGTGAGGGCCTCGAGGGCGCGGTCGCGCTCGCGCGCGCCGAGGGGGCGCTCGCTGAAGCGCGCCACCTCGAAGAGAGCGGTGAGGATCGGCACCGCCGCCCGCGCCCGCGGCAGCCGCGCGAGCGCCTCGCGCATGAACTCGCCCGGGGTGAGCCACGGGCGGCGCGCCACGCCGGCCGCGGCCGCCGCGCGCTCGAAGCGCGCGTAGCACCGCACGATCGCCCGCCGCGCGTCGCCGTCGGCGCGCAGGTCGTCGAGGCTCTCCTCCAGCGCGGTCACGAGCGGCGCCGGCGGCGGATCGACCGCGGGCTCCGCCGCCCGCCCGAATGCGCGATCGCCGACCGCGGTCCACACCGCGAGGGCGAGCGCGCCGACCCCGGCCGCCAGCGCGAGGCCTCCCACCAGCCAGTGGTAGACCGCGGGCGCGGTCAGCGTCTCCGCCGCCGGGAGGTCCAGGCCGGCCGCGAGCCCGCTCATGTTCGCGAAGAGCCCGCCGTCGAGCACCGCCCGGCGCCACACGTAGGCGAGCACCACCACGTTGAGCAGGGAGAGCACCATGGTGAGACGCCGGATCCACGTCGGCACCGGGGTGGGCTCCTCCTCGGGCGGACCGGCCACGGGGCGCCGCTCCCGCGCCACCGCGCGGCGCACCAGATCACCCACGAACACCAGGAGGGCCAGCCCGAACAGCGAGACGATGGTGGCGACGACCGGCCGCGGGAGCCGGATGACGCCGGCCGCCGGGTCCGCGTCCGCCACCGCCCCCGCCATGCGCAGCGCCGCCGCCAGCGCGATGACGAAGCCCGCCGCGAGCCCGGCCCACGCGGAAAGTGACGCCACGGCCGCCACCATGCCGGTTTCGCCCAGCGTGCGCAAGGGGGTCCGCCTTTCGATCCAACGCCCCGCCGGTCGACTACTCGATGGAGGGGGGTCCACCTTCAACCCGGAGGATCGCGGACATGCGGGCACGAATCGTCATCGTCGTCGTGCTGATCGTGGTGGGTCCGGTCGTCGTGGGCCACCATCGACCCCGTGATGAAGCAGACCTTCGAGGGCGCGCCCGCGGGCGCCGGGGCGGTCTACACCTGGTCCGGGAACCGGGAGGCGGGCCAGGGCCGCATGACCATCGTGGAGAGCCGCCCGCCCGAGCTGATCCGGGTCACGCTCGACTTCGAGCAGCCGCTCAAGGGCACGAGCATGGCCGAGTTCACGTTTCGTCCGGCAGGCGATCGCACCGTGGTCACGTGGTCGATGGTCGGTGAGAAGGGCTTCGCGGCCGAGGCCATCCACCTGGTCCTCGGCGTGGAGCGGATGATCGGCGGGCAGTTCGAGAAGGGGCTGGCCGCGATGGCAAGGGTGGCGGAGGCGGCGCCGCGGCCCTGAGGGCCGCGGCGTCGCGCGCCAGAAAGCTCAGCTCCCGGGGTTGCTCCGGGGATCGCTCACCAGCGTCCAGTCGTCGACACCGTCCGTGGTGGGCATCGCAGCGGTGGGCGTGGTCTCGGTGCGGCCCTTGCTGGGCGAGAACCACACGAACTCGCGAGAGGCGGGGCCGCCGGCCCCCGGGGCCTCGATCTCCGGGCCGTGGGAGCCGCTCTCGCGGCGCTCCGCCCGGCGCGCGCGCTTCGCGTCCTGCTTGGCCTTGCGCTGATCTTCCTTGCGGCGACGGTCGCCGCGGTACATCGCCGGTCGCTTCTGCGCCATTCGGCTCCTTTCGTGTGTCCCCTCCCCTTTACTCTACATGAGAGGCCACGACTCCGCGCCTCTTGCGGAGGCCGCGCGCGCCCGCCCCGGCTAGTCTGTCCAGACCCGGAATGGTGTAGACACCGTGGCCATCCCAGAGTGCGGTATGAGGTCATCCCCGCGCGGCGCCCCAGAAGAGCGCGGCGGGGGTGCGGCCGCGGACTCGGTAGCCCTGATGGGGCCGCTCGTGATTGTAAGACTGCATGAAGCCCTCGAGACTGCGCTGCAGCGCCGTCCGACTCGTGAAGTAGCGGCGGCGGAAGGCCACGCGCCAATGCTCCTGCAGAATCGTGCCCTGCAGTCGCTCGACAAAGCCATTGGTCCACGCGTGGCGCGGTTTCGTCCGCGTGTGCCGGAGGCCCAGGGTCCGACAGGCCTCATCGAACACGCCCTTGAACTCGGGACCGCCATCGGTCAGCACGCGGCGCAGCCGCCAGCCCGCGCGACGATAGACCGGCAGCAGGACCCGGCGCAGGAAGTGGGCCGCCGCCTCGGCGGTGTGGGCGGGCAGCAGCCAGGCCACCCCGTACGAGCAGGCCGCATCGCAGGCCGTGATCTGCCAGACCTTGCCGACGCCTTTGAGCTGGCCGATGTAGAAGGTGTCCAGACACACCAGCTCGCCGGGCTCGCGGGCGGCCACATGCCGCGGCTGGCCGTGCTGGGCCTGCCAGAGGACGCGGCGAGTTCGCTCGGTGAGCAGCCCTGCCGTCTGCAGGGCGCGCTGTTCGAGCACCAGGAGCCGCTGTCGGCGGGTCGCCAGCCCCGCGCGGCGCAAGGCCCGCTGCACCGTGCTGGGGGCCACGCGCAGCCGCCAGCGGTGCTGCAGGTACGCCGCGATGCGACTGGCCCCCCACGTCGCCGCGCTCACCGCCACGCTCAGCAGCAGGCGTTCGGTCTCCGGCGCCAGCTGTACGGGCCGGCCGGCCCGCGCCTGATGCCGCCGCGGATGTACGCCGTCCTGCCCGTAGCGCTCGAGCCGTCGGCGCCAGCGATAGAACAGGGCCCGCGAGATCCCGGCCTCCCGGCAGGCCTGGCTGACATTGCCCAACCGCTCGGCCCGCTGGATGACATGCAGCCGCAGTCCGTGTACCTTCTCCTCGAGGGTCATCGGTCCGTCCTCCCAAAGTGGTCCCTTGCAGGGGGTTGTCACTCTGGGAACGATAGGCCAGATGGCCCTCGTTGTTTCTGGTCACAAGTGTCAACACTATTTCGGCTCAGGACA
>DASRHC010000002.1:0-65713 GCA_035650715.1 Candidatus Methylomirabilota bacterium | reverse complement strand
GGACCCTCGAGGCCGCGATCCTCACCTATATCGCCCTGACCAACACGGCGCCGAAGCCCTTCGTGTGGACGAAGACCGCCGACGAGATCTTGGCCAGTGTAGCTCGATTTTGTCATCGAATCTCTGGGACAGGACACTAGTGCGTGTCCACTCTCCGGCCCCACCGGGTGCCGGGGGCCGCGGCTACTCGATCGGGACGAAGATGCAGTGGCGCAGCTTGCCGTCCAAGGCCTTCGACAGGTGGCCCTTGCCCCAGACGTCCTCCACGAGGATCACTTCGCCGGCGCCGATGCGGCGCGACTCGCCGTCGCTCGCGGTGATCTGCACGCCCGCGTCCAGGTTGATGATGTACTGGCGCCGGGGCGCCGGGTGCCAGTCGAGGTCGTAGTCGGGCTGGACCTCTCGGAATATGATTCCGGTCGCGGGCAGGCGCGCGGAGAGGCGGCCCGCGGGACCGGACTCCACGTACGGGATCTCCATGTCCTCGAAGTGCGACTCGCCCTTGTCGTCGACGAACAGGTGATGGATCTTCATGGACGCTCCTGTCTCTGACCGGATCGCGGCCCCCGCCGCGGGAGCCGACATCCGCTGGCGGCTCCTGACGATTCTGACCGCATCATACGGCGCGGGCGCGTTCGGCATGCTGGGGATCTCGCCGCTGTCGCCGAGCCTGGTGGAAGGGCTCGGCCTCACCCGCTTCCAGGTCGCGTTCATCGTCCCGTCGATCTACCTCGCGGGCCTTCTGTTCTCGCTGCCGGGCGGCCGCCTCGCGGACCGGCTGGGAGTGCGGCCCGCGTTCCTCGGCGGCCTCGCCCTCGGGGCGGTCGCGCTGCTCGCGGCCGCGCTGGCCCCGGGCTTCCCAGCCTTCCTCGCCTGCCTGTTCGTGGCCGGCGCGGGCTGGAGCGTGGTCAACCCGACGCTCGGCAAGGCCATCATGGACGTCTTCCCGGTGCGCGAGCGGGGCATCGCGATGGGCGTCAAGCAGATGGGCCTCACCATCGGCGGGGTGATCTCCGCCCTCGCGCTACCCGCGATCGCGGCCGCGCTCGGCTGGCGCGCGGCGGTGGGCGCCTGTGCGCTCGTGGTGGCGCTGCCGGTGGCGCTCGGCTGGCGGCCGCTCGGCGTCTTCGGCCCGGGCGGACGCGCGAGCGGCGTGGAGAGCCGCGCGAGCGGCTCGAGCTGGTGGTGGGCGCGACGGCCCGCGCTGGTGGTGTTCTTCGCGATCGGCTTCGTGCTCGGCATGGTGCAGGCCGCGGTGCTGAGCTACCTGCCGCTCTTCACCATCCAGGCCCTCGGCTTCCACAAGATCGGCGCCGGGCTGCTCGTGGCCGCCTCGCAGGCGGGGGGCGCGGTCTCGCGGCTCGCGCTGGGGGCCGCGAGCGATCGGTGGTTCACCGGCCGCCGCTCGCTGTGGCTCACCTTCACCGGCGTGGTGGGCGCGGCGATCTTCGGGCTCTACGCGTCGTGGCACGCGACCGCGCCGCTCGCGGCGGGCCTCCTCGCGTTCGCCACCGGGGTCGGCGCCTACGGGTGGGTCGGCATCTTCTTCGTGATCAGCGCCGAGGCGGGGGGCCCCCGCGAGGCCGGACTGCTGAGCGGCGTCGCCTTCGCGGCCATCGTGCTCGGCCTGCTGGTGGGCCCGCCCATCTTCGGCTCGCTGCTCGAAGCCGCCAACTCCTACCGCCTCGCCTGGGCCGTCTTCGCCGCCCTCTCGGCCCTGGTCGCCCTCGTCGCCCTCCTCGCCGGCCCCGCCATCGACCGCGAATCCTCCCGCCGCTGACCCCGGCGCGCAGGCTGCGACGTCGTCCAGGCGCGATCGCGCGTCGCCCGGTCGATGCCACCACGCGGGAGCGGAGGGGACTGGGGCCGGGCGCGCTCCCGGGAGGCGTGGCTTCTGCGGGCAAGCGAAGCGAGACGCATCCATTTCGTGGCCCTATCGAGAGCCCTCGCGGCCTGCGACGCAGCGTGCTCCCGGGAGCGCGCCCGCCTCCCAGTCCCCTCCGCGGCTGATGTGGCGTCGCGCGCGGGATGGCAGCCCGCGACGAGCCGCGCTATCATGCGGCGTCAACCGCCGCGAGGGCCGCAACCGCCGTGAAGGAGCGCGCCACATGGGCTACGAGCAGATCCTCTACGAGGTGCGGGACCGCATCGCCACCGTCACCCTGAACCGCCCCGACAAGCTGAACGCCTGGACCTCCGTGATGGGACGCGAGGTGCGGCAGGCGGTGGACGAGGCGGCGCGCGACGAGGCCGTGCGCGTGATCGTCCTCACCGGCGCCGGGCGCGGCTTCTGCGCGGGCGCCGACATGCAGCTGCTCTCCGGGATCGTGGACGCGGGCGTCACCGCTCGCGTCGAGGAGCCGCGGCCGACCGACCGCGACCCGTCGATACGGGACGACTTCCGCGGCCCCTACGCCTACTTCCCGATGGTGCCCAAGCCGATCATCGCCGCGCTCAACGGGGCGACCGCGGGTCTGGGCCTCGTGATCTCGCTCTACTGCGATCTGCGCATGGCGGCGGACAGCGCGGTGTTCACCACCGCGTTCTCGCGCCGTGGGCTGATCGCCGAGCACGGCGTCAGCTGGATGCTGCCGCGGCTGATCGGCCTGCAGCATGCCCTCGACCTGCTGCTCTCCGGGCGGAAGTTCACCGCGTCGGAGGCGCTCGCGATGGGTCTGGTGTCGCGGGTGCACCCCGCCGCGTCGCTCGCGGAGGCCGTGCACGCCTACGCCCGCGAGCTGGCCGAGATGGTCTCGCCCCGCTCGATGCGGGTCATGAAGCGCCAGCTGTGGGACGCGCAGTTCCAGACCCTGGCCGAGGCCACCGCGGTGGCGAACGAGGAGATGCGCCGGAGCTTCGGCGCGGAGGACTTCAAGGAGGGCGTCGCCCACTTCGTGGAGAAGCGCGCTCCTCGCTTCACCGGACGCTAGGCCGCGATGCGGCTCGCCGAGACCCGCTGTCCAGGAGGGACCGGATCATGACCATCATCCGCACCGTCCTCGCCGCGCTCGCCCTCATCGGCCTCGTGGGCGCCGGCCGCCTCCCCGCCGCGCACGCCTTCGAGGGCGAAGCGGCCCTGCACGAGGCGGCCAAGAAGGAGAAGGAGCTCACCTGGTACACCGCCCACTACAACTCGGAGACCGCGGCCGCGCTCTGCCAGGGGTTCGAGAAGAAGTACCCGGGCGTGAAGTGCAACTACATCCGCACCACCGCCCAGGTGGCCTACCAGCGGCTGGCCCAGGACCAGAAGGCGGGCATCGCGCAGTGCTCGGTGATCAGCTCCACCGACCAGGGTCACTACACCCGGATGAAGCAGGACGGGTGGCTCCAGCCGTACCGGCCCCGGAACCTGTCCGAGCAGGTCGAGGCCTTCCGTCCCTTCAACGATCCCGACGGCCTCTTCACCGCCACCGCGGCCGGGCTCGTGCTGTTGACGTACAACACCAGCGTGGTGTCGCCCGCGGAGGCCCCCAAGAAGTGGTCCGACCTCACCGACCCGCGGTGGAAGAACAAGGTCTCCATCGGGCATCCCGGCTTCAGCGGCTACGTGGGCACGTGGGTGGTGCAGATGAAGAAGCTCTACGGATGGGACTACTTCAAGAAGCTCGAGCAGAACAAGCCGCGCATCGGGCGCTCCATCAACGACACCGTCACCATGCTGAACGCCAAGGAGTCGCTGGTGGCCGCCGGTCCCTCCGCCACCACCCTGGAGAGCCGGGCCAAGGGCAACCCGCTCGCGGTGGTCTACCCGGAGGACGGCGCGGTGCTGATGGTCTCCGCCTCCGGCATCGTGAAGAACGCGCCCGCCCCCAACGCGGCGAAGCTGTTCATGGAGTACCTGCTGAGCCGCGAGGGCAACGAGGTGATGGTGCAGCAGCACCAGGACCCGGTGAACAAGCACGTCAAGCCCATGGCGGGCGGCAAGTCGATCGCGGAGGTGAAGACCATCCGTCCCACCGCGGAGGAGATCGAGAAGGGCATCCCGGAGGTGAAGGAGCTGTTCCGCGGAACCTTCGGCATCTGATCGTCGCGCCGTGCGCGAGCGGTCCTACGTCGTCTGGCTGTTGCTGATCGCGCTGCTGCTCCTGCTCGTGATCAATCCCCTGGCCCGCCTGCTGTGGGCCAGCTTCGAGCATCCGGAGACGGGTGCGTTCACCCTCGCGAACTACGTCGCCGCCTACGGACGCTGGCGCCACGTGGAGGCGCTGGTCAACTCGCTGGAGATCGGCCTCGCGGTGGCGGTGCTCTGCACGCTCTTCGGGGTGCCGATGGCCTGGGCGGTGTCGCGCACCGACATGCCGGCCAAGGGCCTGGTGTGGGGCGCGGTGCTCGGCACGTTCATCATGCCGAACTACCTGGGCGCGGTGGCGTGGATCCTCATGGCCGGGCCCAACGCGGGCTGGCTCAATCGCGCCTACACCGCGCTGACCGGGGCGGAGACCGGGCCCTTCAACGTCTACAGCAAGGCGGGCCTGGTGCTGGTGATCGCCTGTTACTCCTTCCCGTACATGTTCGTGTTCACCCGCTCCGCCCTCGACCTCATCTCCTCCGAGATGGAGGACGCGGCCAGCACCCTGGGGGCCGGCGCCCTGCGCACGACGCTCCGGGTGACGCTGCCGCTCGCCCTGCCCGCCATCCTGGGCGCCTTCATCGTGGAGTTCCTCGAGGCCCTCGCGCTGTTCGGGACCCCCGCCCTCATCGCCCTGCCCGCCCGCTTCCAGGTCATGACCACCATGCTGTGGCAGATGTTCGAGTTCCCGCCCCAGGTGCAGGTGGCGGCGGCCTACTCGATGCCGCTCTTGCTGGTGACCGTGTTCCTGTTCTGGCTGCAGTACCGCATCATCGCCCGCAAGGGCTACGCGGCGCTGACCGGCAAGGGCGGCGAGCGCCGGCTGGTGCGGCTGGGCCCGTGGCGCTGGCCGCTGCTCGGGTACTGCCTGCTCGTCACCTCGCTGTCGTTCTTCCTGCCGATCCTGGCGGTGCTGCAGGCCGCGTTCGCGCGGGCGTGGGGACGCGGCTTCTCCTGGGACAACGTCACGATCCGCAACCTGCGCTTCGTCCTGCTGGAGCAGACCTCCACCCGCTCCGCCACCATCAACACGTTCGTCTACGCGGCGGCGGCCTCGGTGATCGCGCTGGTGCTCGCGCTCGCCATCGCCTACATCGTGGCCCGCCGGCTGGTGCCCCTGGGCCGCGCCCTCACCTACGTGGCGATGGCCCCCTTCGTGATTCCCGGCATCGTGCTCGCGATCGGCTTCTACGCCGCCTACACCGCGCGGCCCCTCATGCTCTACGGCACCGCGTGGATCCTCATCCTGGCCTTCGCGACCCGCTTCCTGCCCATCGCCTACACCAACAGCGACGCGGCCCTGCGCAGCGTCGACCCCGAGCTGGAGGAGGCGGCCCGCATCCTGGGCGCGGGCCGGCTCCTGTCCCTCCGGCGCATCGTGGCCCCGCTGCTGCGGCGCGGTCTCGCGGGCGCGTTCATCCTCGTCTTCATCCCGGCCACCCGGGAGCTCTCGTCCGCGATCTTCCTCTACACCACCGGAACCCAGGTGCTCTCGGTGCTGCTCTTCGACAAGAGCGACGAGGGCAACTTCGAGGTGCTCGCCTCCATGGGCCTCATCCTGGTGATGGTGACGGTGGCGCTGGTCGCGGTGGGCTTCCGCATGGTGGGCCGCGACTTCCTGCTACGGAGGACCGCCACGTGAGCCGCCTCGTCCTCTCCTCGGTCAGCCGGCGCTTCGGCGGGGTGACCGTGGTCGACCGGGTCAACCTCACCCTGCAGGCGGGCGAGTTCGTCTCGCTGCTCGGCCCGTCCGGCTGCGGCAAGACCACCACCCTCCGCATGGTCGCGGGGTTTCTCGAGCCCAGCGAGGGCACCATCGAGATGGACGGCCGCCGCCTGTCCGCGCCCGGCTCCACCGTGCCGCCCGAGAAGCGCAACATGTCGATGATCTTCCAGAGCTACGCGATCTGGCCCAACATGACGGTGGCCGAGAACGTGGCCTTCGGCCTCCAGGTGCGGCGGATGCCCAAGGACGAGATCCGCGCCAAGGTGCGGCGCATCCTGGACGTGGTGCAGATGGGACACCTGGAGGGCCGCTATCCGCAGGAGCTCTCGGGGGGTCAGCAGCAGCGGGTGGCCCTGGCCCGCGCGATCGTGGTGCAGCCGACCGTGCTCCTCCTGGACGAGCCGCTCTCCAACCTCGACGCGCACCTGCGCGAGGAGATGCGCTACGAGATCCGGCGCCTGCACGACGAGTTCCAGATCACCACGATCTACGTGACCCACGACCAGGCGGAGGCGATGGTCACCTCCGACCGCATCGCGGTCATGAACCAGGGCCGCATCGAGCAGGTCGACGCCCCCCGCGCGCTCTACGCGCGGCCGCGCACCCGCTTCGTGGCCGGCTTCATCGGGCGCACCAACCTGCTGAGCGGGCTCGTGCGTGGCGACGACGTGGTGTTCGACCACTTCACGATCGGCCGCGGGCGCTTCCCCGACCCCGCCGCGCTGCAGGGCCCGGTGACCTTCTCGCTCCGTCCGCAGGCCATCCACCTGCACCGCCAGTCACCCGCGGCCTCCGCGCACGTCTGCGTGATCCCGGGGGTGGTCGCCCAGCGGGCGTACCTGGGCGAGCACTGGGACTACACGGTGCGCCCGGCGGGCAGCGCCCTGGTCCTGCGGGTCACCGCGCGCCCGCACGAGGTCTTCGAGGTGGACGAGAAGGTGTGGCTCGAACTCGATCCGCGCCAGATGGCGCTGCTCGAGCCGGAGTGACGCCGGCCGGTCGGTGCTGATCCTCCTCAACAAGCCGTACCGCGTCCTCTGCCAGTTCACCGACGCGGGCGGCCGCCGGACCCTCGCCGAGTACGTGCCGGTGCCGCGCGTCTATCCCGCCGGGCGCCTGGATTTCGACAGCGAGGGGCTCGTCCTCCTCACCGACGACGGCGCGCTCCAGGCCCGCCTCGCCGATCCGCGCCATCACGTGGAGAAGGTGTACTGGGCCCAGGTGGAGGGCGTGCCGACCGACCAGGCGCTGGCGCGGCTGCGGGACGGCGTGCGCCTCGCGGACGGGCGGACGCGGCCGGCGCGGGTGGCGCGGATCGAGGAGCCGGCGAACCTCTGGGCGCGGGAGCCGTCGATCCGGCGGCGCGCCTCGATCCCCACCGCGTGGATCGAGATCGCGATCACCGAGGGCCGCAACCGGCAGGTGCGGCGGATGACGGCGGCGGTGGGGCATCCGACGCTGCGCCTGATCCGGGCGGCGGTGGGGCGGTACGCGCTGGGAGGATTGAGACCGGGGGAGTGGCGGGAGGCCGAGGGGCCAGCGACGTGAGATCTACCGCCCCCTCACCCTGCCCTCTCCCCTGAGGGGAGAGGGATATAGGGAGGAACTGCCCTTAAAAGATGGCGTAGCCGCCGTCGATCACGAAGGTGTCGCCGGTGTGGTAGCCGCTGGCGTCGCTCGTCAGGTAGACCGCGATGCCGCCGAAGTCGGCGCCGGTCCCCCAGCGCCGCGCGGGCACCCGCGGGAGCACGCGAGTCCGGAAGGCGTCGCCGTGCAGCGCCTTCTCGGTCATCGGCGTGTCGATCCAGCCCGGCACGATCGCGTTGACGCGGATCTTGTGGCGCGCCAGGCCCACCGAGAGCGCCCGCATCACCGAGAGCAGCGCGCCCTTGCTGGCCGCGTAGTGCGCGCTGAGCGGGGAGCCTTCGAGCGCGGCCAGGCTGGCGGTCACCGCGAGCGAGCCGCCCTCGCCGCGGGCGATCATGTGGCGCGCCGCCGCCCGCAGGGTGAAGAAGGCGCCGTCCAGGTTCACCTTGAGGACGCGGTGCCACTCCTCGGTGGTCATCTCCGCGAAGCTGGCCGCGGGGCCGCGGCCGGAGACGCCCGCATTGACGAAGCAGGCGTCGATGCCCCCGAGGGTCTCCACGGTGTGGGCGAACGCCTGGTCCACCGCCGCCTCGTCGCTCACGTCGCATCGGAGCGCCAGGGCCTTCGCCCCCGTCGCGTGCAGGCGCGCGAGGGCGTGCACGTTCTTGTCCTCGTTGGTGCCCCAGATGCACACCGCGGCGCCGGCCTGGGCCAGGGCCTCCGCCATGCCGAGCCCGATGCCGCTGTTGCCGCCGGTCACGATCGCGGTCTTCCCGCGCAGGTCGAACGCCCGGTAGGTCACGGCCGCATCCGGTGCGCGTACGGCCCCGGCTCCCGCAGCGGCGCGGCCAGCTCCGCGAACTCGCAGAGCAGCGGCCGCGTCGCGCACGGATCGATGATCTCCTCGATCCAGAACGCCTCCGCGGAGCGGAACGGAGAGCGGAGCTTCTGCAGCCGCTCCTCGATCTCCGCCATCTTGGCCGCGGGATCGGCGGCCGCGTCGAGCTCGGCGCGGTATGCGGCCTCGATGCCGCCCTCGAGCGGCAGCGAGCCCCAGCGCCCGGACGGCCACGCGTAGCGGGGACCGTAGCGCGCGCCCGGCTTGTGGGCGGCGCCCGCGACGCCGAACACGTTGCGGACGATCACCGAGCACCACGGGATCGTGGACTGCCAGATGGCCGCCATCGCGCGCACGCCCTGCTTGATGGTGCCGGTCTGCTCCGCCTCGAGCCCGATCAGGAAGCCCGGGCAATCCACCAGGTAGACCACCGGCAGGTGGAACGTCTGGGCCAGGTCCACGAAGCGCTCCACCTTCTGGCACGTGTCCGCGGTCCACGCGCCTCCGTAGAAGTAGGGATCGCTCGCCAGCACCGCCACCGGCCACCCGTCGAGCCGGGCGAGCCCGGTGATGATCGCGCGGCCGTAGAGGGGCTGGATCTCGAAGAACGAGCCGCGGTCGACCACCGCCTCCACGATCGCGCGCATGCGGTAGGGCTTGCGGACGTCGCGGGGGACCGCGTCTCCCAGCCACTCCTCGCGGCGGTCCGGATCGTCGGTGCGCTCGCCCCGCGGCGGCAGATCGTAGATGGACGACGGCAGGTAGGAGAGGAAGCGTCGGGCCACCGCGAACGCCTCCTCCTCGCTGTCGACCGCGAGATCGACCGCGCCCGCCTTCAGCTGGATCTCCCAGCCGCCCAGCTGGTTCTTGGTGAGCTTCTGTCCGAGCCGCTCCACCACCGGCGGGCCGGCCACGAAGACCGCCGACCTGTCCTTCACCATCACCGAGAGATGCGCGGCCGCCAGGTGCGCGGCGCCGAGGCCGGCCACCGAGCCCAGGCCCAGCGCCACGCGCGGCACGGTGCCGATGCTGCTGACCACCCACTCCCAGCCGGAGACGCCGGGCACGTTGGCCCGCCCGGTGGTCTCGATGGTCTTCACGGAGCCGCCGCCACCCGAGCCCTCGACGAGCCGGATCAGGGGCAGGCGCAGCTCGTTCGCCATCTGCTCGCACTGGTTGTGCTTGCCCTTGATGGTGGCGTCGGCGGCCCCGCCCCGCACCGTGAAGTCGTCGCCGCCCACCACCACCGGACGCCCGTCGAGGCGCGCCCGCCCGAAGACGAAGTTGGAGGGCGTGAGCTCCTTGAGGTCGTTGTTCGCGTCGTAGGAGGCCTTGCCCGCGATCTTGCCGATCTCGTGGAAGCTGCCCGGATCGACCAGCCGATCGATGCGCTCGCGGATCGTGTAGCGGCCGCCGTCGTGCTGGCGCTTCACCCGCTCCGCTCCGCCCAGCCGCTCCGCGAACTCCTCGCGGCGCTTCAGCTCGTCCATCTCGGGCTTCCAGCTCATGGGGGCAAGACCTCCGCGGGGGATGGTAGCAGGAGCGCCCGCTCCCTGCCTAGGCAGGCGGGGAGCGCCGCCGACGCCCGCGCTCAGGCGTCCACGACGACCACCAGCGAGATGCGGTTGCGGTCGCCGGCGCGCCGGTACTCGACTTCCTGGGCCATGGTGGACACCAGCAGCACGCCGAGGCCCCCCACCGGCCGCTCCTCTACGCCGGCGGCCGCGTCGGGCCGCCGCACGTGAGCGAAGGGATCGTAGGGGGGCGCGGTGTCCTCGTAGACGAGGGCCAGACGGCCGGGCGCCGCCTCGCACTGCAAGCGCACCGGCGCATCGCTGTCGCCCCGGTGCCCGTGCTCCACCGTATTGGTGAAGAGCTCCTCCACCAGCAGGGTGACCCGGAGGCAGGTCGCGCGGCCGATGCCCGCGGCCTCGCACACCTGGGCGACGAAGGCCCCGACCTGCGGGAGCGCGTCGCGGCGGGCGGGAAACGTCCGGCTCTCTCGGACGGGGGGCATCGCCTCTATTGTACGAGGCGCGCCGACGGCTCTGCTATCGCCGATATGGGTCCGGTCGCGCCCCGCACCCACCGCCGCCAGCTCGCCGCGATCGTCGGGGTCGCCGCCGCGGTCAGCCCGGTGTTCAACGTCCTCACCAGCGAGGCCACCGTCCGCGAAGCGATCCAGGGGGTGGTGGACGCGGTTCTGGTCGCCGTGCTGGTGGGCACCTTCCTGCTGTTCTCCGCGACGGCGCGGCGCGGGTGTGGTTTCGGCGTCTCGGCTTCCGCACCGATCTGCTGCTGAGCAGCGCGGTCGTCCTCGTCCTCTTCCTGGTGGGCCGCGCCGCGGGCCAGGTCGCGACCACCCTCGAGCCGCACCGTTTCCTGATGAGCTTCCGCGACGCGCACCTGCGCTACGAGCGGGAGTTCGGCGCGTGTCCCGCCTTTCGCGGCGGCCTGCACGGCGGCGTGGTGACCGCGGGCGGGCTGGGCGACGTCAAGCAGCAGATCGTCTTCACCGGCGACATCCTCAACACCGCGGCCCGGCTCGAGGAATACGCCAAGCGCGCCGGCTTCGACCTGGTGGCCTCCGGCGCGGTGCTCGAGCGGCTCACCCTGCCCGCCGGCATCCGCGCCACCCCGTGCGGCGACCTCGCCCGCCGCGGCAAGGAGGCGAGCGTCGCCGCCTACGGGCTCACCCGGGCGGACCGCGCCGCCTAGCCGGCGGCGGCGCGCTCCCGCGCCGCGGTGGGGTCATGCCCCCTTCACCCCGAGCGCCGGCCCCGCCGGCCTTGGGCTATCATAGGCCCCGCTCGCCCGGCGAACCGCGCCGGCGAAGCGCTCGATCAAGGAGGCCACATGGCTCGCTCGCGCCTCGTCCTGACCGCGATGATCCTGACCGCCGCGTTGACCGGCCCGCTCCCCGCTCCGCTTCACGCCCAGGAGGCGGGCCACGTGAAGGTGACGCGCGGCACCGTGCAGATCGAGCGGGCCGGCCAGAAGACTCCCGCGGCGGTGGGGGCCGTGGTCCAGGCCGGCGACGTGGTGGCCACGGGGCCCGACGGCTCGGTGGGCATCACGTTCCTCGACAACAGCCTGCTGTCCGCCGGCCCCAACAGCGTGCTCGCCATCGACCGCTTCGCCTTCGATCCCACCACCCATCAGGGCGGCTTCGAGAGCTCCCTGCGCAGCGGCACGCTCGCGGTGGTGTCGGGCAAGCTGGCCAAGCAATCCCCCGACGCCATGAAGGTGAAGACCCCCGCCGCGGTGCTGGGCGTGCGGGGCACCGAGTTCCTGGTCCGCACCGGAGATCCGAAAAAGGACTGACGCCGAGCGCGCGATGCGGCGTCACGCGGCTCTCGCGGCCCTGGCCCTCCTCCTGCTGGTGGGCTGCGCCCGCCCCGCGCGCGACGACCTCTACGTGCTGATGCCGGGTGCGGACGGCAAGACCGGCGCCCTCACGGTGGACAGCGCGGGCAAGCAGGCGGTGCTCGACCAGCCGTACGCGGCGGTGCGGGTGAAGGAGCCCGGCCAGGTGGCGGCGGGGACCATCACCGAGCAGGAGGCACGCCAGGCCTTCGGCGCCGCGCTGGCCGCCCAGCCCGACCGGCCGCTGTCGTTCACCCTCTACTTCCTCGAGGCCCGCGACGAGCTGACCCCGGACTCGCGCCAGATCCTCGGGCGCATCGTGGACGAGCTGTCGCGCCGGCCCGCACCCGAGATCGTGGTGATCGGCCACACCGATCGGGTGGGCGCCGTCCCCTACAACGACGCGCTCTCGCTCCGCCGCGCCGAGCGCGTGCGCGACGAGCTGGTGAAGGTGGGCGTGGCGCCGGACCGCATCCGCGTGGAGGGCCGCGGGGAACGCGAGCCGCTGGTGCCGACGCCGGACGAGGTCCCGGAGCCGCGCAACCGGCGGGTGGAGATCAGCATCAGGTAGCGCCGGTGTAGCGGAGGACCAGGATCGCCATGTCGTCCGAGGCCTCCGCGTCGCCCGCGAAGGCGGCCACGTCGCGCCGGACGGCCTCGCCGATCTCGGCCGGGCTCGCCGCCGGGTCCAGCCCGCTCAGCAGCGCCTCGAGGCGCGGGCGGCCGTAGAGCGTCCCGTCGGGCGCCGCCGCCTCGGTCACCCCGTCGGTGATCAGGCACAGCGTGTCGCCCGGCTCCAGCCGGCGCGTCGCCGCCTCGTAGGGGAAGCCGTCCGCCGCGCAGAGCGGCGGCCCGCCGCCCTCGGTGAGGCGCGTGAGCGGCCGCCCGGCCCGCGGCAGCAGGAGCGGCGGCTCGTGCCCGGCGCGGCAGTACTCGAGCGATCCGCTGCGGGCGTCGAGGATCCCGGCGAGCGCGGTCACGAAGAGGCCCTCGGTGTTGTCGCGGGAGATCTCCGCGTCGGCCTCGCGCATCATCGCCGCCACCTCGCCGTGCCGCCGGAGCGCGGTGGACTTGTAGAGCGCCTTGCTGATCGCCATGAAGAGGCTGCCGGGCAGGCCCTTGCCCGACACGTCGCCGATCAGGAAGAAGAGGTGGTCGGGATCGAGATAGAAGAAGTCGTAGAGATCGCCCCCGACCTCGCGCGCGGGATCGAGCCGGGCGTAGAGCTCGAAGCGCCGCTCCCCCGGGAAGGCCGTCGACGGGCGGGGCAGCGTGCCCATCTGGATGCGGCGCGCCGCTTCCAGCTCGCCGGCCAGGCGCGCCGCCGCCTCCCGCTGCTGCTCCACCTGCCGGCGCAGGGCCTGCCGACGGCTCTCGGTCTCGGTGAGGGTCACCGCGAGCAGCGCGGTGTAGAGGACCGCGAGCCCGAGGGCGGGGGTGGCCCCGTCCACCAGCAGCCGGTGGCCCCGGTAGGCGAGGAACCCGCCCGCCACCGCCAGCAGGATCAGCCCCAGCAGCAGGAGCGCGGACACGCGCGGCCGCAGGCACGGCACCGCGAGGAGCAGCAGCACGCCGCCGACGGCCAGCATCGCGAGCTCGATCAGGCGGGCGTGCGCCGGGCGCGTCAACAGCGCGTGATCGAGGATGCACTCGAGGAGCTGGGCGTGGACCTCGATGCCCGACATGCGCTCGGCGATCGGCGTGGCCTGCGAGTCGGAGAGCCCGAAGGCGGTCGCACCCACCAGGACGAGGCGGCCCTGGAAGCGGTCCGGGGGCACCAGCCCGTCCAGCACGTCGGCGGTGGGCACCAGCCGCCGCGGATCGGAGCGGCGGTAGTGCAGCCACACGCGGCCGTCGCCCTCGGTGGGAATGGCGACGCCGGCGACGCCCACCGCCTCCAGTCCCGCGCGCCCGACCTTGACCGAGATCGCGGGCGCGCCCGAGGCGACCCGCAGCATCTCCAGCGCGAGCCCGGGCATCAGGGTCGGACCCACTGCGGCCAGCATCGGCATCCGCCGGACCACGCCCCGCTCCGGGCTCACGCTGACCAGCGCGCGGCCGACCGCCGCGGCCTCGATCGGCGCGATGCTGTGCAGGCCGCCTTCGAAGCGGGGCACGAACGGCGCCGGGTCGCCGCCGAAGGCGCGGACGGGGGTGGCCCCGCGCTGGGAGGGATGCACCGCCTCGGGCGCGTCCACCCCGGCGACCGCCAGCACCACCGGCCGTCCGCGCAGCGCCTCGGCGAGCGCCGTGTCGTTGCTCGGCATCCCGGCGAGCCGGCGCGCTACCGCGGGGTCGAGCGCCTCCAGGAGGACGGCCAGGCGCCCGGGCGAGAGCCGGTCGGGCTCCGGCATCAGCACGTCGAGGCCGATGGCGGCCGGACGCGCCTCCGCGAGCCGCGTCACCAGGCGGGCCAGCCACGTGCGCGGCCACGGCCACTGCCCGTAGCGCCGGAGGCTCTCCTCGTCGATGGTCACGATCACCACCGGCGCCGAGCGCGACTCCCGCGGGGCGAGCGCCTGGTAGGTGTCGAAGGCGGCGAGGCGCAGGAGCCGCAGACCCGGCATCTCGGGCGCCAGCAGCAGGGCCAGCAGCAGGACCAGCACGAGCGCCCCGAGCGGCCGGCCGCCCCCGCCGCGCAGGACGCGGGCCCAGCGCCGCTCGACCCAGTGCGGCTCCCGGCCCGGCGGCTCCGGAGGACCGGGCGGCCCCGTCGCGCCGGTCCCGGTCACCTCGCGCTCCTCAGAGGACGAGCTCCAGCCCGTCGTAGGCGGCGTGCACCTCCACCCGGTGGTCGCCGCGGGTGATCTCCTCGAGCCGGCGGGTCTCGGCCAGCAGCGCGGCGAGGCGCTCGTCGTCGAAGATCGGCTCGTGGTGATAGAGGCAGAGCCGGCGCACGCGCGCGAGCTGGCACATCTCCACCCCCACCACGTTGCTCGAGTGCCCCCAGTCCTCCTTCACCGAGATGGCGTCGGCCAGGGAGTACTGCGCGTCGAAGATCACGAGGTCCGCCTCGCGGAAGAACGCCACGAAGGCCTCGACCTCCGCGGGATCGTCCTGCTTGTGCTCCGAGTCGGTCGAGTACACCACCACCTTGCCCCCGCGCTCCAGGCGATAGCCGTAGGAGTCGCCGCCGTGGTGCTGGCGCTTGGCCCGCACCCGGAAGCCGGCGATCTCGTACTCGCGCTCCGGCTCGAGGTGCACGAACTCGATGTCGGCCTCCATCCGGGAGAAGTCGACCGGAAAGGACGGCGCCGCGTTCTGCCGGCGGAACGCTTCCTCGAGCTGGGCGTGGCAGCCGTAGATGCGCACGTGATTACCCGGCAGGTACGCGGGCATGAAGAACGGGAACCCCATGATGTGGTCCCAGTGCAGGTGCGACATGAACACGTGGAAGCGGTGGCCGCGCGGCCCCCGGGTGGCGAGCACGGTGTTGCCGAACACCCGGGCCCCGCTGCCCAGGTCGCAGACGACGTAGTCGCCCTCGCCGGGATCGAGTTGCACGCACGAGGAGTTCCCCCCGAAGGTGTGCGACACGGAGAACTCGAGCTCCTGCTCGACGAACGCGCGCGCCTTCCCCGGCGTGTCCAGGCCGCGCCCGGCCGCGGCCACCAGCGCGGTCACCAGCTTGCGCTTGACCTCCGCGGAGGTCATGGCGACCGGGATCGAGCCGCGCGTGCCCCAGAAGCGGACCAGCATGGAGCGCGGCTCAGGCGGCCTCGAATGCGGCGAGCGCCTCGGTGGAGAGCGCGGCGAGCGCCTCGCGCAGCGTGGCGAACACCGGCATCACCAGGTTGAAGCGGCTGATCTCGAAGATCTCGCGCACCACCGGCTGCAGCCCGCACACCGCGAGGGGGGCTCCCTGCGCCTTGGCCTGCTTGGACGCGAGCATGAGCACGCGCAGCCCCACGCTGCTGATGTACTCCACGCCGCTCATGTCGATCACCACCCGGTCGCGCCCCGCCCCGCAGGCGGCCAGGTACGGGCCCAGGGCCGCCTTGAACGCGTCCGCGGTGGCGTGATCGATCCGCCCCTGCGGGCAGAGCACCGCGGTGTCGGCGAAGCGCTTCGTGACCAGCTCCATGTCGAGGCTCCCGGGCTCGGTCGGATTCGGGGTGCCGATTCTATCACCGTGTCCGTTGTGGCACACTGGGACCTCGTGCTTGAACCAGGAACCGTGGAACAGTCCGACCTCCTCGAGCAGCTCCGCATCGACCGCGGACCCGCCCGGCCGCCGCGACGACGGCGGGGTCTCCTCGCGGTGGTCGCGGTGGCCGTGCTCGTGGCGCTCGTGGGGCTCTGGCTGGGCTGGAGCCGACTGCGCCCGCCGGTGGTGCAGACGACGGTGGCGCGCGCGGCCGCGCCCGGGGCGGCCGGCTCGGTGCTGGACGCCAGCGGGTACGTGACCGCCCGGCTCCAGGCCACCGTGTCGGCCAAGATCACCGGCAAGGTGACCGAGGTGCTGATCGAGGAGGGCATGAAGGTGCGCGCGGGGGACGTGCTGGCCCGCCTGGACGACACCGAGGCGCGCGCGTCGCTCGCCCTGGCGCAGGCGCAGCTGGTGGCGGCGCGATCGCAGCTCGCCGAGATCCAGGCCCAGCTCGAGCAGGCGGAGCGCGACTACGTCCGCCAGAAGGGCCTCTACGACCGCCAGCTCGTGAGCCCGCAGAGCCTCGACGCCGCGGTGGCCCAGCGCGACATGCTGCGGGCGCGGCTGGCCTCGGCCCACGAGCAGGTCAAGGTGGCGCAGGAGTCGGTGCGGGTGGCCCAGGTGCAGCTCGACAACTGCGTGATCCGCGCGCCCTTCAGCGGGGTGGTGGTGTCGAAGGCCGCGCAGCCCGGCGAGATGATCTCGCCGATCTCGGCCGGCGGCGGCTTCACCCGCACCGGCATCGGCACCATCGTGGACATGGACTCGCTGGAGATCCAGGTCGACGTGAACGAGTCCTACATCAACCGGGTCCGCCCCGGGCAGCCGGTGGAGGCCACCCTCAACGCCTATCCGGACTGGAAGATCCCGGGCGAGGTCATCGCGATCATCCCCACCGCGGATCGCAGCAAGGCCACCGTCAAGGTGCGCATCGCGATCAAGGTGCGCGATCCGCGCATCGTGCCCGACATGGGGGTGCGCGTGGGATTCCTCGAGCCGAAGACGCCGGGCGCGGCGGCGGCGCCCCCGGCCGGGGTGCTCGTGGCCCCCGGCGCGGTGCAGCCCGAAGGGGGCGAGGCGGGCTCGGTGTTCGTGGTGACCGGCGCCTCCACGGTGGAGCGCCGGCGCGTGACCCTGGGGCCGGACGTGGCCGGCCAGAAGCGCGTGCTGACCGGGCTCGAGGCGGGCGAGCGCGTGGTGGTGTCACCGCCGCCCGCGCTCGCGGACGGGCAACGGGTGCGCGTCGCCGATCGGTGAGTGGGGCGGCGGTGAACGTGCTGGTGGAGATCCGCGGCGTCACCAAGGTCTATCGCCGCGGCCGCGAACGGGTCGAGGTGCTGCACGGCGTGGACCTCGACATCCCGCGCGGGGACTTCGTGGCCCTGATGGGGCCGTCGGGGTCGGGCAAGACCACCCTGCTGAACCTGATCGGCGGGCTCGACACGCCCACCAGCGGCAGCATCGTGGTGCAGGGCCGCCGCATCGACCAGCTCTCGGGCAGCGAGCTGGCCGCGTGGCGCGCGGCGCACGTCGGCTTCGTGTTCCAGTTCTACAACCTGCTGCCCGCCCTGTCGGCCCAGCGCAACGTCGAGCTGCCGCTCCTCCTGACCGACCTGTCCGCGGCGGAGCGCCGGCGGCGCGCGCGCATCGCGCTCACCCTGGTCGGGCTCGCCGATCGCGCGCGCCACCGGCCGCGCGAGCTCTCCGGCGGGCAGGAGCAGCGCGTGGCCATCGCGCGGGCCATCGTCTCCGACCCGACGCTCCTGGTGTGCGACGAGCCCACCGGCGACCTCGACCGCGCCACCGCGGACGAGGTCCTGCGGCTCATCCAGATGCTGAACCGCGACCACGGAAAGACGGTGGTGATGGTGACCCACGACCCGAAGGCGGCCGAGTACGCCCGCCGCCGCGTGCACCTCGACAAGGGCGTCATGACCGCGGAGCCGGTGTCCTGGTGAGGTACCTGCCGCTGCTCTGGGCGGGCCTCTTCCGCAAGAAGGCCCGCACCATCCTCACCCTCCTGTCGATCGTGATCGCGTTCCTGCTGTTCGGGCTGCTCCAGGCGGTGCAGGTCGCGTTCGAGTCCGGCGCGGACGCGGCCGACGCCAAGCGCCTGCTCACCACCGCGCGCTACTCCATCATCGAGCCGCTGCCCATGTCGTACCTGCGACGCATCGAGCAGGTGCCGGGCGTGGTGGGCGTGGCCTACGCGGACTGGTTCGGGGCCAAGTACCAGAACGAGTCGAACACGTTCCCGGTGTTCGCGGTGGACCCGGAGCGCTACCTCGACATGTACCCGGAGTTCACCATCTCGCGCGAGCAGCGCGAGGCGTTCGCCCGCACCCGCACCGGGGCGGTGGCGGGCCGCCGCCTGGCGGACCGCTTCGGCTGGCACGTGGGGCAGAAGCTGCCGATCAGCTCCGAGATCCATCCCAAGACCGACGGCAGCCTGGACTGGGAGTTCGACCTGGTCGGGATCATCGACGCGGAGGATCCCGCGGTGCGCGGCAACACCGACATGGTGCTGATCAACGTGGCCTATTTCGACGAGGCCCGCCAGATCGGCAAGGGCAAGACCGGCTGGTACATCGTGCGGGTGGCCGACTCCACCCAGGCCCGCAGCATCTCGGCCGCCATCGACGCGCTCTTCGCCAACTCGCCCGACGAGACGAAGACCCAGCCCGAGAAGGAGTTCGCCATCGGCTTCGCGAAGCAGATCGGCGACATCGGGGCGCTGGTGACCCGGATCCTGATCGCGGTGTTCTTCACCATCCTGATCCTGACCGGCAACACCATGGCCCAGTCCATCCGGGAGCGCATCCCCGAGCTGGCCATCCTCAAGACGCTCGGCTACTCGGACGGCAAGGTCACCGCGCTGGTGCTCGCGGAGGCGATGCTGATGCTCGCGCTGGGGGGCGCCATCGGCATGGGCGCTGCGGTCGCCTCGATGCCCGCGCTGAACGCGTCGACCGGCGGCCGCTTTCCCCCGCTCTTCGTCGGGCTCGAGACCTGGCTGCTCGCCGCCGCGCTCGCCGCCATCGTGGCCCTCGTCATCGGCCTGCCCCCCGCCCTCCGCGCCAACCGCCTGAAGATCGTCGACGCCCTGGCCGGTCACTGATGCGCACGCTGCGGCAGGTCCTCGCCATCACCGCCATGAACCTCCGCAACCTCCCCCAGCGGGTCGGCACGTCCCTGGTGGTGGTGGTCGGCATCGCGGGCGTGGTGGGGGTGCTGGTCTCGGTGCTCGCGATGTCGGAGGGCTTCCGTCACACGCTGGCCAGCACCGGGCGGAGCGACCGCGTCATCATGCTGCGCGCCGGCTCGGACGCCGAGCTCTCGAGCGGGATCGACCGCAATCAGGCCACGCTGCTCGCCTCCCTGCCCGGGGTGGCGCGGGACGTGACGGGTCGTCCGCTCGCCTCCGCGGAGCTGGTGGTGATGGTGGACCTGCCCCGCAAGGGCGAGAGCAATCCCAACAACGTGCCCTTCCGCGGGGTGCAGCGCGCCGCCTTCGACATCCGGGACGAGGCCCGGCTGGTCGAGGGCCGCCGCTTCGCCCCCGGCGTGCGCGAGGTGATGGTGGGGCGCAAGGCGGCCGACCAGTTCGCGGGCCTCTCGGTGGGCTCGCGCATCGCGTTCCGCGACAGCGACTGGACGGTGGTCGGCATTTTCGAGAGCGGCGGCGACGTGCACGAGTCCGAGATCTGGGCGGACGCGGAAGTGGCGATGTCGGCCTTCCGCCGCACCGGCTACCAGTCGGTCACCGCGCGCCTGGCCGACGGCTCGGACGCGGGGCTCGCCGCGTTCCGCGACGCGATCGCCCGCGATCCGCGCTTCTCCATCAACGTGCTGCGCGAGCCGGAGTACTACGCGAAGCAGGCCTCGGTGCTCTCCGGCCTGATCAACGTGCTCGGCTACACGGTGGCCGCCTTCATGGCGGTGGGCGCGACGTTCGGCGCGCTCAACTGCATGTACTCGGCGATCGCCAGCCGTCAGGTCGAGATCGGGACCCTGCGCGCCATCGGCTTCGGCGGCGCCCCGGTGGTGGTCTCGGTGGTGATCGAGGCCCTGCTCCTGGCCCTGGCCGGCGGGGTGGTGGGCGGCGCGCTGGCCTACGTCTACTGCGACGGCGCCTCGCTCTCCACGCTGAACTTCAACACCTTCTCCCAGGTGGCTTTCGATTTCCGGGTCACCCCCGCGCTGCTCGTTCGGGGGCTGGTGTGGGCCCTGGTGATCGGCGCGGTGGGCGGCCTGCCCCCCGCGATCCGCGCCGCGCGCATCCCGGTCACCGAGGCCCTGCGCACGCTCTAGCCGGGCCGGGATCCGGGCCCGGGCGGCCGCCCCGTCGACCGGTTTCGAATTAGCCTTGACAAGGCTGCATCATTAGGGTTACCTAACACGCGCCTGCTAGCCAGCCCGCTGCATCTCCATGCGAGCCAGCCCGGCGATCTCACTCTGGGAGGCGCATCGCATGGGAGCTCGCAGCCGGTCGTTCCGGAGACACATCAGGCGCCGCCGCCGGGCGCTCTACCGCACGCTGGGCCGGGTCCTCGGCGGGAGCGTGGGGATGAGCCTGGCCCTGGCCGCCGAGGCGTGGGCGCAGACCCCGCCGGCCGCGCCGCCGCAGGAAGGCACCGGCGACGTGGCCCTGCCCGGCGTCGAGGTCCGCGGCCAGCGCAACGAGTTCAAGATCGAGGAGCCGAGCCTCTACAAGCTCCCCGATCCCATCCAGCAGACCCCCCAGTCGATCACGGTCATCCCGGAGCGGGTGCTGGACGAGCGCACCATGTTCACCCTGCGCGACGCGCTCCGCACGGTGCCCGGCATCAGCCTGACCGCGGGCGAGGCGGGCGGACGCCAGGGTGACAACCTCACCCTCCGCGGCTTCCCGGCCGGGAACGACATCTACATCGACGGCGTCCGCGACCTCGGTCAGTACGCGCGGGACACCTTCAACCTGGAGTCGGTCGAGGTACTCAAGGGGCCCTCGTCGGTGCTGTTCGGCCGGGGCTCGACCGGCGGCATCATCAACCAGGTCAGCAAGACCCCGCGGCTCACCCCGTTCTACGAGCTCAGCGGCACGGTGGGCAGCGGGCCCCAGGGGCGCGCCACCCTCGATCTCAACCAGCCCTTCGGCGGCTCCGCGGCCCTGCGCCTCAACCTGATGGGCTTCAAGGGCGACACCCCCGGTCGCGACGAGGTGACCAGCGAGCGGTGGGGCGTGGCGCCCTCGTTCGCGATCGGGCTCGACGGACCGACGCGCCTGATCGCGAGCTACTTCTACCAGGGCGACGACAACCTGCCCGACTACGGCCTGCCCTACCTGCGCGGGGGCCCGGCCCCGGTCGACACCGAGAACTTCTACGGCATCCCGAGCCGCGACTACGAGCACGACGACGTCCACATCGGGACGGTGCGACTCGAGCACGACTTCAACCAGAACCTGCGCTTCCGCTCCACCCTGCGCCTGGCCCTCATCGAGCGCGGCTCGCTGGTCTCGATCCCGGCCATCGTGGGCAATCCGGGCAGCGCGCCGCTCTCCGCGATCCAGGTCTCGCGCACCGGCACCCAGCGGGCCCAGGTGGACACCAGCGTGCTCAACACCACCGAGCTGGTCGCCCGGTTCGACACGTGGCGCTTCAAGCACACCCTGGTGGCCGGCTTCGACGCCTCCCGCGAGCTCTCGGCCGTGCGCCGCTACACGTTCACCGGCGTGCCGACCACCGAGCTGCTGAATCCCGGTCACGATCCGGATCTCTCCGCGATGGGCCGGGTGAAGAACTTCGACGGCTCCTCCGCCGCCACCGCGGTCGGCGTCTACGCGGTCGACGAGATGGCGCTCACCGAGCAGTGGAAGATCATGGGCGGCCTCCGCTACGACCTCTTCGACGCCGACTTCCGGAACATGTTCCTCGGCCAGAAGCTTTCCCGCACCGACGAGGCTCTGAGCCCCCGGGCGGCGCTGATCTTCCTGCCCACCAAGTGGCAGACCTACTACTTCTCCTACGGCACCTCGTTCAACCCCTCCGCGGAGGCCCTCACCCTCGCGCTCAACAACTCCCAGACCGAGCCGGAGAAGAACGAGACCTTCGAGCTGGGCGCCAAGTGGGACCTCTTCGACGGCGCCCTCGGCATCCGCACCGCGGTCTTCCGGACCTACAAGAACAACGCCCGCGTCACCGACCCGGTGCTGGGCGTGCAGGTGACCAACGGCAAGCAGCGCGTGCAGGGCGCGGAGCTCGAGGTGGTGGGGCGGGTGCGGCCGGGCTGGAACGTGTGGCTGAGCTACGCCTATCTGGACTCCCGCATCCTCGAGTCGACGGACGTCCTGAACGGGGTGCCGGTCGAGGGCAAGCGCATCCAGAACGTCCCTGAGCACACCGCCGGCCTGTGGACCACCTACGACATCACCCCGCAGTGGCAGGTCGGAGGCGGGGCGGTGTTCGTTGACAAGCGCTACGCCAACAACGACAACCTGAACGTCGTGCCCTCCTACGTGCGGGGCGACCTCACCGCCGCCTATCGGCCCATCAAGCCGCTCGAGCTGCGGTTCAACGTGATCAACGTCTCCGACGAGCGGTACTACGACGCGATCCACCCGAGCCACGTCGTCCCAGGCAACGCGCGCACGTTCCTGCTCACCGGGACCTGGAGGTTCTAGCCGCGCGATGCTGCTCCACATCCCCCGCGTGCTGACCGAGGCTCAGGTGCGTCATTGTCGCGCGCTCCTGGAGCAGGCCAAGTGGGTCGACGGCCGCGAGACGTCGGGGCACCTGGCCGCGCGGGTCAAGCGCAACCTTCAGGTGGACGAGGCGACGCCCGAGGCCCGCGAGATGGGCAACGTGGTGGTGAGCGCCCTCGAACGAACGCCTTTGTTCATGGCCGCCGCGCTCCCCCTGAAGGTGTTTCCTCCGCTGTTCAACCGCTACGAGCCCGGCATGACGTTCGGCGCTCACGTCGACAATGCCATCCGGGAGCTCACCAGCTCGTCCCAGCGCGTGCGCACCGATCTGTCCGCGACGCTCTTCCTGAGCGCTCCCGAGGAGTACGACGGGGGCGAGCTGGTGATCGACGACACCTACGGCGCCCACTCGGTGAAGCTGCCGGCGGGCGACATGATCCTCTACCCCGCGAGCAGCCTGCACCGGGTGCAGCCGGTGACCCGGGGCGTCCGCCTCGCTTCGATCTTCTGGATCCAGAGCATGGTGCGCGACGACGGCGAGCGCGGCCTGCTGTTCGATCTCGACATGGCCATCGGCCAGGTGAGCGAGGCGCAGCCGGATCACCCCGGCGTGGTCGCGCTCACCGCCTGCTACCACAACCTCCTGCGTCGCTGGGCCGACGCCTGAGGTCCGAGGAGGCGAGATGGGGGTCGAGGCGCGACTCATCGGCTGGCCGATCTGGATCTCGGTCGCCCTCCACGTGGCCGGCATCGCGACCGCGGGCACGGTGGCGGCGCTCGGCCACCACGCGGCGGCCCGGGTGCTGGTGCCGGTGGAGGTGGTGAAGCTCGAGCCGCCCCCGCCGCCACAGGCGCCGCCGCCCCCGCCGCGGGTGCCGCAACCGGCGGCCAGGCCGACACCGGTGGCGCCCGCCTCGCCGGGGCAGAGCCAGACCTTGATGGACGACGCCGTGCCGCGCTTCGTCCCCTCGCCGCAGGCCGCCACCGCCTCGCCGGATCGACGATTCATGGCCTCCGCCCAGGCACCGGCCGGCCTGCCCATCCCCGGCCCACCCGGCGACGGCGGGCTGCTCCTGCCGTCGCCCACGATCCCGGGAGCGCCGAGCGGGGGCTCGCGCGGCGGTCCCAGCGTGGCGCGGGGCAGCGGCGAGGGCGTCACGTCGTTCGCCCGCCCGCTGGGCGGGTATCAGACCACCCCTCACTATCCGGAGGCCGCCCGACGCGAGGGCGTCGAGGGCACGGTCATCCTCCGGTTCGAGGTCCTCGCGAACGGAAAGGTCGGCACCGTGCAGGTGCAGCAGTCCGCGGGACGCGCCGACATGGATCGCGCCGCCGTCGAGGCCATCCGGACCTGGATCTTCGAGCCCGCTCGCCGAGGAAAGGAGGCAGTCGCCGTATGGGTCACCTTACCGGTACGCTTCGAGCTGAACGCCCGCTGAACCGGCGCCGCATTCCCGGCGGGCAGCACTGGACCGCGGTCGGCCTCGCGTTCTGCGCCATCGCCAGCGTCGGGACCGCGTCGGCGCAGGGCATCTGGGAGGATCCCGCGTTCTCCCTCTACCGCCAGGCCGTGGAGGCGATGGACCGGAAGGACTACGCCCGCGCCTCCGAGCTGAGCGGGCAGGCGATCGCCCAGCAGCCGACGCACGTGCTGGCCTACTACCTGCGCGGCCAGGCCGCGATGTTCCAGTCGCGCTGGGACGAGGCGGCCGCCGCGTTCGGCAAGGTGGTCGAGCTCTACCCCGGCTCCTTCGCCGGCCACCGCGACCTGGGCGCCGCGCTCGAGCAGCTGAACCGGGTGGACGACGCGGCCCGCGAGTACGAGGCGGCCCTGGCCCTGCGCGACCAGGACGACCTCCGGGCGCGTCTGGCGTTCACGCTGCTCCGGGCCAACCAGCAGCCGCGCGCGCTCACGCAGCTCGAGAAGCTGGCCGCGCACGACACCAAGACGCCCGAGGTGTGGAGCGCGCTGGCGCGCATGTCGTACGAGAAGAACGACCTGCCCGCGGCGGAGAAGCGCTTCGCGCGCTCGGCCAGCCTGCGTGACGACGGACGCACCTGGTTCAACCTGGGAGTGGTGCGGACGAAGATGAACGATCTGCCCGGCGCGCTGCAGGCGTTCGAGAAGGCCGCGCAGCACACCGAGACCCGCGATCCCGCCCAGAAGGAGATGGCCAAGGTGCGGGAGGCCATGAAGCAGCCGACGACCGGCGCGGCGCCCGACCAGGTCATGTCGGGCAGCGCGCCGGGACAGCCCGTTCCGAGCCGCCGCTACTAGGGCGGTCGTGCCCGGCCGCTCGCTCGTCTTCTGGCTGCACCTGGCGCTGGGCGTGAGCGCCGGGCTCGTCATCGGCGTCATGTCGCTCACCGGCGCGCTGCTCGCGTTCGAGCCGCAGATCACCGAGTGGCTCGAGCGGGATCGGCGGACCGTGGACCCCCCACCCGGAGCGGCGAGCCTCCCGATCGAGACGCTCGTGGCCCGCGCGCGGGAGGCCAGCGGCGGTCGGCGGCCGTCGGCCGTCACGCTGCGCGCCGACCCCACCGCGGCGCTGCTCGTCGCCTTCGGCCGCGACGGCGGCGCCCTGTTCGTCGATCCCTACCGCGGGACGGTGCTGGGCGGCCGCTCCCCGATGCACCGCCTCCTCGAGGAGGTGCTCGAATGGCACCGCTGGCTCGGCCGTCGCGAGATCGGTCGGCCGATCACCGGAGCCGCCAACCTGGCGTTCCTCGCCCTGGCGGTCCTCGGCGTCTACATCTGGTGGCCGCGTCGCCGGACGGGAGCGGCCCGGCGCCAGGTGACCCGCCTCGACCTTCGCCTGCGCGGACGCGCGCGCGACTTCAACTGGCACAACGTGATCGGCATCTGGTGCGCTCCGGTGCTGCTCGTGATGACGCTGACCGGCGTGGTGATGTCCTACCAGTGGGCGAACGACCTGCTCTACCGGCTCACCGGCAGTGAGCCTCCGTTGCCCGGGGCCCCGGCGCCGCCGCCCGGCCGCGCTACCGCCCGGGCTGGACGGCCGGACGACGTTGGGCCGGCGCGGCCGATACCATCGCGTTCCCTCGCCGGCAGCGACGCGCTCTGGCAGCGCGCCGAGCGGCAGGTGCCCGGATGGGTCGCGATCACCCTGCGCATCCCCACGCGGTCGGATGAACCGGCGACCTTTCTGATCCAGGAGCCCGCCGGCTGGCACCCCGCGCCGCGGTCCCGGCTCATCCTCGATCCGACCACGGCCGAGATCGTCCGCTGGGAGCCCTACGCCGGGCAGAGCCTCGGGCGAGCGCTCCGTGGCTGGGTGCGGCCGCTCCACACCGGCGAGGCCGCCGGCGTGGTGGGTCAATCGATCGCCCTCGTTGCCTCTACGGGCGGCGCCGTGCTCGTCTGGACCGGCCTCGCCCTGGCGTGGCGGCGGTTCCGGAGCTGGCGCCGAAGGAGCAGCGCGGCCGAGTACTCCGCCATCGGCCGGCGCGGCCAAGAAGTGTCAGCCGACTGACGCTCCCCGTCCTCGCGGGTGGCGCGCGGCCCTCCTGCCGTTCCAGATCAGTCGCTTAGATCGGTCACCCACTGGCAATCGGCTTGCAGCCTCGGTGCGCTGGTCCGGGCACGGTTCCCGGCCACACCACGAGGAGGCATCACATGGGCGTCACGGTCGCAAGCCAGCTGGAGCGGCTGGCCCGCTTCATCCCGGGCGTCGCCGGCTACCAGGACCGCGAGAACGCGCGCGCCACCGACAAGGAGGTGCGCATGCGCCTGGTCCAGGAGATCGGCCGGCTCGTGAAGAGCGTCGACGACCACAAGGCCCGTCTCGCCGAGGCGCGCGACTTCTCCGCGCTGCCGCGCCTGGACCGGCTCGCGGGCCGGCTGGAGCGCCTGGGCCGCGCGGTGGAATTCGCCGGCCGCGGCTACAGCGGGCTGTTCGACCTCCACCAGGTCGACACCGAGGTACTGGATCGGCTCTACGCCTTCGACCTGGGGCTGTTCGACGTGCTCAGCGTGGTGCGCGCGCGCGCGGAGGCGGTGCGGGCGGCGGACCCGGCCGAGCTCGCCGCGGCCGCGCTGCACATGGGCGAGGCCCTGGACGACTTCGAGCAGCTCTGGGACCAGCGCCGGCGCGTGGTCGACGCGGGCGAGGGAGGCACGCCATGAGCCCGATCATGATGGAAGTCATCGAGTGGTTCGATCAGGCCGGCACCGGCATCGTGCAGCGCTATCCGGAGCAGGGCTCGGGCGACATCAAGATGGGGGCGCAGCTGATCGTGCGCGAGAACCAGGCCGCGGTCTTCTTCCGCGACGGTCAGGGGCTCGACGTCCTCGGGCCCGGGCGCCACACGCTCTCCACCCAGAACCTCCCGATCCTGACCCGGCTGCTCGCCCTGCCGTGGGGCTTCACCAGCCCGTTCCGGGCCGAGGTCTACTTCGTCAACCTGAAGGTCTTCACCAACATGCGCTGGGGCACGCGCGATCCGGTGGCCTTCAAGGACAGCCAGCTCGGCCTGATTCGCCTGCGCGCCTTCGGCAACTTCACGATGCGGGTGGCCCAGCCGCTGCTGTTCGTGAACAGCCTGGTCGGCACCCAGGGCTCCTACACCACGGACCAGATCGAGGACTACCTCCGCGACGTGATCGTGGCGCGCCTCAACGACTTCCTGGGCGAGCACCTCCAGAGCCTCCTGGATCTGCCCGCGCGCTACGACGAGATGGCGGTCGCGCTCAAGGCCCGGCTGACCGACGAGTTCCACAAGTACGGGACCGAGCTGGTCGACTTCTACATCAACCGGATCACGCCGCCCGAGGACGTGCAGCGGATGATCGACGAGCGCTCGGGCATGGGCGCGGTCGGCGATCTCGATCGGTTCCTCAAGTTCAAGGCGGCCAAGGCCATGGGCGACGCGGCCCAGGGACCGGGCGGCGGGCTCGGCAACGGAGCGGCGGCCGGCGTCGGCGTGGGCGTGGGCGCCGGACTCGGGATGATGATGCCGGGCATGCTCGCCAAGAGCCTCGGGACCGAGGCCGCCGCGCCGGCGAGCGCGGTCATCACCTGCCCGGGCTGCCAGTCGACGGTGGCCGCGGACAGCCGCTTCTGCTCGCGCTGCGGCCGTCAGCTCGCCGCGGCCGCGCGGTGCTCGCGGTGCCAGGCGGAGCTATCGGAAGGCGCGCGCTTCTGCGCCTCGTGTGGCCAGGCGGTCGCGGGTCGCTGACCTCGCGGCTGGCATGAGCCAGCTCGTCGTCTCCACGGAGTGCCCCACCTGTAGCGGCCCCCTCGACTTCTCCGAGGGGTCGAACGCCATCCGCTGTCCCAGCTGCGGATCGCGCCTGCTCGTCACCGGCCGCAAGCAGGTCCTGAGCTACTGGGTGAAGCCCACGGTGCGGGCCGACGTGGCCGGCGCGGCCGCGCGCACCGGGCGGCTCGGGGCGCGGGTCGTCCGCACCCAGCTCCACTTCGTGCCCTTTTTCCGCCTGACCGGGCACGATTTCCAGTGGCAGGACGTTCCGCCGCGGCCCGAGCCGGACAACGGAGCATTCCAGTCCATCCTCCTGGGCCGCGGTGACGGCGCGGCCGATCCGCCGAAGGTCGACATCCCGATCGGCTCCATCCTGGGCTGGGGCGCGGACCTCCTGCTGGGGCGCCAGGCCGGCGACGTGGTGCGCGATCTCCTCGGCGCACCACCCAAGCCGGCCGGGCCGGACGTCGTCTTGCTCGACCAGCGCATCGCGCTGATGACCCCGCCCCACCCGGACACCACCGCTGCAGGCGAGGCGACCGTCCGGTTCCTCGACCGCTACGTGGAGAAGAGCTTCCTCGCCGTCGACCTCCCCGGGCTCGGCCTCCACTCCCTGGGCGTCCGCACCCAGGCCCTCCGCGTCTCCCTCTTCGAGCCGGAGGCCCTGGCCGCGCTCGGCGCCGTGGTCCCGGTCCAAGTCGACCTCACCGCCGCGATGGCCCAGGGCCTCTCGGCCGCCGGCTTCGAGCACGTGGTGTACCGGCAGGTGCTCGGGCGCGTGCTCTCGCTGATCTACTTCCCGCTCTGGGTCGTGGAGCTCTCGCAGGGCATTGAGCGCTGGCTCACCGTGGTCGACGCCGTCGCGGAGAGCGTGGTGCAGCCGCGGGCGCCGCTCGCGCTCGCGGAGGCGCTCACGCGCGGCCCCGTCGGTTCCGCGCGAGTCATCGGCCTGCGCCCCCTGGTCTGCCCGAACTGCGGCGGCGACCTGCCGGTCGAGCCGGAGGACGTGATCTTTCTGTGCGCGACCTGCGGCCGCGCCTGGCAGATCCACGGCGCGGACCTGACCGAGACGCCCCACGAGGTGGCGCGCCTCGAGGCCGAGACCGCGCCCATCCCGCGAGGGGACCAGTGCCGCTACCTGCCCTTCTGGCGGCTCGAGCCGGCCGGGCCGGCCGCGGAGGGTCCGATATGGGTCCCCGCGTTCCGCTACCGGCGGCTGAAGGTGCTCCAGGATCTGACCGCCCGCCTCTCCGCGAAGCCTCCCGCCTACGAGGCATGGATCGGCGAGCGCCCGGCCGGCCAGGGCTGCTTCTACGACGTGGAGGACGCGGTGCTGCTGGCGCGCTTCGCCGCGGCCGGCCGCCGGCGGACTCCCGACGCCGTGAGGGCCGCGGCCGAGGACGAGCCCGCCTACGGGGGCGCGCGGCTCGTGTGGCTGCCGTTCCGCCGCGAAGGGACCTCGCTGCTGGATCCGGTCACGGGCCTCGCGCTCCAGGGGACCCTGCTTGGCTAGAGTGCTGACGACCGTGCCCCGCGTGCTCAGCCCGGAGCGCGTGGCCCGCGGGATCCTGGTGGTGCTCCTCGCCGGCGTCGTGCTGCTGGTCGGCTTCCACGTCGCGCGATTCGCCCGCTCGTGCTGGAGCCTCGACGGCGCCCGCGCCGCGATCGAGGCCTACGTCAAGAGCCGGCACGTGCGGCGGATGTCCCGCACGCTGAAGGCGGCCGATCGCGAGATCGTGGCCTCTCGGCTCGACGTCCGGATCACCGCGCTCGACTGCGGCCCGAGCCTCCTCGGAGGGATGGCGTGCCGCGCGCGCTACGTGATCAACGGGCAGAGCGCGGGGCTGGAGGGCGGCGACCAGTACTTCCGGTTGGGGTTCTCGCTGCTGGACGGGTGGGAGGCGGCGGGTGTGGCCGAGACGTCCCGGCTGCGCTACTCGCTGTCGCCCGGCCGCTGCTCGCGGACCGGCAGCGGGCGGTAGCGGTGGGCGTCGGCGAGCGGGTGGAGGTGGCCCGCCGCGGCGCGATGCCGGCGTCCCGGCATCCACGCCCCCGGCTTCCGCGCCTCCTCCGACGCACGGCGTGACCCCAGGATCGGGAAGATCTCCCGCACCAGCCCCTCGTACTCCTCCACCGTCTTGCGGTAGATGTCGAGACCGGGGACCGTGTGCAGGTCCTGGGGAGCGGGGGTAGTCCCGCTGGCCAGCTGCGAGACGTTGAGCACCTGGAAGCAGGACCGACCGCTGGCCGGGCTGTCGGTCACGATCACCTCGTAGAGCTCCGGCCACTGCTGGGCGATCTCTGAGCTCCGGGACGGTGAGTCCTGCCGCAGATAGGCCTCGAGGTCCGCGCGGTACTTCACCTCGATCGCGAGCAGCCGATAGGAGTGGTGGCCCAGGCTCGGCTCGTCCAGCGTCCGCCACACCACGAAGTCCGGCATGAACTCGGCGCGGCCCCTCCGTACCAGGGCCGGCACGCTGCTCTCCCGTCCCACCCGGGCCACCGTGTAGTGCGCCCGCTTGAACACGGCCTCGACGAGCGCCTCCGCCATCCGCCCCTTCAGGATCGCGATCGACGGATCCATCGTCATCGCTGGACGTCCGAGATCTTGCTGGAGAGAGCCCGCAGCTTCTCGAGGGTCTCCGGCCGCAGCATGGCGGCGAAGCCGGCCGGGTCGGTCTTGGCCCGATCGAGCGCCTCGCTCATCGCTCGCGGATCGCCGTTGGAGTTGCGGGCCAGGTCCGCGAACACGTCGGCGGCGAGGCCGTAGACCTCCTGGGCGAGGGCCGACGAGCCCGCCATGCTCTGCACCTGCCGGTCGACCTCTGCCGCGGCGGGATCCGTGGCGATGATCCGGCCGCGCGCGGCCGGGTCGGCCAGCATGCGCAGGGTCGCCGCCAGGGCGTCGGCGGACGCGGGGTCGAGCGCCTGAGGGTGGGTCGGGGTGGCGAAGCAGGCCAGGAGGAAGAATCCGCTGAGGACGGCGGCGGCAAGTCGGCTGATCATGGCGTTGCAAAAGAGCAAGAGTCGGACCACCACCGCCGTGGCGGAAAATGCAGAAATTCTCGTCCTCGTGCGACGCTCTCTGGCGGTCGGCTGACAGCCGGTGTCATAATCCCCCGGCGACACGAGGCCTCCACCCCCCACTCACGAGAGGAGAGACCGATGGCGACCCCTCACCGGGAAGAGATCTGGGTGCCGGGCATGCCGGAGCCGATCAGCCACTTCGTCCACGTGGTCCGCGCGGGCCGGCTGGTGTTCGTCTCCGGCTGTGTCGCGAGCGACGAGCAGGGTCGCACGGTGGGCGGCAACGACGTCGTGGCCCAGGCCCGCCAGGCCCACGAGAACATCAAGCGGTGCCTGGCCGCCGCGGGCGCCAGGTTCGCGGACGTGTGCAAGGTGACGGTGTACCTCAAGAACGTGGCCGACCGCGAGAAGGTGAACACGGTGCGGAAGGAGTACTTCGGGGCGAGCCGGCCGGCCAGCACCCTGATCGAGATCTCCCAGTTCGTGCGCCCCGACCTGCTGCTCGAGATCGAGGCGATCGCGGTGCTTCCCGAGCGGAGCGCGCGGAAGCCCGCGCACCGGAAGCCGGCCCGCCGGGCCGCCGCGCGCAAGTCCCGGCGCCGCTGAACCCGACCAGCGGGAGCGCGCGGCGACGAGCCGATCCGCGCCCGCCCGCGTTGACACGCCGGAGACCGGCGCGTAGCATCCGGCCCACCATGACGCGCCGGGGCCGCGCGACGCTCGCCGTGCTCGTGGTCGCGCTCGTGCCGGCGCTCGCGCGCGCGCAGGAGATCGAGCGTCTCGAGCCGGTGGTGGTGACGGCCACGCGCGCCGAGCAGCCCATGGGCGAGGCCCCCGCCAGCGTGACTGTGCTCACGCGACAGGACATCCAGCAGGGCGCGGCCCAGTCGCTCGACGACCTGCTGCGCCAGGTGCCGGGCTTCAGCCTCTTCCGGCGCTCCTCCAGCCTCGTGTCGCATCCCACCACCCAGGGGGTGTCGCTGCGGGGCATCGGCCCGAGCGGCGCGAGCCGCGCGCTGGTGCTCCTGGACGGCGTGCCGGTCAACGATCCCTTCGGGGGGTGGGTGTACTGGGACCGCATCCCGCTGCAGAGCATCGAGCAGGTCGAGGTGGTGCGGGGCGGGGGCGCGAGCCTCTGGGGCAACTACGCGCTCGGCGGCGTGATCAACATCATCACCCGGCGTCCCACCGAGCGCGCCGCCTCCTTCGAGGGCTCCTACGGCACCAACGACACCCACAACGTGGATCTCCTGCTGACCGACGCCCTGGGGCCCTTCCGGGTCAGCCTGGAGGGTGGCCACTTCGCGACCGACGGCTACAAGGTGGTGAGCGTCAGCCGCCGCGGCGCCATCGACGTGGACGCGGGCTCCGCCCACACCACGTTCAACGGTCGCGTGGAGATGCGGGCCTCACCCGATCTCACCCTGTTCGCGCGCGGCACCTACTACGAGGAGAGCCGCGACAACGGCACCCCGCTCCAGTTCAACAACACCGACACCGGCTCCTTCGCGACCGGTGGCCGGCTCCGCACCGGGGACGGCAGCGAGTGGACCGCGACCGTGTTCGGCGACGTGCAGGACTTCCACAGCACGTTCTCGTCGCAGGCGACCGACCGCAACTCGGAGACCCTCGCGCTCGATCAGCGCGTGCCCACCACCTCGATGGGCGCGGCGCTGACCTGGAGCCGCGCCCTCGGCGACCACCGCGTGCTCGCCGGCACGGATTTCCGGTGGATCGAGGGCCAGACCGACGAGCGCGTCTACGTGGCGGGCGTGTTCGCGCGCACCCGGGTGGCCGGCGGGGAGCAGCAGCTCTACGGCCTGTTCGTGCAGGACACCTGGACCCCGGTGCGGGCGCTCGAGGTCGTGGCCGGCATCCGCGGCGACCACTGGCGCGCCTACGACGGCTTCCGCCGCGACACCCCGCCACCCGCGGGCATCCCGGGCCGGCAGACCTACGCGGACATCGACCGCATGACCGGCACCCCGCGCTTCGCGGTGCTCTACCACGCCACCCCGTCCACCGATGTGCGGGGCTCGTTCTACCAGGGCTTCCGGGTGCCGACCATCAACGAGCTGTACCGCGTGTTCCGCGTGCGGAACGACGTCACCGTGGCCAACGAGCACCTCAAGCCGGAGCGCCTCACCGGCGGAGAGGTGGGGCTGGCCCAGCGGGCGGGCCCGTTCGAGGCGCGCGCCACCGCGTTCTGGAGCGAGGTGGAGAACCTCATCATCAACGTCACCCAGACGGTGCCGCTACCCGACTGCCCGGCCGGCACCACCTGCCGGCAGCGTCAGAACGTCGACCGCGCGCGCATCCGCGGGATCGAGACCGAGCTCGAGTGGCGTCCGGCCACGGGCTGGCGCGTCATCGGCGGCTACACGTACACCGATGCCCGGGTGCTGGACTCGCCCCAGCAGCGGAGCCTCGAGGGCAAGCGCCTGGCCCAGGTGCCGCGCCACGGGGCCGCGCTGACGGTGCGCTACGACAATCCCGCCCTGTTCACCGCCGCGGTGACCGCCCGCTACGTCGGGCGGCAGTTCGAGGACGACCTCAACACGCTGCCCCTCGGCAGCTACGTGCTGGTCGACCTCTTCCTGTCCCGCCGCCTCGCCCGGTGGGCGGAGGTGTTCGCGGGCATCGAGAACCTGCTCGACACGACCTACACCGTCGGCCGCACCAGCGACGGCGTCGCGTCGATCGGCGCGCCGTTCCTGGCCCACGGCGGCGTGCGCCTCACGTTCTGATGGCGGACGTCCGCATCCGGGTGGGATCGCTGGTCTTCGGCGCGCGGTGGGAAGCCGAGGCGGCGCCGCGCACCTGCGCCGCGTTCCGGCGGCTCCTGCCCTATCGCCAGCGATTGATCCAGGCGCGCTGGAGCGGGGAGGCGGGCTGGGTCCCGCTCGGGGACTTCGATCTGGGCGTGGGGCCGGAGCACACCACCGCGGAGCCCGAGCCCGGCGCGATCCTCTTCTATCCGGGCGGGATCAGCGAGACCGAGATCCTCTTCCCCTATGGGACCGCGCGGTTCGCGTGCGTGCGCGGGCCCCTCGCGGGCAACCACTTCCTCACCATCGTGCAGGGACGCGAGGGGCTCGCCGAGCTGGGCCGCCGGCTCTGCTGGGAGGGCGCGCAGGAGATCAGCTTCGAGGCGTCGCCGCGTCCTCGCCCGGGCGCTCCGGGCGGGGGCGCCACGCCTTGACCGCCGCGTCCGCGCGCGCCGCCTGCTCCGGGCTCAGCTGCGCGCGGACGGCATCGCGCGCCTGGCGCGCCACCTCCGCCTCGCGGCCCAGCAGTCGCTGCGCGGCGAGCGAGAACCACTGATAGGCCTGCACGGGATCGCGCTCGACACCCTGCCCGTTGGCGTACCGCACGCCCAGGTTGAACTGGGCGAAGGCCACCCCCTGGGCGGCCGCGCGCTGGTACCACTTCACCGCCTCCGCGAAGTCCCGCTCGACGCCGTCGCCGTTGGCGTAGCGGAGCCCGAGCTGGTACTGGGCGGGCGCGAGTCCCTGCTGGGCCGCCTCGCGATACCAGCGCACCGCCTGGGCGGGGTCGCGCGGGACGCCATCACCCATCGCGTACCGGAGACCGAGCTGATACTGCGCGAGCGCCCCCCCGCGCTCGGCCGCCGCGCGCAGCCCCACCGCGTCGCGCGACACGGTGGGGCCGGCGGCCGGGGCGGCCAGCCGGCCCTCGGCGCCGAGCTGCTCCAGCGCCGAGCGCGCGGCCTCGTTGCCCTGCTCGGCCGCCCGGCGGTACCAGATGGCGGCCTCCACGTCGTCGCGGTCCACCCCGCGGCCGTAGGCGTAGAGGAACCCGAGACGGAACTGCGCGTGGACATCGCCCTGGGCGGCGGCGCGGCGGTACCAGCCCACCGCGGCGTCGGCATCGGCGGGAACTCCCTGCCCGCGCTCGTGGAGGAAGCCCAGCATGAACTGGGCGGCGGCGTCTCCGCTCTCGGCGAGGGGACGCCACTCCCGGACGGCGGCCGCGTAGTCGCCACGCGCGTAGGCGCGCCGGCCCTCCTCGAAGCCGGCGGACGCGGGCGCGGCGCCCAGCAGGATGCCGAGCGCCGCGAGCGCGACGCCGCGCGGGACTCTCGCGAGCCGGCTACTTCCGGCTGATCTGCACCTTGATCTTCGGATACTCCGGCTCCTTGCCTTCCACGTCGACGATGCGGAGGAGCCCGTCGCTGCTCTCGAGCAGCAGGTTGTTGTTGGAGAACCCGACCAGCTTGCCGTACGCCTTCGGCACCCCGACCTCGTACTTGGCGGGGGTCTCGGCGACCGCCGCCGACGGGCTGAGCTCCGCGCGCCAGAGATGCGCGGCGACGGCGACCAGGGCGGCCGCGATGACGGTGAGCACACCTTTGACGTAGCGATCCGCGAGCATACGCGTCCTCCTTTGAGTGGTGAGACGGTCGGCGCCGCTACAGCACGCCCGGCACGAAGGCGTCGCGGCCCCGCACGTAGGTGGCCTGCCGCTGGGCCGCGTTGCGGTTCACCAGCGGGCGCATGTACATCGGATGCGTCGCGCAGCGCACCTCGTGCTCGATCTCCGACCGTTGCTGCCCGGTCTCCGGGTCCACGATCACCTGGAACCGGTACTGGTACGGGTTGCTCTCCTCGGTGACCAGGTTTCGCTGCACGAGCCAGTCGTGCGGGCCGGAGAAGTTGGCGATGTAGATCGCGACGTGGTGCCCGTCGTACGGCGGGATCACCGCGTCGGTCTCCCGGAACACGAGCTCCTGGCGGTAGCCGACGCTCACGCGCGCCGCCGCCCCCTGATCGTCGTGGGTCACGCTCGCGGTGGCCCGCAGCGCCTGCTGGTAGAACGCGACGATGGACGCGGCGGCGCCGCGGGCCACCGGTACCTCCACGCGGCCGATGCCGAGGGTGATGTCCCCCCACTCCGGGCCGGGGCCCACGCAGCGGAACTGATTGCCCCACGGGCAGGTGACCGCGACGTGCTTGTCGCGCACCTCGTACGCGAAGGCGGTGCCCGCCAGCGCGGGCTTCACCGCGGCCAGGCGGCGGGTGAGCGCGTCGAGGTCGGGCACGATGAGCTCGACGTGCCCCTGCAGCACGTTCGGCTTGCCGGTGGGCAGGTGGAACTGGGTCTGCCCGGCGTTGGCCCACATGTTGTCCACGCTCACCATCAGGTAGGGATCGCGCGTGAGCCCGAGTCCCGCGATGTAGAAGAGCGTGGCCGCCTGCTGGTCCGGCACCCGCACGTTGACGTGCTCCAGCAGAAGGATGTTACCGAGGTCCTGCTCCCGCCGATCGTAGGTCATCGCCGCCATGGCCCGGGGCCCTCCTCTGGCCTGCGGCAAGCATACTACCGCACCCGGGCCACCCGCACACTGCCGTTCCTGACTTCCGCCCCACCCCGCGCCAGCCGCCGGCCGAGGTGAATCAGGGCCAGCCCCAGTGCGACCCGCGGCCCGGGCCGCGGGTCGGCCGACTGCGTCAGCAGGCGCAGACGGGCGCTGTGGGCGCGCAGCTCGCCGAGGCGGGCCGTCGCCACTCGCTCCATCACGTAGTCGCTCCACTCCATGTGGCGCCTCCGTTGCCTCGGGGCGCGTGTCGTCAGGCCGCGCGGCTCAGGCGGCGGGCCCGGCGCGGCGAGGGCGTCACCACCACCCGGCGCATCGGCTCGTCCACCGGCAGCAGCACCACCCGCAGGCGCGGCGGGATCTGCCGGTCGAGCCGCCCGAAGAGCTCGCCGGTGATGCGGGCGACGGCGCCGACGGTGATCTCGCGAGTCAGGGCCAGGGGCACCGACACCACCCACTCGCCGGACCAGGTGCGCCGCACGGAGGGGGCGACCGCCGCGCCGAGCTCTCGATGGATGGCGTCGGTCAGCGCGATCTGGCGGCTCACGCAGCGCTCGCGCCGGCGCTCCACGGCGCCGGCGACGCGCAGCAGGGCCCATACGGCCAGGAAGGGAATCAGCGCGATCATGATGGTGGTCTCCGTCTCGAGGCTCATGGGTCTCTCCTCTCGTGCTCGTTCACGCACTGAGACCCCGTGGCCGCGGTGCCGTGAAACCGTCGTGCGGGGACGGGCCGTCTCCGCGCGGCGGGCGGGCGGATCAGGCGGGCAGCGGATGCAGGTCGGGCCGGCAGCTGGTGCAGGGCGCGAAGCCGGCCGCCTCCGCGACCTCGCGCGTGCCGAACAGCGTGAGATCGGCGAGCGGGCGCTCGGAGAGCGTGCCGCAGGTCGGCAGGCAGTACTCGACCTCGCCGTTCAGCAGCGTGTACATCGCGTCGCGGCGGATCCGGAAGTCGTGGTGACCCGTGGGGATCGCCTTCACGCCCTCGATCGCGAGCAGGTGCTGCTTGAGCTCCACACGCTTGCCCGCGTAGCCGACCAGATCCCCCGTGCTGCCGATCACCCGATGGCACGGGATGACGATGGGGAGCGGGTTGTGCCGCAGGGCCTGCGCCACCGGCCGCACCGAGGCGGGCGCCCCGATGCGCCGCGCGATGCCCGCGTAGGAGGTGATGGCCCCGTAGGGCAGCGCGGCGGTCGCCTCCAGCACCCGGCGCCGGAAGTCGCTCCCGGCCCGGCGAAGGTCGAGCGGCCACTCGAGACGCGTCCGGCGTCCCTCCAGGTACTCCATGAGCTCGGCGCGCAGCCCCTCGGTGGCCGCGCGGTCCTCCACCGCGTCCTCGCCCAGCAGCCGGCGCACGCTCGTGCCGAGCGAGTCTCCGTCCGGCAAGTAGCGCACGGCCGCCACGCCCTGCTCGGTGCGCCCGATGAGGATGCGCCCGAGGGGGGACGGAAAGACGCCGAAGCTCACCAGCCGCGAGCGCGCGTCCGCCAGCGAGGCCGCGAGCTGGGCGCGCGCCAGGGTGGCGTCCTCGCCCTCCAGGGAGGCGCGACGCAGCGCGCCCACCATGTCGTCGATCGCGCGGTAGCGCGACAGCTCCTCGCGGCACTCCCGGCAGATCGCCACGTGGGCCTCGACGTACCCGATCGCCACGGCATCCGCCTCCCCCATTGCCGCGGCCAGCAGGTGCGGCTCGACCTCTCGGCAGCTCATGGGCCCGCCGCTCGAAGAAGGCGTCGCGCTCATGGCCGGGGCTCCGTGGAAGGAGGACGGTCGCCGTCCAGACCCCGGCGCACCTTGCGCAGCGCCTGAAAGACGTGGGCCCGGGCGCTCTCCTCCGAGCACCGCAGGCTCTGGCCGATCTCCGCGTAGTCGAGCTCGTGCATCTTCCTCATGATGAACGCCAGCCGCTGCTTCTCCGGCAGCCCGCCAATCACCTGCTCCACCCGCGCCCGCGTTTCCTCGGCCATGGCCCGGCCGTCCGCGCGATCGGCGAAGGCGGGCGCCGGCTCCAGCGCCGCCGCCGCGTAGGCGCGACGCCGGCGTGACTGGGACCGGAAGTGATTGCGTCCGAGGTTCGTGGCGATCATGAACAGCCACGCGCGCACGTTGGCCTCCGGCGGCAAGGCGCGGTACGCCCGGAACGCGCGCAGGAACGTCTCCTGCGACAGATCGTCGGCGTCGCTCGCGCGGGCCGTGATCCGCAGCAGGTAGCGCCTGATCTCCGCGTGATGGGCTTCCACCACCGCCTCGAAGGCATCCTCTGCCATCACCCTGCCCATTGAGACCCCGGAGGCGTCGGGGTGTGAAACGAAGCCCATGCCCGGGCTAACTCCGCGCCGGAACGTGGCTCTCGACTCCGACCACTTCTCGTTGCTCCCGCACGAACCGCACCGCGACCGCGGTGCTGAGGGCCAGGCTCGTACCCAGCGATACCAGCAGGGTGGCGCCGAGCGTCAGGAGAACCGCCCGCTGGTTCTCCAGGATCTGGCGCACCGAGGCCGCGTAGATCAGGTTGACCCGGAGCGTGGGCATGAAGGACTGGGCGACCAGCCACTCGTCGTTGTCGATCGCGACCAGGCCGTCCGACCGGCGCCGTCCGAGCTCCTCCACGAACGGATGGGTCTTCCAGCTCTCCTGCGTCACCTGGCGGGTCTTGGGGTCGAGGAAGATCGCCTGCTTGTCGGCATCGATCATCGCCAGCCACCCGGCCGGCCCCGCGGTGGCCTGCTCGATCGCCTCGATCGCGGCCTGCATGCGAATGCTGCCCACGAGGTACGCCACCACCTGCTGGTCCACCCGGATCGGCACCGCCGCGCCCACCACCAGCTCCCGGGACGCGCGGCCCACGACGATGCCGGACACCACCGGCTGCTGCGTGCGCACCGCCTCCTGCAGCACCGGGCGGTCGTCGTAGCGCAGCTCCAGGTTGGAGCGGCCGTCGGGGCCGACCGCGGGACTGAACGCGAGCGGGCGGCCGTCGGGCGCCACCACGAACAGCGTCGGCAGCTGCAGCATCGAGCGGACGGTGTCGAGCTCGCGCTGCAGCGCGCGGGGCTCGTGCGAGGCCCACGACTGCGCGAGCGACGCGGACACCGGAACGAGCGCGTCCACCTTGTCCCGCACCTGCGCGTCGCCGAGCCGGGCCAGCACCCGCACGATCTCCTGCCGCTGGCTGCGCGCGTCGGCGAGCGCCTGGGGCTTGAGGCGGAGCGTCCACGCGAGGCCCACCACCAGGAGCGCGAGGAACGACACCACCGCCCACGTGGAGAGGAGGAACATCACGTGGGACCCACGGAACCCGAGAAGCAGGTTCATGCGGGCGATGATACCGCGCTTGACACCGGGCCGCCCCCGCCGCATCATCGGCCGCGCGGTGCCCGATCCTGCCGGGGCGCGCCCATCTCACCACGCCTCCTCCTGCGAGGGAGGAGGAGAACAGGGAGACCGCCGTGAAAGCCGCCGTCCTCTACAAGGCCAATACCCCCCTCGAGATCGTGGATCTCACCCAGGAAGGCCCGAAGGCCGGAGAAGCCCGCGTGAAGGTCAAGGCGGCGGGCATCTGCCACAGCGACTGGCACATCATGAACGGGGACTGGACGCCGCCGCTGCCGATGGTACTGGGCCACGAGGCGGCCGGCATCGTCGAGGAGGTCGGGCCCGGCGTCTCCAACGTGAAGCCGGGCGATCACATCATCTTCTCGTTCCGGCCCCAGTGCGGGCACTGCCTCTACTGCTCGATCGGCCGCTCGATCCTCTGCGACGGCCACGCCTCGCCGCGGTGGGGCATGCTCGACGGGACCTTCCGGCTGAAGCGCGGCGGCCAGGACATCTACCAGATGGCGCGGATCGGCACATTCTCGGAAAAGGTGGTGTGTCCGGCGGAGATGCTGGTGCCCATCCGCAAGGAGATGCCGTGGCCCCAGGCGGCCCTCATGGGCTGCTGCGTGCCGACCGGCGTCGGCGCGGTGACCCGGTGCGCGCAGGTGGAGGCGGGAGCCTCGGTGCTGGTGGTCGGCTGCGGCGGGGTCGGGCTCAACGTGGTGCAGGGCGCGAAGCTGGCCGGCGCCTCCATCGTCGCGGCGACCGATCTGCTCGACAGCAAGCTGCAGTACGCGAAGGACTTCGGCGCGACCCACACCTTCAACGCCAAGGTCGACAACGTGGTGGACCGCGTGCGCGAGCTGACCGCGGGGCGCGGAGTGGACTACGCCTTCGACGCGATCGGGGGCGAGGCGACCACGCTCCAGATCATCGACGCGATCCGCCCGGGCGGCACCGCGGTGATCGTGGGCATGGCCGCGCTCAGCGTGCGCGCGCCGATCACGCCCTACAACATGGCGCTGCAGGAGAAGGCCATCAAGGGCACGATGTACGGCTCGGTGCGCCCCAACATCGACTTCCCCAAGCTGGTCGACCTCTACCTGGACGGCCGGCTCAAGGTCGACGAGCTGGTGAGCCGCACCTACTCGCTGGACCAGATCAACGAGGGCTTCACCGCGCTGCGGACCGGGCAGGTCGCCCGCGGCGTGGTCGTGTTCAACTGAGCGCCGGCCTCCAGCTGCGCCGGCTGCTGCTGCGCTCGCTGGGGCGGCTCCTCGTCCGCCGCCCCCGCGGGCCGCTGCCGCCCGCCACGCCGGTCGAGACGGTGCTGGCCGGCGACGATACGCCCCTCGCCCTCGCCCGGCTGCTCGCGAACCGCGACTCGGCGGCGCGCGAGGCCGCCCTCGCCCGCTACCTCCCGCACCGGGGCATCGCGTTCTCCCGTCATCGCTTCGCGCGTCCGGACGGCGCGGGCGAGACCTTCGCGGTGGAGCTGGGCGCGGGGCCGCGCCTCCTCGTGCTGTGCGCGCACCACGACGCGATCGCGGGGAGCCCCGGGGCCAACGACAACGCGGCCGCGGTCGGCCTCCTCCTGCACCTGATCCCGCGCCTGCCCGCGCGCATCCCGTCCGGCTGGCGCGTCCGCCTGCTCTTCACCGCCGCGGAGGAGATCGACTACCTGGGCGCGCGGGTCTACGTGGCCGAGCAGCCACTGGACGGCGTCGCGGGGGTGCTGAGTCTCGAGCTGTGCGGCATCGGCGACGCGGTGGCGCTCTGGGACGTGGACGCGCGCACCCCGTTCCTCGACGCGGTGACCGCGGCGCTCGAGGGCGCGGGTCTCCGCGCGGACGCGGGCCACCACGTGGTGGGGCGCATCCCGATGTTCGGCAGCGACCATCGCGCGTTCGCGGCGGCGGGGATCCCGGCCTACGGCTTCACGATGGTGCCGGTGGCCCACGCGGAGTCGCTGCGCCGCTTCGTGCTGAGCCCGGTGCGGTCCACCTTCCGGAGCCTCGTCCGTCGGCCGCCGCCGTTCCACACGTATCACACGAGCGGCGACACCCTCGACACGCTCGAGGCCACCGCGCTCGAGCGGGCGGCGCGGGCGCTCTCCGCGATCGTGGCGGGCCTGCCCGCCTGACCGCGGATCAGCGGCCCAGCCAGCCCGCCAGCGGCTTCACGATCCGCACGTCGCGCCCGCGCGAGTGCCGCCGCACGTAGGACCGACGGCAGAGCGCGTCCAGGATCTCCGCGCCCAGTGCGCCCCCCAGGTGCGGGCGGCGCTCCGTCCAGTCGAGGCACGCGATCGCGAACCGGCGCCGCGACGCGCGCGCCGCGGCCACGTCCACCGCTCGGCGCGCCAGCTCCTGCTCGCCGCGCGCGGTCAGCGCGAACGCGGCGCCACCGCGTTCGATCCGTACCCAGCCGCGGGCCTGCATCGCCTCCAGGAGCTCGACACCCGCGACCCCCGCCAGGTGGTCGTAGCAGGTGCGCGCCCGCCGGAGCGGCGTGTCCCGTCGCCGCTCGGTTCCCGCCCGGGTCGACCGCCGCACCACCGTGGCGGGTCCCGCCGCCTGGAGCGCGTCGAGCAGCGGCTTCACCCGCGCGGTGTCCGCCCGGTAGGCCCGGTGACGGCCCAGGGAGGCGCGGGAGACCAGGCCCACCGCGCGGAGTCGGGCCAGATGTGTCGACACGCGGGGCTGGGCCAGCCCGAGCCGCGCGGCCAGATCGCTCACGGCCGCCTCGCCTTCGAGGAGCGCGGCCAGCACCGCGAGACGGGCCGGGTCCGCGAGCGTCCCCGCCATCTCCGCCGCGGCTTGCATCGTCGCCATCGGGTGGTAGGATACGCGAGCTCACGTATCCGGATCAACGGATATGTCGAAGACGCATCAAGAGGTGAGCCATGACCGACACGACGAGTGCGTCCGATCCGGTTGCGATGCTGCCCCCGGTGGTCGCGTCATGAACCCGCCCGGGAGCCCGATCGCCGCGGTGACCCACCCGGATCCCTATCCGTACTATCGCGAGATGGTGGCGACCCGGCCACTCCACCGTGACCCGGACCTCGGGCTCTGGGTGGCCGCGGGCGCGGAGGCGGTCACCGCGGTGCTCACCAGCCCGCAGGTGCGCGTGCGGCCGGCGGCCGAGCCGGTGCCGGCCGCCCTCGGCGGCTCGCCGCTGGCCGAGATCTTTGCCCGCCTCGTCCGGACGACCGACGGGCCCGGCCACGACGTCATGAAGCGCGCGATCGGGGGAGCGCTCGCCACGCTGGACCGCGAGCGCCTGCGGGCCGGCGCGATGCGCTGGGCGCAGACCCTCGCCGAGCGGCTCCATCCGGCGACCGATCCCGGCGGCGTGGACCGGTTCGCGCGATCCCTGTCGGCGCACGTGATCGCAAGCCTGCTCGCGGTGCCCGAGACGTCCATCGGCCCAATCGAGCGCAGCGTCCACCACTACATGACCGCGGTGGCGCCGGGTGCCGACGCGGCCCGCCTCGCCCGCGGCAAGGAGGCGGCGGGCCATCTCATCGAGACGGTGCGGGCGGCAACCGGCAGTGCCCGCGACGGGCTGCCCGGGGCGCTCCGCCTCGAGGCGGAGCGGGCCGGCATCGCCGATCCGGCCGCGATCGTCGCGAACGCCATCGGCTTCATGACCCAGGCCTACGAGGCGACTTCCGGCCTCATCGGCAACACGCTGCGGGCCCTGGCCGTCCAGCCGCACCTGGCCGACTCGGTCGCGACGGATCCCACGCGAATCGAGGCGGTGGTGCGCGAGGTGCTCCGTCACGATGCCCCGGTGCAGAACACGCGGCGATTCGTCGCCGCCGACGGCGTGATCGCGGGGCAGCGGATGGCCGCCGGGGACACGGTGCTGGTGGTGCTGGCCGCGGCCAACCACGACCCGGCGGCCAACCCGCGGCCGGAGCACTTCGAGCCGGACCGGGCGGAGCGCCGCACGTTCACCTTCGGCGTCGGACCCCACGCGTGTCCGGGCGAGGCGCTGGCGGTCACGATCGCGAGCGCGGGCGTGGAGCGCCTGCTCGCCCATGGGCTCGACCCCGGGACGCTGCCGCGACCCGCCTACGAGGCGTCCGTCAACCTCCGGATGCCGCTCTTCGCGGGCCCGGCCGCCGCGGGCTAGCGGAGGATCGCCAGCTTCTTCCGCTCGATCAGGTCGAAGTCGATGGGCGCGCCGAGGCCGGGCGCGGTGGGCGCGCGCACCATGCCGTGCGAGTCGACCTCGATGTCGGCCACCAGACCGTACTTCTGCGCTTCCGCCGGCAGCAGCACCTCGAAGAACTCGCAGTTGCGGATGGCCATCGCGACGTGGAGGTTGGCCACGTTGTTGAGGGAGTTGCCGCCGTGGTGGATCTCGAAGTTCATGTGGAAGCCCTCGGCGAGGTGCGCCGCCTTCACCAGGGCCGAGATCCCGCCCTTCACCGCCACGTCGCCGCGCAGGAAATCGGTGGCGCGCGCCACCACCCACGGGGCATAGGCGGTGAAGCCGCCCGGCGCGTACTCGGTGGCCAGGATCGGGATCGAGAGGTGCTGCTTGAGCTTCACGTAGTTGTAGAGGTCGTCGTCGGCCAGCGGGTCCTCGTACCAGTAGTACCCGAGGCGCTCGATGGCGCGACCCACCCGGATCGCGGCCGGGTAGTCGTAGGCCCACGTGGAGTCGAGCATCAGCGTGAAGGCGTCCCCCACCATGCTCCGCACCGCCTCGCAGATCTCGATGTCCACGCGCGGCTCGGTGGGCGGATGGATCTTGTACGCGGTCCAGCCCGAGGCCTTGAAGCGCGCGGCCTCCTCCGCGTAGGCCTGCTTCGTCTGGAGCACCGCCGAGCTCGCGTAGGCGGGCAGGCGGTCGCGGTAGCTGCCGAGCAGCCGGTGGACGGGCAGCCCCGCGATCTTGCCGGCCAGATCCCACAAGGCCACGTCCACCGCCCCGATCGCACGCCACGTGGTGTGGCGACTGCGCGAGAGGAGCGCCTGGTAGAGCCGCTCGCGCTCCAGCGGGTCCTGATCCATCACGAGGGGCTTGAGCGCGCCCATCAGGGACTCGGCATCGTACTGCGCGCCACGACTCGACGACCCCAGGAAGGCGTGGCCTTCCAGCCCATCGTCGGTGCGGAGGGCGAGCAGGCCGAGCTGGCTCTGGCCGCCGAACTTGCCGGTGTGGCGCCCGTAGGTGGTGCTCGGAATGTTGTCCCACGCGAACAGGGTCAGCGTGACGTCGGTGATCTTCACGAGACTCCTTCCCGCCCGCGAGCCGGGCTGATGACGGTGGACCGAGCGTACAACGTTTCGGCTCGCCCGTTTCTGCTAGATTGAGCCGGTGGCACCCTCACCGCGCTCCGTCCCGCCCCGCGCCGGGGCGGTGCCCCCGCGCGACGGCGTGGTGCGCCTCTTCCGCGACCGCGGCGGACGCAACGGCAAGACGGTCACCGTGATCCGCGGGCTGCCGGAGCGCGGCGCCGCCCTCGAGGCCCGCGTCGCGAAGATGAAGCGGCTGTGCGGCGCGGGCGGAACGCTCAAGGGCGACGTCGTGGAGATCCAGGGCGACCAGCGGGAGCGACTGGCCGAGCACCTGCGCGCGGCCGGCTTCACCGTGAAGCTGGCCGGCGGCTAGAGTCCGGCCCTAGATCTCGGTCAGCCGCAGGATCTCCGGGCGGCCGTCCATGAACTCGCCCATCTTCCGGCCCAGCGCCTTGAAGTAGTCGGTGCCGCGGTGGGCCTCCACCGCCGCCTGGTCCACGTAGCGCTCCATGAAGACGTAGGTCTGCGGCGCCTCCGCCCGATGCAGCGCATACAGCCGGCAGCCGGGCTCGTTGGCGTTGACCTTGGCCACCAGCTCCTTCGCGACCGTCTCGAACTGCTGCTCCATGCCCGGCTTCACCTTGATCGTCGCGACGATGCCCAGCATCGGGGGGGCTCCTTCCGGGGATCGCCCGCGGGCGATCCCCTGTTCGCAGGTTGACAACTTCCGGCCACGTCCTCACAAAAATTTGTAGTGCGCCGTCGCCGGAGCGTCGCTGCCTGACAGAAATTCCCTTATAGATTCAGATACTTCAAACCAGTGTCAGCTCTGGAACGCCTCTTGCTTTTGCGCCCGGGCATGAGAACTCAAGATCGCGTACACGGGACCCGGGAAGCCGCCGCTCGGCAGCACATCACCGATCCTCACCAGCCCGAGGTTCGCCGCCGTCGAGGCCGGCCCAAGGGTAGCACCGGCATCAGCCGGCGCCATCCCGACTCGCTGCTGGCCGCGGAGATCGCCAAGTTCCCGCTGGCCACGGTGTACGCGAGCCCGGACGGGGAGCTGTACCACTCGGCCTGCAAGACCCAGCTCGAGTTCCAGGGCCGCCGCGCCCAGCTCGAGTTCGACTTCTACTGCCTGCGCTGCATGGAGCACGTGGCGCTGCCGCAGTACGTGCTGAGCCGGATCCGGTTCGACGCGCCCCGGCCCGCCGACGGCTCGATCCCGGACTGGGCCGCGAGCCTCGTCGCCTACCAGTAGTCAGCGCCTCCCGGCGTCCCCCGCCGCCCGCTCCACTCCGGCCACGACTTCCCCGGTCGTGGCGATGCGGGCGAAGTAGCGCGAGAGCGCGCTGAGACTCGCCGCGTGGAAGCCCTCCTCCCACGCGGCGCAGGCGTCGTCGACCACCACCACCTGGAATCCCCGCTCCGCCGCGGGCCGGGCCGAGCTCTCGACGCAGGCGTCGGTGAGCACCCCGGTGATCACCAGTGTCTCGACCCCGTTCACCCGCAGTTCCGGGAGCGCTGCGCTCGATCGGGTGAGCGAGGCCGATGTCGGGGCCTACCACACATGGCTGCATGTCGATGACGAGCAGGGCGGCGCACGCTAGCAACGCCCTCCCCGGGTTGTCAAGCGGAAGGGGCCCGTGCCAGCATGCGCGCGTGCTCATCGACGATCCCGACGATCCGCGCGTGGCCGACTATCGCGCCGCGTTCCGCGATCGCGCCCCCGGCCTCTTCCTCTGCGAGGGCCGCTTCGTGGTGCGCCGCCTCCTCGCGGCGCCCCGCTTCCGCACGCGTTCCGTCCTCGCCACGCCGCGCGCTCTCGAGGAGCTGCGCGACGCGCTCGGCCCCACGCCGCCGCCGGTGTTCCTGGCCTCGACCGCGACCATGCGCGCGATCTTCGGATTCAAGTTCCACCGCGGCTGTCTCGCGCTGGGCGAGCGCCCGGCCCAGGTCGATTCGCCGGAATCCGTCCTCGGGCCGCCTCCCGCGGACGGCGCGCCGAGCGCCCCGCGCGTCGTGATCGGGCTCGACGACGTGAGCGACCCCGACAACGTGGGAGGGATCTTCCGCAACGCGGCCGCATTCGGCGCCTCCGGCGTCCTGCTCTCCGCGGGGTGCGCGGATCCGCTCTACCGGAAGACGATCCGGGTCTCGATGGCCGCGACCCTCTCGATCCCCTTCGCCCGCAGCGAGTGGAGCGCCGCGCTCGACGCGCTCCGGCGGGGCGGCTACACCGTGGTCGCGCTGACGCCGGACCCCGACGCGGAGCCGATCGGCCGCGTCGCCCCGCGGCTCGCGGGGACGCGGCTGGCGTTGATCCTGGGCGCGGAGGGCTACGGTCTCGGGGCGCTGAGCCGCGGGCGCGCGGACGTCTGCGTGCGCATCCCGATGGCGCCCGGCGTGGATTCGCTCAACGTGGCCACCGCGTCCGGCATCGCGCTGCACCGGCTGGCCTCCGGTATCATGGGCGACGAGCCATGATCCGCGTCGGCACCTCGGGCTACAACTATCCCGAGTGGCGGGGCAGCTTCTATCCCGAGAAGTTCCCGACGAGCCGGATGCTCGCCTACTACGCGGAGCGCTTCTCGACCGTCGAGATCAACTACACGTTCTACCGGATGCCCAGCGCCAGGACGATCGCGGCCTGGGTCGCGGAGACCCCGGAGCACTTCTCGTTCACGCTGAAGGCGCCCCAGCGCATCACCCACATCGCGCGCCTGCGCGACATCGCCGACCCGCTGCGGTACTTCCTCGATACCGCGGCCGGGCTCGGCCACAAGCTCGGCCCCGTGCTCTTCCAGCTGCCGCCCAACTTCAAGAAGGACGTGGAGCGGCTCGACGGCCTGCTCGCGCTGCTGCCCGCGGGCCTGCGCTGCGCCTTCGAGTTCCGGAACGAGAGCTGGCTCGCCCCCGAGGTCTACCAGCGGCTGCGCGCGGCCAACGCGGCCCTCTGCGTGGCCGACACCGAGGAGTCGACCACTCCGCTCGAGCCCACCGCCGACTGGGGCTATCTGAGGCTGCGGGACGAGGGCTACAGCGAGGCGGACATCGCCGAGTGGGCGAGCCGCATCACCGCGCTCGGCGCTCAATGGCGCGACACCTTCGTGTACTTCAAGCACGAGGAGGCCGGGACCGGCCCCGCGTTCGCCCGCTTGCTGGAGGCGCATCTCCCCCGCTGACCCCGCCGCCCGCCACGCGCGCCTGGAGCCGCTCGATGGCCGCGACGATGTCGACGCCGCCGTCCAGCACCGCCCGCAGGGGGTCCGCCATCTTCTCGAAGCGCGCCACCATCGTCTTCATCGTGAACCGGGTCGGATCGAGCCGCGGTGTCACCTCGCGCCACTCGAGCGGGCACGAGGCGGGGGCCCCGGGCAGCGGACGCACCGAGAAAGGGGCCACGATCGTCTGGCCGTACCCGTTCTGCCCGAAGTCGATGTAGACCTTGCCGCCCCGGTCCCGGATCGGCCGCGCCACCGTGGAGATCTCCGGCGTCGCCTCCACCCCCAGCGTGGCGAGCAGTCGCGCGAAGGTCCGCGCCTGCTCGTAGGTGTAGCGGGCGCCCAGGGGCACCAGGATGTGCAGGCCCGTGGCCCCCGAGGTCTTCACGTAGCTCGGCAGGTCGAGATCGTCCAGGATGCGGCGCAGCGCGAGCGCCACCGTCACCACGTCGGTGAACGGCGCGCCCTTGGGATCGAGGTCCAGCACGAGCCAGTCCGGTCGCTCCAGCGAGGGCACGCGGGAGGCCCAGCAGTGGATGAGGAGCGCGGCGCTGTTGGCGACGTAGCGCAGCATCTCCACGTCGTCCCCCACCAGGTAGGCGATGTCGCGGGCGGTGTCGCGGGAGTAGATGCGCTCGGTGCGGACCCACGCGGGCGTGAACTCGGGCGCGTCCTTCTGGTAGAACGACTTGCCCGCGATGCCGTCGGGATACCGGGTGAGCACCAGCGGGCGATCGCGCAGGTACGGCAGCATCCACGGCGCGATGCGCTCGTAGTAGTCGAGCAGGTCCGCCTTCGTGTAGCCCTCCAGGGGCCAGAGGACCTTGCGCAGATTGGTGGGCTGCAGCCGTCGCTCCGCGGGCGGGGCTGCGGCGGGCGGCCCGGACGGCGCGGCCGGCTCGGGGATCGGTGAGGGTTCCGCCGCGGTCGGCTCCTCGCTCTCCCGCCGGCACGCCCGCGGATCGTGGCCCTCCAGCACGCGGATGAACGTGGGCTGGCGGAGGCCGCCCTCCTCCGTCCACTCGGTGAAGCGCACCTCGCACGCGAGACGCGGCTCCACCCAGTGATGGCCGCGTCCCCGGGGAATGGCCCCCTCGTCGAAGGGCGGCGTGGCGCGGGCGAGCGGACGCAGACGGTCGCGGAGGGCGGCGAGCCCGGCCCCGTCGAATCCGGTCCCGACCTTCGAGACGTACACCAGTCGCGGCGCATCGGGTGGACCCTCGTACACTCCCAGGTGCAGCGCGCCGAAGTGGGCGCGCGTCCCCTGCGGCTCGGTGTAGCCACCGATCGCGAAGGCCTGCCGACGCTGGCACTTGATCTTGATCCAGTCGCGGGTGCGCCCGGCCGGATACGGCGCGCGGGCCTTCTTGGCCACGGTGCCCTCGAGGCCCTGCGCGCAGGCCGCCTCGTAGAAGGCCACGCCCTCGCCCACCACGTGATCGCCGTAGCGCACCGGACCCAGCGCGGGCACCAGCATGCGCAGGCACTCCTTGCGGTCCGTAAGCGGCAGGCGGCGCAAATCGCGCTCCTCGAGCTCCAGGCAATCGAAGAAGACGCCGATCGCCGGGCGCTGCCGGGCCGCCAGGGCGATGTCGCGTGAATCGGTCAGCCCCATGCGCGGTTGCAGGCGCTGGAAGCGGGGTCGTCCCGACTCGTCGAGGGTCACGATCTCGCCGTCGATGAGGAACCGGTCGATCGCGAGCGCCTCGAGCGCGCGCACGATCTCCGGGTAGCGGCTCGTGGTGTCGCCGCCGCGGCCGTGGAGCGTCACCCGGTCGCCGCGGCGCTCGGCGAGCACCCGCACCCCGTCGTACTTGATCTCGTAGAGCCACGCCGGGTCCGCGAAGGCGGTCTCGGCCCGGGTGGCCAGCGCGAACCGCTGAGCGCGCGCGTCGACCGGCCCGCGCCGCGGCCCCATCGCGTCGACCCGCGCGCGCACCGCGGCCAGGTGCCCCGCGCGATCGGCCATCTGCTCGACGGTGAGCCCGCTCAGCACCGACTGCGGGTAGCGCTCCGTGAGGTCCGCCGCGCCGGGCGGCAGCGCGGCCCCGTCGGCCTTCTTCAGGAGCAGCCAATCGCGGCCCTCGCCCCCGGCCATGCGGGCGAGCGTCCAGCGCCCGCGCATCTTGTAGCCGAAGATCTCCACCTCGAGCGTCCCGCGCGCGAGCTGCGCGAGCGGCTCCTCCGGATTCGCCGATCGATACCACCCGTGGTCCCATACGATCACCGCGCCCGCGCCGTAGTTGCCGGGAGGAATCACCCCTTCGAAGTCGCCGTACTCCACCGGATGGTCCTCGACGAGCACCGCGAGCCGCTTGTCCTCGACGTGGCCCGACGGCCCCCTGGGCACCGCCCAGCTCTTCAGCACCCCGTCGATCTCGAGGCGCAGATCGTAGTGGAGACGACGCGCCGCGTGCTTCTGCACCACGAAGAGGCGGCCGCCGGAGGGACGGCCGCCGAACGGCTCCGGCGTGCGGTCGGGGTCGCGCTTCCTTCGATAGGTCTCGAGCGGCGGCGGGCGCTCCCCGCCGAGCGAGTCCGGCCCCATCCCTCGCCCCTTCGCGGGGAACCCACCCCTATCCGGTGAGGTCCGCATCGGAGACTTGGAGCATAGCGGCGCCGGTGGTACTGTGCAAAGCCTCACCGCCATGGCGCCTCATTCGATCGGATCGGGCACGATCTCCTTCGGGCTGGTCTCCATCCCGGTGCGGCTCTACACCGCCGCGTCGAGCGGCGGGGTCAGCTTCAACCTGCTCCACGCCAAGTGCGGCAGCCGCATCAAGCAGCAGATGTTCTGCCCGGTCTGCAACGAGGTGGTGGACCGCGGCTCGCTGGTCAAGGGCTACGAGTTCCAGAAGGAGCAGTACGTGCGCTTCACCGACGAGGAGCTGAAGTCGCTCGAGGGCGAGGCCTCCAAGGTGATCGACATCGCGGAGTTCGTGCCGCTGCCGTCGGTGGATCCGATCTACTTCGAGCGCACCTACTACCTGGGCCCCGACAAGGGCGGCGAGAAGCCCTATCGGCTGCTCGCGGACGCGATGGCCAAGAGCGACCGGGTCGCCCTGGCCACCTTCGTCATGCGTGGCAAGGAGAGCCTGGTGCTCATCCGGCCCGCCCAGGACGGCCTGATGCTGCACACGATGTACTTCGCCGACGAGGTCCGCGACTTCGGCGAGATCGACAAGGGCAAGTCGGTGAAGCTGCGCGAGGGCGAGCTCGAGCTGGCGCAGCGCCTCATCGACGAGCTCTCGCACGACGAGTTCAAGCCCGAGCAGTACGCCGACCACTACCGCAACCGGGTGCTCGAGATGGCGGCCGCCAAGATCGAGGGCAAGGAGGTCACCGCCGCCGCGCCCGAGACCCAGCGGGCGCAGGTCATCGACCTCATGGACGCGCTGAAGCAGAGCCTCGCCAAGCGCGGCGGAGGTGAGGAGCGCGCCCAGGGCGCGGCCCCGAGCAAGAAGCCGCCGGCCAAGGCCGCGCCCAAGCGCGCCGCCTCCGAGAGGGACAGGAAGGCTCAAGCCGGCCGCAAATGACCGACTTCTCCACCCGCGAGGTGGCGAAGGCCCTCGGTCTGACGCTCTCGAAGCTCCGCTCCTGCGCGCACGCCGCCCAGCTCGCTCCCGGTCGCGACGCGCGCGGCCGCCTGCGCTGGTCCTTCCAGGACCTGTTGCTGCTCCGGACCACCCGGGGTCTGCTCGACGCGCACGTCCCCGCCCGCCGCATCCGGCGGCTGCTGGCCTCGCTGCGGCGCCAGCTGCCCGGGGACCAGGCGCTCTCGAGCGTCAGCGTCTACGCGGACGGCCGTCGCGTAGTGGCCTGGGACGGCGCCGCGCGCTGGCAGCCGGACTCCGGCCAGTTCCTGTTCACGTTCGACGCTCCCGCGCTCGCGCCCGCCGCGTCGGCGGCGCCCGCGGAGGCCGCCGCCCCCGCGTCCGCCGAGACCACCCGGACCGCGGAGGAGTGGTTCGATCTGGGCTGCGAGCTCGAGTCGTCCTCGCCCGCCGAGGCGCGGCACGCCTACGAGCAGGCGCTGGCGATCGATCCGCAACTGGCCGACGCGCACATCAACCTCGGGCGCCTCTTCCACGCGGCCGGCGAGGCCGCGCCCGCGGAGACGCACTACCGGGCCGCCCTCCGCCACGCTCCCGACGACCCGATCGCGCACTTCAATCTCGGCGGGCTACTCGAGGACACGGGCCGCGCCGCCGCGGCGGTCGAGGCCTACCAGCGGGCGGTCGCGGCCGATCCCGATTTCGCGGATGCCCACTACAACCTGGGGCTCCTGCTCGACCGGCTCGGGCGGCGCACCGCGGCCATGACGCACCTGCGGAGCGCGCGGCGCCTCTACGCCCGCCGCTCCGCCTGACGCCGCGCTCGGCCCGGGGTGACGCGGGCGCGTCGCTCCGGTGCGCCATCCCCGAAGTGTCCGTCGCCGGTGACGCCGGCCGTCAGAATCCGATGCCTGTCGGGCTTCTCGGCCAGTGATTTCAAGCATTTCGGTTGCTGGCAGCCACCTTGCAGTTCCCTCGCTCGGCTGGTCCGCACTCATACCTCGAACCGCAACAGGAGACGAGATGAGGACACTCATTGGCTGGAGCGTCGGCGCGACGTGCGCCACCTTGATCGTGACCGGGATGTCGGCGCTCCCCGCGCCCGCTCAGGAGACCCGGACGGACCGGCGCGAGGTCCGCCGGGATACGCGCGAGATCCGCGGCGACCGCCGGGAGATCGCGAAGGACACGCAGGACATCCGCGGCGACCGGAAGGATCTGGAGGCGTCGCGCCAGAAGCTGCGGAACGCGTACAAGTCGGGGGATCCGGCGGCCATCAGGGCCGCGCGCCAGGAATACCAGAGGACCCGGGGCTCGTACCACGGCGATCTGAAGGAGCGCCGTCGCGACGTGCTGGAGCTGCAGCAGGACCGGCAGCAGCGCCGCGCGGACATCCAGGACCTGAACCAGGACGCCCGCCAGGCCGGCATCCAGCGACCCCGGTAGCCGATTCGAGTCGCCGTCAAGGGGAGGACCGACCGGTCCTCCCCTCTTCTTTTGCCCGCCGCGGCTCCCGGCCTTCCGTCTCCTCCAGCTCCACCGTCCTAGGCCGACCCCACCGTCACGTCGTCCGGATGGCGCTCGTGCCAGTCGGTGCGGGCCTGGTAGGCGGCCGCCGCGGCCAGCACCCGGCCTTCCTCCCAGGCTCGGCCCATGAACTGCAGGCTGGTCGGCAGCCCCCGCGGCCCGAAGCCGTTGGGCACCGCCACCGCCGGCAGCCCCGCCCCGTTGCCCACCGCGCCCATCACGTCACGCGCGGTCCCTCGGACCGCGCTCCGCACCTCCGCGTCGAGCCGTGGCGCCTCCGCGATCCGGCCGGGCGCCACCAAAGCGTCGAGCGGCGCCAGCACGCGGTCGGCTTCGCGGGCCATCACCGCCCGCAGGCGCAGCGCCTTCACGTAGTCCTTCGCCAGGATGGCATCGCGCGCGTAGGGCAGGTAGCGGTCCTCGGGCGCGGTGAGCCCGCGGATGGCGCCGCTCTCGATGAGGTCCTCGAAGGCGCTGGCCGCCTCCGCGCCGAGGATCGTCCGCGTGATGTCGTCGTAGGGCAGATCGGGCAGCGTCACCGTCTCCACCGTCCCCATCGTGCGCAGCACCTCGAGGGAGCCCTCGAAGTTCTCCCGCACCGCGGGCTCGCAGCCGTCGGTGATGCCGGCGAGCACGCCGAAGCGGAAGCGCCGCCCCGCGGCCGCGGGCTCGTGGTGGAACGGCCGGTCGACGCTGGTGGGATCCGCGGGATCGTGGCCGGCGATCGCCTCGAGCACCAGTCCGCAGTCGTCCGCGGTCAGGGCCAGCGGCCCCAGCTTGTCGAGCGTCCAGCAGAGGGCCATCGCCCCGTGCCGGCTCACCCGCCCGTACGTCGGACGCAGCCCAGTGATCCCGCAGTTGCCGGCGGGCGAGAGGATGGAGCCCCACGTCTCGGAGCCGATCGCGAACGGCACGAGCCCCGCCGCCACCGCGGAGCCGGAGCCGCTGGACGATCCGCCACTCCACGCGTCGCGGTTCCACGGGTTCACGCCCGGCCCGGTGAAGCTCGCGTTCGGCTGCCGGTAACCCATGCCGCCGGCCAGCTCCACCATCGCCAGCTTGGCGCAGAGCACCGCGCCCGCCTGCTCGAGCCGGCGGATGGCGGTGGCGTCGAAGCCCAGACGGCGGTCCCGGAAGATCGCGGCGCCCCACGTGGTGGGGATGTCGCCCGACGTGGCGAGCAGATCCTTGGCCCCGTACGGGATGCCGTGCAGCGGGCCGCGGTAGTGGCCGTCCGCGAGCTCGCGCTCGGCCCGGCGCGCCTGCGCGAGGGCGCGCTCACGCGTGATGGTCACCACCGCGTTGTAACGCGGGCCGAGCCGTTCGAGCCGCTCGAGGAACGTCTCGGCCAGCGCCACCGGCGAGACCTTCCGCTCGCGCACCAGCGCGGCGAGCCGCCGCACCGGCGCGAAGACGAGCCGCTCGTCGCTCACGGGTTCGCCCGGTACGCCGCGAACGGCTGGCCGGGCTCGCTCGCGTTGTCGAGCCGCACCGCGCGGAGGGCTCGCGCGGCCTGCACGAGCCCCTCCACCGCGGTCCGCACCGCCTCGAGTTCCTCGGGCGCGAGACGGTCGCCGTAGCGTTCGCGTACCAGCGCGAACCTCGCCTCCACCTCCGCCTGCAGGTCGCTCATGGCCGGGGCATTCTAGCGAAGGCGCGGATCGAGCGCATCCCGCAGGCCGTCGCCGAGCAGGTTGAAGCCGAGCACCGCGAGGAAGATCGCGAGGCCGGGCAGCGCGGCCACGTGTGGGGCCACGTTCATGTACTGCCGGCTACTGGCGAGCATGCTGCCCCAGTCGGAGGTGGGCGGCTGCACGCCCAGCCCCAGGAACGACAGCCCGGCCAGCGCGGTGATCATGCCGCCCACGTTGAGCGTCACCGCCACGATGAGCGGGGCCAGGCAGTTCCGCAGGACGTGGGTGAGCGACAGCCGCAGCTCGGAGAGGCCCAGAGCCCGCGCCGCCTCCACGTACTCGGTCTGCTTCACCGCCAGCACGGTGGCGCGGACGATGCGGCCGTAGAACGGGATGTTGACGATGGCCACCGCCACCATGCCGTTGACGAGGCCGGGGCCGAGGGTGGCGATGATCGCGACCGCGAGCAGGAAGTAGGGGAAGGCCATGAGGGTGTCGATCGAGCGCATCACGAGCTGATCCACCCAGCGGCCCACGAAGCCGGCGAGCAGTCCGCAGACGGAGCCCGCCGCGGCGGCCAGCGCGGTGGCGGCGAGGCCGACCACCAGCGACGTGCGCGCGCCGTGCAGGAGCCGGCTCAGGAGGTCGCGTCCGAACTCGTCGGTGCCCAGCGGATGCCCGGGGGTGAGCGGCCGCGCGAGGCGGTGCGCGGTGTCGATGACGTCGGGATCGTGCGGGGCCAGGAGCGGGGCCAGCGCCGCGGCCGCGCCCAGAAGCACCACCAGCGCGAGCCCCAGCATCGCGCTGCCGCTCCGCCGGAACATGCGGGCGGCCTCGGACAGGCTCGAGCGGCCGGGCGCGGTGCGACCCGGGGCCGCGGTGGTTTCGGCGCGGCTCATCCGGATCACGCTGCTCATGTCCCCGGGGCGCCTCGGCTACTCGTAGCGAATGCGCGGATCGAAGACCGCGTAGAGGAGGTCCACGACCAGGTTCACCAGCACGAAGGTGGTGGCGATCAGCAGGACGCCCCCCTGCACCAGCGGGTAGTCGCGGGCCTGGATGGCGCGCACCATCATCGAGCCCAGGCCGGGCCAGGAGAACACGGTCTCGGTGATGATGGCGCCGCCCAGCAGGTAGCCGACCTGCACGCCGACAACGGTGAGGATCGGGTTCAGCGCGTTCTTCAGCACGTGGCGCGCGATCACCGCGCGCTCGGCCAGCCCCTTGGCCCGGGCCGCACGCACGTAGTCCTGACGGATGATCTCGAGCACGCTCGAGCGGGTGAGCCGCGCCACCGCGGCCGCGGAGGCGGTACCCAGGGTGAGGGCGGGCAGGGCCAGGTGCCAGAGGAGGTCGTCCAGGCCGCCCCCGTACGGGGACACCATGCCCGCGGACGGGAACCACCGCAGGGAGAGGGCGAAGACCAGGATCAGCATGATGCCGGTCCAGAACACCGGCAGGCTCACCCCGGTCACCGCCGCCGCCATCGACACCTTGTCGAGCCAGGAATACTGCCGCGTCGCGGAAACGATGCCGGCGGTGAGCCCCAGCGCGATCGCGACGACGAGGGCGCCTGCGGTCAGCACCACGGTGGCCTTGAAGCGCAGCAGGACCTCGGGCAGCACCTCGCGGCCGAGCGGGATCGAGCGGCCGAGATCGCCGCGGAGCACGCGCCCCATCCACTGCGCGTACTGCACCGCCACCGGCCGGTCGAGGCCCAGGTCGCGGCGCAGGCGCTCGACGTCCTCGCGAGTCGCCTGCGCCCCCAGCATGATCGCGGCCGGATCTCCGGGAGCCAGACGCATCACCCCGAAGACCAGCAGCGACACCCCGACCAGGACCGGCAGCGCGAGCAGGATCCGGCGGGCGACGTAGCCCTGGAGGCCGGCTCCCCCTACTGCAGCCACACCTGCGTCAGCACCAGGTCGAAGTTCGGGTGGAGCTTGAACCCCTGCACGCGCTTCCGGTGCACGATGACCTGCTTGCCGTGGTCCACGAAGATCCACGGCGCGTCCTCCATGACGAGGCGCTGCGCCTCCCGGTAGAGCGGGATGCGCTCCTTGTCGTCGATGGTGGTCCGCCCCTTGCGCAGCAGCTCGTCCACGCGCGGGTTCTGGTAGAAGCCGGCGTTGAACGCGGGCGGGAAGCGGTCCGACGAGAGCAGCATGTACATCATGTGGTCCGGATCGCCGATGGACGGGTTCCAGGACATCTCGGCCATGTCCGGGTTGTCCAGATACTTCTTGAGATAGGCGCCCCACTCCATGGTCTGGATCTTGGCCCGCACCCCGACCGCGGCCAGGTTGGCCTGGATCACGGTGCCCATCTCCACCGGCGACTGCATGCCGGAGCCGGACTCGGGCACGAAGAAGGTGACGTCGAAGCCGTTGGGGTAGCCGGCCTCCTTGAGGAGAGCCTTGGCCTTCTCGGGGTCGTACGGGTACCGCTGGGTCTTCTCCTCGTGGTAGGGCCCGTACACCGGCGAGAGCGGGGTCGTGGCCACGATCGCGGTGCCCTTCAGGATGTCGCGGATGATCGCGTCCTTGTTCACCGCGTAGTTGAGCGCCTGGCGCACCCGGCGGTCCTTCAGCACCGGATGCCGCGTGTTGAGCGCCACGTACCACACCGCGGAGGAGTTGGTCTCCGCCACCACCACGTCGGGATCCTGCCGCAGACCGGCGAGGCTGTCCGGCGGCACGTCCATGGTGAGGTCCACCTCCCCGGTCTTGATCGCGGACAGCCGGGCCTGCGCCTCGATGATCGGCACGTAGATCGCCTGGCGGATCTTCGGCGCGCCGCCCCAGTACTGGTCGTTGCGCGACAGCACCACGCGCACGCCCGGCTCCCAGGTCTCGAGCTTGAACGGTCCGGTGCCCACCGGGTGCTTCACGATGTCCTTGCCCCACTTCTTGAGCGCGTCGGGGCTGTAGATGTAGAGCGAATGGTGCGCGAGGTACTGCAGGAACGGCGTCAGCGGCGACTTGAGCCGGATCTGCACGGTGGACGGGTTGACCACCTCCACCCCGGCCACGTTGCCCAGGAATCCCTTCACGTAGGGATAGGTGCCGGTGGCGTAGAACGGCCCCTGGTCGTTCATCTGGCGGTCGAAGCAGAACTTCACCGCCTCCGCGGTGAGCGGGGTGCCGTCGTGAAACTTCACGTTCGGGCGCAGGTGGAAGGTGTAGGTGAGACCGTCCTTCGAGATGTCCCAGGAGCGGGCCAGCCCGGGCACGATCTTGTACGTGCCCAGCTCCTGCGCGGTCAGTCCCTCGAATATCCGCTTGATGACCCGCGTGGAGTTGAGGTCGGTGATCTGCGGCGGGTCCATCGTGACCGGCTCGGCGAGCAGCCCGATCACCATCGCGTCCTTCGGGGGCGCGGCCACCGCGACCGACCCGGCCAGCACCGCCATGAGCAGCAGCACCCCGATTCCCCACGCGCGGCGTCTCGACATTCGCGCCTCCTCCCGGAAGGTGAGTGAAACGCCTCGCATCTTGCCCCAGGGGCCCGCGCTTGGCAACGGCCGGCCCGGGCGCTAAGATCCGGCCCGGGAGGACCACCCAGATGGCCAAGCGCTTGCTCTTCATCGGTGCCGGAGCGATCGGCAGCTACCTCGGCTCGTTCCTCGCGCGGGCCGGCCACGACGTGACCCTGGTGGATCCGTGGCCCGAGCAGGTGGAGGCGATCCGCCGCGGCGGGATCTCGGTGACCGGGCCGCACGATCCGTTCACGGCCAGACCCACCGCCCTGCACGTCCACGAGCTGCAGCGGCTGGACGCCGACTTCGACATCGCGTTCATCGCCATGAAGGCCTATGACACCGCGTGGGCCACCTGGATGGCGCTGCCCCACCTGAAGCCCGAGGGCTACGTGGTGTCGGCCCAGAACTGCTGGAACGATCCCATCGTGGCCTCCATCGCAGGCGCGGAGCGCTCGGTCGGGCTCATCATGTCCAAGATCGGCGTCGCGCTCTGGAAGGCGGGCGAGGTGGAGCGCGGCATGGAGAAGGGCTCGGGGGCCGGCCACGACGTCTTCCGCGCCGGCGAGCACGACGGCCGCATCACCGAGCGGGTCACCGCGCTCGCCGAGATGATGCGCGTGATCGACGGGGCCCGCCCCACCGACAACCTGTGGGGCGAGCGGTGGTCGAAGCTCTGCGCCAACTGCATGGGCAACCCGGTGCAGGCCATGACCGGCCTCGGCAGCCGCGAGATCGCCGAGCGGGCGCGCGGGCGCGAGATCACCATCCGCATCGCGCAGGAGTCGGCCGCGGTGGGCCTCAAGCAGGGCTACCGCATCCCCAAGTTCAACGGCCGCGAGGCCGAGGAGTGGGCGCAGGCCGGCCGGCCCGACGTCTACGCCGACCTCGACGCGATGCTCAAGCCCAAGGACGGCGCCGGCCGCAACTGGCGCGCGTCCATGGCCCAGGACGTGATCAAGGGCCGCCGCAGCGAGATCGACTTCATGAACGGCCGGGTCGTCGACAAGGGCCGCGAGCTGGGCGTGCCGACGCCGGTCTCCGCCGCGGTGGTGGAGATCATGCGGGACATCGACGCGGGCGCCCGCAAGCCGACGCCGGAGCACATCGAGGTCGCGCTCAAGCGCGCGGGCTGCTGACGCGCCCGCGCGCCGGGCTCAGCGGAGCGGGGCCAGCTGCACCACCCGCAGGTGGCTGAAGACCACCTCCATGCCCCGCTGGTCCACGTAGAAGCCCAGGGTGCCCGCGGCCTCGGTGGGCAGCTCGGCGGTGGCCACCGGACGCCCGTTCACGTAGGCCACGATGCTCTTCTCCCGCGCCTCCACCGCCAGGTGGTTGACCGCCCCGTACTCGGTCTTCACGGTCCGCGTCGCGGTCGGCGGCACCGGGTAGGCCCACCGCCCGTTCCACGCGGCCACCCGGTACGTCCCGTTGGAGGTGAGCCCGAGGGTGGCGAAGGTGCGGCCGTCCGCGCTGCCGCGGCTGGCGAACATCAGCCCGAAGGCGCCCTCGCGCGTGCCCTTGCGCTGGCGCGCCGAGACCTCGATGCGGACCGAGGCGGGAAAGACCTCGGGGTTCACGGGGCCGAGCAGGCACGGGGCGCCCGTCGCGATGTTCTCCACGATGTAGCCGCCGTCGGCGTAGGACGACCGGCAGATCGATCCCGTCGCGGCGGGCCAGTGGCGCGGGGCGCGCAGGTCGTCCTCGAACAGCACGCGCGGCCCATCGGTCATGATGGTCGCGCGGGGCTCCACCCGCGGTCCGCACCCGGCGACCGCGATGGCGGTGAGGACGATGCTCAGAAGGAGCCGGACGATCGAAGCGCCTCCGTGATGGGTGAGCAATGCGTGCGCGTGGCCCCGGACCATCACATCTTTTACACTACACCGGGTTCCGACGACAACGGCAGACGCGGGAGGGTGATCATGCGAGGCGTCGTGTTCATGGGCAACCGTCAGCTCGAGCTCCGGGACTTCCCGGACCCCACCCCGGGTCCCGGTGAGGTCGTGCTCGAGATCAAGGCCTCCGGCATGTGCGGGAGCGATCTCAAGTTCTACCGGGCCGCCGGCAACGAAGCCGCCTCCCTCGGCCTGGGCGGCACCGGCAAGCGCGTGATCGCGGGCCACGAGCCGTGCGGGGTGATCGCGGCGGTCGGCCCGGGCGTGAGCGAGGCGGAGGCGCGGGTGGGCCAGCGGGTGATGAACCATCACTACGCGGGGTGCGGCCGCTGCAGGCATTGCCGGGTGGGCTGGTCGCAGCTCTGCCCGAGCGGCATCACCGTGTTCGGGGTCACCGGCGACGGCGCGCACGCCCGCTACATGAAGGTGCCCGCGCGCACCAACGTGCCCCTGCCCGACGAGCTGACCTTCGAGGAGGGCGCCGCCATCTCCTGCGGCACCGGCACCGCCTACGGCGCGCTGAAGCGCCTCGACGTCTCCGGCCGCGATACCCTCGCCGTCTTCGGCCAGGGCCCGGTGGGCCTCTCCGCCACCATGCTGGGCACCGCGATGGGCGCCCGCGTCATCGCGGTGGACATCTCGGCGGAGCGCCTCGCGCTCGCCCGCGAGCTGGGCGCTCACGCGGTGGTGAACTCGCGCGAGACCGACCCGGTGAAGGCCATCAAGGACCTGACCCACGGCGAGGGCGCGGAAACCACCATGGATTGCACCGGGCTGCCCGAGCCGCGGGTGGCGGCGGTGAAGAGCACGGCCACCTGGGGCCGCATGTGCTTCGTGGGCGAGGGCGGCGCCACCAGCTTCGACGTCAGCAGCGATCTGATCCGCAAGCAGCTCACCCTGGTGGCGTCGTGGACCTTCAGCAGCATGGGCCAGTGGGAGTGCGCGCGCTTCGTGGCCGACCGCAAGCTGCCGCTGGGCCGTCTCCTCACCCATCGCTTCCGCATCGACGAGGCGGCCGCCGCCTACGAGCTGTTCGACACCCAGACCACCGGCAAGGGCGTCTTCACGACGTTCTGAGCGCCCGCGACAGGAGAACACGCGTGCCCGACTTCTCGATCCTCGGCATCCCCGGCAGCCTCCGCAAGGCGTCGTTCAACCGCCACGCCCTCGTGGCCGCTCAGGCGCTCGTGCCCGCCGGCGCCACGCTCGAGATCTTCGACCTGGCCGGCATCCCTCCCTTCAACCAGGACGAGGAGAAGCAGCCGCCCGCGCGGGTGGTCGAGCTGAAGGCGAAGGTGCGCGCCGCCGACGCCATCCTGTTCGCGACCCCCGAGTACAACTACTCGATCCCCGGAGTGCTCAAGAACGCGATCGACTGGGCCTCCCGCCCCTACGGCGACAGCGCGTGGCCGGGCAAGCCGGTGGCGGTGATGGGCGCCTCGGTCGGCATCCTCGGCACCGCGCGGGCCCAGTACCACCTGCGGCAGTGCTTCGTGTTCCTCAACATGTACCCGGTGAACCAGCCCGAGGTGCTGATCGCCAGCGCGGCCCAGCGCTTCAACGAGCGCGGCGAGCTGACCGACGAGACGTCGAAGGCGCTGATCCGGAAGCTGCTCGCCGAGCTGGTGGCCTGGACGAAGCGGCTGCGGGGCTAGCCCTCACAGCTGACCGAAGAAGACCAGGTAGTCCGCCTTGAGCACGCGCTCGAGCAGCAGCAGGAGCACCGCGCCCGGCACCATCAGGACGAGCGCGGTCACCGACGCGATCTGCAGCTCGTAGCCCACGCTGGCGGTGTACATGTACACCGGCAGCGTGGTGACGAACGGGGCGCCCACCAGCAGGGTGCCCGTGAACTCGTCGAGCGAGTAGAGGAATACCAGCAGCGCGCTCGCCACGATCCCCGGCACCGCGAGCGGGAGCGACACGCCGAGGAACGTCCTCGTGACCGACGCGCCCAGGTTGTGGGCCGCCTCTTCGAGCTCGGGCGCGATGGCGCGGAACACCGCGGTCATGGTCCAGACCGCGAAGACGAGGCCGCCCACCAGATGCACCAGCACCACGCCGGTCACGGTGCCGGCCAGGCCGAAGCGGTAGAACTCCCGGGTCGCGCTCGCGAACACGGGCAGCTGCGGGAAGGCCTGGGGCAGGAGGAACGCGAGCAGGATCAGGGCGCGACCCGGAACGCGCAGGCGGGCGAGCGCGTAGCCGAGCGGCACCGCGAACAGCAGGGCCAGCGCGGTGACGATCACCGCGATCACGAGGCCGGTGCGCAGCGGCTCCAGGAAGTCGCCCGAGAGCATGCGCGCCCAGTAGCGGAAGCCGAACCGCTGCGGGTACGGGCTCGGGAACGTCCAGCGCTCGGCCAGGGACCAGACGCCCAGGCTCACGAGCGGCCCGAGGATCAGGAACCCCGCCACCGCGAGGGCGCCCGCGCGCACGGCCATGGCCCCCAGCGAGCGGCGGGCCCCGACCACCGGCTAGCGCGTCAGCCGGCGCACGTACACGAGCGCCGCGCCCATCGCCAGCAGGTACGCGACCACCCCCAGGGCGGAGGCGGTGGCGAAGTCGCCGTGCTGGCCGTAGCGGTAGTAGACGTCGATCATCAGCATCTGGGGGCCGCCGCCCCGCCCCATCATGAGCGGGATCGAGAACGAGGCCAGCATCGAGGAGAAGATGAGGATGCCGGTCACCGCGAGCGACGGCCCCGCCATCGGGACCAGGATGTCCCGGGTGAGCCGGCCGGCGGAGGCCCCGAGCTGCCGCGCGGCCTCCAGGTACGAGTCATCGGTGCCGCGGAAGGCGCCCAGCAGCAGGAGCGCGGCCAGCCCCAGGTGCTTCCACGCGAGCGCGGTCGCGATGCCGGCCCAGGACGCGGAGAACGACGGCACGTACGGGCTCCAGAACACCCGCAGCGCGTGGCCCACCACCACGAACGGCACGAAGAGCGGCACCTTCAGGAGGAACTCGATCGGTCCGAACGCGCGCACCCGCAGCCAGCCGCAGAGCGGGATCGCGGCCGCGAAGGTCAGCGCGGTGCCGGCGGCGGCGACCCCGATCGTGTAGGCGACGTCGCGGGCGTAGAGCCGGGCCACCGTACCGTAGTTGGCGAGCGTCCACTGCCCCTCGCGGACGAAGCTCGCCACCACCGAGACGCCCAGCGGCCAGAGGAACACCGCGGCCAGCACCGCCAGAGCGGGCGCGCAGAGCGCGGCCCAGAGCGCCCGCTCGGCCAGGGTCAGCGGACGATCTCCTCGTAGGCGAGCGTGATGAGGTCGTGGTACTCCTTGAGCGGCATCTGGCGCGAGTACCGCGCGAGGTCCTGCGCGCTCACGCCGCTGAAGAGCAGCGCCCGGCTCTTGGGGCTGATCAGCGGCAGCACCTTCTCGGCATCGACGCCCGGATACCACCCGAACTTCTCGACGATGGCCTTGGCCTGGACCTCGGGCGTGGCGATGTAGTCGATGTAGCGCACCGCCGCCTCCCGGTTCGCCGCCTCGCGGGGCACCACGAGGTAGAGCGGGTAGATCGGCAGCCCCGGCGCGGGCAGGACCGGCGTCACCGCGGGATCCATGCGCCCCTCGTTCTTCCAGGCCACCAGCTGGTCGATCCACACCGCGCCCACCCAGATCTCCCCGCGGTTGAGCGCGTCCAGGGTGCCCGCGTTGCCGTTCGTGATCACGGCCTGCCGGTTGAAGTCCCGGAGCGCGGTGATCGCTTCCCGGATCGCCCCCTCCTTGCCCTTGTCGAACGGCCCCTGGGTGAGCTCCTTGTAGAGGCCCGTCTTCCAGTAGACCCAGCCCATGGTGAAGCCCACCCCGCTCACCCCGCCCTTGATGCCGTTGTAGCCGAAGCGGCCCGGGTTGGCCTTGACCCACGCCACCAGCTCGTCGAACGACTTCGGCGGGTTCGGCACCTTCGACGGCAGGTACGCGAGCGCGATCTGGTTGTGGAACATCGGCACCACGTAGCCGTCCACGTCGACCCCGAAGGCGTGCTTCACCTCCGCGCCCTTCACCAGCGCCGCGTTCTTCATCTGGGGCACGTAGCGGGCGAGCAGCCCCTCCTTCACCATCTGGGAGGCGACCGCCATGCTGACCAGCGCCACGTCGAGATCCCACGGCTTGCGGCCCGCGTCGGCCTGCGCCTTGATCTTGGTGTAGATGGCGCGGCTGGCCGGCTCGCCGGTGCCGGTGCCCACCGCGTTGATCTCCACGTCGGACGCGGTGGCGCGGAAGCCGGGGCCGAGCAGCGTCTTGTGCACCTCGACCACGTTGACGTCGGCGCCGATCGCCACGTTCAGGCGAGTGGCGGCGGAGGCGGGCACCACCAGGGCCAGCAGCACGGCGAGCATCATTCGCGGCAGCATGCGGAGGTCTCCTCGGGTCAGGCCGCCGGGTACACGCGCACGCGGTCCGGCGGAACGGTGACGGTGACGGGCCCGGGCGCGGCCGGCGCCGGCCCGTCCACCATGAGCACGGAGCCGCCCACCCGCACGTAGTGGCGGTAGTACGCGCCGAGAAACAGGCTTTCCTCGAGCCGGCCGGCGAGCCGGGGAACGTCGGCGGGGGCGGTCGACGGGGCGAGGCCCAGATCGGACGAGCGGAGGATCACGTGCACCGCGCCCCGCGCCGGCCCCGCGTAGGGCAGCCGCTGCCCTTCGAGGTGGACGGCCCCCGCCTCGGCGCGTCCGTCGACGCGATTGCCCACTCCCAGAAAGTCGGCCACGAACTCGGTCGCGGGCGCGAGATACACCTCCTCCGGCGTCCCCGCCTGCACCACCGCGCCGCGATTCATCAGCACCACCCGGTCCGCGATCGCGAGGGCCTCCTCCTGATCGTGGGTCACGTAGATGGTGGTGGTGCCCACGCGCCGCTGGAGCCGGCGCACCTCGACGCGGAGGCGCTGGCGGATCTTCGCGTCGAGGTTGCTGAGCGGCTCGTCGAGGAGCAGGACGCGGGGCTCCACCACGATCGCCCGGGCCAGGGCCACCCGCTGCTGCTGGCCGCCGGAGAGCGCGCCCGGCTTGCGGCGCGCGATCGCCTCCACGTCCCCGATCTCGACGAGGGCCAGGGCCTCGCGCACGCGGCGATCGATCTCCGGCGCGGGCGCGCGGCGCAGGCGCAGGCCGTAGGCCACGTTGTCGAACACGGTCATGTGCGGCCAGAGCGCGTAGGACTGGAACACCATGGCGGTGCCGCGCTGCGGCGGCGGAAGCCCGGTCACGTCGGCGCCGTCGAGGCGGATCGTGCCCTCGTCGACCGACACGAACCCCGCGATCGCGCGCAGGAGCGTGGTCTTGCCGCAGCCGGAAGGACCGAGGATGGCGGTGAGGCGGCCGGCGTCGAAGTCGAGCGACACGGAGCGCAACGCCTCGACGGCCCCGTAGCGCTTGGTGACCGACTCGACGGTGACCCGAACCACGCGGGGGAGGCTAGCACGAGCCGGCGGCGAGGGTCAACGCGCGGGCCGCGGCGCGGGCCCTACACGAGCCAGCGCGCGCGGCGGCGACCGCGTCCGGCCGCGCGCGCCGCGCGCAGCGCCCGCGCCACCGCGTCCTCCGGCGTGCGGGCGATCAGCAGCGGCACCCGCCGGCCTTCGGGCTGCACGAGACGCCAGGTGCCGAGCCCGACCACCGGGCGCCCCAGCTTGAGCGCGAGCGCGATCTCGGAGAGCGTCCCGTAGCGTCCGCCCACCGCGATCACCGCGTCGCAGGAGCGGACCAGGATCACGTTGCGCGCCTGGTCCATGCCGGTGACGATCGGCACGCGGACCCAGCGGTTGGCGTCGCGGGCCTCGAAGCCGGGCAGGAGCCCG
>DASRHC010000001.1:0-91776 GCA_035650715.1 Candidatus Methylomirabilota bacterium | reverse complement strand
TGTCGATCGAAGACGAGGGTGGGCGCCGGGTGGCGCGGATGGTGGTGCCGACGACGCCGGAGGGGATCGAACGGGCACTGGCGCGGTATGTCGATCGGGGGCTCCGGGTGGCGATCGAGGCCGGGGGGCAGACGGCGTGGATCCACGATGTCCTCGGGGAGCTCGGCGTCAAGCGAGTGCACGTGGTGCATCCGCTCAAGGTGAAGTGGATCGCGGAGTCGAAGAAGAAGACCGACCGGGTGGACGCGGAGCTGCTGGCGCACTTGCTGCGGATCGGCGGGCTGCCCGAGCCGGTGCACATGCCGAGGGCGCGGAGTCGCGAGGTCCGGGGGTTGCTCCAGGCGCGTCGGCAGCTCGTCCAGATGCGGACGAAGCTCATCAATGTGGTGCGGGGGTTGCTGCGCCAGCAACGGATCACCCTCAAGGCCCGAGCTCTGCAAAGTGGCCGCGGCTGGCAACGCCTGCAGACCCTGCCGCTGAGCGGGGGCGTGCGGGAGATCGTGGGGGCCTACGAGGCGACGGTCCAGATGGCCACCCAGGCGCTGGCGGCGCTGGAGCGGCAGCTGCAGGCGCGGGCCGAGCGCGATGGGCGGGTGCGCCGGCTCGAGAGCATTCCGGGCGTGGGGCCCGTGACCGCGCAGACGCTGGTGGCGACCGTGGACCGCATCGGGCGGTTCGCGCGGGCCAAGAAGCTGGTGGCCTACGCGGGGCTGGCGCCGAGTGTCCGGGCCAGTGGCGAGCGGGTGGAGCACGGCCGAATCACCAAGCAAGGGCGGAGCGAGCTGCGTGCGGTGCTGGTCCAGGCGGCGCACGCCGTCCTGGCCGTGAAGGCCGCGGCCGCGGCGCCGTTGCAGCGCTGGCATGCCCGGGTGGCTCGGCGGCGAGGCAAGAAGACGGCGCTGGTCGCGCTCGCGCGCAAGCTCTTGACGATCGCGTTTCACCTCCTGCGCGAGGGGACGATCTACGATCCGGGTCGCGTCCGCTGCGCCGCGTAGGACGCTGCAAGCACGAAGCGAAGGGAACGCCGGAAGACAGGGAGCGCGGGAGTCGGGATACCTCCAGCAGGCGGGCGAGCCGCCATGTGCGCCTTAGCCCTTGAGGCTCAGAGGGAGAATCGGCCGCCCCACTGGTCCAGCTTAGTGTGCCACCGAGCACGGATAGGAGGATGGACGGTGTATCCCAGCTCTCGATCGCGATTGTTGACTCGGCACCCTTCATAGGAGGAGCCCATGCACGCCAAACCCATCACCCGCGCGACGTCTCTGGCGCTCGTCGCGGCGGCGCTCGCGGCGCTGCCCGGTTGTGCGGACATGCAAGGCAAGGAGGCCGAGGAGCCGAGCCGGGCCCGGGTCTACGTGGCCAACGAGAGCTCCAACTCGGTCACGGTGGTGGACGGCGAGAGCTTCCAGGTGGTCGGCACGGTGGACGCGCGCAACCACGCCACGCACGACCTGGCCGTCTCGCGCGACGGGCGCTGGCTCTTCGCCACCAATCTCGCGTCGGGCCGCCTCTCCGCCATCAACACGAAGACGATGGAGACGGTGGCCTCGATCGCCACCGGCGATCGCGCGCACGTGGTGACCCTCACCAACGACAACCGGCAGGCGTGGGTGGCCAACATCGGCGAGAACACGATCTCGGTGGTGGACACCACGACCTTCCGCATCCTCGGCACCATCGCGGTGGGCAAGGGGCCGACCGGGCTCACGTTCTCGCGCGACGGGCGCTTCGCGTACGTGAGCAACCAGGGCGACAAGACGGTGGAGGTCATCGACACCGCGTCGCACCGCGTGATCAAGGCGATCCCGGTGGGCACCAACCCGCACTTCCTGGTGCTGGGCCCCGACGGCCGCATCTGGGGCACCAACACCGGCGGCACCGACATCTACGTGATCGATCCGGCCACGCAGGACAAGATCGCGTCGATCAACGTGGGGCCCGCCCCGCAGCAGATCGCGTTCGGCTTCAAGGGCCTGCAGGGCCCGAACGCCTACGTCACGGTGGCGGGGCTGAACCGGGTGGTGGTGCTGAGCGCCGACCCGACCAACCTGCGCATCCTCGAGCAGATCGACGTCGGTCAGCGCCCCAACGGCATCTCGGGCAACCGGGAAGGCACGCGGCTCTTCGTGGTGCACGAGGTCTCGAACGACCTGAAGGTGATCGACACCGGCAGCAGCGCGGTGCTCGCCACGGTGCCGGTCGGGCGCAAGCCGATCCGCGTCGTGTTCCACGGCAACTGAGCGGGCGATGAGCACGGCGCGGGGCGGTCTGATCCTGGGGAGCGTGCTGGCGGCGGCGCTCGCGCTGGGCGGCGGCCCGCGGCCCGCCGAGGCCCAGGGGCAGCCGGTGGGCACCGCCCAGAACGCGGTCGGCACGCTCGTGATCGTGCGCACCGACGGCATCGAGCACCGGCTGCAGGGCAAGGGGGCGCTTCCGCTCTTCGAGGGCGACGTGCTCCGGACCGAGGCGGCCAGCCAGGCGTCGATCGTGCTGCGGCCGAGCATGCCGGTGGCGCTGAACGAGAAGACGTCGCTCAAGATCCTCTCGCGCTGGGACAAGAGCGCGCCCGGCAACGGCACCATCCGCATCCTGCGGGTGAGCCGCGGTGAGGTGTGGGCGCGCGGCGGCGGAGGCGAGCGTCAGATCGAGATCGAGACGCCGGCCTCGGTGACCTCCGCGCGTGACGCGGAGATCGACGTGAAGGTGGCCGACGACGGGCAGAGCACCCTCACGGTGGTGCAGGGAACCGCGGACTTCGCCACGCCGTTCGGTCAGTGCTCGGTGCGCGGCGGCACGGTCAGCATCGGGGCGCGGGGAGCGAGCTGCACCGCCCCCCAGCCGGCCAACGCGGCGGCCGCGGTGGGCTGGAAGCAGGCGGTGTCGCCGTAGGCGGGCGGCGCGGTCAGCCGAAGATCAGGTAGAGGGCCAGGGCCAGAAGCAGGACCCAGACCAGTATCCCGATCGTGGCGGCCCGCTGGCCCTCGGGTGGCGTGCCGGATCGACCACGGCGTCCCATGCGGACGCTCGTCAGGATGATCAGCACGAGCGCGCCGGCAAGGACCAGGATGTCGATGAGAGTCGACTCGTCGTCCGCGTCCACGGCCGGGGTCCGGGCGCCGCTAATTCAGCGGGAGCGAGGCGCGATGGGGGGGCGGGCGAGCTCCCGGATCGTATCGACCCGGGCGCTGCGCTCGAGCTGATCGGCGTCGAACACCGTCTCCTGCTGATCCGGCGAGCGCACCACGTAGGCCGGGCCGGTGCCGTCCGGGAACACGTGCGCGCGCTCGAGGCGAACGATCACGCCCAGGGCGGCGCCGTCGGACATGCGGCTGAGTGTATCGCCGACGCGAAAGAAGAACGCCCATTCGCTTTGACCGCGTGAGCGGGAGACGGTGACGGCGGGCGCGGCCGCGGGCGGGGCGTCCGCCGAGGGCGTTCCCGGCGCGGGCGGCGCGTCCGCCGGACGCGCGGTGGCGCGCGGCTCGGAGGGCGGGGCGGGGACCTGCGGGCTCCGGCCCAGGAGGAGGCTCAACCCCACGATGACGGCGAGGAGGCCGAGCAGGACGCCGCCCAGCACCTGGAAGCGGAGTGAAGGCATGCGCCTCGAGGGAGCAAGAAGGGGGCCAGAGGACGGGCTCGATGGGACGCATAGTTAGCGTGCGTCTCCGGCCGCTCTCGCCAAGTCTCGGCATCGGATCTGACAAGCTCTGGTGGATGAAGGCGACCGGCACGGCCCAACCGGCTGATTTGGCTCGGAGAAGCGCGTGGCGCGCGTCTTGCTGTTTCAGCGTGCATGATCCTCACGACGCTTCTCACGGTCCTGTTCGTCGGGATAAGCTCGCTGATGCTGTGGCTCGCGATCGGGGCTGACTAGGGAGAGACTCGGCCATGGACACGCAGGTCCAGGACAAGGGCACGCCGGCGACGGCGGCCGGCGAGACGCCGCCGGGCGGCACGCTCTCGCTGGAGGCGGTGATGAAAGGTGGCGCGCTCGTGTGCGTCGTGGCACTGGGCGGCGCCGCGGTGGGCCTCGCGGTCTGGGCCCTGCGCCGCTGGATGGACGAGCGCGCGTACCAGGCGTGGCGCGCTTCGGTCGCGGCCGATCCGTACCGGCGCGACCGCAACGGCTACCCCGTCGGCGCCCAGCTGAGCTACATCCGCACCCGGTAGGCCGCGCCCCCGTACCGCTCCGGCTCGTCGCCTCCGGCTGCCTCGCGACCCCCTCTCCCGCTCGTCCTGCTTCTCCGCATCCCGTTGCTATACTGGCCTGCGAGCATGGTTTCCGGGGAACCCGGCCGTTTCTCCATGTCGAGCGACGCCGAGGATCTGGCCCGACTCCGCGCGTGGCTGCGTGGGGCCCTGGGAGACCTCGGGGTGGAGCGGGCCGTCCAGGCCGAGCTGGTGCTGGCCGTCGGGGAGCTGTGCGCCAACTCGATCGAGCACGCCTACGAGGGCCGGGCCGGCCAGCCCATCCATGTCTCGGTCGCGGGCCATCCCGATCGGCTGGTGATCGAGGTGGAGGATTTCGGCCGGGCCTTCGACCAGAGCCGCTACACCCAGCCGGATCTCGACTCGCTGCCCGACCACGGGCTGGGCATCCACCTGGTGCACCGGATCGCTGACTCGGTCGTGGTGGACGTGGCGCGCGAGGCGGGCACGCGGTGGACCCTCGTGAAGTACCGGCCGGGCGCCCGCGCGGCCGCTCTCTCGTCTGCGACCGGATCGACCGGAGCGCCCTCGAGCGGGGCTCGGTCGGTCGTGGCTGAAACGCCGGGGGGCGGCGCGCCGTCGTCCCGCTCAGGAGACACCATGGACATCGACGTGACGCGCTCGGCCGACATCACGGTGGTCGCTCCCCAGGGCGACCTCGACATGGCGGCGGCGGAGCAGATGAAGCGAACGCTGACCGGGCTGCTGGAGGAGGGAACGAAGAAGCTCCTGGTCGACTTGGGGAAGGTCGGCTACGTCGACAGCTCCGGCATGGGCGCGCTGGTGGCCTCGCTCAAGCAAGCGCGCACCGCGGGCGGGGACCTGCGTCTGTGCGCGCTGCAGGACGACGTGCGCGCGATCTTCGAGATGACCCGGCTCAGCAAGGCGGTCACCATCCACGGTAGCCGCACGGAGGCGCTCGGCGCGTGGGCCTGACGCGGCGCCTGGTCGCCTTCGCCCTCCCGCTCGTGCTGGCGGCCGGCGTGGTCGCCGGATCCGCGGGCGGTGACGCGGCGGGCGCGGCCAGGCCCCGCCCCCTCGCGGGTGTCCGCACCTGGGCGGTCTACTACGGGGCCGCTCCCGAGGCCGCGCGCGACCTCGCCCGCTTCGACGTGGTCGTCATCGACCCGCACGGGCACCCGCCGCTCCCCCTCGTCAAGCGTCACGGCTCCCTCGTGCTCGCGTACGTGAGCCTGGGCGAGATCAATACCCATCACCCGGAGTTCGCGGCCATCGCGCGCGAGCCGTGGGTGCTGGCCGCGAACCCGGCCTGGCCCGACGCGCGCGGCCTGGACGTGACCGCGCCCGCGTACGAGCGGTGGCTCCTCGATCGGATCGTCCCCGCCGCGCTCGCGGGCCCGGTCAACGGCCTCTTTCTCGACACCGCGGACTCCGCCCTCGAGCGCGAGCGCGCGGAGCCGCGGCGCTACGCGGGCTCGGGGCGGGCGCTCGAGCGCGTGCTGACCGAGCTCAAGCGCCGGAACCCCCGCGCCCTCCTCATGATCAACGGCGGGCTCCCACTCGCGGAGCGCCTGCCCGACGTCGTCGACGCGGTCGCGCTCGAGTCGATCTGGACGGACTACGACTTCAAGAAGAGGACGTACCTCGTGCGCCCACCCGACGAGGCCGAGGCCCGCGCCCGGCTGCTCCAGCCGATCGCCGCGCTGGGGCTGCCGGTGTTCACCATCGAGTACGCGGCGGCCGACGGGCCCGCGGCGGCCGACCTCATCCGCCGCTCCCGCGCGCGCGGGTTCGTGCCGTACCTCGCCACCATCGGGCTCGACCAGGTCTCGACCCGCACGCTCGCTCCGTGACCCGCCGCATCTCGCGTCGCGCCCTGCTGGGCGGCACCGCCGCGCTCGCGGGCGGCCGTCTCCTCGGCCTCCGCGGGGCCGCCGCCGCGCCGGCCGGCGCGACGGCGGGCGAGCAGCCGCGCACGGTGCTGGCGCTCTACAAGTCGTCCGAGCTCGACAACGACGTCCGGGGCCGGCGTCCCAAGACCGCGACCATCAACGAGGTGCACGCCCTCGCCCAGATGCCGCTCAACTGGCTCGGGCTGATGGTCGAGTACCACGACATCGACCGGGGCCTGCCCGACGAGCGGACGATGGCGCGCTACCGCGGCGTCGTGACGTGGTACCAGACCGAGGAGATGGCCGAGCCGCTCGCCTACCTGCGCTGGCTGGGCGCCCAGATGCGGGCGGGGCGCCGCATGGTGGTCCTCGGCTACCTGGGCGCGCTGCGCGACCGCAAGACCCTGCGCACCGTGGACATGGACGCGCTCAACCAGGCGCTCGCCCCGAGCGGGCTCGAGTTCCTGGGCAACTGGACCGGCAACCAGCGCGTCATCGAGCTGCGCGGCAAGGATTCCATGATGGAGTTCGAGCGGCCGCTGCCGCCCGGCCTGCCGTACTACCAGCAGGTGGTGTGCCGGCGCGCGGACAGCCGGCCCCACCTGGTGCTGGGCCGGCGCGACCTGCCGAACTCGGACAGCCACATGGTGGTGACCGGCCCGTGGGGCGGCTTCGCGGCCGCCGAGTACGCGAAGTTCCAGTTCCCCGGCGAGGGCGGCGCGCAGTGGTGGATCGATCCGTTCGCGTTCTTCCGGGAGGCCCTCGGGGTGGGGGACTGGCCGCGGCCGGACACCACCACGCTCTCGGGGCGGCGCATCTTCTACACCCACATCGACGGCGACGGTCTGCGCAACCGCTCCGAGGTGCGTCCCGGCGCCTCCAGCGGGCAGGTGATCTACGACGAGATCCTGACCCGCTACCGGCTTCCCACGAGCGTGTCGGTGGTGGTCGCGGAGGTGGAGCCGTCGCTGCTGGGCTCGCCCGAGTTCTTCGAGCTGGCCCGCGCCATCTACGCGCTGCCCAACGTGGAGGCGGGCAGCCACTCGTACACCCACCCGCTCGACTGGGAGGAGCGCACGCGCAGCTTCTCGCCGCCCGGCGTCCCGTACTCGGTGGAGACCGAGACCGCCGGCGCGGTGCGCTACATGGAGGAGCGGCTGCTGCCGCCGGGCAAGCGGGTGCGGCTCTTCCAGTGGTCGGGCTCGACCCGGGTCAACGAGGAGGCGATCGCGATCCTGGATCGCCTGGGGGTGCCGAACATCAACGGCGGCGACACCATGCGCGACCGGGCATGGCCGGGCTACGCACACGTCGCCCCGCTCATGCGCCAGGTCGGACGGCACTGGCAGACCTACACCTCGGCGTCGAACGAGAACCTCTACACCCGCCTCTGGACCGGGCCCTTCTACGGCTTCCGGCACGTCATCGAGACGTTCGAGAACACCGAGAAGCCGCGGCGGGTGGCCCCGGTCAACGTGTACTACCACTACTATTCGGGCGAGCGGGTCGCCTCCCTGGCCGCGCTCCACGCCGTGCACGAGTGGGTGCTGCGCCAGCCGCTGGCCCGGCTGTTCACCAGCGAGTACCTCGCCATCGTGACGGGATTTCGCACCGCCCGCATCGCGCGCACCGCGGAGGGGTGGCGCATCTGGGACCACGGCGCGCTCGGCACCGTCCGCTTCGACGACACGCGCGCCCACCTGGACCTCGCCCGCTCGAGCGGCGTGCTCGGCTACCTCCACCACCAGGGCTCGCTCTACGTCCACCTGGCGGGCCCGGGCCCGGCCGTGATCGCGCTCTCCGAGCGGCCGCCCACGGTGCCCTACCTTGTGCAGGCGAGCCACCGCGTGACCGCGTGGAAGCGCGACGGCGCCGGCGTCTCGCTTGCGCTGACCGGTCTCGGGGAGAAGACGGTGGAGATCGGCGGGCTCGGCGGCAACCGCGACGTCGCGGTCGAGGTGCGGGACGGGGCGGGCGGCCGGCGCGAGCGGGCCCGGAGCGGCCCCGACGGACGCGTCACGGTGCGCGCGGGTGAAGCGGGCACGGTGGAGGTCCGGCTCGGGTGAAGATCGAGCGCTGGAAGCTGGCGCTCGCGGTGCTCGTCACGCTCGGTCTCCTCGCGCTCTCGGTGCCGTGGGGCGCCGATCTGGGATGGGCGTTCCTGGCCGACCACCAGTACGCGCGCGCGGCGCGCATGTTCGCGGAGGCCCTGCGCGGCGAGCCGGAGGACCCCGAGCTCTGGATCGGGCTCGCCACCGCATACGAGGCCCTCGGCGATCCCGCGCGGCAGATCGGGACCCTCGAGCAGGCCGTGCGCACGCTGCCCCGCCGCCGTGACCTGAAGCTGATGCTGGCCGACGTGTACCAGGCGAACAAGCAGCCCGACGCGGAGGCGCGGGTGCTGGAGGAGCTGACCGTCAACCCGGGTCCGGAGGACGGTCCGCTCCTCGACCGGCTGGTCACGCACTACCTCTGGACCGCCGACCGCGAGCGCCAGCTCGCGGCCCTGCGCAAGCTCGCCTCGCTGGAGAGCACCGATCGCGCGGTGGTGACGGAGCTGGCCTCGGTGGCCCGGGCCCTCAACCGCCAGGAGGAGGCCCTCGCGGTCCTCGAGGATTACGTCCGGCGCCGGCCCGACGACGCCGAGGGCCGGCGATGGCTGGCCCAGGTCTACGACTCGCTCGGGCAGGGCCCGCAGGCGGTGGAGCAGTGGAAGGTGGTCGCGCGCCTGCTGCCCTCCGACTGGGAGGCGCGCGACCGCCTGCTGCCCGCGCCGGGCGGGCCGGCCGAGACGGAGACGCTCGCGCTGCTCGAGCGCCGCCGCGAGATCGAGCCGCGAGACGAAGCGGTCCGGCAGCAGCTGGTCCAGCTCTACCGGGCCATGGGCGACGGCCCGCGCGCGCTCGCGGTGCAGCGCGAGCTGGTGGCCCTGCGGCCGCGCGATCCGGCCGCGCTCGTGACCCTGGGTCGGCTGCTGGTGGAGCAGGATCGCGGCCCGGACGCGATCCCGCTCTACGAGCGCGCGCTCGAGATCGCGCCGGAGCGCGAGGACACCGCGCTGGCCCTCGCCCAGCTCTACGAGTGGCACGACGAGCCGCGCCGCGCCCTCGCGGTCCTGGAGCGCCTCGCCCGGGCGCGGCCCGCGGACCGCGCGCTCCAGGAGCGGGTGGCCGCGCTCGCCCGCGGCACCGGCGACGCCGCGGCGACGCTCGCCGCGCTCGACCGGCTCGCCGCCCTCCGCCCGGAGGGACCGTATGCCGACCAGGCGGTCGACGCGCTGGTCGGGGCCAACCGGCTCCCGGAGGCGATCGCGCGCCAGCGCCGGATCGTGGAGCGCGCCCCCTCCGCCCCCGCGCCCGCGCTGAAGCTCGCCCAGCTCTACGAATGGAACGGGCAGGAGCCGGAGGCGATCGCGGTCTACGAGCGGCTCGATCGCGCGGGGACGCTCCCCGAGGCCCGGCTGCCGCGGCTGGCCGAGCTCTACCGCTACCAGGGCCGCTCGGCGGACCTGGTGCGGCTGTCCGAGCGGCTGCTCGCCCGACGGCCCGACGACGTCGCCGCGCGCGTGGCCGCGGTGGACGCGGCCGAGCAGCTGGGACGCCCCGCGGACGCCCTCCGGCTGCTGCAGCCACTGGCCGAGCGGCCGTCCGCGGACGAATCGGTGGTGCTGCGCTACCTGACGCTCGCGGTGAAGGCGGGACGGCCCGACGAGGGCCTCCGCGTGCATCGCCGCTTCGCGGCCACCGCGGGCGCCTCGTACAGCGTGAAGGCGGGCGCGGTGCTGGCCGATCTCGGCCGCCACGGCGACGCGATCGCCGCGTACGAGGCGGCGCTCGCGCGCGGCCTCGGCGACGAGGAGGCGGTGCGCGCGCGCATGGCCCTGGCCCAGCTCTACGACTGGACCGGCGCGCCCGAGCCGGCGCTGCGGCAGTGGGAGGCGGTGATGCGGGCGCGCCCGGGCGATCCCCAGGTGCTGCGCGAGGTGGGTCGCCGGAGCCTGGCCGCCTCGCGCAACGACGTGGCGCTGCGCGCGTATCGCGCGCTCCTCGAGGCGCGGCCGGACGACACCGAGGCGCTCAAGCGGGCGGGCCAGCTCATGGCCTGGAGCCACGACGCGCGCGGGGCCCGCGCCGCGCTGGAGCGCTTCAACCGCGTCAAGGGCGGCGACTACGAGGTGCACTACCTGCTGGGAGAGCTCTACGCCGCCGCTCACGACGAGGAGCGCGCGCGGGCCGAGTACGAGCGGGCCCTGCGCCTGCTGCCGCCTCGGGCGCGCTGAGCCCCGCCGGCCCGTGCCCGTGCGCCCCCCTCGCCTGATGCACGCGGTCCTGCTCGTGCTGCTCGCCGCGACGTCGGCGGCGGCCCAGAGCCCGCGCGCTCCCACCGAGGCGCCGGGCCCGCCCGCGGCGGGCGGCGCGCCCACGCCCGCGTCGCCCGCCGACGCGGATCAGGCGCCCGAGGCGGAGGTCATGCGGCCCCGCATCCAGGCCCGCCTCGGCATGGTGGAGGAGGCGATCGCGGGCTACCGCGCGCTGCTGGAGCGCTATCCCCGGGACCGGAGCCTGCGCGAGGAGTACGCGGAGACGCTCGTGGACGCCGGCCTCGTGGACCAGGCCGGTCCGCTCGTCGATCGCTATCTCGCGGAGGATCCGACCTCCACCCGCCTGCGCCGGCTGCGCGCGCGGCTGGACCTGGCCGCGGCGGCGTCGGGTCGCGGCGGCCGGAGCCTGGAGGCGATCGCGCGCGAGCAGGCGCGGGAGTTCGGGATCGCCGCCGACCTGGCCGCGGCCGAGCTCGCCGCGGGACGCTGGACGCGCGCGCTCGAGCTCTACGAGGGGGCGATCGACGGCGATCCCGACAACCGCGACGCGCTGGGCGCCTACCGGGAGATCCTCCTCGGCCACGCCCCGCGGGTCGAGCTGACGCACTACACGCTCCTGCAGCAGAGCGCGACCCATCACGTGGAGGAGGCGGCGTGGCGCGGCTGGCTCGGGGACCGGTGGTGGCTCCGGGCCGGCGGGCGCTACGGCAGCTACCACCAGCGGCGCGTGCGCGGTCCGGACGGCGCGGTGTCCCAGACCGCGTTCTCGGAGCAGGTGGCGACCGCGCTCGCCACGGTGGGCTTCCAGCCGACCCCACGGTGGACGCTCTGGGCGGGTCTCGAGGAGTCGGCGCGCCGCGAGGAGATCTTCCGGACCACCGGGCGCTTCGGGGCGGGCTACGACGACGGCAAGGCGACCCTCGGCGCCCTCGAGGTCGCGGTGCGCGAGCTCCTCACCAATCCGGTCGTCGCGATCCCGCGCAACGGCACCACCGATCGGGTGACGCTGGACCTCGCGCGCCGCGTGCTCGTGCCGGTGGTGCTGGCCGCCCACTACGACTTCCGGCACTACCGCGTCTCCGGTCAGGACCTGGGCGACCGCTGGGAAGCGGCGGGGCGGGCCGAGATCGAGCTGGTGCGGAGCCGCGTGCAGGTCACCCTCGTCCCGCAGGTGTTCTTCTCCGAGTACACGCCCACCGCCGACGAGCCCCTGCGGAGCCTGGTCACGTTCCTTCGTCGGGAGGACATCATCGGGATCGGGGCGGTGGTGGGCTGGGACGTCACCAACGCCCTCCGCCTGCAGGCGGGCTCGGTGGGCCGCCGCGACCTGCATCGCGCGCTGACCTCGTGGGAGGTGACCGGAGAGGCGCGGTGGCGAATTCGCCCCTGGCTGGAAGGCCGCGTGCTCTATACTCGAAACACCGAGTCCACCACCATCGGCGGCCAGGAAGAGTCCTTCCTCGGTCGCCTCGACATCCTCTACTGAGAGATCGTTGCTGAGAGAACGGATGGCCCGGCGGCGCTGGTGGGCGCTCGCGCTGACGATCGCGGCGCTGGTGCCGGTCGGCTGCGCGAGCACGGTGCAGGAGTGGGTGAAGCCCGGCGCCGCGCGCGTGAGCCGCCTCGCGGTCCTGCCGTTCGAGAACCAGACCTCGGCCCTTCGCGCCGGCCAGGCGGTGAGCGACCTGCTGGTCTCCGAGATCCTCGCCACCGGCACCACCCCGGTGATGGACCCGAGCGAGGTGGCGGACCTCTTGCGGCGCGAGAACCTCGACGCGGCCGACGCGGGCCGGCTGCCGTCCGCGCAGCGCCTCGGTCGCATCCTGCAGGTGAGCCACGTGCTGCAGGGGGCGGTGACCGAGTACCGCTACAAGCCGGGCCTCTCCGAGACGCCCGCGGTCGGGGTGACCGCGCGGCTCGTCGACGTGACCTCCGGCGAGGTGGTGTGGACGGCGAGCCACGCGCGCCTGGGCTCGTCGTGGATCCGCGAGGACGGGCTCGGGCGTGTCGCGCAGCGGGTGGCCCACGACATGGCCGCCCACCTGACGGGGGCCCTGGGCGAGGCCCCCGCGCGGTAAGCGCCGGGTGCTGGCCCCGCTTCGTCGCGCGCATCCCTCCCTGCTCGAGCTGGGCGCCGGGCTCTTGCTGCTCGTCGTCGTCAACGTGGTGCTGCGCCCGCGCGACCCCGGCTTCCTCGACGTCTCGCCCAACCCCGCCTTCGCGCTGGTGGCGCTCCTCGCGGTGCGCCACGGGCTGCGGGCGGGGCTCACCAGCGGCCTCGTCACCGCGGCGGCGATGGGGGTGTGCGTGGTGGCGCGCCTGGACGGCGCCACCTGGAGCGAGCTGCGCAGCCTCGCTCGCTACGCGACGCCGCTCCTCCTGATCGGGACCGGCTTCGGGCTCGGCGCCCTCCGCGAGTCCCAGCAGCGCATCACCCGCGGGCTCGAGGCGCGGGTGGAGGCGCTCGAGCAGGAGCTGGCCGATCAGGCGGTGCGCTTCATGGCGGCCACCGAGGCCAAGCACGAGCTGGAGCGCCGGGTGGCGGACGAGCGCGCGTCGCTGTCGAGCCTCTACGCGGCGGCGCGGGCGCTGGAGACGCTCGACGCGGAGCGGCTCTACCCCGCCATCGCGGCCACCGCGCGCCGGTTCCTGCAGGCCGACGCCTGCCAGTGCTACGTGCTCGACGGCGACACCCTGCGGCTGCGGGCGGCGGAGGGCCCGGCGCCCGACCGGCCCGAGATCGCGCCCACCGAGGGGCTGGTGGGCCTCGCGGTGCGCCTCGGACGCCCGGTGAGCGTGCGGGACCTCACCACGATCCGCTCGCTCGAGGACCTGCAGGGCGCCGGCCTGCTGATGGCGGCCCCCATGACCGGGCAGGAGGGCGCGCTGCTGGGCTGCGTGACCGTGACCTCGCTGCCGTTCCTCCGCCTGACGCCCGCGTCCCTCGATCGGCTGGGCCTGGTGGCGGACTGGGGTGCGCGCACGCTGGAGAACGCGCGCACCCACGAGCAGACGCGCGCGCGCACGATCGAGGACGAGCTGGTGCGGGCCTACACCTACGCCTACTACCAGCGCCGGATCCACGAGGAGGAGGTGCGGGCCGATCGCTACGGGCGGCCCCTCTCGGTGGTGATCTTCCGCATCCACCGCTACGGGGCGGTGGCCCCCGAGCGCCGCGCGGAGCTGGGCCGGGTGCTGTCCATGGTGTTCTCCCGGCGCCTGCGCGACGTCGACATCGTCTGCCGCTACGCCACCGAGGACGCCTTCGCCATCATCCTGCCCGAGACCGATCCGGCCCGCGCGGAGACGGTGGTGGAGCGTCTCACCAGCGAGGTGCGCAACTTCCACTTCGCGCCGTACGCCGACGGCGACGGCGACCTCGAGTTCTCGGCGCGCGTCCTCGCGGTGCGCGAGCGGCCCGGAGGGGTCGCCCCCTGATCGCCGCGCTGGCCGCGCTCGCGGAGGCGCTGGCCCTCGCGCTGGCCGCCGCCGGGTGGTGGGCGATCGCCGCGCTCGCCCACGCCGCCGCCGCCGCGCTCGCCGGGCGCGGGCTGGCGGGCGCGCGCCGCGACGAGCGGCTCCTGGTGCTGGCGCTGGTGCTGGCGTTGCCGGGCCTGGGCCTGCCGGGCGTCGCCGCGATCCGCCTCTGGCAGCGGCGCGCGCCGCCCTCGGGGATGTACGCGGGCGCGCACTCGGAGATGGCCTTGCTGCCCGGGCCCGCGCAGACGCCCGAGCCGGTGGACCGCGTGTTCGAGTGGCTCCAGAGCCAGGTGTCGGTGCAGCCGGTGGCCGACCTCATCCGCGCCGCCGACCCCCGCATCCAGCGCTGGGGCGTGGGCCTGCTGGCCCGGCGGGGCGACGGCCCCGCGGTGGAGCTCCTGCGCGAGGCCCTGCAGTCGCCCGATCGCGACACCCAGATCGCGGCGTCCGGGGCGCTCCAGCAGATCGAGGAGCGCCTGAGCCACGCCATCACGCGCGCGCAGGAGCAGCTCCGCCTCGAGCCCGAGTCCCCCGAGTGCCGGATGGCGCTGGGCGACGCGTGCCTGGCCTACCAGGCGAGCGGGCTGCTCGACGCCGCGATGGCCCGCCACTGGCTGGGCGAGGCGGAGACGGCGTACCGCGCGGCGCGCGCGCGTCGCCCGGAGTGGCCGGCGCCCGCCCGCGCCCTGGCCCGGGTGCTGCTCGCCCTCGGTCGGGTCGAGGAGGCGGAGGCGCTGGCGCTGGAGGCGCGCGCGGCGGCGCCGTCCACCGAGGCCGATCTGCTGGTCTCCGAGGTCCTCTTCCGACGCGGTCGCTGGCCCGAGCTCGCCGCCCTGTCGCGGGAGGCGGTGGACGCGGGGCGCGCCGACGAGCTGCTCCGATGGTGGGCGGGGGAGCCCGTGTGAGCGCGCCCTCCGCGGCCGCGCCCGGCGAGACGCCGCCCTCGGCGCCCGCCGACATCTGCCTCATCCTGGAGGGCACGTACCCCTACGTGACCGGCGGGGTGTCGGCATGGATCCACCAGCTGGTCGGCGCCCTCTCCGAGCTGCGGTTCGCGATCTTCCACATCTCGGCCACCCGCGGCGAGACGCACGAACCGCGCTACACCATGCCGCCCAACGTGGTGAGCCTGGTGGACGTGGGCATCCACGGCGGCGACGAGCCGGCGGTGAAGGGGGAGGCCGCCGGCCCCGCCGCGTGGGAGGCGATGTGGCGCTACCACGAGGAGCTGAAGGACGGGCGGAACGACGGCCTCGCCGATCTGCTGCGGCAGGTCTCACCCCACGCGGGGGCGGGCCCGTCGGTGCACGACTACATCTACGGCAAGCCCGCGTGGGAGATCGTGCGCCGCCTGTACGAGTCGCGGGCGCCCGACATCTCGTTCCTCGACTACTTCTGGACGTGGCGCTTCACGCACCTGCCGATCTTCCGCCTGCTCCACGCCCCGGTGCCGGAGGCCTCCGTGTACCACACCGTCTCCACCGGATGGGCCGGCTTCGTGGCCGCGGCGACCCGCATCCGTCGCGGGCGGCCCCTGCTCCTCACCGAGCACGGCATCTACTCGCGCGAGCGCCGCATGGAGATCGACCAGGCGGACTGGATCTACGTGCAGCGGCAGGCGCCCATGACGCTCTCGGCGGGCCCCGGCTTCTTCAAGGAGCTCTGGGCCCGGCTCTTCGAGCGACTCTCGCGCATCACCTACGCGCACGCGGACCAGATCGTGACCATCTTCGAGGGAAACCGGCAGGCCCAGATCCGCGATGGGGCCGACCCGGCCAAGACCCTCGTGGTGCCCAACGGCATCGATCCCGGCCCGCTGGGCTCCCTGCCGCGCATTGAGCCCGCGCCGGGAGAGTTCCGCATCGGCTTCGTGGGCCGCGTGGTGCCCATCAAGGACGTGAAGACGTTCATCCGCGCGGTGAAGATCGTGACCAACACGGTGCCCGGCGCGCGCGCGGTGATCGCGGGGCCGGGCGACGAGGACCCTGCCTACCTCGAGGAGTGTCGCGCGCTCGCGGCGGCCCTCGGCATCGCGGACCGGATGGAGTTCACCGGGCGGGTGGACGTGAAGACGATCTACCCGCGCATCGACGTGATGGTCCTGACCAGCATCTCGGAGGGCCTGCCGCTGGTGATCCTGGAGGCGTTCGCGGCCGGGATCCCGGTGGTCTCCTCCGACGTGGGGGCGTGCCGCGAGCTGCTGGAGGGGCGGGGGCCCGCGGACCGGGCGCTGGGCGCGAGCGGGCTGGTGACCGGGCTGGCGGACCCGGCCGCGACCGCGCGCGCCATCCTGGCCCTGGCCCAGGACGGCGGCCTCCGCGAGGAGATGGCCCGGGCCGCGCAGGCCCGGGTGCGCGCGCACTACCAGGAGGCCGATCTCATCCGTCGCTACCGGGAGATCTACCGCGATCTCCGGCAGGCGCGCTGAAGGCCCATGGCGGGCATCGGCTTCCGCCTCAAGCGCCTGATCGTGGAGGAGAGCGCGAGCGGGTGGCTCCGCGCGCACCTCTACGGCGCGGTGCTGTCGGCGGGGCCGTGGCTGCTCTCGATCTGCACGCTCGCCTCGCTGGCCCTGCTCTCGCGCGAGCTCATCGGGGACGCGGCCCACGCCCGCTTCCAGGCGGTGGTGGTCTACACCTACACGTTCTCGCTGATCACCACCGGCGCCGCCCACATGGTGGTGACCCGCGAGCTCGCCGACGAGCTCTACCTGGGGCGCCTCGGGGCGCTGGTGGTCGCCTACCGCATCACGATCGCGGCCACCGCCCTCGGCCACCTCGCGCTGGGCGCGCTGGTGTACGCGCTCATGCCCGGCCTCGATCCGATCCTCCGGGTCTTCGGGGTCATGCTGCTGGTGGTGGTGTCGTGCACCTGGATGGTGATGATCTTCCTGGGGGCGGCGCAGGACTACGCGAGCGTGGTGGCCGCGTTCTTCGTGGGCAACGCGGTGAGCCTGCTCGCGGCCCTGGGCCTCGGGCGCGTGCTCGGGTCCGCCGGCTACCTGGGCGGCTTCCTGGTGGGCCAGGCCGGCATCCTGTTCGTGCTGTGCGCGCGGGTGGAGCGCGAGTTCACCGCGGAGCGCCTGCCCGGGACGGTGGACCTCGGCCGCGCCTTCCGCCGCTACCCGGAGCTCATCGCGGCGGGGGTCTTCTACAACGCGGCCATCGCGGTGGATCGCATCGTGTTCTGGGCCGCGTCCACCGGACGGCCGATCGTGGGCTGGTTCCACGCCTCGATCTACGACGCCCCGATCTTCCTGTGCTACCTTTCGGTGGTGCCGTCGCTCGCGATCTTCCTGGTCAGCGTCGAGACGGACTTCTACGATCGCTATCGCGAGTACTACGGGGTGGCCACCAAGCACGGCACCCTGCGCCAGGTGCTGGAGGCCAAGCGGGCCATGACCGAGTGCCTGCGCGACAGCCTGCGGCGCCTCCTGGTGGTGCAGGCCCCGGTCACGCTCCTCGCGATGGCGCTCGCTCCGTGGATCGCGAGCGGGGTCGGCCTCGACCGGCTGCAGATCGCGATCCTCCGCTGCGGGCTGGTGGGCGCGCTGCTCCACGTGCTGGCCCTGTTCGGCGGCATCGTGCTGCTCTACTTCGATCGCCGGCGCGCCGCCGCCGAGGTCGCGTTCGTGTTCCTCGTCGCCAACGCGCTCTTCACCATCGCCACCGTGTGGGTGGGGCCGCGCGCCTACGGCCTCGGGTATCCGCTCGCCGCGCTGCTCGGCTGCGCGTGGGCCTACCATCGCCTCGAGCAGACGCTGGACGACCTCGAGTACCTGACCTTCGCCGCGCAGCCGATGAACCCCGAGCCCGCGGCCGTCGAGTCGAGCCAGCCCGCCACCGCCTGATGGCGCCGCGCGGGGCGGGGGAGGGCGCGCTCGTGGCGGCCCTGCTGGCCCTGCTCGCGCTGGCCATCGCGTACCCGCTGCTCCAGGTGCTGTCGGTGGCGTTCGTGGAGGCGGGTCGGCCGACGCTCCGTCCGCTCCTGGCGTTCTTCGCCCGGCCGCTCTTCCGCGAGGCGCTCGCCAACACCCTGCTCTCCGGCGTGCTCGCGGTGGCCATCGGCAGCGCCATCGCGGTGCCCCTCGCGGTGCTCACCGTGCGCTACGCGTTCCCGGGACGGACCCTGATCGCGGTGCTCGGCGTGCTGCCCCTGGTGGTGCCGCCGTTCGTGGGCGCGGTGGCGTTCCAGCAGATCCTGGGGCGGAGCGGGACGGTGAACCTGCTGCTGCGCGAGCACGCCGGGTTCACCATCCCGTTCATGGAGGGTCTGCCCGGGGTGGTGCTGGTGCAGAGCCTGCACTACTTCCCGTTCATCCTGCTCAACACCTCCGCGGCGCTCGCCGGGCTGGATCGCTCGCTGGAGGAGGCCGCGCAGAACCTGGGCTGCTCGGGCCTGCGCCTCCATCGCCGCGTGCTGCTGCCGCTGGCCCTGCCCGGCTACGCGGCGGGCGCCCTGCTCGCGTTCGTGCGGGTGATCGACGATCTCGGCACCCCGCTCATGCTCGACTACACCCGCCTGCTCGCCCCGCAGGCCTACGTGCGGGTGACCACCATCGGGCTCACCGACGTCGACGGCTACGTCATCTGCGTGATCCTGGTCGCGCTCTCGCTGGCCGCGCTCTGGCTCTCCAAGGCCGCGCTCGGGCGCAGCGAGTACGCGAGCCCGGGCCGGAGCGGGGAGGCGCCGGCGGTGCGTCTCGGGCCGCGCGGCGCCCTGGGGGCGTGGGCCCTCGCGCTCCTGCTGCTGGCCCCCGCGCTGCTGCCGCACGCCGGCGTGGTGCTGCTCTCGCTCTCGCGCGTGTGGAGCCTCTCCCCGCTGCCCGACGCCTACACCCTCGCGCACTACGGAGAGGTCCTGGTCCGGTCGCCGGGGTTCGTGGTCAACACGCTCCGCTACGCGGGCCTCGCCGCGCTCGCCGACGTGGCGCTGGGCGCGGTGATCGCGTGGCTCCTGCTCCGGGGGCGCGTGGCGGGCCGGCGGTGGCTCGACATCCTCGCCACCGTTCCGCTCGCGATCCCGGGGGTGGTGATCGCGATCGGCTTCCTGCGCGCGTTCGGATCCCTCGTGCTGCCGGGCCTGGGCGAGCCGCTCACCTCGACGTGGGGCGTGCTGGTGGTCGTGTACGCGGTGCGCCGGCTGCCCTACGCGGTGCGGGGCGCCTACGCCGCGCTCCAGCAGCTGCCCCCCGCGCTGGAGGAGGCGGCGCAGAACCTGGGGGCCAACCGCGCGCGGACGTTCCGGCGCATCACGCTGCCCCTGATGACACGCGGCCTGCTCGCCGGGGGCCTGCTCGCGTTCATCGGCTCGGCGGTGGATCTCTCCGCGACCATCCTGCTGGTGCCGCGGGTGGAGCTGGGCCCGCTCGCCTACGGCGTCTACCTCTACATGCAGTCCGCGGTGGGCCGCGGGCCCGGGGCGGCCCTGGGCGTGGTGGCCATCGTCCTGGTCGCGACGGGCACCTGGGCGGCCACGCGGCTCGCGCGCCGGGCGGGCGCGTCGCTGCTGCGGGGTTGACGGCCCGATGCCGAGCCGCGCGGAATGGGTGTTGCCGGCCTCGATGCTGATCGGGACCTTCGCGTGGTCGTTCATCTACGTGAGCCTGCCGTTCCACATCCACCGGATGTCCACGCTGGACGAGGCGGCGACGCTCCGGTGGACCGGGTGGATCCTCGGCATCAGCCCGCTCATCACGGTCATCACCGCGCCGATCTCGGGACGGCTGGGCGAGCGCATCGACCCCAAGCGGGGCTTCATCGCGGTGCAGGCCCTGCAGGGGCTGGGCTTCCTCGGCATGGCGCTGGCGCGCACGCTGCCCGAGCTGCTCCTCGCGCGCATGCTGCTCGGGTTGATGGGCGCGGTCTCCACCTTCGCCTTCATCATGGTCGGCCGTTCGGGGGGCGACGTGCGCCGCCAGGTCTCCCACATCCAGTCCGGCATGACGCTCGGGCAGGTGCTGGGCCCCGCGGTGGGCGCGCTGGTGGCCGCGCGCGTCGGATTCCGCCAGTCGTTCGTCATCGGCGCGTTCATGCTGTGGGGCTGCTCGGCGCTGGTGTCGTGGGGCGTGCCGGCGGGCCGGCCGCGCGACGCGGCCGCCGGCGAGGCGCGCCGGACGTCGCTGCGCGAGCTGATCACGGTGGCGCTGGTGGTGCTGGCCGGCTCGACCCAGGTCTTCTTCCTGACCTCGATCCTGCCGCAGATCCTGCCGCCGCTCGGCGTCCCGTCCGAGGCGACGCTGGAGGTCGGTGGGATGCTGATCTTCGTGACCGGCATCGCGGCCTCGCTCGGAGCGATGGCGGCCCCGCGCCTGGCCGACCTGCTGGGCGATCGCCGGGCGGTGCTGTGGTTCCTGGTGGGCTCCTCCTGCTGCCTGGCCCTGCTGGGCGCGATGGCGCACGTGTGGAGCTTCGGGGTCGTGCGCTTCCTGCAGGTCCTCTGCATCGCGCCGGTGTTCCCGCTCGCGGTGGCCGCCATCGCGGCCCGCGCCTCGGGGGAGGCGATCGGCTTCGTGAACTCGTCGCGCATCGGGGCCGCCTTCCTGGGGCCGGTGCTCGCGACCACCCTGCTGTCGTGGATGCGGCCCGCCCTGGTGTACCTGATGCTGGCGCTGCTGGGGCTGGCGGTGGTGCCGCTGGTGGCGCGCATGGAGCGGCGGTCGGGCCGGCGGGCGCGAGGCGGGGAGCAGGTCGGATGAACGCGCCGCTGGTACGGCTGTCGGAAGTGCGGATGGAGTCGGTGGGCAAGCGCTACGGCGATCAGTGGGCGGTGCGCGACATCTCGCTCTCGATCCGCCCCGGCGAGTTCTACACCCTCCTCGGCCCCTCCGGCTGCGGCAAGACCACCCTGCTGCGCCTGCTCGCCGGGTTCGTGACGCCGGACGAGGGCCGCATCGTGGTGGACGACGAGGTCATCGACGCGGTGCCGCCGTGGAAGCGCAACCTGGGCATGGTGTTCCAGCACTACGCGCTCTGGCCGCACCTGAGCGTGTTCGAGAACGTGGCCTTCGGGCTGCGCGAGCGGGGGGTGTCGGGCCGGGCGCTCGCGGAACGGGTCGCGGCCGCGCTGGCCCGGGTGGGGCTCGCCGGCTTCGAGGCGCGACGGCCCTCGCAGCTCTCGGGCGGTCAGCAGCAGCGGGTGGCGCTGGCCCGCACCCTCGTCGTGGAGCCGCGCCTGCTGCTCCTGGACGAGCCGCTGTCGAACCTGGACGCGGTCCTGCGGGCCCAGCTCCGGGTCGAGCTGGGGCGCCTGCACCGCGAGGTCGGCATCACCACGGTGTACGTGACGCACGACCAGGCGGAGGCCCTCGCGCTCTCCACCCGCATCGCGGTGCTCGAGCAGGGCCGGATCGTGCAGGAGGGCCGGCCGGAGGAGATCTACTGGCGGCCCCGCACGCGCTTCGTGGCCGAGTTCGTCGGGGCGGCCAACCTGCTGCCGGTGCGGGTGATCGAGGTGCGCGACCTCGGGGTGGTGGTGGAGACCGCGGGCGGGGCCCGGGTGCCGGTGGCCTCCGGCGGGCACGCGTGGCCGGTGGGCGCGCAGGGGCTGCTCTGCCTGCGCCCGGAGGCCCTGCGCGTCGAGGAGGCGGAGCGCGCGGCGGGCGGCATCCGCGGCAAGGTGTCGGGCCACGTCTTCGAAGGCTCGCGCCAGTTCTACGAGATCGCGATCGCGGGCGGCACGGTGCGGGTGGAGATGCTGACGTCCGCGCAGCAGGGCCGCGGCTTCAAGCCGGGCGACGACGTGAAGATCGAGATCTCGCCCGAGACGTCGGTGCTGCTGCCCGCCGATCGCTGACGTGCTATCGTTCGCCCGGGAGATCACGCCATGACCGACATCACGCCTCAGGATCTGAAGGCGCGGCTCGACCGTCACGAGCCGCTGGTGCTGCTCGACGTGCGCGAGGACTGGGAGACCGCGCTCTGCCGCCTCGACAACGCCACCCACATCCCCATCGAGGAGATCGAGTTCCGGACCGCCGAGCTCGACCCCGCCGACGAGATCGTGGTGTACTGCCACCACGGCGTGCGCAGCGCGGCGGTGGCCGAGTTCCTCCGCCAGCAGGGCTTCCGGGCGGTCAACCTGCAGGGCGGCGTCGATCAGTGGGCGCGAGCCATCGATCCCCGCATGAAGCGGTACTGATGGCGGATTTCGTCCGGGTCGCGCGCGAGGGCGCCTGCGCCTGGATCACGCTGGATCGCCCCCCGCTGAACCTGATCGTGCCCGAGATGGTGGAGGGGATCCGGGCCGCCTTCGAGACGCTGCGACGCGACCCGGCCGTGCGCGCGGCGGTGATCACGGGCGCGGGCCGCGCGACCACCGGCGGCATGCAGCTGCAGGTGCTCCGGGAGCTCGATCCCGGCCGCGCCAAGGCGTTCATCGCGAGCCTGCACGAGGCGATCGGGCTGGTCCACGACGCCCCGTTCCCCACCGTGTGCATGGTGAACGGGGCCTGCCTCGGGGCCGGCTTCGAGCTGGCGATGGCCTGCGACATGCGGGTGGCCTCCGAGGCCGCGCTCCTCGGGCTGCCCGAGATCCGCGTCGGCATCCCGTCGGTGATCGAGGCCGCGCTGCTGCCGGCCCTGGTGGGCCCCGGCCGCGCGGCCGAGATGCTGCTGACCGGCGATCCGATCTCGGCGAGCCAGGCGTTCCAGTGGGGCCTGGTCAACCGCGTGGTCCCGCCGGAGGGGCTGCGGGCGGCGACCACCACGCTCCTCGAGCGCATCCTCGAGTGCGCCCCGAGCGCGGTGCGGCTGCAGAAGGAGCTGATCGTCCGCTGGCGCGACACCGACCTCCGCACCGCGGTGGAGTACGGGGTCAACGCCTTCGGCCAGGCCTTCGCCACCCGGGAGCCCCGCGAGGCCATGGACGCCTATCTCGAGAAGCGGCGCCCGCGCTTCGGGTCGTGATCCGCCTCGTCACGTTCGACTTCTGGGACACGCTCGTCACCGACTCTCCCGTCAACCTGCAGGCTCAGCGCGCGCTGCGGGTGGCCGCGATCCGCCGGGCCCTGCACGAGGCGGGCGAGCCGGTGAGCGAGGTGGAGGCCGAGGAGATCCACGAGCGCTCGGGCGTCCTGCTCGCCGAGCGCTTCTGGAGCCTCAACCGCGACCCCACCCCGGAGGAGCAGCTGCGGATCGTGCTCGACACCCACCGGTCCGGCGTGGCCGCGCGCCTGGCTCCGTCGGCCTTCGCGGCGGCCCTGGCCGGCTACATCGAGCCGGTGCTGGCCCATCCGCCCGAGCTCAGCCCGGGCGCCGCGGACGCGGTCCGGGCCCTCGCCGCGCGCGGGGTGATGGTCGGCATCGTGTCCAACACCGGCCGCACGCCGGGCTCGGTGCTGCGCCGGGTCCTGGAGCGGCACGGCCTGCTCCACCACTTCGGTCCGGTGAGCTACTCCGACGAGCTCGGCGTGCGCAAGCCCGACGCCCGGATCTTCCACCGCACGCTCGAGGCGGCCGGCGTGGCGCCCGCGGAGGCCCTGCACATCGGCGACAACCCCGACGCGGACGTCGTCGGCGCCCAGGCCGCCGGCATGCGGGCCGCGCACTACACCGCGGGCTTTCGCGCGCCGGCGGCCCGGGCCGACCTGATCGTCCCGGACCTCGCCACGCTCGCCGCGGAGGTTTTTCGGGTTGCGCCGTCCCGGGCCGGCGGGTAACATCCCCCGCGGCATGAACATCGAGGAGCTACGCGGAAAGATCCGTGACATCAAGGACTTTCCCAGCGAAGGCATCCTCTTCAAGGACATCACCACCCTCCTTCGCGACGGGCCCGCGTGGGCGGCGGTCATCGACCATCTGGCCGCCCGCTACCACACCTCGCGCGTCGACGTGGTGGTGGGCGTCGAGTCGCGCGGCTTCATCTTCGGCGGCGCGCTGGCGCATCAGCTGAAGGCCGGCTTCGTGCCGGTGCGCAAGCGGGGCAAGCTGCCCGCGCGCACCATCGAGGAGGAGTACGAGCTCGAGTACGGCCGCGACGTGCTCGCCATCCACGAGGACGCGGTGACCCCGGGCCAGCGGGTGCTGGTGGTGGATGACCTGCTCGCCACCGGCGGCACCATGGCCGCGACGCTGCGGCTCATCGCCCGCCTGGGCGGCGTGGTGGTCGGCACCGCCTTCCTCATCGAGCTGGCGTTTCTCAAGGGCCGGGAGCGCCTCGCCGGCACCCGGATCGACTCCCTGATCGTCTACGAGTAGCCGGTCAGTGGCTGTGCGAGACGCAGCCGAAGACGAGCCGGGCGGATCAGAAGTAGTTGTATGATGGGGGCCGGGAGGCCGTGACGATGATCGAGCGTGTGCTGGTGGGTGGAGCCCTGACGGTGGCGGCGGCCCTGGCCCTCCCGGCGGGGGCCGGAGCGGCCGAGCCGGGCCCGACGCCCTCCGTCATCCTGAACCTGACGAACGTGAGCCGGCTGCCGGAATCCCGCGAGAAGGCGTTCACCGAGGAGGTCAAGCGGGAGGCCCTCGCCCCGCAGCCATCTCCGATGGACGACTGGGCGCTCCAGCCGGACGGATCGATGAAGAACAAGAAGACCGGGATCAGCCTGAGGGTCTCGAACCCGTGCCCGCCCGGCGACATCGAGCACGAGTTCGCGCTGGCCGCGTTCAATCGCGCCAAGCGCCGCTGACCGCCGAGCCAGATCCCTTCCACTCGCGACTGACCGCGGCCCCTCCCGGGGCCGCCGCTGTTCAGGAGACCGGACGATGGCCATTCGCAACGTCGGCGTGCTGGGCTGTGGCCTGATGGGATCGGGCATCGCGCAGGTCTCGGCGCAGGCGGGCTTCCCGACCGTGGTGGTGGAGGCGAGCCAGGAATTGCTCGATCGGGGGCTCGGCGGCCTGCGCAAGAGCCTGGATGCCCTGGTCGCCAAGGCGAAGCTCGACGAGCGGGGGCGCGACGAGATCCTGGGGCGCCTCAAGGGCGCGGTGGGTCTCGAGGCCCTCCGCGATTGCGACCTCGTCATCGAGGCCATCACCGAGAACCAGCCGCTCAAGAACGAGACCTTCGCCAAGCTCGACCGCATCTGCCCGCCGCACGCCCTGCTCGCCTCGAACACCTCCTCCTGCAACATCACCGCGATGGCCGCCGCCACCCGGCGGCCGGCCCAGGTGCTGGGGCTGCACTTCTTCAACCCGGTGCCGCTCATGAAGCTGGTGGAGGTGGTGCAGACCATTCTCACCGACGAGAAGTCCGTGCTCGCGGCCTACGAGTGGGTGCAGGCGGTGGGCAAGGTGCCGGTCCGCACCAAGGACTCCACCGCGTTCATCGTGAACCGGCTGCTGGTGCCGTATCTGCTCGACGCGATCCGGGTCTACGAGAGCGGCCTCGCCACGCTCGAGGACATCGACCAGGCCATGAAGCTCGGGTGCGGCTACCCGATGGGGCCGTTCACCCTGCTCGACCTGGTGGGGCTCGACACCACCATGTACGTGGCCGAGGTGATGTTCGACGAGTACCGCGAGCCGCGCTACGCGCCGCCGCCCCTGCTCAAGCGCATGGTCATGGCCGGCCAGCTCGGACGCAAGAGCGGGCGCGGCTTCTACGACTACACCCGGAAGTAGGGAGCGGCAGCCGGCACCATGGACCACCTCTTCTACCTCACCGACGAGCAGCGGGCGGTCCGGGCCCTGGCGCGCGAGATCGCGCGGGAGCGCATCGCGCCGCTCGCCGCGCACGTGGACGAGACCGGGGAATACCCGCACGAGCAGCTGAAGCTGCTGGGCCAGCAGGGGCTCATGGGCCTCCACATCCCGGAGGCCTACGGGGGCAGCGCGGCCGGCTCGGTCGCGTTCTGCCTCGCCGCCGAGGAGGTGGCGTGGGCGTGCGCCTCGACGTCCACGATCTTCCTGGTCCAGAACCTGGGCGGCTACCCGATCGTCATCGCCGGCACCGAGGAGCAGAAGCAGCGCTACCTGCCGCGCCTCGCCACCGGGGAGATGACCGCGGCGTTCTCGCTCTCCGAGCCGGGCTCCGGCTCCGACGCGGCCGCGATGACCTGCCGGGCGGTGCGCAAGGGCGACCGCTACGTGTTGAACGGCTCCAAGATGTGGGTGACCAACGGCTCGCACGCGGGGGTCATCACCGTCTTCGTCACCACCGACCCGGGCCAGCGGGCGCGGGGGGTGACCGCCCTCCTGGTCGAGCCCGGCATGAAGGGATTCACGGTGGGCAAGGCCGAGCGCAAGCTCGGCATCCACGCCTCGCCGACGGTGGCGCTGCACTTCAGCGATTGCGAGGTGCCGGTGGAGAACCGGCTCGGCGAGGAGGGCGCGGGCTTCAAGATCGCGATGCGGACCCTCGAGCAGTCGCGCCCCACCATCGGGGCCCAGGCGGTGGGTATCGCCCAGGCCGCGCTCGACGCCGCCGTCGCCTACGCCAAGGAGCGGCGCGCGTTCGACCAGCCGATCGCGCAGTTCCAGGGCATCCAGTTCATGCTGGCGGACATGGCGATGGCGGTGCACGCCTCGCGCCTGGTGGTGCACCACGCGGCGGGCCTGATCGACCACGGGGTCACCGGCACCGCGCTCGAGGCCTCCGCGGCCAAGTGCCTCGCCTCCGACACCGCCATGAAGGTGACCACGGACGCGGTGCAGATCTTCGGCGGCTACGGCTACACCCGCGAGTTCCCGGTGGAGCGCTTCATGCGCGACGCCAAGATCACCCAGATCTACGAGGGCACGAACCAGATCCAGCGCATGGTCATGGCCCAGCAGCTCCTGGGCAAGTCCTGATGATCTTTTCACGCCCGACGTCATGGAGGAATCGATGAGCGATCGTTCCGGCGCGTCTCGAGTGCAACGCCGCTCGTTCTTGAAGGGGAGCGCCGCCGCCGCGGGCGCCGCCGTCCTCGGCTTTCCGGCGGCGCTGCGCGCCCAGGTGCCCACCTTCAAGGTGGGCGTGATCCACCCGATCACCGGACCGCTGGCGGAGCCGGGACAGGCCTGCCGGCTCGGGGCGCAGATGGCGGCCGACGCGATCAACGCGGCGGGCGGGATCAAGTCGCTCAACGGGATGAAGATCGACCTCATCCTGGGCGACACCCAGACCAAGCCGGAGATCGGGCGCACCGAGGCGGAGCGGGTCATCAACCAGGGGGCCCAGATGCTGATGGGCTCGTTCGACTCGGGCTCGACCCAGGCCATGGTGCCGGTGGCCCAGCAGCGGCGGGTGCCGTTCCTGGTGGACATCGCGGCCGCCGACTCCATCACCGCCAACGTGGCGAAGGCGGTGAAGGAAGGGCAGCAGAAGACCCAGTACGTCTACCGGAACTTCCCCACCGGCTCCTCGTTCGGCAAGAAGGCGGTGCAGTACTTCACCGAGGTGTTCCAGGAGGCCAAGGTCTCTCCGAAGCGGGTGGTCCTGATGTACTGCAACGACCTCTTCGGCCAGAACAACGCCAAGGGGTTCCAGGCCGCGCACGCCGCCGCCAGGCCGTCGTGGGACATCGTGGAGGTCATCCCGTGGCCGGAGCCGCCCCAGGATCTCTCCACCGAGGTCTCGCGCGCCAAGGCGGCCAGGCCCGACATCATCGCGCCCATCACCCGGCCGGCGAGCGCGCAGCTCCTCCTGCCCGAGATCCGCAAGCAGCGGCTCGACATCATGGGCATCGTGGGGCCGGGCAGCCCGGGCCTCTACGAGGCGGGCCAGCTCGCGGTGCTGAAGGAAGACCTCGAGTACGTCATGAGCAGCCTGCCGTGGGCCAACTTCAAGAACCCGCGCACCCAGAAGGTGGCCGAGGACTACCTGAAGCGCTCGGGAGGCAAGACCTTCGACACCAACTCCGGCTACTCCTACGACGGCATGATGCTGATCGCCGACGCGCTGGAGCGGGCGAAGTCCACCGATCCGGAGGCCATCGTGGAGGCCCTCCGCAAGACGAACTGGAGCGGCGGCCTCATGCAGTACGCGGGTCCGGTGACCTTCAACGAGCTCGGGGACAACCCGAACGCGGTCACCACCATGATCCAGATCCTGGGCGGCAAGCCGGTCGCGGTGTGGCCGCGGGAGGCCGCGGTCCAGAAGTTCGTGTTCCCGCGTCCCAAGGCGTAAGTCGCCTGGACGCGGCGCTCATCGCTCAGAGCCTGCTCAGCGGGCTCCTGTTCGGCGGCGTCTACAGCCTCATGGCGGTGGGGCTCACCCTGATCTTCGGGGTGATGCGGGTGGTGAACTTCGCCCACGGCGACATGATGGTGTGGGGGATGTACCTCGCCTGGCTCCTCGCCACCCGCGCCGGGATCGATCCCTACGTGGGCTTCGTGGTCTGCGCGGCCGCGCTCTTCGTCCTGGGCTACCTCGTCCAGCGCGTCCTCGTGGACCGCATCGTGGACGCGCCCCACGAGATGCAGATCCTCCTGATGCTCGGGGTGGCGCTCGTGCTCGAGAACTCGGCGCTGGTCGCCTTCGGCCCCGACCCCCAGCGGGTGCGCTCGCCGCTGCGGGCAGCCACCGTGTGGCTGGGGCCGGTGTTCGTGGACGTGGCCCGGCTCGTCACGTTCGCGCTCGCCATGCTGCTCACGCTGGCCCTCTATCTCTTCCTGACCCGCACCGATCTCGGCCGCACCATGCGGGCCGCCGCCGACAACCTGTACGGGGCGCGGGTGATCGGCGCCGACGTCCGCCGCGTGTACGCGGTGGCCTTCGGCATCGGGGCCGCATGTGTCGGGGCCGCGGGGGCGCTGGTGTCGCCGATCCTGCCCTTCCAGCCCGCGGGCGGGCTCGGGCTCTCGGTGGCGTCGTTCAACATCGTGATCATCGGCGGGATGGGTAGCCTGCCGGGCGCGTTCCTGGGCGGGCTGCTCGTGTCGGTGGCGGAGTCGCTGGGGGCGGTGTTCCTGAGCCCCTCGATGAAGGAGCTGGTGAGCTTCTCGCTGCTCATCCTGATCCTGCTCGTCCGGCCCGCAGGCCTCTTCGGGAGGACGGTCACGTGAGGTGGCTCGCGCTCGCCGCGCTCGTGCTCCTCCTGGCGCTGCCGGCCTGGCTCGACTCCTACGCGATCAGCGTGTTCATCCTGATCTTCTTCTACGCCTTCCTCGGCCAGGCCTGGAACATCCTGGGCGGCTACGCGGGCCAGCTGTCGGCGGGCCATGCCGCCTTCGTGGGCATCGGGGCCTACGCCTCCGCGCTGCTGTCCGCCCAGGCCGGGCTCACCCCGTGGCTCGGCATGCTGGTGGGCGGGACGCTCTCGGCGGGGCTCGGCACGCTGGTGGGCTACCTGGGCTTCCGCTTCGGCCTCCGCGGCTTCTATTTCGTGCTGCTGACCGTCGCCTTCGCGGAGGTCTGCCGGATCGTGACGCTCAACACCGACGCGGTGGGGGGCGCGCTCGGCTACTACATCACGTTCACCGGCAACCCGCGGCAGTTCCAGTTCCAGGACAACCGCGCCTACTACTACATCGCGCTCGGGCTCATGCTGATCGCCACCGGCGTGGTGGCCGCCATGGAACGGCGCCGCTTCGGGGCCTTCCTGATCGCGATCCGGGAGGACGAGCAGGCGTGCGAGGCGCTCGGGGTGAACACCTTCCGCTACAAGATGCTCGCGATGGTGGTCTCCTCGTTCCTGACCGGAGTGGGCGGGACGTTCTACGCCTTCTACCTCTTCTCGCTGCAGCCCAACTCGGTGTTCGGCATCCCGCTGTCGGTGGAGATCATCATCCGGCCCATCGTGGGCGGCGCCGGCACGGTGCTGGGGCCGATCCTGGGCTCGTTCATCCTGAGCCCGCTGGCCGAGGCCTCCCGGATCTATCTCGGGCAGGGCGGATGGTCGGGCGCGCACCTGGTGGCCTACGGTCTCCTGCTGATCGCGGTGGTGCTGTTCCTGCCCCGGGGCGCCTACCCGGCGCTGCGGCGGCTCTGGCTGCGGTCGGCGGCCCGATGAGCGCGGCGCCGTTGCTCGAGGTGCGCGGGCTCGGCAAGCGCTTCGGCGGGCTGCACGCGGTGCGGGACCTGTCGTTCGAGATGGCCCGCGGCGAGGTGCTGGGCCTCATCGGGCCGAACGGAGCGGGCAAGACCACCGTGTTCAACCTGCTTTCGGGCTTCCTGCCGCAGGATACGGGTGAGGTGCGGTTCGAGGGGCGATCGATCACCGGGCTCAAGCCCCACGCGATCTGCGCGCTCGGACTCGCCCGCACGTTCCAGATCGTCCGCCCGTTCCCGCATCTCTCCGTGCTGGAGAACGTGCGGGTGGGGGCCCTGGCCCGTCAACCCCGGATGGCCGAGGCGGCCGCGCGCGCCCGCGCGGTGATCGAGCAGGTGGGGCTGGCGGCCAAGGCGGGACAGCCGGCGGCGGGGCTGACGCTGGCCGACCGCAAGCGCCTCGAGCTGGCGCGCGCGCTCGCGACGGGGCCCACGCTCCTGCTGCTCGACGAGGTCATGGCCGGCCTCAACCCCACCGAGATCCAGGCGATCCTGGCCCTGGTGCGCTCGATCAACGAGGCGGGCGTCTCCATCCTGCTGATCGAGCACAACATGCGGGCGGTCATGACGCTCTCCCACCGGATCGTGGTGCTGAGCTTCGGCGAGAAGATCGTGGACGGCGCGCCCGCCGCCGTCGCGAACGACCCCCGGGTGATCGAAGCCTACCTGGGCGAGGCCTATGTCCCTGCTGCGCATTGAGGGCATCGAGGTCGGCTACGGCGACCTGACCGCGATTCGCGACGTCTCGCTGGAAGTGCGCGAGGGCGAGGTGGTGGCCCTCATCGGCGCGAACGGGGCGGGCAAGACCACGACCCTCCGCGCGCTCACCGGGCTCCTGCCGGTCCGCCGGGGCCGGATCGAGTTCGACGGCCGGCGGCTCGACGGGCTGCCGCCCGCGGAGGTGGCGGCCCGCGGCATCGCGCACGTGCCGGAGGGCCGCCAGCTCTTCCCGACCATGACGGTGCGGGAGAACCTCGAGCTGGGGGCGCGCACGCGCGCGGCCCGGCAGGCCCGGCCGCAGACCCTGGCGCGCGTGTTCGAGCTCTTCCCGCGCCTCCTCGAGCGAGAGGCGCAGCTGGCCGGCACCCTCTCCGGCGGGGAGCAGCAGATGTGCGCGATCGGCCGGGGGCTGATGGCGTGCCCGCGCCTGCTCGTGCTGGACGAGCCGAGCCTGGGGCTGGCGCCGATGCTGGTGAAGACGATCTTCGAGGACCTGGCGCGCATCAACCGGGAAGGGCTCACCGTGCTGCTGGTCGAGCAGAACGTGCTCCGCTCGCTGCAGCTGGCCCACCGGGGCTACGTGCTGGAGAACGGCCGGACCGGGCTCGGCGGCTCGCGGGAGGAGCTGCTCGCCAGCGGGCACATCAAGCAGGCGTATCTCGGCCTCTAGAGACGGCCTAGGGTCCTGAAAAACCTGTTCATTTAGCCGGCCGACGGCCCCAGAATAGGCGCGTGGGCCGCTTCGCCCGGCGCTTCGTCGTCCCGTTCCTGCTGCTCGCCATCCCCCTCGGGATCCTGGCCGCCCTCGGTTACGTGAGCGCGGCCCGCCAGCTGGGCCGCACGCGCGACGACGGGATCGCCCGCACGGTGGACGCGGTCACCGTCCTCGTCGCGGACTACCAGGAGGCGCTCCGGCGCGAGACCCTGCTGCTGGCGCGCGACCCCGCAGTAGTCGAGGGCGTGGCCAAGGGCGACTGGGCCACGCTGGCGCGCGGGGCCTCGCCGCGGGTGCTCGCCATCACCCAGGACGGCCTCGCCGACTTCATCGTGATCCGCGACGGACAGGGCGCCCCGCTCGTGCAGGTGCCGGCCGGTCCGCCGCCGAGCCTGCCCGGGGTGACCGCGGGCGGACGCGAGCCGACCCTCGTGCTGCGCCTCGCGGGCGGCCGACCCTACTTCCTGATCGCCACGCCCATCACCGGTGCGACCGAGCGCGCCCCCTTCGGCGCCGCCGGCACCGTGGTGGCCGGCCGGCGACTCGACGGCCTCGGGCCGTCGCTCGAGCGGCTGCCCGCGCATCCGGCGGTGCTGTTCCTCGCCGGCGATCGGGTCCTCGGCGCCAGCCGCCGTGACCTGCCGACCACCGGCTGGACCGCGGCCACCGGCTCGGGCATCGCCACGGTGGGCGGCCAGGCCTGGGCGCTGCGCCGGCTCCCCAGCCCGGCGGGCGAGTCGCCCGACGGCTCGCTGTGGGTGGCGCTCCCGGTGCAGGAGTTCGCGGCCGCCGAGCGGCGCCTCGCCCGCGAGTTCCTGGCCCTGCTCGCGGCGGGCGTGGTGGTGCTGGGGGGCGTGGTGCTGGCGTTCCTGCCCTCGTCGAGCCGGCCGCGCGCGGCCGCCGGGGGCCCCCCGATGGAGAACCCCCGCGTGGTGCTGGAGCGGCGCAACCGGGAGCTCGAGGCCCTCAACGCGATCGCCACCACCATCGGCCGCGGCGCCAACCTCGAGACCACCGCGCGCGAGACGCTCGAGGTCGTTCGCGGGCTGGCCGGCATGGACGTGGGCAGCGTGTACCAGCTGGACGCCTCCGGCCGCGAGCTGATCATGGTGGCGGGCAGCGGCTTCGATCCCCGCTTCGTGGAGACCTCGCGGGTGCGCCCGGTGGCGGGCTCCCGCATCGGCGACGCGGTCCGCACCAACCAGATCCTGGTGACGCACCTCGACGCGGCGCCGCCTTCCGAGGAGGGCCTGCGGCGCATGGCGGCGGAGCGGGCGCACCGCACCCAGCTCGCGATGCCGATCCCGGTCGAGGAGCAGACGTGGGGCGTGATGGCCCTGGTGTCCCAGGAGAAGCGGGAGTTCTCCGACGAGGAGATGAAGATCCTGTCCAGCGTGGCCCAGCAGGTGGGGCTCGCGGTCGAGCGTGCCCGCCTGCGCGACATGGCCGCGGCCCGCCTGAGCCGGCTCGAGGCCCAGCGGGTGATCGAGCGGCACATCTCCGAGCAGCTCGACACCGAGGAGCTGCTGGTGGTGATCGCCCGCTCGGCCCAGCGGCTGATCGGCGGCGGCTACGCGGCGCTCTACATGCTGGAGGGCGACGTGCTGCGCCCGCGCGCGTGGTCGGACATCGGGGACTGGATCCGCGACCTGCACCTCGACGTGGGCGCCGGGGTGGCGGGCGCCGCGATGCAGACGGGCGGCGGGATCATGGTCAACGACTACCCGTCCTCGCCCCACGCGATCGCCGAGTTCGTGCCGTTCACGAGCCGGCTGCTCACCGCGCCCCTGATGGCGGGCGGCCGCGCGCTCGGCGTGATGACCGCGGGCCGTGGCCCGGGAGCGGCCCCGTTCACCGACGAGGACCTCACGACCCTGACCGACTTCGCCACCCAGGCCGCGGTGGCGCTCGAGCACGCGCGTCTCTTCGACGAGGCCACCCGGAACGCGGCCCAGTACCAGGCCCTGCTCGAGGTGAGCGGGGTGGTGAGCTCGACGCTCGAGGTGGACCGCGTGCTCGACCTGGTGGTCGATCGCTGTCAGGCCCTGCTCGGCGTGGCCGCGCTCGGCGTGTCGCGCCTCGATCCGGCCACCGGCGTGCTGCGCTACGAGCGGGGACGCGGGCTCTCGGACCGGTTCCTCCGATCGGTTCAGGTGCGTCTCGGCGAGGGCACCACCGGCCGGGCCGCCCAGCAGCGCCGGCCGGTGTGGACGTCCGACATCCTGAACGACCCCGCGGTCTCGCTCAGCGAGGCCACCCGGGCGGTGGTGGTGCACGAGGGCTACCGGGCGGTGCTGTCGGTGCCGCTGGTGAGCAAGGGCGAGGTCCTCGGCGCGCTCGCCGCGTACTGGTGGGAGCCCCACACCCCGTCCGAGCGGGAGATCTCGGTCATGAGCGCGCTGGCGGGCCAGGCCGCGGTCGCCCTGGACAACGCGCGCCTGTTCGCGCAGGAGCGCGATCGCAAGGCCTCGCTGTCCTCGCTGCTCGAGGTCAACAAGAAGATCGGCGCCCTTGCCGCGCCCGAGGCCCTGCTCGGCTCCATCGCGGAGGAGGCGGCCCGGCTCCTGGAGGTCGACAACGCGGGCTTCCGCCTGCTCGACGGCGACGAGCTGGTGGTGGCCGGCGTGTTCGGCACCGCCGCCGAGACCATGACCCGCACGCGGATCGGGGCCGGCGAGAGCCTGAGCGGCCGGGTGCTGACGTCGGGGCACACCCTGATGTGCGAGCTGGAGGACGCCGCGGTGCTGCCCGAGCACCTCGCGGCGGGCCGGCGCCATGGCTACACCCACTTCCTCGGGGTGCCGCTGCTGGTCGGCGAGCGGCCCATCGGGGTCCTCGTGTTCCGCGGCCGCCGCCCGTTCACCGCCCGCGAGCAGGAGCTGGCCGAGACCTTCGCGGGCCAGGCCGCCATCGCGATCGACCACTCGCGCCTCTACCGCGAGGCCTCCGACCAGGCCAGCCGCATGCGGGCGGTGGCCGAGCTCGGGCGGGTGCTGGTCTCGACCCTCGACGAGGAGCGGGTGCTGTCGCTGGTCACGACGCAGGCCCGTGAGGCCCTCGGCATGCCCGATCTCGCCATCTGGCTGCAGATCGGGCAGACCGATCGGGTGCGCCTCGCGGCGGGGCAGGGGCAGTACTCGGGCCCGCTGACCCGGCGCGCGCGTCCCCTCCGGATCGACGAGGGGGTCGTGGGCCGCTCGCTGCGCGAGCGGCGCCCGGTGTGGACCCCCGACGTGCTGGCGGATCCCACCGTGGAGCTGAGCGCCGAGGCGCGGGGATGGATCGAGGAGGTGGGCGGCCGCGCGATCCTGGCGGTGCCGCTGATCCGCGAGCACGTGCGCGGGGCCCTGGTGGCCTACCGGCCCCGTGGCTCGCGCTTCGGCGATCGGGAGATCGAGTACCTCTCGGTCTTCGCCAACCAGCTCGCCTCCGCGCTGGAGAACGCGCGCCTGTACGAGGCGCTCGAGCAGCGGGCCACGCGGCTGCGGAGCCTCACCCACCTGGCGCACGTGGTCTCGTCGTCGCTCGACATGGACGAGGTGCTGCAGGCGATCGCGGCGGCGGCGGTGGAGCTGATCGGGGTGCCGCAGGCCATCTTCTACGTGGTCGACGAGCCGGCGCAGCGCCTCACCGTCCGGACCACCGCCGATCCCCAGGGCCTGGGCCTCCCGCACCAGCAGGTGGGATTCGGCGAGAGCGCGGCGGGCTGGGCGGCCCTGAACCGAGCGCCGCTCGCGATCGACGACGTGCAGCAGGACCCGCGCTTCGCGGGCAGGGAATGGGCCGCCCGCCACGGGATCACGAGCCTGCTCGCGGTGCCGATCATCGCGCAGGACACGCTGCAGGGGGTGCTCAGCCTGAACGGCCGCGCTCCCATCCAGCTGGGACCCGACGACCGGCAGGTCCTGGACAGCTTCGTGGCGCAGGCCGGCGTGGCCATCCGCAACGCGGGGCTCTACGGCGAGACGCGCGGGCGCCTCGAGGAGAGCCGCGCGCTGCTGGAGATCGCAGAGATCCTGAACTCCACCCTGGACTCGCGGCGGCTGCTGCGCGAGGTCACCCGGAAGATCGCGGAGCTCTGCCGGGTGGACCGCTGCTCGATCCAGCGCTGGGAGAACGGCCGGGTGGTGCCGCTCATGTCCCAGTTCGCGGACGGCCGGCAGGACCCCGCGCGCTGGGAGCAGTATCGCCGCCTCGCCCACGCCCTCCCGCAGGATCCGCCCCTGCACACCCGGGCGGTGCAGACCCGACGCCCGGTGGTGGTGCAGGACGCGGCCGCGAGCGACCTGGTGCCCGCGGAGTGGGTGGCCGCCTTCGGGGTGAAGTCCGCGGTGGCGCTGCCCCTGATCCGCCAGGACGAGGTGATCGGGGTCATGCTGCTCGACCACGTGGACCGGCCGGTCAAGATCGAGCCGTGGCAGGTGGACCTCGCGATGGCCATCGCGGGGCAGGTCGCGCTCTCGCTCACCAACGCCGGCCTCTACACCCAGGTGCAGGAGCGGCTGCGTGAGACCACCGCCCTCTTGTCGGTCGGCCACGCGCTCTCGCGCCCGGACTCGCCCGGCAACGTCATGCGCGCGGTGGCCCGCACGGTGGGCGACGCGTTCGGGGCGGACACGGTGGGCATCTACACCCTCGACCCCAAGCGCGACGCCCTGATCGCCCTCGCCGGGCACCATGTGCCCAAGGCGCTGCTGGAACGGTTCGCCGCGCGCCCGTTCGTGCTCTCCCGCTTCCCGGACCTGGGCCGGCTCTGGCGGGACGGGCGTGCGGCCTGGAGCGGCAACCCCCACGCCGACCCGCGCTTCGACCCGGCGTCCCTCGACGGCATCCCGCCGCACTCGGTGCTCTTCGCGCCCACCACGGTGCGGGGCGAGCCGGTGGGCGCGATCTTCCTGGTCTGGTGGCAGACCGGGCGCGAGTTCAGCGAGTCCGAGGTGCGGCTGGTGGAGGGCGTGGCGGCCCAGGTGGGCCTCGGGATGGAGAACGCGGAGCTGACGCGCCAGACCGCCCAGAAGCTCCAGGAGACGGAGATTCTGCTCTCGGTCAGCCAGGCGCTGGCGTCCACCCTCGACATCGACGCGCTCGGCCGCCAGTTCCTGCGGCACGTCACCAAGGGGCTGGGCGCCGACACCGGCGCGGTGTGGCTGCTGGAGGACGACCGCGAGACGCTGGTGCCGTTCGCGGGGTACCACGTGCCGCCGGAGAGCCTGGCCGCGCTCCGGCAGGTGCGCATCCGGCTGGCCGACGATCCGTTCTTCGGGGAGGCGGCGCGCCGGCGGCAGCCGATGCTCTCCACCGACGCGGCGAACGATCCGCGGATGGCCGCGGTGCTGCGGCGCGCGGCGCCGCTCCGCACCGTGCTCTTCGTGCCGATCGTGGCGCAGGAGCAGATGATCGGCGGCTTCGTCGCGGGCTGGCTGACGCAGGCGCGCGACCTGAGCGAGGCCGAGATGCGGCTCATGGAGGCGGTGGCCAGCCAGGCCGGCGTGGCCCTGCAGAACGCGCGCCTCTTCCAGGAGAACCACCGGCGGGTGCAGGAGCTCTCGGTCCTGCACGAGCTCTCGCGCTCGGTCACCGGCCAGCTCGATCAGGCGGGCCTGCTCGACACGGTCTACCAGCAGATCGCCCGCGTGCTCGAGGTGCGGAGCATGGCGGTGGTGCTGCACGACGAGGAGCAGGACATCCTGCGGGTCGTCCTCCGCGTGCGCGACGGGCAGCGGCGCGACCACGATGAGCCGCGCTTCTACGCCCGCGGACAGGCCGGGCTCTCGGGGCTCGTGTTCGACACTGGCCGGCCGCTGCGCACGACGGACTACGTGGCCGACTGCACGCGATACGGGATCGCGCCGGTGCCGGCCGCCATCGACATGCCCTACTGCCTCATCGTGCCCATGACCGCCGGAGATCGGGTGCTGGGCGTGCTGTCCCTGCGCAGCCCCGACCGCCCGTTCACCGAGGCGGACGAGCGTCTGATCGTGAACATCGCCCACCTCGCGGCCCTGATGCTGCGCAGCGCGCGGCTCTACGAGGAGCGCAGCCGGGCCTTCGGCGAGCTGGCCGCAGCCCAGGACCAGCTGGTGCGCTCCGAGAAGCTGCGCGCCCTGGGCGAGATGGCGTCCGGGGTGGCGCACGACTTCAACAACGTGCTCGCCTCGATCCTGGGGCGGGCCCAGCTGCTGCTGGAGCGGGTCCAGGACGTGAAGCTGCGCCGGTGGCTGCAGGTGATCGAGCGCGCGGCCATGGACGGCGCGCGCACCGTGCGCCGGCTCCAGGACTTCACCGGCATCCGCCGGGACCAGCCCGCGGTCCCGGTGGACCTGAACCAGGTGGTGCAGGAGGTCCTGGAGGCCACCGAGTCGATGTGGCGACAGGACGCGCGCCGCCGGGGCGTGGAGATCGAGGTGGAGACGGACCTCGCGGAGCGCCTGCCGCAGGTCGCGGGCGATCCCGCCGAGCTGCGGGAGGCCTTCACGAACCTGGTGCTGAACGCGGTGGACGCGATGCCCCGGGGCGGGCGTCTCGGCTTCCGCACGCGGGTGGTGGACGGGCACGTCGAGGTGGAGGTGTCCGACACCGGCACCGGCATCCCGGAAGCGATCCGGCAGAAGATCTTCGATCCCTTCTTCACCACCAAGGGACCGAAGGGCACCGGCCTCGGGCTGTCGATGGCGTATGGTATCCTGGCCCGCCACAACGGCCGGATCACGGTGGAGAGCGAGGAGGGACGCGGCACCACGTTCCGCCTCGTCTTCCCCGCCACCGAGCGGATCGCGGAGGCGGCGCCCGCGCCCGCGCCCGCCGTAGATCCGTCGCGGTCGCTGCGCTGCCTGGTGGTGGACGACGAGGAGGAGGTGGCCGACGTGGTGGCCGACATCCTCACCGCCGCCGGCCACGCGGCGGTGGTCGCGGACAGCGGGCAGGCGGCGCTGGACCTGCTCGCCGGCGACCCGTTCGATCTGGTGTTCACGGACCTGGCCATGCCCGGCATGACCGGGTGGCAGGTGGCGCGCGCGGTGAAGGCGAAGTCTCCGGAGGTGCCGGTCGTGATGATGAGCGGGTTCGGCGTGGAGGTGGCGCCGGAGGAGCTGCGGACCAACGGCGTGGACCTCGTGCTGTCCAAGCCGCTCCAGATCCAGGACGTGCTGCAGGCCATCGTCACCGTGGAGCGTGCGGGCGGGGGACGGCCGGGAGCGAGCGCGTGACCAGCCCCATCATCACCGAGGCGCTGCGCGCCCTCGTCGACCGGCGCGACCTGACCCGCATCGAGGCGGCCGCCGCGATGGAGGCGATCATGTCGGGCGCGGCCACCAACGCCCAGATCGCCGCCTTCCTCACCGCGCTGCGCATGAAGGGGGAGACCGTCGAGGAGCTGATCGGCTTCGCCCAGGTCATGCGCCGGAAGGTCGTGAAGGTGCCGATCCGCGGCCACGATCTCGTGGCCCAGACCGGCACCGACCGCGAGATGCTGATCGACACCTGCGGCACCGGCGGCGACGCCTCCGGCACCTTCAACGTCTCCACCGCCACCGCCTTCGTGGTGGCGGGCGCGGGGCTCAAGGTGGCCAAGCACGGCAACCGGTCGGTGTCGTCGCTGTGCGGCTCCGCGGACGTGGTGGAGACGCTCGGCATCAACATCGAGCTGGGTCCGGCCAAGGTGGCGCGCTGCGTGGAGGAGGTCGGGATCGGGTTCCTCTACGCCCCCCTGCTCCACACCGCGATGAAGCACGTGATGGCGGCGCGCCGCGAGATGGGCGTGCGCACCGTCTTCAACATGCTGGGGCCGCTCACCAACCCCGCGGGCGCCAACGCGCAGGTGATCGGCGTCTACGCGCCGGGCCTCACCGAGCCCCTGGCCCGCGTGCTCGCCGAGCTCGGCACCATCCGCGCGTTCGTGGTCCACGGCGCGGACGGGCTCGACGAGATCTCCAACACCGGCGAGAGCCACATCGCGGAGGTGCACGAGGGCGTGGTGCGCACCACGCGCGTCCGTCCCGAGGATTTCGGGATGCCGCGCGCCAGCATCGCCGATCTGCAGGGCGGGGACCGGCAGGAAAACGCGGAGATCATCCGCCGCGTGCTGGGCGGCGAGCCCGGGCCGCGCCGCGACATCGTGCTGATGAACGCGGCCGCCGCACTGGTCGCCGGCGCCAAGGCCCGCGAGCTGAAGGAGGGGGTGGCCCTCGCGGCCCGGTCGGTGGACAGCGGCGCCGCCCGCTCCCGCCTGGACGCGCTGGTCGCGCTCTCCGGGCGCCTCGCCGCCGAGCCCGCCGCCTGATCCGGGCCCGGGCGGGGCCATTGACCGCCAGGGCCGGCCCGGGTACAATCGGGGTCGGTCGCAGTAACTGCCCGTCGTGCCTGCATGATTCCCGCGTTTGCTCGACGGGGCGTCGCGCGGCCGACGGAGTTCTAGAACAGTCAGCCGGGGAGCGTCGGTTGCCCAGTCGCGTGCCGCGGTATCACCAGATCGCCCAGACGCTCCGCGAGCGCATCGCGGCGGAGGGGCGCAGCCCCGGCCAGCGGCTCGACACCCAGCGCGCGCTCGCCCGCGAGTTCGGCGTGACCCTCATGACGCTCCGCCAGGCCCTCGACCTGCTGGAGCGCGACGGCCTGATCGCACGGCGCCACGGCCTCGGGACCTTCGTGGCGCGCCCCGCGATCGACTACGACATCCTTCACCTGCGCGCCTTCGCGGGCGACCTCTCCGCGCTGGGCGAGGACGTGGCCACGCGGTTCGTGCGCATGTACTCCGGGCCCGCGGACGCCTCGGTGGCGGAGCCGCTCCGTCTCGCCCCGAGGGCGCCGGTGTTCGTGCTCGAGCGGCTGCGGCTGGTCGACGGCGCCCCGGTGAGCTTCCAGGCCTCGTACCTGCCCGCCGCGATCGGCGCCGAGGTGGCCAAGGCCGACCTCGCGGTGACCCCGCTCCGCCAGGTGCTCGCGTTCAAGCTCGGCATCGAGATCGCGGAGGCGCGCGAGACGGTGGCCGCGGTCTCCCTCGAGCGCCGCGCCGCCCGCGAGCTGGGCTGCCGTCCCGGCATCGCCGCCTTTCGCTCCGACCGGGTGTCCATCGGCCCGGACGGCGCGCCCGTCGTCTACGACCGGGTGTTCATTCCCGGCGACCGCTTTCGCATCACGCGCCAGCTCCGTTACGACGTCCGATCGGACGCCTCCATCCCCAACGCGGTCACCACCGGCACCGGGGTGGCCAGAGGACTGACAGAATGAAAATCCTCGTGATGATCAAGCAGGTCCCCGACACCGCGACCCAGGTGAAGATCGGCGGGGACGGTCGCGGCATCGACACCGCCGGGATCACCTGGATCGTGTCCCCCTACGACGAGTTCGCGGTGGAGGAGGCGCTCCGGATCAAGGAGAAGCGCGGGCAGGGCGAGGTGGTCGCGGTGTCGCTGGGTCCCGAGCGGGCCAAGGAGGCGCTGCGCTCCTGCCTGGCCATGGGCGCCGATCGCGCGGTGCACCTGAAGGATCCGGCATGGGACGCGGCGGACACGTTGACCACCGCGCGCGCCCTCGCGGCCGTGATCAAGCAGGAGGCGCCCGCGCTGGCGCTGTTCGGCCGCCAGGCCATCGACGACGATATGGGCGCGGTGGCCGCTCAGGTGGCGGAGCTGCTGGGCTGGCCGGTGGCCTCCTGGATCATGGAGGACGCGGTCGACGCCGACGGCAAGACCATCCGCGTGGGACGCCAGGTGGAGGGCGGGCTCGAGATCTTCGACATGCCGCTGCCTGCGGTGGTCTCCGCCCAGAAGGGGCTCAACGAGCCGCGGTATCCCACGCTGAAGGGCATCATGGGCGCCAAGAAGAAGGAGATCAAGGAGGTGAAGGCGGCCGACATCGGGCTCGCCGCCGAGCCGCCGGTGCTCTCGGTGGTCAAGCTCGAGAGCCTGCCGCCGCGCCCGCCCGGTCGCATCATCCAGGGTGAGCCCGCCGCCGCCGCCAAGGAGCTGGTCCGCGCCCTGCGCGAGGACGCCAAGGCCATCTAACCCCTGACCACGAGAGAGGCGACCGACATGGCTGGCGCGTACTGGTGCATGGTGGAGGACGATCGGCAGGGCGCACCCAAGAAGGTCATGGCCGAGGTGCTGGGTGAGGCCTCGCGCCTGGCCGGGCAGGCGGGGGCGGAGGCCGAGGCGGTGTGGGTGACCGACAAGGCGACGCCCGAGGGGATCAAGCAGCTCGGCGAGTGGGGCGCCAAGCGGGTGTGGCTGCTCGAGAACGCCGCGTTCGCTCCCTACCGCGCTGAGGTGTGGACGCCGGTGGTGGCCGACCTCGCGGGCAAGGAGTCGCCGCAGGCGATCTTCGCGCCGGTGACCACGCGGCAGCGGGAGTTCATGGCCCGCCTGGCCGCGCGCCTGGGCGCCGGGCTCTCCGCGGACTCCACCTCGATGACGATGGAGGGCGGCAAGCTGGTGGCCACGCGGCCGGTGTACGCGGGCAAGCTGCTCTCGAAGATGGCGTGGGCGAAGACGCCGTGGATGGCCACGCTGCGGCCCAACGTGTTTCGCCCGGCGGATCCGCAGGCCGGCGCGAGCCCGGACGTGCAGAAGCCGGCGGTGACCGTGCCGGCCGAGGCCATGAAACTGGTGGAGCGCCGGCAGGAGGCGTCCACCGGCCTGCCCGAGCTGACCGAGGCCGAGATCGTGGTGTCGGGCGGCCGCGGGCTCAAGGGCCCCGAGAACTTCGCGATCCTGGAAGAGCTGGCCAAGGTCCTGGGCGCGGCGGTCGGCGCCTCGCGCGCCGCGGTCGACGCGGGCTGGCGTCCGCACCGCTTCCAGATCGGGCAGACCGGCCGCACGATCTCGCCCAAGCTCTACCTGGGCTTCGGCATCTCGGGGGCGATCCAGCACCTGGCCGGCATGCGCACCTCGAAGGTGATCTGCGCGATCAACAAGGACCCGGAGGCCCCGATCTTCAAGATCGCGGACTACGGCATCGTCGGCGACCTCTTCGAAGTCGCCCCGCTGCTCACCCAGGAATTCAAGCGCCTCCTGGAGAAATAAAGGGGAAGCACGGTTGTCCGCCGAGTGGGGGAGTGCGGGGGCCATTTCTGGGCCCCCGCAGCTGGAAGAGCCTGAAGAAGTAAGCGGAAGACAGCAGGAATAACAGAGCCATGGACCTAGAGTTGACCCCCGAGCAGGCCATGATCCGCGACGTCGCCCGCGACTTCGCGGAAAAGGAGGTGCGCCCGATCGCGGACGCGATCGACCGCGAGGCGCGCTTCCCGCGGGAGACGGTGGCCCGCATGGGGGAGCTCGGGCTGCTGGGCATCGCGGTGCCCGAGGCCTTCGGCGGCAGCGGGGGCGACGCGGTGAGCTACGTGGTCGCGCTGGAGGAGGTCGCGCGGGTGTGCGCCTCCCACGCGGTCATCATGTCGGTGAACAACTCGCTCTACTGCGACCCGGTGATGAAGTACGGCACCGCGGAGCAGAAGGCGCGCTTCCTCACCCCGTTCGCCTCCGGGCAGAAGCTCGGCTGCTTCGCGCTCACCGAGCCCGAGGCCGGCTCCGACGCAAGCAATCAGTCCACCCTGGCCACCCGCGAGGGGGACGCCTACGTGCTCCGCGGCCGGAAGGTCTTCGTCACCAACGGGCGTGAGGCCGACGCGGCCCTCGTCTTCGCCCAGACCGACCGCGCGGCGGGCCACCGCGGCATCACCGCCTTCCTCGTGGAGAAGGAGACGCCCGGCTTCACGGTGGTGAAGACCGAGGACAAGCTCGGCATCCGCGCCTCCGACACCGCGGAGCTCTTGCTGGACGGCTGCCGCGTGCCCGCGAGCCAGCGGCTCGGCGAGGCGGGGCAGGGGTTCAAGATCGCGCTCGACACCCTCGACGGCGGGCGCATCGGCATCGCGGCGCAGGCGGTCGGCATCGCGACCGCGGCCTACGAGGCGTCGGTGGCGTACGCGCGAGAGCGGAAGAGCTTCGGCGTGCCCATCGGCCAGCACCAGATGGTGCAGTGGATGCTGGCCGACATGGCGATCGGCATCGAGGCGGCGCGGCTGCTCACCCGCCGCGCCGCGTGGCGCAAGGACGCCGGGCTGCCCTACGGGCCCGAGGCGGCCATGGCCAAGCTCTTCGCCTCCGAGAAGGCGATGCGCATCACCACCGACGCCATCCAGGTGCACGGCGGCTACGGCTTCATCAAGGAGTACCGGGTGGAGCGGTACTTCCGCGACGCCAAGATCACCCAGATCTACGAGGGCACGTCCCAGATCCAGAAGCTGGTCATCGCGCGCCACCTGCTCGCCGGCGCCGCGCGGGCGGCCTGAAGGAGGATCGCGAACCCATGGATGATCGGCGCGGTGACGGCAAGGCCCGGTGGGAGGAGGAGACCTACCGCCCGTTCGTGAAGCGCAGCCCGGAGCGGGACGTCCTGTACGAGACGCTCTCCGGCATCCCGGTGCAGCCCCTCTACACCCCGGAGGACCTCGCCGACTGGCGCTACGAGGACAAGCTCGGCTACCCGGGGGAGTTTCCATACACCCGTGGGCCCTACCCGTCGATGTACCGGGGCAAGCTCTGGACGATGCGGATGTTCGCCGGCTTCGGCCGGCCCGAGGACACCAACGCGCGCTTCAAGTATCTCCTCGAGCAGGGGCAGACCGGGCTCAGCACCGCCTTCGACATGCCGGCCCTGATGGGCTACGACGCCGACCACCCGCGCGCCCGCGGCGAGGTGGGACGCGAGGGCGTCTCGGTGTCGACGCTGGCCGACTTCGAGATCCTGTTCCGGGACATCCCGCTCGACAAGGTCACCACGTCGATGACCATCAACTGCACCGCGTCGGTGGCGCTCGCGATGTACCTGGCGCTGGCCGACAAGCAGGGGGTGGGCTGGGACCGGATCGGCGGCACCATGCAGAACGACATGCTGAAGGAGTTCATCGCCCAGAAGGAGTGGATCTCGCCGCCCGAGTCCGCGGTGCGGGTGGTGGTGGACACCATCGAGTTCTGCGCGCGCCACGTGCCGCGCTTCAACCCGGTGTCGATCTCCGGCTACCACATCCGGGAGGCCGGCTCCACCGCGGTGCAGGAGCTGGCCTTCACGCTCGCCGACGGCTTCGGCTACGTGCAGGCGGGCGTGGAGCGGGGGCTCGACGTGGACGACTTCGCGCCGCGGCTGTCGTTCTTCTTCGACATCCACAACGACTTCTTCGAGGAGATCGCCAAGCTGCGGGCGGCCCGACGGATCTGGGCCACCGTGATGCGCGAGCGGTTCCGGGCGAGGAAGCCGGAGTCGATGCGCCTGCGCACCCACACCCAGACCGCGGGGGTGTCCGCCACCGCCCAGCAGCCGCTCAACAACGTGGCGCGGGTGGCGCTACAGGCCCTCGCGGCGGTGCTGGGCGGGGCCCAGTCGTTGCACACCAACTCCTACGACGAGGTGCTGGCCCTGCCCACCGAGCAGGCGGTCACGGTGGCCCTGCGGACCCAGCAGATCATCGCGGAGGAGACGGGGGTGCCCCTCACGGTGGATCCGCTCGGCGGGTCGTACTTCCTGGAGCGGCTCACCGACCAGATGGAAGCGCAGGCGATGGACTACATCCGCAAGGTCGACGAGCTGGGCGGGATCGTGCGCGCCATCGACCTCGGCTACCCGCAGCAGGAGATCGCGGACGCCGCGTACCGCTACCAGCTCATGGACGACCGCGGGCAGAAGACGGTGGTGGGCGTGAACAAGTACGTGATGCCGGAGGAGAAGCCGGTCGAGTACCTGCGGATCGATCCGGCCATCGAGCGGGAGCAGATCGAGCGGGTCCGCCGGGTGAAGGCCTCCCGCGACGCCGCGAAGGTCGAGCGCCGGCTGGCCCAGCTCGCGGAGGCCTGCCGGGACGGGCGGAACGTGATGCCGGTGCTGGTGGACGCGGTGAAGGACTACGTCTCGCTGGGAGAGATCTCGGACGTCTACCGCCGGGTGTTCGGCCTCTATCGCGAGCCGATCATTTTCTGAGGAGAGTGACCCATGACTGAGCCCATTCGGATCAACCGTGCCACGACCCGCAAGCCCAAGCCGAAGGACGCCGACCTGGGCTTCGGGCAGATCTTCACCGACCACATGTTCGTGGCCGACTTCCAGGAGGAGAAGGGCTGGTACGACCCGCGCATCGAGCCCTACGGGCCGCTTTCCCTCGACCCCGCCACCGCGGTGCTGCACTACGCCCAGGCCATCTTCGACGGGCTCAAGGCCTTCCGCGGCGTGGACGGCAAGATCCGCCTGTTCCGGCCCCAGAAGCACGTGGAGCGCATGAACAACTCGGCCAGGCGGCTCTGCATCCCGCCGCTCGATCCCGATTTCGCCCTGCAGTCGCTCGTGAAGCTGGTCGAGATCGATCGCGACTGGGTGCCGAGCACGGTGGGTACCTCGCTCTACATCCGCCCGACCATCATCGCGAGCGAGCCGTTCCTGGGGGTGCGCCCGGCCAAGTCCTACATCTACTTCGTGATCCTCTCGCCGGTGGGCACCTACTATCCCGAGGGCATGGCCCCGGTGAAGATCCTGGTGGTCGACAAGTACGTGCGCGCGGCCGAGGGCGGGGTGGGCGGCGCCAAGACCTCCGGCAACTACGCGGCCAGCCTCTACGCGGCGGACGAGGCCAAGCACCAGGGCTTCACCCAGGTGCTCTGGCTCGACGGGGTCCACCGCAAGTACCTGGACGAGGTCGGCACCATGAACATCATGGTGAAGATCGGCGACGAGGTCATCACCCCGCCGCTCACCGGCACCATCCTGCCCGGCGTGACGCGCGACTCCGCCCTCCACCTGCTGCGCACGTGGGGGGTGAAGGTCAGCGAGCGGCAGGTCTCGATCGACGAGGTGGTGGAGGCCCACGAGCGCGGCCGGCTGGAGGAGGTGTTCGGCACCGGCACCGCCGCGGTCGTCTCGCCGGTGGGCGAGCTGGTCTACAAGGGCAAGAAGATGGTGATCAACAAGGGGCAGATCGGCCCGCTCACCCAGAAGCTCTACGACGCCATCGTGGCCATCCAGTACGGCAAGGCGCCGGACCCCCACGGCTGGACCCTGGCGATCTGAGGGGCGATCGGTCGTGATCACGTCGGTCGCGGAGTTTGCCCGCTACTGGGACGGGGTGCGCCGCCGCACCTGGACCGCGGTGGACCGGATCGAGCCGGCACGATTCGACTGGGCCCCGCGGCCGGGGGAGATGACCTGCGGGGAGATCGTCCGCCACCTCGCCGGGTCGGAGCGCTTCTTCGTGACCAAGGTGGTGGAGGACCGGTTCACCGACGACCTGACCCCGGGGACGGGGCTGGATCACGCGGAGAGCCGGGCGCTGCTCGAGACGGTGCACCGGGAGGCGATGGCCCGGCTCGCCGGCCTCGACGATCGGGTGCTGACCAGCACGCGGCGCGACCTGGACGGCGGCACCATGAAGGCGTGGCGGTTCCTGATGGCGATGGTGGAGCACGAGGTCCATCATCGGAGCCAGCTCGACTGCTACCTGGCCGAGATGGGCGTCGAGCCGCCCCAGATCTTCGGGCGGAAGTTCGAGGACGTCGCCGCGCAGGTGCGGGGCGGGGAGCCGACCGGGAGGCCGCGATGACCGACTGCGTGTTCTGCAAGATCCGCGACGGCCAGATCCCGTCCGTCACCATCTACGAGGACGACCGGACGCTGGCGTTCATGGACATCAATCCGCTCAACGCCGGCCACTGTCTGGTGATCCCGCGCGCGCACGCCGCCACCCTGTTCGAGGCGGAGCCGGTCGATCTGCAGGCCGCGATCACCGCGGCCCAGAAGGTGGCGCGAGCCCTGCGCGAGGCGCTGGCTCCCGACGGGTTGAACATGCTGCAGGCCAACGGCGCCGCCGCCTTCCAGTCGGTGCCGCACTTCCACCTGCACCTGATCCCGCGCTGGAACAACGACGGGAAGGGCTTCGACTGGAAGCTGGTGCCGGGGGACCGGGACCAGATCATGAAGACGGGCGAGCGCCTGCGGGCGCTGCTGCGCTAGACGGAGAGGGGACCATGGCCGAGCGGAAGATCCGTGTGCTGGTGGCCAAGCCCGGGCTCGACGGGCACGACCGCGGCGCCAAGATCGTGGCGCGGGCGCTGCGCGACGCCGGCTTCGAGGTCATCTACACCGGGCTCCACCAGACGCCCGAGCAGATCGTGGCCACCGCGGTGCAGGAGGACGTGGACGCCATCGGGCTGTCGGTGCTCTCGGGCGCTCACAACTACCTGTTCGCGCGGGTGCTGGAGCTCCTGAAGGAGCGAGGCGCGGACGACATCGCGGTGTTCGGCGGGGGCATCATCCCCCGGGAGGACATCGAGGCCCTGAAGGCGATGGGGGTGAAGGAGCTGTTCACGCCCGGCACCTCGACCCAGGACATCATCCGGTTCGTCCGCGAGAACATCCGGGCGACCGTCTAGCCGCGCGGGCGTCATGGCAGAGCCGGACAACCGGCAGGCGATCCTCGACCAGTTCACCCGGCAGGCGGTGCCGTTCTCGACCGCGCCCGGGATCCGCGACGAGAACGCCCTGCGCCTGCTGGTCGAGGCGAGCGGGGCGGCCCCCGCCGACACCGTGCTGGACGTGGCGTGCGGGCCCGGGCTGGTGGCGGCGGCCTTCGCGCGCGTGGTCCGGCACGTGACCGGCATCGATCTCACCCCCGCCATGATCGAGCGGGCCCGGGCCCACGTGCGCGCGCAGGGCCTCGACAACGTCACCCTGACGGTGGGCGACGTGCAGCCCTTGCCCTACGAGGCGGCCGCGTTCTCGCTGGTGGTCTCCCGGTTCGCGTTCCATCACTTCCCGGACCCGGGCGGGGTGCTGCGCGAGATGGTGAGGGTCTGCGCGCCGGGCGGCCGGGTGGTGGTGGCCGACGCGGCGGTCTCGCCGGACCCGGCGCGCGCCGCCGCCTTCAACCGGATGGAGAAGCTGCGCGACCCCTCGCACGTGCGCGCGCTGTCCCTCGCGGAGCTGGCCGCCCTCTTCGAGCGGGCGGGCCTGCCCGTCCCGGTGATCACCCGCTGCGAGGTGCGGGCCGAGGTGGAGAGCCTGCTCGCGCGCTCCTTCCCGAGGCCCGGCGACGCCGAGCGCATCCGCGCCATGTTCGAGGCCTCGCTGGAGGACGACGGCATGGGCCTCGGCGCCCGCCGGGTGGACGGGACCATCCACTTCGCGTACCCGGCCGCGATCCTGGTCGCCACGCGAGCCCGATGAACTTCGCGCTGACCCCCGAGCAGCAGGAGATCCGCGCGCTGGCCCGGGACTTCGCGGAGCGGGAGGTCGCGCCGGTCATCCACCGCTACGACGAGAGCCACGAGTTCCCCCACGAGATCATGGCCCGCCTGGCCGGCACCGGGCTGCTGGGCGCGCTCGTGCCCGAGGAGTACGGCGGGGCCGCGCTCGACTACGTCTCCTACGCGCTGGCGGTGGAGGAGCTGAACCGCGTCGACGCCTCGGTCGGCATCACCATGTGGGCCCACAACTCGCTCTGCACCAACCACATCGTGCTGTTCGGCTCGCCCGAGCAGAAGGCGCGCTACCTGCCGCGGCTGGCCCGCGGCGAGGCCCTGGGGGCGTGGGGGCTCACCGAGCCCGGCTCGGGCTCCGACGCGGCCGCGATGCGCTCCCGCGCGGTGCAGGAGGGCGACACCTACGTGCTGAACGGGAGCAAGGCCTTCATCACCAACGCGAGCGTGGCCCAGGTGGCGGTGGTGATGGCGGTGACCGACCCTACCCGCGGCAACAAGGGGATCTCCGCGTTCATCCTGGAGCGCGGGATGCCCGGCTTCACCGCGGGCAAGCCCTACCGCAAGCTGGGGCTGCACGCCTCCAACACCGCGGAGCTCCACTTCGACAACGTGCGGGTGCCCGCCAGCGCGCTGTGCGGGGAGCGCGACCGCGGCTTCGTCAACACCATGCAGGTGCTGGAGGGCGGCCGGATCGCGATGGCCGCGATGGCGGTGGGGATCGCGCAGGGCGCGCTCGACCAGGCGCTGCGCTACATGAAGCAGCGCTCCGCGTTCGGCAAGACGCTCGCCGAGTTCAACGGCCTGCAGGGCATGATCGCCGACATCGGGACCGAGGTGGAGGCGGCCCGGCTCCTCACGCTGCGGGCCGCCGCGATGAAGGACGCGGGTCGCTCCGCCAAGGTGGCCGCGTCCATGGCCAAGGTGTTCGCCTCCGAGGTGGCGATGAAGGCGGCCACCCAGTCCCTGCAGATCCACGGGGGAGCCGGCTACATCACCGAGTTCCCCATCGAGCGCATCTTCCGGGACGCCAAGCTCACCGAGATCGGCGAGGGGACCTCGGAGGTGCAGCGGATGGTGATCGCGCGCGACATCCTGGGCGCGAGGAGCGCGCCGTGAGCGAGCCCCGGGTCCGCTACGAGGCGAAGGACGGCGTCGCCACCATCACGCTCTCCCGCCCGCGGGTGCTGAACGCGCTGGACCTCGCGCTCTCCGCCGAGCTGGCCGCCGCCGCGGAGGCCGCCGCGCGCGACGACTCGGTGTGGGCGGTGGTGGTGCGGGGGGCGGGCCGCGCCTTCTGCTCCGGCATGGACCGCAGCGCGCTGTCGGGCGGCGGCATCGGGGAGGCGTTCTACCGCAACTGGATCCGGGGCCTGAACTGCCTCGAGGACATGGACAAGCTGACGGTCGCGGTGCTGCACGGCTACTGCATCGGCGGGGGCCTGCAGCTGGCGGTGGCCTGCGACCTGCGCCTGGCCACCACCGACGCGATCCTGGGCCTCGGGGCCACCCGGCACGGGCTGATTCCCGACGGCTCCATCCTGCGCCTGGCCCGCATCGTGGGCCTGGGCCGCGCGAAGGAGCTGACCCTGCTGAACGACCACATCACCCCCGCGGCGGCGCTCGCGATGGGGCTGGTGAACTGGGTGGTGGAGCCGGAGGGGGTGGAGGCGGCGCTGGCCGGCATCGTGGAGAAGGCCTTCCACGCTTCCCGCACCGCCACCGGCCACGCCAAGCGCCTGCTGCACGCCTCCTTCCATCACGACCCGCGCGCGCTGATCGAGGACGTGATCCGGGCGCAGAACGACTGCATGACCTCGTGGGAGATGCGGGAGGCCAACCGGGCCTGGGACGAGCGGCGCGAGGTCCGGTTCTATCCGCCACCCCCCGGGGCGGCGCGGCCGTAGCCGATCACCGACGACGTGCCGGCGCTTCGCCCCGGCGTGGTCGGCTGGCTCGCGCGACTTCTCAGGAATCCGCGCTAAGTCCACGGCCGGACGAGCTGATCGTCTCGAGGCACCGCAGCTCGAACTCCGTCTGGAGATCCCGGTACTTGTCCTCGATGGCCCGCCGCTTCGCCTCCCAGGCGGACTCGAACCGACGGCGCTCGCCGGCCCGGCAGGGCCCGCCGGCGTCACCCGCCGGACAGCGCCCGAAGGCCTCCCACATCCGGGCCCGGTGGATGTCCTCGGCGCCCTCGATCTCGGCGAGGCGCAGGAGCGCGATGCGGGCGCGCGCCTCGGCGGGACGGGCGCAGTCGAGCTCGGGGTCGGCCCCCCCGACCCCCGGGGAGACCACGGCCACGGCCGCGCAGAGCGCAATCAAAACGTGGCCGTAAACCCTTGTCCTGCCGGTCAAAGTCTTGACACCCCCGGGACCCTCTTGTAGACTCTCGCCACTCTAGCACCCCCGGGTGGCGCGTTCCGGTGAGTCCTCGGCGATGACGGACGATCTCTCCAACGGTGGCGGTGATGGTCGCCTCGCGCAACGGAGCGCGCGCGGTCGACACACGCGCGCGGCCTGATGCTGGATCCTTCGCTGGACACCTTCCCCAAGATCGCGCTCGCCAACGCGCAACGGTTCGCTGGTCGGACCGCCATCCGCGAGAAGGACCTCGGCATCTGGCAGTCCTACACCTGGAGCCAGTACGTCGAGCAGGCGCGCCTCATCGCGCTGGGCCTGGCCGCGCTGGGCTTCAAGCGGGGCGACAAGACCGCCGTGGTCGGCGACAACCGTCCCGCTCTCTACTGGGCGATGCTCGCCACCCAGGCCCTGGGCGGCGTCCCGGTGCCGCTCTACCAGGACTCGATCGAGAAGGAGCTCGAGTACATCGTCGCCCACGCCGAGGCGCGCTTCGCGGTGGTGGAGGACCAGGAGCAGGTCGACAAGATGCTCCACGTTCGCGACCAGTACCCCGGGCTCGAGCACATCGTCTACGACGATCCGCGCGGCCTCCGGCACTATGCGGACCCCTGCCTGCTGAGCCTCCAGGAGCTGCAGGAGCGGGGGCGCAAGTTCGCCCAGGACAACCCGGGCTACTTCGAGCGTGAGGTGGCGCAGGGCCGGGGCGAGGACACCGCGATCATCGCGTATACCTCCGGCACCACCGGCCAGCCGAAGGGCGCGATGCTGTCGCATCGGAACCTGATCGCGACCGCGAAGAGCGCGATCGCCCGCGAGGGATTGACCGCCGACGAGGAGGTCATGGCGTACCTGCCGATGGCCTGGATCGGCGACCACATGTTCTCCTTCAGCCAGTCGATGGTGGCCGGGTTCACCACCAACTGCCCGGAGAGCGCGGCCACCGTCCTGGCCGACCTGAAGGAGATCGGGCCGACCTACTTCTTCGCCCCGCCGCGCATCTGGGAGAACATCCTCACCTCGGTGATGATCCGGGTGGAGGACAGCGCCTGGCCCAAGCGGCGCCTCGTCCACTTCTTCCTCGACGTGGCCCGCCGCATGGAGCGCTGCCGCCTCGCCCACCGGCCGATCCCCCTGCGGGACCGGCTGCTCGCGCCGCTCGGACGCCTCCTGGTGTGGGGGCCGCTGCGGGACAACCTGGGCATGAGCCGGATCCGCATCGCCTACACCGCGGGCGAGGCGATCGGTCCCGAGCTGTTCGAGTTCTACCGCTCGCTGGGGATCAACGTGAAGCAGCTCTACGGCATGACCGAGTCGAGCGCGCTCATCTGCATCCAGGCCGACGGCGACGTGAAGCTCGACACGGTGGGGCCGCCGCTGCCCGGCGTCGAGGTGCAGGTGAACCCCGACGGGGAGGTGCTCTACCGCAGCCCGGGCGTCTTCCAGGGCTACTACAAGAATCCGGAGGCGACCGCCCAGACGCTGGAGGGGGAGTGGGTCCACTCCGGCGACGCGGGGTTCTTCGACAAGGACGGCCACCTCAAGATCATCGACCGCGCGCGCGACGTGGGGCGGCTGGCGAACGGGACCCTGTTCGCCCCCAAGTACCTCGAGAACAAGCTCAAGTTCTCGCCCTACGTGAAGGAGGCGGTGTGCGTGGGCGACGGCCGGCCGTACGTGGCCGCGCTCCTCAACATCGACCTGGCCTCGGTCGGCAACTGGGCGGAGCGCCGCGGGCTGGCCTACACCAGCTACGCCGACCTGGCCCAGAAGCCCGAGGTGTACGAGCTGATCCGGCGGGAGGTGGTGCGCGTGAACCGCAGCCTCCTCGAGGACGAGGCGCTGCGCGGGGCGCAGATCCGCCGGTTCCTGCTGCTCCACAAGGAGCTCGACCCGGACGACCAGGAGATCACCCGCACCCGGAAGGTGCGCCGCGGCTTCATCGCCCGGAAGTACGCCCCCCTCATCGAGGCCCTCTACGGCGGCGCCGAGTCGGTGCAGGTGGAGGCGCAGGTGACGTACGAGGACGGCCGCACCGCCACCGTCCGCGCCGCGGTCCGCCTCAGCGAGGCCGAGACCTTCACCCCCGCCGCGGGCCCCGCCGCCGCGGGCGCGCACGTCGCGAGGACTCCCGCGTGAACGCCGGGCCCACCCCGCTCCTGGAGGTGGACGAGGTGAGCGTGCGCTTCGGCGCGGTGCAGGCCCTGGAGGGGGTGAGCCTGGAGATCGGCCGCGGGGAGATCGTGGCCATCATCGGCCCCAACGGGGCGGGCAAGACCACGCTGCTGAACGTGGTGAGCGGGTTCTACCACCCGTCCGAGGGCCACATCCGCTTCGAGGGGCGCGACCGCACCCATCTGCGGCCCTACGACGTGGCCGCGCTGGGGGTGGCGCGCACCTTCCAGAACGTGGCCCTGTTCAAGGGCATGAGCGTGCTCGACAACATCATGACCGGCCGCCTGCTCAAGATGCGCGGCTCCTTCCTGCTGGAGGCCCTGCACTGGGGGCCGGCCCGGCGCCAGGAGCTCCTGCACCGGGAGTTCGTGGAGCGGATCATCGACTTCCTGGAGATCGAGTCCATCCGCAAGGCGCCCGCGGGCAAGCTGCCCTACGGTTTGCAGAAGCGGGTGGAGCTGGCGCGGGCGCTCGCCGCGGAGCCCAAGCTCCTGCTGCTCGACGAGCCGATGGCGGGGATGAACGTCGAGGAGAAGGAGGACATGTGCCGCTTCATCCTCGGCGTCAACGACGAGTTCGGCACCACCATCGCGCTGATCGAGCACGACATGAGCGTGGTGATGGACATCTCGCACCGGGTCATCGCGCTCGACTACGGGCGCAAGATCGCGGACGGGACGCCCGACGAGGTGCGCGCGGACCAGGCGGTGATCGACGCGTACCTGGGGGTGGCGCATGCTTGACCTGCTCAACACGGCCCTCATCGGCCCGCTGCGGGACATGGGCGGCTCCCCCGCCTTCCTGGTGGAGGTGATCATCGGCGGGCTCGCGGCCGGGCTCATGTACTCCCTGGTGGCCCTGGGCTTCGTGCTGATCTACAAGGCCTCCGGGGTCTTCAACTTCGCCCAGGGCGTGATGGTGCTGTTCGCGGCGCTCACCCTGGTGGGGCTGATGGAGCGGGGGGCGCCGCTGGCGCTGGCCCTGCTGGCGACCGCGCTGGTCATGGGCGCGCTCGCCTTCGCCATCGAGCGGGTGGTGCTCCGGCCGCTCGTGAACCAGGAGCAGATCATCCTGTTCATGGCCACCATCGGGCTCAACTTCTTCCTGGAGGGCCTGGGAGAGCTGGCCTGGGGGAGCAACGTCAAGCGGCTCGACGTCGGCATCCCGGATACCTCCTTCATGGTGTGGGGCGTGCAGATCAACCGCCTGGAGCTCACCGCCGCGATCACCGCGGCGGTGATGGTGGCGGTGATCGCGGTGTTCTTCCAGCGCACCCGCATCGGGCGCGCCCTGCGCGCGGTGGCGGACGACCACGAGGCCGCGCTCTCGATCGGGATCCCGCTGAACACGATCTGGATCGTGGTGTGGGCCGCCGCCGGGCTGGTGTCGATCGTGGCCGGCATCATGTGGGGCGCCAAGAGCGGCGTGCAGTTCAGCCTCTCCCTGATCGCGCTCAAGGCGCTGCCGGTGCTGATCCTGGGCGGCTTCACCTCGGTGCCGGGGGCCATCGTGGGCGGGCTCATCATCGGGGTGGGCGAGAAGATCGGCGAGGTGTACTGGGGGCCGCTGGTGGGCGGCGCCATCGAGAACTGGTTCGCCTACGTGCTGGCCCTGGCGTTCCTCCTGGTGCGGCCGCAGGGCCTGTTCGGCGAAAAGATCATCGAGCGAGTCTAGAGCGTGATCTACCGGGAAGCGGGGCAGTTCAAGAGCAGCTACGCCAGCGACCAGGCGGTGTTTCCCATCCGCCAGGACCGGGTGGTGGTGGCCCTCGGCCTGGTGGCCGCGGTCATCGCGGTGCCGCTGGTGGCCGACGAGTACTGGCTGCAGGCGGTGCTGATCCCGTTCCTGATCTACTCGCTGGCCGCCCTCGGCCTGAACCTGCTCACCGGCTACGCGGGGCAGGTCTCGCTGGGAACCGGGGGCTTCATGGCGGTGGGCGCCTACTCCGCGTTCAAGCTCACCGGCGCGTTCCCGGGGCTCAACGTGCTGGTCGCCTTCCTGCTCGCCGGGCTCATCACCGCGCTGGTGGGGATGCTGTTCGGGCTGCCGTCGCTGCGCATCAAGGGCTTCTACCTGGCGGTGGCCACGCTGGCGTCCCAGTTCTTCCTGTTGTGGCTCTTCAACAAGGTGGCGTGGTTCACCGACTACGCCTCCTCCGGCACCATCACCGCGCCGCCCCGCACGGTGGCGGGCATCATGGTGACCGGGCCCGCCGCCACCGCGGAAATCCGGTACCTCACCGCGCTGGCCCTGGTGGCGGTGTTCGCGGTGATCGCCAAGAACCTCGTGCGGGGGCGGGTGGGGCGCTCGTGGATGGCGATCCGCGACCGCGACATCGCGGCCGAGATCATCGGGGTGCGCCCGCTCCGCACCAAGATGCTGGCGTTCGCGATCAGCAGCTTCATGATCGGGGTGGCGGGCGCCGAGTACGTGTTCCTCTATCTCGGCAGCGCGGAGACGCTGGCCTTCGACATCAACGTGTCGTTCCTGGTCCTGTTCATGGTCATCATCGGCGGGCTCGGGTCCATCCTGGGCTCGTTCCTGGGCGCCGGCTTCATCGTGATGGTGCCCATCTTCCTCACCAACGTGCCGCACCTGGTGGGCCTCGCGATGCCGGTGGCCCTGCAGAAGCAGATCGAGCTGATGGTGTTCGGTGGTCTCATCATCTTCTTCCTGATCGCGGAGCCCCACGGGCTCGCGCGGCTGTGGCAGATCGGCAAGGAGAAGCTGCGGCTCTGGCCGTTCCCGTACTGAGTGCTCGACCCACGACGAGCAAGGAGGAAGCATCCATGACTCTACGACGCGTCATGATCGCGCTGCTGGCCGCGGCCCTCATCGCCGCTCCCGCGGCGGGAACGGCCTGGGCCCAGGCGAAGGAGATGTTCGTCCCGTCCCTGGTCTACCGCACCGGCCCCTACGCTCCGAGCGGCACCCCGTTCGCCAACGGGATGTGGGACTACCTCACCATGCTGAACGAGCGCGACGGCGGCGTGAACGGCGTCAAGCTCATCGTCGAGGAGTGCGAGACCCAGTACGACACCAAGCAGGGCGTGGAGTGCTACGAGCGCCTCAAGGGCAAGAACGGCGGGGCGATGGTGTTCAACCCGCTGAGCACCGGCATCACCTACCAGCTCATCCCCAAGGCGGCGGTGGACAAGGTGGTGGTGCACTCCATGGGCTACGGGATGACCGCCGCCTCCGACGGCCGGTGGTTCCCGTGGGTGTTCACGTTCCCGACGACCTACTGGAGCCAGGCCTCCTCGGTGATCCGATACATCGGCCAGCAGGAGGGCGGGCTCGAGAAGCTCAAGGGCAAGAAGATCGTGCACGTCTTCCACAACAGCCCCTACGGCAAGGAGGCCAACCCCACGCTGGAGGAGCTCAGCCGCAAGTACGGCTTCGAGCTGACCCTGCTGGCGGTGGACCATCCGGGCCAGGAGCAGAAGGCCACGTGGCTCCAGGTGCGTCGCATCAACCCGAACTGGATCTACATGTCCGGCTGGGGCGTGATGAACCAGGTGGCGGTGAAGGAGGCGGCCGCGATCAACTTCCCCATGGACCACTTCATCGGCAACTGGTGGTCGGCCAGCGAGGCCGACGTGATCCCGGCCGGTGACGGGGCCAAGGGCTACAAGGGAGCCACCTTCCACGCCCCCGGCACCAGCTTCAAGGTGCACGCCGACATCGTCAAGTACGTCTACGACAAGGGCAAGAACATCGGCCCCAAGGACAAGATCGGCGAGGCCCTCTACAATCGCGGGGTGGTGAACGCGATGTACATGACGGAGGCGTTCCGCACCGCGATGGCCAAGTTCGGGAACAAGCCGCTGACCACCGAGCAGGTGCGCTGGGGCTACGAGCACTTCAACCTCACCGAGGCGCGGCTCGATCAGATCGGGCTGAAGGGCTTCACACATCCGGTGAAGGTGACCTGCGAGGACCACGAGGGCAGCGGGCCGGTGCTGATCCAGCAGTGGGACGGCAAGAAGTGGAACGTGGTGTCGGACTGGATCCAGCCCATGCGCGAGGTGGTGCGGCCGAAGCTGGAGGCGGCGGCGGTCGAGGAGGGCAAGAAGCTCGGCTACACCATGCGCGACTGCTCCAGGGAGAACTAGGCCGGAGCGGTCGTGAGCGCCGACGCCCCGCTGCTCTCGGTCAACAACATCGAGGTGATCTACGACCACGTGATCCTCGTGTTGAAGGGCGTCTCGCTCCGCGTCCCCGGGGAGGGCATCGTGGCCCTCCTCGGAGCCAACGGGGCGGGGAAGTCGACCACGCTGAAGGCCATCTCCGGGCTCCTGCGGACCGAGCGCGGGGAGGTGACGAAGGGCGGGGTGGAGCTGGACGGCCAGGCGATCCACCGGCAGACGGCCTCCGACATCGTGCGGCGGGGCATCGTGCAGGTCATGGAGGGCCGGCGCGTGTTCGAGCACCTCACGGTGGAGGAGAACCTCCTGACCGGCGGCTACACCCGCCGCAACGGGGCCTCCCTCCGCTCGGACCTGGACCGGGTGTACCAGTACTTTTCGCGCCTGCGGGAGCGGCGGGGGGTGAGCGCGGGTTACATCTCGGGGGGCGAGCAGCAGATGCTGGCCATCGGCCGGGCCCTCATGGCGCACCCGCGGCTGATGCTGCTGGACGAGCCCTCGATGGGGCTCGCCCCCATGCTGGTGCAGGAGATCTTCGAGATCGTGGGGCGCCTCAACCGCGAGGAGCACGTGGCGGTGCTGCTCGCCGAGCAGAACGCCAACATGGCGCTGCGGTTCGCCCAGTACGTGTACGTCATGGAGAACGGGCGGGTGGTGCTGGACGGCGACGCGAAGACGGTGAGCGAGAACGAGGACATCAAGGAGTTCTACCTCGGGCTGTCCGGAGTCGGGCAGCGGAAGAGCTACCGCGACGTCAAGCACTACCGGCGCCGCAAGCGGTGGCTCTCGTGAAAGTGGGCCCATGAGCGCAGAGCTCGACATCACGGAGGTCTCCAAGTCCTTCGGGGGCGTGCAGGCGGTGGTCCGGGTGAGCGTCCAGGTGCGGAAGGGGGAGATCCTCTCCGTCATCGGGCCCAACGGGGCGGGCAAGACCACTCTGCTGAACATGATCAGCGGCTTCTACCACCCGGACACCGGGCGCATCGTGCTCGACGGCACCGACGTGACCCACGCCGCGCCCTACCGGATCGCCGCGCTGGGGGTGGCCCGCACCTTCCAGAACATCGCCCTCTTCCGCGGCATGACCGTGCTCGACAACCTCATGCTGGGGCGCCACGTGCACATGCGCTCCGGCGTGCTGGCGTCCTTCGTGTACTGGGGCCTCGCGCAGAAGGAGGAGGTCGCCCACCGGCGGCGCGTCGAGGACGTCATCGACTTCCTCAAGATCCAGGACCTGCGCCGGCGGCCCACCGGCTCGCTGGCCTACGGCCTGCAGAAGCGCGTGGAGCTGGGGCGGGCGCTGGCGCTGGATCCCAAGGTCCTCCTCCTCGACGAGCCGATGGGCGGCTGCAACCACGAGGAGAAGGAGGACATGGCCCGCTACATCCTGGACGTGAACCAGGAGTGGGGGACCACCATCATCCTGATCGAGCACGACATGGGCGTGGTCATGGACATCTCGGACCGGGTGGTGGTGCTGGACATGGGACACAAGATCGCGGAGGGCACCCCGGACGAGGTCCGGGCCGATCCGCGGGTCATCAAGGCCTACCTGGGTGACCCGAAGGCGCGAGAGGGAGGCGCTCATGGCGCAGCTCGGTGAGATGACGACGCTCCCGCGGCTTCTCCAGGTCCAGGCGCGGGAGCGCGGGAACCGGCCCGCGATCCGCGAGAAGGACCGCGGCATCTGGCAGACCCACACCTGGCGGGAGTACCACGACCACGTGCGCGACTTCGCGCTCGGGCTGGCCGCCCTCGGCTTCCGGCGCGGCGAGGCGCTGTCGGTCATCGGCGACAACCGCCCGCGGCTCTACTGGGCGCAGCTGGCGGCCCAGGCGCTGGGCGGCGTCGCGGTCCCGGTGTACCAGGACTCGATCGCCCGCGAGCTCGCGTACGTGTGGGGGCACGCGGAGGCGGCGGTGATCGTGGCCGAGGACCAGGAGCAGGTGGACAAGATCATCTCGCTGCGCGATCAGCTGCCCCGGCTGCGCTACGTGATCTACGACGACCCGCGCGGGCTCACCGGCACCCGCTTCGACTGGCTCAAGTCCTTCGAGGAGGTGCAGGAGCTGGGCCGCAAGCACGGCGCCCAGCACCCGGGGCTGTTCGAGGCGGAGGTGGACCGGGGGCGGCCGGAGGACGTGGCGATGATCTGCTACACCTCCGGCACCACCGGCAACCCGAAGGGGGCGATGCTCACGCACGCCAACGTGCTCTCCACCGCGCGCACCTTCGCGAGCGCGGAGGACGTGCGGCCCGACGACGAGTGGCTGTGCTACCTGCCGATGGCCTGGGTCGGCGACTCCCTCTACTCCCTGGTGCTGAGCCTCACGGTGGGGTTCTGCTGCAACTGCCCGGAGAGCCCGGAGACGGTGCAGCGCGACCTGCGCGAGCTCGGGCCCACCGCGGTGCTGGCCCCGCCCCGCATCTGGGAGAACATGCTCACCTCGGTCCAGGTGCGCGCGGCCGACTCGACCCCCCTCAAGCGCTGGGTGTTCAACCGCTGCGCGCGCGCCGCCGAGGAGGCGGAGATCCTCCGCTCGGAGGGCAAGCCGGTGCCGCTCGGCCTGCGCCTGCGCTGCGCCCTCGGCGAGTTCTTCGTCTACGGCCCGGTGCGGGACCAGCTGGGCCTGCGGCGCGCCCGCTGGGCCTACACCGGGGGCGCCCCGCTGGGGCCGGACACCTTCCGCTTCTTCCGCTCCATCGGGGTGAATCTCAAGCAGGTCTACGGCTCCACCGAGTCCAGCGCGCTCATCTCCATCCAGCCCGACGCGGAGGCCAACCCCACCACCGCCGGGCGCCCGTGCCCGGGCATCGAGGTGAGGATCGCCGACCGCGGCGAGGTGCTGATCAAGAGCCCGGGCATCTTCAAGGGGTACTACAAGGCGGAGGAGGCCACGCGCGAGGTCATCGATCCCGACGGCTGGTTCCACACCGGCGACGCGGGCTTCCTCGACCCCCGCGGGCACCTCGTGATCATCGACCGCGCCAAGGACGTGGGCGCCATGCAGGACGGAACCCCGTTCGCGCCCCAGTTCATCGAGAACAAGCTCAAGTTCAGCCCCTACGTGCGGGAGGCGGTGGCCTTCGGGCACGAGAAGCCGTTCGTGGCCGCCATGATCGCCATCGATCTCAACACGGTGGGGAACTGGGCGGAGCGCCGGGGGATTCCATACACGAGCTACATGGATCTCTCCCAGAAGCCGGAGGTCGTGGAGCTGATCCGGGAGGAGATCGCCAAGGGCAACGCGACCTTGCCGGACAGCACGAAGATCCGGCGCTTCCTGCTCCTGACCAAGGACCTGGAGGCGGACGACGCGGAGATGACCCGCACCCGGAAGGTGCGGCGGCGCTTCGTGTTCGAGAAGTACGCGCGGGTCGTCGAGGCGTTCTACGCGGGGGAGGACGAGGTGACGCTCAGCACCGTCATCACCTACGAGGACGGCCGCCAGGCCACGCTGCAGTCGCGCGTGCGCATCGCGGACGTGGCCGCGCCGGAGCCCGCGCATGTTTGACTGGCAGTTCGCAGCCCTGCTGCTGTCCAACGGCGTGCTCATCGGGCTCATGTACTCCCTGATCGCCCTGGGGTTCGTGCTGGTCTACAAGGCCACCGACGCCATCAACTTCGCCCAGGGCGAGTTCGTGATGATCGCGGGCTTCGTGGTGGCGGTGGCGATGGACGCCTACGGGGCGCCCCTCTGGCTCGCGGTGGCGGTGGGCCTGGCCGGCATGATCGGCTTCGGCTTCGGCCTGGAGCGGGTGATGCTGCGCAAGCTGATCGGCCGGCCGGTGATCGCGGTGGTCATGGCGACCATCGGCCTCGCCGCGATCCTGCGGGGCTTCGGCCCCATGGTGTGGGGCGCCGGCACCAAGTCCCTGACCCTGCCCATCAGCGAGGAGCCGTTCATCCTGGGTCCCCTGTTCATCCCGCCCATCCAGCTGCTGGGCGCCGCGGTGAGCCTGCTCTTCCTCGCCGCCTTCAGCTGGTTCTTCCTGCGCAGCCGCCGCGGCATCGCGATGCGGGCGGTGGCCGACAACCAGCAGGTGGCGATGGCGATGGGCATCGACGTGGAGCGCTACTTCGGGCTCGCGTGGGCCATGACCGGCATCGTGTCGGCCCTGGGCGGCATCGTCTGGGGCAACCTGCTGGGGGTGGACGTCCAGCTCTCCCTGGTGGGCCTGAAGGTCTTCCCGGTGGTGATCCTGGGCGGCCTCGACTCGATCCCTGGCGCGATCGTGGGCGGGCTGATCGTGGGAGTCGTGGAGAACATGGCCGCCGGCTACATCGACCCCTACGTGGGCGGCGGCACCAAGGACTTCGCCCCCTACGTGCTGATGATCATCGCGCTGATGGTCCGGCCCTACGGGATCTTCGGCAAGGCCATCATCGAGCGGATCTGAGAGGGAGCCGGGCGTGATCCACCGCGAATCGGGGCTGCTCAAGACCTCCTACCAGGCGGACATGGCGCTCTATCCGCTGCCGATCGCACGGTGGACGGTGGCCGCCATCGTGGCGCTGGCCTTCCTGGCGGTGCCGCTCATGCTGAGCGACTACTACCTCTCGATCCTGAACCTGGTCTCGGTGGCCATCGTGGGTGCGCTCGGGCTCAACATCCTGGTGGGCTACACCGGGCAGGTGTCGATCGGGCACGGGGCGTTCATGTCGGTGGGGGCCTACACCGCCGCCAATCTCGCCACCCGGCTCGACGCGCCCTTCTGGATCTCGCTGCCGCTCGGGGGGCTCATGGCGGCGGCGGTGGGGGCGGTGGTCGGCATCCCGTCGCTCCGCATCAAGGGCCTCTACCTCGCCATCGCCACCCTGGCCGGGCAGCTCATCATCGAGTGGACGATCAACCACGTGACCTGGATCAGCGGCGGGGTCCAGGCCTCGATCGAGGTGCCGCGCCCGCACATCTTCGGCCTGGAGATCAGCACCCAGCGGCAGATGTACTTCTTCCTGCTCGTGTTCGTGGTGCTGGCCATCGTGGGAGTGATGAATCTCATGCGCACCCGGGTGGGGCGCGCCTTCATCGCCATCCGCGACCAGGACATCGCGGCCGAGATCATCGGCATCAACATCTTCCGCTACAAGCTGCTGTCCTTCGCGATCTCGTCGTTCTACGCCGGGGTCACCGGGGTGCTGTACACGTACTACCTGGGCATCGCCAACTACGAGCAGTTCCAGATCACCACCTCCATCGACTACCTGGCCATGATCATCATCGGCGGTCTGGGCTCGGTGCTGGGCTCGGTGTTCGGGGCGATCTTCGTGACGATGCTGCCCATCTTCCTCCGGATCACGATGGAGACCTTCGGGGGCCTGTTCTTCTCCTCGGGCGCGATGCTCAACATCATCCCCAACCTCCGCCTGATCGTGTTCGGACTGCTGATCATCGTGTTCCTCGTGGTTGAGCCGGAGGGGCTCAACCGGCTGTGGCGCAACATCCGCAGCTATTTCCGGGTCTGGCCATTCGCCTACTGACCTCGAGCGAGAGAAAGGGAGGACAGCCAATGAGAGCAATGCCGGCATTGCTGACCGCAGCGGCCCTGGTTCTGGGAGCGGTGGCTCCCGCGAGCGCGGCCGAGATCGTCATCGGCGCCCAGTGCGACCGCACCGGCCCGACCCAGACGGTGGGGACGAACCTGTGCCCGGGCTTCAACGACTACATCAAGCTGGTGAACATGAAGGGCGGCGTGAACGGGCACACCATCCGCGCCGACGAGGTCGACAACGAGTACAAGGTGCCGCCCGCGGTGGAGTCCTACGAGCGCTTCAAGAAGGAAGGGGCGGTGACGGTATCGGTCTACGGGACGCCGCAGATCTACGCGCTGACCCAGAAGCTCACCGAGGACCGCATCCCCGGCACCTCGCCCGGCTTCGGCAAGGCGGCCGCCGCGGACGGCACCAAGTATCCCTACATCTTCCCCATCGCGGCCACCTACTGGTCGCAGGCCGCCGCGGCGGTGAAGTACGCCAAGGACCAGCTGGGCGGCAGCCTGAAGGGCAAGAAGATCGCTTACATCTTCTACGACAACCCGGCCGGCCGGGAGCCGTTCCCGGTGCTGGAGGAGCTCCAGAAGCTCGAGGGCTTCGACATGCGGACCTTCGCGGTGCCGCCGCCGGGCGTGGAGATGGGCGCGCAGGTGCTCGACATCGCGCAGCGCTACCGCGCCGACTTCGTGATCAGCCACCTCTTCGGCCGCTCGCCGTCGGTGGCGATCAAGGAGCTGAAGCGGGTGGGGTACCCGCTGAAGAAGGTGGTCGGGTTCGTGTGGGGCGCCGCGGAGGCCGACGTGGAGGCGGCGGGCGGTTACGGGGTGGCCGAGGGCTACAGCGCGCTCCAGTTCGCCGGGGTGGGTGACGACTTCCCGGTGATCAAGGAGATCAAGGAGATGTACAAGAAGGAGGGCAAGCCCGAGCCCAAGGAGATGAAGGAGAGCGTGTACTACAACCGCGGGGTGTTCCTGGCCGCGATCCACGTCGAGGCCATCCGGAACGCGCTCAAGGCCAAGCCGGACGGGAAGATCACCGGCGTGGACGTCAAGGCCGGCTTCGAGAAGATCAAGAACTTCACCCTCGGCGGGCTGGTACCGCCGCTCGAGATCACGCCGACCGACCACGAGGGCGGCGGGCTCGTGCAGGTGTGGCAGGTGAGCGGCGGCAAGTGGGTGAAGCGGACCGACTGGTTCCGCGCCTACCCCGAGGTCGTCGGCAAGATCATCAAGGAAGCCAAGTAGTCATCCGCAGCGGGCGGGCGCCGGAGGCCAGCGCTTCCGGCGCCCGCCGTCCATGAAAGGGGCGGGGAACGCCGATGCTCGCGCTCAACAACATCGAGGTGATGTACGACGGGGTGATCCTCGTCCTCAAGGGCGTGTCGATCAACGTCAAGGAGGGCGGCATCACCACCCTGCTGGGGGCCAACGGAGCGGGGAAGACCACCACGCTCAAGGCCATCTCGGGCGTGCTGCGCTCGGAGCGCGGCGAGGTCACCAAGGGCTCGGTGGAGTTCGACGGCCAGCGCATCGACGGGCTCCCCCCGCACCAGATCGTCAAGCGCGGGCTGGTCCAGGTGTTCGAGGGGCGCCGGGTGTTCGAGCACCTCACCACCGAGGAGAACCTCATCGCGGGCGCCCACGTGCAGTCCGACCGGCGCCGGGTCACGGAGGGGATCGCGCGCGTCTACGAGTACTTCCCGCGGCTGCGCGAGCGCCGCTCGGTGCAGTCGGGCTATCTCTCGGGGGGCGAGCAGCAGATGCTGGCCATCGGCCGCGCCCTCATGTCCAATCCCCGGGTGGTCCTGCTCGACGAGCCCTCGCTGGGGCTGGCCCCCTTGCTGGTGGAGGAGATCTTCGGCATCATCCAGCGTCTGAACCGCGAGCAGAAGCTCACGGTGCTCCTCGTCGAGCAGAACGCCACCCTGGCCCTCGGCATCGCGGAGCACGGGTACGTGATGGAGAACGGCCGCATCGTGCTGGAGGGCAGCGCGGCCTCCCTGCGGGAGAACGCGGACATCAAGGAGTTCTACCTGGGCCTCACCGAGGTGGGCGGCCGCAAGTCGTATCGCGACGTGAAGCACTACAAGCGCCGCAAGCGGTGGCTGAGCTGAGCGTCCACGCGTTCACCGTCTACGACCTGATCACCCGGGGGGCCGCCGGGCGCCCCGATGATCCGGCGGTGATCCAGGGGGAGCGGGCCGTCTCCTTCCGCGAGCTGCAGGAGCGGGTGGACGCGCTCGCCGCCGGCCTCGCCGGCCTCGGGATCGGGCCCGGCGACCGGGTCTGCATCCTCGGCCAGAACGACGCGGCCTATCTCGATCTGTACGGGGCGTGCGCGCGGCAGGGCATCGTCGCGTACCCGATCAACTGGCGGCTCACCGGGCCCGAGGTCGAGCGGGTGGTGGAGCGGGCCCGGCCCGCGATGATGGTGGTCGACCAGACCACGCTGCCGCTGGTTTCCGGCTGGCTCGAGGGCAAGGGAGTGCCGCACCGCTACGCCATGGGCGCCGCGGAGGCCGGCTTCCCGGCGCTTGCGACGCTCTACCGCGGGAGCCCCCCGCCGCCCGCGGCGGTGCGCGCGGAGGACGCCTTCGCGGTGATCTCGACCGCGGCGGTGGACGTGATCCCGCGGGGCGCGGTGCTGACCCACGCCAACGTGCTGGCCGCGAACCTGACCGCGATCGCGGCGCTGGGCCTCACCGCGCGGGACCGCTACCTGGCGGTGCTGCCGCTCTTCCACGTGACCGCGCTCGGCATGAGCCTGGCCCACCTCCACGCGGGCGCGGCGGTGGTGGTGATGCCGCGCTTCGACGCCGCGGAGGCGGTGCGTCTGATCGATCGCCACCAGGTCGCCCACGTCTCCGACTTCCCGCCGGTTCTGGCCAGCCTGCTGGACGCGGCCGAGAAGGCGGGCAGCGCCCTGCCCACGCTCGTCCACGTCACCGGTCTGGACGCGCCGCAGACCATCCAGCGCCTGCACGAGAAGACCCGCGCCCGGTTCTGGACCGGCTTCGGCCAGTCCGAGACGAGCGGCTTCGTGACCATCCAGCGCGTGACCGACAAGCCGGGCGCCTCGGGGCGCCCGGTGCCGGCGGCGCAGGTGGCGATCGTGGACGACTACGACCGTCCGGTGCCGACCGGCACCCCCGGGGAGATCGTGGTGCGCGGGCCGCTCGTCTTCCAGGGCTACTTCGGCCAGCCCGACGTCACCGCCTACACCTTCCGCAACGGCTGGCACCACACCGGCGACGTGGGACGGTTCGAGCCGGACGGGTACCTGCACTACGTCAAGCGCAAGCCGGAGAAGGAGCTGATCAAGCCGGGGGGCGAGAACGTCTACCCCGCCGAGGTCGAGACGGTCATCATGCAGATGGCCGGCGTGAGCGGGGTCTGCGTCTACGGAGTGCCCGACCCGAAGTGGGGCGAGGCGATCAAGGCGGTGGTGGAGGTGAAGCCCTCCGGCCGCTACGCCGCCGCCGAGGTGGTCGACTTCGTCGGATCGCGGATCGCGCGCTTCAAGCGGCCCCACGTCGTGGTCTTCACGGACGCCTTGCCCCGGAGCGCCGACGGCGCGGTGGACCGGGACGCGGTGAAGGCCCGATGGGGCGAGCGGACCGCGTGACGGGGTCGAGGCCCGCGCGGGCGGGCCGGCTCGTCGAGTGATGTAGGATAATCGACGTGAAGATCTTCGACGAGCACCACGAGATGTTCCGCCAGGCGGTGCGGGCCTTCGTCCAGAAGGAGGTCGAGCCCCACGTCGAGGAGTGGGAGGAGGCGGGCCAGATCCCCAAGTCCATCTGGCCCCGCATGGGCGCGCTCGGCTTCCTGGGCGTCGAGTACGACGAGAAGTACGGGGGCGCCGGCGCCGACGTGCTCACCACCGCGGTGCTCTGCGAGGAGATGGCCCGCTCCCGCTGCGCCTCCCTCGCGATGGCGGTCGGCGTGCACACCGACATGGCCTCGCCGCATCTCTACTGGACGGGCAGCGAGGCCCTCAAGGAGCGCTACCTGCCCGCGATCTGCCGCGGGGAGGCCCTGACCGCGATCGCGGTCACCGAGCCGGGCGGCGGCTCCGACGTGGCCGCCATCCGCACCCGCGCGGTGCGCGACGGCGACCACTACGTGCTGAACGGGTCCAAGATGTTCATCACCAACGGGGTGATGGCGGACCTCTACTTCGTGGCCGCGCGCATCCAGGACGGCACGTCCCGGACGGACGGAGCCAAGCGCCACCGCGGCATCTCGATGTTCCTGGTCGAGCGCGGCACGCCCGGCTTCTCGGTGAGCCGCAAGCTCGACAAGATGGGCAACCGCGCCTCCGACACCGCGGAGCTCGCGTTCCAGGACATGCGGGTGCCCGCCGAGAACCTGCTGGGGCAGGAGGGCGGCGGCTTCTACGAGGTGATGCGGGTCTTCCAGCGCGAGCGGCTGGTGGCCGGGCTCCACGCGGTGGCGGGCTGCGAGCGCGCCCTCGAGGACACCATCGCCTACGTGCAGCAGCGCCAGGCCTTCGACGGCCCGCTGTCCGCCAAGCAGGTGATCCGGCACCGGATCGCGGACCTCGCCACCCTGATCGAGGCCGGGCGCTGGCTCACCTACGCGGCGCTGCTCAAGTTCCGGGACCGCGAGGACGCGGTGAAGGAGATCTCGATGGTGAAGCTCTTCACCGCCGAGACGGCCCAGAAGGTCGCCTACGAGTGCGTGCAGCTGCACGGCGGCTACGGCTACATGCGCGAGTACCCCATCGAGCGCTTCTTCCGGGACATCCGCCTCATGACCATCGGCGGCGGGACCTCCGAGATCATGAAGGAGATCATCGCCAAGCAGATGGCGCTCTGAGCCGCGATGGTCGACGTCGTCGTCGTCGGCCACGTCACGCTCGATCAGACCTCCCGGGGCGTGCGCCCCGGCGGCGCCGCCTACTACGCCACCATCACCGCGCAGCGGCAGGGGCTGCGGGTCGGCCTGCTCACCTCCTTCGGCCCCGACTTCCCCCGGGAGGCCATTCCGGACGGCGTGGAGCTCGAGGTGGTCCCGTCGCCGCGCACCACCCGCTTCCGGATCGACACGGGCGGGGTGGTGGAGGGCCGCCGGGTGCGGCAGCTGGCCGTGCTCGACCGCGCCACCGACCTGGAGGCGGCCGCGGTGCCCGCGGCGTGGCGCGAGGCCGGCCTGGGCGTGCTGGGGCCCGTGACCGGCGAGGTGGACCCGGCGCTGGCGGCCGCGTTTCCCGACGCCTCGGTGGCCGCGCTGCCGCAGGGCTGGATGCGCCAGCGGGGACCCGGCGGGCTGCTGGCGCCCCAGCGCTGGGAGGACGCGGACCTGGTGCTTCCCCACGTGCAGGCGGTGGTGGTGAGCCTGGAGGACATCGAGCCCTTCCAGAAGGAGGCGCTCGAGTGGTTCCAGCAGGTGCCGGTCGGCGCGGTCACGCGGGGGCCCGAGGGGGCGATCCTGTTCGTCAACGGCGAGCGCTACGGCGTCGACCCCGACGTGGCGGTGGAGCGGGACGAGACCGGAGCGGGCGACGTGTTCGCGACCGCGCTGCTGATCGCGTACAACCGGGAGGGCAATGCCTGGGAGGCGGCGACGGTGGCGGCCTGCTGCGCGGCCGCGTCGGTGGAGGGCGAGGGCGCCGCGGGCATCCCGGACGGCCGGGCGCTCGCCGCGCGGGTCGCCGCGTACCGGCGCCGGCAAGGCGGCGGGTAGCCCCGGCCGCGCTTGCGGCGGGCGACGGGCCGAGGCTACACTCGGTCGTGCCCACCGGAGGATCCCATGGCTGACCGGAAGATCCGCATCAGCGCCGGCAAGGTGAGCGCCGATGCGGTGCTGAACGACTCCAAGACCGCGACCGCGATCTGGAACGCGCTGCCCTTGAGCGTCGCGGGACAGACCTGGGGGGACGAGATCTACTTCTCGATCCCGGTGAAGCACGCGGCGGAGAACGCCCGCGAGGTCGTGGCGCTGGGCGATCTCGCCTACTGGCCACCGGGCACCGCGTTCTGCATCTTCTTCGGGCCGACGCCGGCGAGCCGGGGGGACGAGATCCGCCCCGCGAGCGCCGTCAACGTGTTCGGCCGCGTGCTGGGTGACCCCACGGTGTTCAAGTCGGTGCGCTCCGGGACCACCATCCGCGTGGAGCGAGCCTGAGACGGAGGACGGGATGAAGATCTTTCTGGATACCGCGAACGTGAACGAGCTGCGCGAAGGCGTGGCCATGGGCCTGGTGGACGGCTGCACCACCAATCCCTCGCTGATCGCCAGGGAGAAGCGGCCGTTCCGGCCGCTGGTGGAGGAGATCTGCAAGATCGTCCCGGGCGACGTGAGCCTGGAAGTGGTCGCGGCCGACTTCGACGGCATGGTGAAGGAGGGCAAGGAGCTGGCGCAGGTGGCGCCGAACGTGGTGGTCAAGTGCCCGCTCACCAAGGACGGGCTGAAGGCCGTGAAGTACCTGACCGGGGAGGGCATCCGGGTCAACCAGACCCTCTGCTTCTCGGCGCCCCAGGCGCTGCTCTCGGCCAAGGCGGGCGCGGTCTACATCAGCCCCTTCCTCGGGCGGCTGGACGACATCGGCCACGTCGGCATGGACCTGGTCCGGGACATCTGCGAGATCTACCGGAACTACGGCTTCAAGACGCAGGTCCTGGCCGCCTCCATCCGCAACCCCATCCACGTGGTCGAGGCGGCCAAGGCGGGGGCGCACGTGGCGACCATGCCCTTCAACGTGCTGGAGATGCTGATCAGGCACCCGCTCACCGACATCGGGCTCAAGAAGTTCCTGGACGACTGGAACAAGCTGGGCGAGAAGATCTAGCGCCTCGATCCTCCCTCTCCCCCCTGGGGAGAGGGTAGGGTGAGGGGGGGCGTCGTCTGCTGCGGACCACCGTTTGAATCTTCCGGCCTGTTTGTATGCGGGGGCCCAGAACTGGCCCCCGCACTCCCCCAGATGCCGGACCACCGTTCTTGGTTTCCGGTTCCGCCTTTGCGGTTTCGGGTTCCGCCCTTTCTCGGCTGGGCCGCGTATAACTCGGTGTGATGGACGGCGAGCGGGGGCTGATGGCGAGGGTGGCACGGGGGGACCAGGCCGCGTTCGCCGAGCTGGCCGGGCGCTACAGCGGCCGCCTCATGGCGGTGGCCGGGCGCCTGCTCGGCTCGCGGGCCGACGCCGAGGACGCGGTGCAGCGCGCGTTCCTCCAGTGCTTCGCCAGCGCGGGGACGTACGACGCCCGCTGGGCCGTCTCCACGTGGCTCTACCGGATCCTCACCAACATCTGCGTGGACGAGCTGCGTCGTCGCGCCACCCGGAGCGCCCACGACGAGCGCTCCGCGGGGGCGCTGGCCGCGGCGTCGAGCAACCACCATCCGCCCGCGGCGTATCTCGATCTGCACCGGGCGCTCGCCCGCGTGCCCCGCGAGGCGCGGGTGCTGCTGGCCCTGCGCTACGTGGACGGGCTCTCCTACGGCGAGCTCGCGCGCATCCGGGGCATCTCGATCAACACCGTGAAGAGCCAGCTCGCGCGGGGCAAGGCCCTGCTGCGGGCCGAGCTCGGCAAGCGAGGAGCGGAGCATGTCTGACGCGATGGGCGGGAGCAAGGGGCCGGACCGGCTGGACCTGCTGCTGACCGACTACTTCCGGCCCGAGGCCGCGCCGGATCTGCCGCGCCGGATCGCGGCCGCGGCGCAGGAGTCGCGAGCGGCGCTGGAGCGGTTCGAGGCCCGGCTCGCGGTGGAGGCCACCGTTCGCGGCGTCTCCCGGGTGGCCCTGGGCGCGGCGGCGAAGCCGGCCACCGCGACGGCGCGGCGGCTGGTCGAGCAGGCGCGGGAGGAGATCCACGAGTACCTGCGCGGGCAGCGGGCGTTCTTCCGCGTGCCGGTGGATCTGGCCGCGGTGCCGGAATTCCAGCGCCGGGTGCTGGAGGCCGCGACCCACATCCCCTTCGGGGAAGGGCGCCCCTACGCGTGGGTCGCCGCCCGCATCGGACATCCGCGCGCGTTGCGCGCGGTCGGCACCGCGCTCGGCAAGAACCCGGTCCCGCTGATCGTGCCGTGCCACCGGGTGTGGCGGAGCGACGGCAGCGTGGGCGGGTACGTCTTCGGGACGGACGTGAAGGATCGGCTGGCCGCGCTGGAGCGGACCACGCCGGTGCTGGAGGGCTGCACCAGCACCCGCATCGTGTGCCGGGTGGGCTGCATCCACGGCCGCCACATGCGCCCGGAGAACCGGGTGGTGTTCGCCTCGGTGGAGGACGCTTGCTCGGTGGGCTACCGGCCGTGCAAGGTCTGCCGGCCGGCGGCGTGATCGCGGCCGCGCCGGTCGCGGCGCGACTGCGGGAGCTCGACTGGGAGGCGGTCGCGCGCGATCTGGGGGAGCGGGGATGGGCCACCACGCCCCCGCTCCTCACCGGCGAGGAATGCCGGGAGCTCATCGCGCTCTATCCCGACGACGCGCGGTTCCGGAGCCGCGTGGAGATGGCGCGCTTCCGCTTCGGGGAGGGCGAGTACAAGTACTTCGCGGCGCCGCTGCCGCCTCTCGTGGCCGAGCTGCGCGAGCACGCGTACCCGCCGCTGGCCGCGATCGCGGGGCAGTGGCAGGCCGCGCTCGGCCGCGCCACCCGCTATCCGCCCGCGCTCGGCGGCTTCCTGGCCCGGTGCGCCCGGCGCGGCCAGCGCAAGCCCACCCCGCTGCTGCTGCGCTACGAGGCCGGCGGATACAACTGCCTGCACCATGACCTCTACGGGGAGATCGCGTTCCCGCTCCAGATGACGTGCCTGCTGAGCCGCCCCGGGGAGGACTTCACCGGCGGCGAGTTCGTCCTGGTGGAGCAGCGTCCCCGCGCCCAGTCACGCGCCGAGGTCGTCCCGCTGACCCAGGGGCAGATCGTGATCTTCACCACCCGCGAGCGCCCGGCCCGCAGCACCCGCGGCGTGTACCGCGTGGCCCTGCGGCACGGCGTGAGTCGCGTGACCTCCGGCCTGCGCTACACCCTCGGCATCATCTTCCACGACGCCAAGTAGTCGGGGGTCAGCAGTTGGGGTCAGGTCTTACATTCCGACATTCTTTCGCGAGTGGCGTCATGATGCCTTCCGCGAGAATGTCGGAATGTAAGACCTGACCCCGTCGGATGTGACCCCGTCAGAGGTGGGGGCGGATGTCGCGGGCGAAGGTCTCGTAGATCGAGAGGATGTCGGCGAGGTCGCGGTAGCGCGTCTCGAGGAGGATCGACTCGACGCCGAGGTCGCGATAGGCGTGGAGGTCGGCGAGGACCTGATCGCGCGAGCCCTGCAGCGGCTTGCGGTCGGGGCCGAGCGGGGTGGAGCGAAGCGAGAGGCCGGCGCGGACGCTCACCGTGAGCTGCTCGTAAGGCCGGCCCTGGCGCGCGCACTCCGCGCGAAGCCGGGCCAGGTCCGCGCCGAGCGCGGCGGGCGTGATGAAGGCGGCGTGCCAGCCGTCGCCGTGCTGGACCACGCGGCGCAGCGCGCGCTCGGTGTGGCCGCCCACCAGGATCGGGATGTCGCCGCGGGCGGGCTTGGGAAACACGCCGATCTCGTCGAACGAGAAGAACTCGCCGTGGTGGGCGGTTCGCGCGTCGCGCCAGCAGGCGCGCATCACCGCCAGCGCCTCGTCGCTCCACGCCCCGCGGCGGTCGTAGTCGCCGCCCAGCAGCTCGATCTCCTCGCGCATCCAGCCCACGCCCACGCCCAGCACGAGTCGTCCGTTCGCGAGGTGATCGAGCGTGGCGCACATCTTGGCGGCCATCACCGGGTTGCGGTGGGGCAGCACCAGGATGCTGGTGCCGAGCTGCACCCGCTCGGTCACCGCCGCCACCAGCGACAGCGTGACGAGCGGCTCGAGGAACGGCACGTCGGCGGCGAGCGGGAACTGCCCGGTGGCGCTGTAGGGATAGCGCGGATCGATCCGGTAAGGGATGACCACGTGGTCGCTGGCCCAGAGCGAGTCGTAGCCGAGGGCCTCCATGCGCCGGGCGAACGTGAGCACGTTCTCGCGCGTGCCGACCGGGCCGAACATCGGCAGATGGCCGCCGATCTTCACGAGGGCCTCGTCGGCAGGGGCACGGGGCTAGTCGCGGCGGGCGCCGGAGGCGTGCACCAGGCGATCGCCCAGCTCCTCCCGCACGATCATCTCGCCGAGCCGCGAGCGCTGGATCTTGCCCGACGACGTCTTGGGGATGGTGCCGGGGCGGACGAGCAGCACCTTGGCGGGGCGGTGGCCGCGACCCTCGCGCACGCGCTGGACGATCTCGCGCACCAGGCCGGACAGCGTCGCCGGGTCCGCGGCCGCCTCGCGCACCTCCGCCACCACGTGGAGGCGCTGGGTGCCGGTGCGGTCGCTCTCCACGCCGACCGCGGCCGAGTAGCGCACGCCGGGCACCTGGTCCACGATCTCCTCCACGTCGGCGGGGATCAGGTTCTCGCCGCCCAGGATGATCACGTCCTTGAGGCGGCCGGTGACGAAGAGATAGCCGTCCGGGTCGAGGAATCCCAGGTCCCCGGTGCGCAGCCAGCCGTCCGGGGAGAGCACGCGCGCGGTCGCCTCCGGGTTGTTGTAGTAGCCCTGCATGACCCCGGGGCTCTGCACGCAGATCTCGCCCTCCGCCCCCGGCTTCAGCTCCGTCTCGCCGTCCATGATGCGCACCCGCACCCCGCGGCAGGGCTGGCCCACCGAGAGGAACTTGCCGGAGGCGTCGAGGCGCAGCGGGGTCCTGCGCGGCCAGATGGCCACCGCGAGGGTCGCCTCGGCCAGGCCGTAGCACGGCGTGATGAGGTTCGACACTCCGAACTTGGACTCGAACGCCTCGATGGTGCTGAGCCGCACCGGCTCCGCGCCGGACAGCGCCTGCTTGAGCGAGGAGAGGTCGAGGCCGCTCGGGTCGCCGATGTTCCGGACGCAGTTGCGGTAGCCGAAGTCGGGCGACACCGTGAAGGTGGCCTGCACGCGCGTCACCAGCTCGAGCCACACCCGGGGGTTCTTGAGATCCGGCGGCAGCAGGTAGAGCGGCGCTCCGCTCCACGGCGGGGTGAAGGCGCAGCCGATCAGGCCCATGTCGTGGTAGAGCGGCAGCCAGGAGACCACCACGTCCTCGCGGGTGAGCTGCGCGGCCTCCGCCATGAACTCGACGGTGCGCACCACGTTGGCGTGGGTCAGCACCACGCCCCGCGGGTGGCCGGTGCTGCCCGAGGTGTACTGCAGGAACGCCACGTCGTCGGCGGACAGGGTGGGGAAGGCGGGCGCGGGGTCGTCGACCTCGAGATCGCCCGGCTCGAGCACGTGGCGGATGTTCGCGGCCGCGGCCCGCGACTCCTCCACGCTCCGCCGGAACCAGCCGATCGTGACCACCGCCTTGGCCTGGGAGTCCCGGAAGATGCCCGCGGTCGCCTCCACCCCGAGGGTCGGGTAGAGCGGCACCGGGATCGCGCCCAGGCGCAGCGCGCCGAAGAACGTGTAGAAGAACTCGGCGCAGGTGGGATAGATCAGGCACACCGTGTCGCCGCGGTCGATCCCGGCGCGGCGGAGGCCCGCCGCGTAGCGCGCGCTCTGCTGCCAGAGGCGCCCGTACGGAACCGCCTCGTCGAAGAGGTGGAAGTAGGGCGTGTCGGGGTCCCGGGCGGCCCTGCCGCCCATCATCTCGGTCAGCGTGGCCGGGACGGGGGCTCCTGGCTTCACGGGCGGCATTCTAGCGAATGCGCGGCCTAGCGGTCCATCGTGATGAGGTCGAAGGTCTCGGCGTAGGCGTAGCCCCGGGGCTTGCCCAGCTCGGCGGCGCGCGCCCGCACCCGCGCCTCGATCGCCGCGAAGTCCTTGAACTGGCTCGCGTGGCAGGCGAGGGCCTTCAGCTTGAGGTCGATGGTGTCGCTGATGTCCACCACGACCTCCGGGTTGTCCCACCACATGAGGTACACCTCTCGCACCTTGTGGGGCTCGAGGCCCTGCGCGAGCAGCTCCGGGAAGGTCATGTGGTCTCGCGCGAGCGGGTACACGCAGTCCAGCGCGATTCCGGCGACGGTGCGGTGGTCGCGGTGCGAGGCTCCCAGGTTCTTGGTGCGGTTCGGGTTCTGGATGATGAGCCGGTCCGGCCGGTGCCGGCGGATCGCCGCGGTGACCGCCCGGCGTGTCTCGTAGGTGTCCTCGACCTCGCAGTCCGGGAAGCCGAGGAACTCGACCGCCTCCACCCCGAGCACGCGCGCGGCGGCCCGCTGCTCGTCGGCGCGGATGGCGGCCAGCCGCTCCGGAGTCATGCTCCGATCGCCCGAGCCCTTGTTGCCGTTGGTGACGATGCAGTAGGAGACCTGCTTGCCCTCGCGCACGAGCTTCGCGATGGTGCCGCCTGCGCCGAACTCGGAGTCGTCGGGATGAGCGGTCACGACCAGGACTCGCTGGATGGGCGTGGACTGGGCCGGATCGGGCATGCGCCGGGCTCCTTTCGTGGGGGCTATGGTACCACCCTCGCTATAATGCGGCCGGTGACTCCCCGCTCGACCGGCGTCGTCCTGCTCTGGCTGCTCCTCGTCGGGTTCCTCCTCCTCGGCGCGCTCCCGAACCACACCGCGTCGATCCGGCTCGGCGGCCTGCCGCTCCTCTGGTGGTACGGCGGTGTGCTCGCGCCCCTGGCGGGCGTGCTCGCGACGGTTCGCTGGCTGGCCGAGCCGCGGGGGCCGCGCCGCGACCGATGACCGCGGTCTCGCGCCTCCTCGCGGCCTGGCTGACACCCGCCATGCTGCTGGCGGTGCCCGCCGCGCTCGCGACGCGCGCCGGGGACGGGCTCTGGCTCGGGCTCGTGCTCCTGCTGGCGCCGCTGATCGCGCTCGGCGGGCGCGCGGGCGAGGGGACGGCGGCGCCGCGCGACGACCGCGGCTCGCTCTTTTCGGTCGTCGCGCTGCTGATCACGGTCGGACTCCTGCTGTGGGCGAACATCGCGCTGGCGGGCGATCTCGCCGCGTGGCTCGGCGCGCCCCGGTGGCAGGGGATCGTGGTCACCGCGGTCGCCGGCTGGGGGCTGACCGCGTGGCGGCCGCTGCGCCGGACCGCGCCGCTCCTGCTGGCCATCGCGCTGGTGGCGGGCGCGGCGCCGCTGCTGCAGGTCGCCTGGGCCACCGGGCTCGGGCCGCTGGCCGCGTGGGAGCGGGTCGCGGGGCAGCCCGCGTTCCGGTTTCCCGCCGCGAGTCCGTGGGTGACCACCGGCCGCCCGCTCGCCGCGCTGCACGGCCGCGCGCCCCTGGTCTTCGAGGAGGTGCACCGGCTCACCGCGCCCGCGGGCGGCGTGCTGCGCGCGCGCACGCTCGACGGGACCCGGCTCTCGGAGATCGAGTGGACGCTGGCGCCCGGCCAGAGCGTGGCGCTGCGCGCGGGCGACGAGCTGGAGCGCGGCACCCCGGTCCGGCTGCGCTTCGAGGCCGACAAGCGCGTGCCGGGCGCGCCGGCCTCGGGCGCCGCGTGGTCCCAGGATGGGCCGCGGCGCTGGCTCGATCGGCTGGGCGTGCTGATCACGCTGCTCCTGGGCGCGGTCGCATTGCTGCGCGCGGGGCTCCCGGTGCGCCTCTCGCGCGACCGCGCGGGGCTTCTCGCCGGCGCGCTCTTCCTCGCCTTCGCGTGGGCCCAGCTCTGGACGGTCTACGCGGTGCTCCAGTCGCCGGACCTGTTCCTGGGCGGCGTCACCCCGGAGCGGTTCCTCGAGGTGCCCGGCGTCGCGCTGTTCGCGGAGCCGTGGCGGCGCACGCTCCAGGCGTTCATGCTCGCGGCCGGGCTCGCCCTGTTCCTCGCCTCGAGCGTGGCGCTGCGCGAGCGCCTGGGCGCGCTGGACCGGACCGGCGGCGGGGAGATCGGGCGTGACCGCGGCCTCTGGGCGGCGCTCTTCGGCGCCGCCGCCCTCGCGAGCCTGTGGCCGGTGGACCCGTGGACGCTGACCCTGCTCGCGCTGGGCGGCGCGGGCTGCGCGCTCGCCCCGGCCACCATCTGGGCTCCGCCGCCCGGGCGCGCCGCGCTCGGCACGACCGCGGGCGTGGTCGGGCTCGTGGTGTTCGCCACGCTGGCCGCGGCCCAGCTGCGCGGGGGCGGCGGCGCGGTGCTGGGCGCCGCCGTCGGGTACCCGGCGCTGGCCGGGGGGCCCGCCGGCGCGGTGGTGCTCTGGCTCGGGCGCCGGCGCTCGGAGTGAGCGCGCGACCGCCGCTCCTCACCCCGACCTTCGGCGCCTGCCTCGGCATCACGGCCGGCTCCCACGTCGCGGTCTACCTCCTGAACGCGACGCTGCCCCTGCACCTGGTGGCCCTCGGCGGCAGCCACACGGAAGTGGGTCTCCTCTTCTCGACGACGGGCGTGGTGTCGATGCTGCTGCGTCCGGCGGTCGGCGGCTGGATCGACCGGTACGGCTTCCGTCCGGTCATGCTGCCCGGCGCCGGGTTCCTGGTGGCCACGCTCCTGTTGCTGCCGCTCGCCGCGACGCCCACCAGCCTGATTGTGCTGATGGGCGGCATCGGCCTCGGCAACAGCGTGGTGTCCACGGGCGCGGGCGTGCTCGCCGCGCAGGCGAGCCCGCCGGCCCGGCGCGGGGAGGCGCTCGGCCTCTACTACGTGGCCACGTCGATGTCGTTCTCGCTGGGGCCGCCCATCGGGCTCGCGCTCTACGCGGGCGGCGGCCTCGCGCGCTGCGTGCTGGTGGCCACCGCGATCGGCCTCGGCACCGGCCTGCTCGTCCTGCGCGCGCGCGGGGCCGGGCCCGCGGCGGGCGCGGCGCCGCGGCTTCAGTGGATCAACCGACGCGCGCTGCCCGCGGCCGCGACGCTGGTCTCGACCAACGTGGGGTACACCTCGATCTACGCGTTCCTGCCGCTCTACGCCATCGCGACCGGCGGCGCCGGGGACCTGACGTGGTTCTACGCGCTGTTCTCGGCCTGCATCGTCCTCGGCCGGCTGGCCCTGGCCCGCCTGTCCGATCGGGTGGGGCGCGCGCAGGTGATCGGGCCCGCCATCGCGGCCAGCGGCGCCGCCTACGCGCTCCTGTCGCTGCCGCCGCGGCCGACCAGCCTCGCCGCGGCCGCGATCCTGCACGGCGCGGGCGTGGCGATGCTGTATCCGACGCTGCTGGCCCAGCTGGTGGACCGCACTCCCGAGCGTGAGCGCGGCTCCGCCATCGGCACGCTCTCCGGCTCGTTCGATCTGGGCAACGTGATCGGCTCGCTGCTGGTGGGCGTCACCGTCGAGCGCGTGTCGTATGCGGCCGGCTTCCGCGTGGCGGTGGCCGGCGCCGCGTGCGGGCTGCTCCTGTTCCGGTGGTTCGAGCGGCGCGCGGTTGGAGGCGGAGGTATGATGTAGCGTCCATGGCCAACGATCGGATCGTCATCCGTGGGGCCCGCGAGCACAACCTGAAGGGCATCGATCTCGAGATACCGCGGGATCAGCTCGTCGTCATCACCGGCCTCTCCGGCTCCGGCAAGTCGTCGCTGGCCTTCGACACCATCTACGCGGAGGGGCAGCGCCGCTACGTCGAGTCGCTCTCCGCCTACGCCCGGCAGTTCCTGGAGCAGATGGAGAAGCCGGACGTGGACTCCATCGAGGGTCTGTCGCCCGCCATCTCCATCGAGCAGAAGACCACCTCCAAGAACCCGCGCTCCACCGTGGGCACCGTCACCGAGATCTACGACTACCTGCGCGTGCTTTTCGCGCGGGTGGGGGTCCCGCACTGCCCGCAGTGCGGCAACGTGATCTCGGCCCAGACCGTCCAGCAGATGGTGGACCGGGTGATGACCCTGCCGACGGGCAGCCGTCTGGTGGTGCTGGCCCCGATCATCCGCGGGCGCAAGGGCGAGTACCGCAAGCTGTTCTTCGATCTGCGGCGCCAGGGCTACGTGCGGGTGCGGGTCAACGGGCAGCTGCGCGAGCTGACCGAGGACATCGAGCTGGCGAAGACCAAGAAGCACACCATCGAGGTGGTGGTCGACCGGCTCGTCGTGAAGGACAACCTGGGCGGGCGGCTGGCCGACTCGCTCGAGACCGCGCTGCGGCTGGCCGACGGCATCGTGCAGGTGGAGGTGCCGGACGGGCCCGCGTTCGTGTTCTCCGAGCGCCTGGCCTGCGCGACCTGCGGCATCTCCTTCCCGGAAGTGTCGCCGCGGATGTTCTCGTTCAACAACCCGTACGGCGCCTGTCCGGAGTGCGCCGGCATCGGCACCCGCTTCGAGATCGATCCCGAGCGCGTCGTCCCCGACCCGAACAAGACGCTGGCCGGCGGAGCGCTGGTGCCGTGGGCGGGCCCCACCGCGGCGGGGATCCTCAAGCAGACGCTGCGGGTCCTGGCCCGGCGCCACGGCTTCAGCCTCGAGACCCCGTGGGCCAAACTGCCCAAGAAGGCGCGCGACATCATCCTGCTGGGGGAGCCCGACGACGGCTTCGAGGGCGTGCTCAAGCTGCTGGAGCGGCGCTACAAGGAGACGACGTCGGAGGACGCGCGCGCCGAGGTGGAGCACTTCATGACCGAGCGGCCGTGCCCCACCTGCGGCGGCTCCCGGCTCCGGGCGGAGACGCTCTCGGTGAAGATCGCCGGGCGGTCCATCGCGGACGTGGTGCGCTTCCCGATCAAGGCCGCGCGGCAGTTCTTCGACACCCTGACGCTCTCCGAGCGCGAGATGGCCATCGCCCGCCGCGTGCTCAAGGAGATCCGGGAGCGGCTCGGGTTCCTCTCCCAGGTGGGGCTCGACTACCTCACGCTCGACCGGCCCGCGGCCACGCTCTCCGGCGGCGAGGGGCAGCGCATCCGGCTGGCGACCCAGATCGGCTCGAGCCTGGTCGGGGTGCTCTACATCCTGGACGAGCCCTCGATCGGCCTGCACCAGCGGGACAACGGCCGCCTGCTGGACACGCTGAAGCGGCTGCGCGACCTCGGCAACACGGTGCTGGTGGTGGAGCACGACGAGGAGACCATGCGGGCGGCCGACTACGTCGTGGACCTGGGGCCGGGGGCGGGCGAGCTGGGTGGCCACGTGGTGGCGGTGGGCACCCCGGACGAGGTGATGGCCAACCCCGATTCGCTCACCGGGCGCTTCCTGGCCGGACTGGAGCGCATCGAGACGCCGGCGGTGCGGCGCAAGCCGAACGGCAAGTACCTGATCATCCACAACCCGCGCGAGCACAACCTGAAGGGCATGAACGTGAAGATCCCGCTCGGGACCTTCACCGCGATCACGGGGGTGTCGGGCTCCGGCAAGTCGACCCTGGTGAACGACATCCTGTACCGGGCGCTGGCCTCCATGCTCCACCGGGCGCAGGACCGGCCGGGCGCGCACGACCGGATCGAGGGCGCGCAGCACCTCGACAAGGTGATCGACATCGACCAGTCCCCGATCGGGCGCACCCCGCGCTCGAATCCGGCGACCTATACCGGAGTGTTCACCCTGATCCGCACCCTGCTCGCGCGCACCCCCGACGCGCGCATGCGCGGCTACCAGCCGGGGCGCTTCTCGTTCAACGTCAAGGGTGGGCGCTGCGAGGCGTGCCAGGGCGACGGGCTCGTGAAGATCGAGATGCACTTCCTGCCCGACGTCTACGTGACCTGCGAGGTCTGTCGCGGCAAGCGCTACAACCGCGAGACCCTCGAGGTGCGCTACAAGGGCAAGAACATCGCCGACATCCTCGACATGACGGTGGCGGAGGCGCTCGCGTTCTTCGAGCCGGTGCCGTCGATCAAGCAGAAGCTCCAGACGCTCCACGACGTGGGGCTCGACTACATCCGCCTGGGGCAGGCCGCCACCACGCTGTCCGGCGGCGAGGCCCAGCGCGTGAAGCTCGCCACCGAGCTGTCCCGGCGGGCCACCGGCCGGACGCTCTACATCCTGGACGAGCCGACCACCGGGCTGCACTTCGCGGACATCCGCCGGCTGCTGCAGGTGCTCAACCAGCTGGTGGATCAGGGCAACACGGTGGTGATCATCGAGCACAACATGGACGTGATCAAGACCGCGGACTGGATCGTGGACCTCGGGCCCGAGGGGGGCAACGACGGCGGCCGTGTCATCGCCTCCGGCACCCCCGAAGAGGTCTCCCGCCAGGAGAAGTCTTTCACCGGCCAGTACCTGGCGCGCATGCTGAAGCCGAGCACATGAGCGATCACGGTAGTCCGCCGGCTGGGGGAGTGCAGAGCCCGAGAACGTAAACGGTTGTCCGCCGGTTGGGGGAGTGCGGGGGCCATTTCGGGGCCCCCGCAGCTGAAGAGCCTGAAGAAGTGAACGGTAGTCCGCAATGAACCGCAGGTGAGACCAACACGCCCGTGAGAAGAACCAAGATAGTCTGCACGATCGGCCCGGCCAGCAGCTCGCCCCAGATGCTCGACCGCCTGGTGGCGGCGGGCATGGACGTGGCCCGGCTCAACTTCTCCCACGGCACCCACGCCGAGCACGCGGAGGTCATCCGCGCCATCCGCGAGGGCGTTTGGGGCCGCCCCATCACGATCCTGCAGGACCTCCAGGGGCCGAAGGTGCGCCTCGGTACCTTCGTGGGCGGCCAGGCGATGCTCGCGAGCGGGGAAGAGTTCACCCTGACCAGCCGCGACGTCCGGGGCACCGCCTCGCGCAGCTCGCTCAACCATCCCGAGTTCCTCGCCGCGCTGCGCCCCGGCGATCCGGTGTGGATGGACGACGGCATGATCCAGCTGGTGGTGGAGGCGGTCGAGGAGGGCGAGGTGCGCTGCCGGGTAATCTCCGGCGGCGTCGTCTCCGACCACAAGGGCGTGTCCTTTCCGCGGCTGCCGGTGCCGGTGTCGTGCCTGTCACCCAAGGACCGCGAGGACCTGCGCTTCGGCATCGCGCAGGGCGTGGACTACGTGGCGATCTCGTTCGTGCGCTCCGCCGCCGACATCCAGGAGGTGCGCAAGTTCCTCCACGACCAGGGCGCCAACATCCCGATCGTCGCCAAGCTGGAGCGGGCCGAGATCGTGAACAACCTCCAGGGCGTGCTGCCGCTGGTGGACGCGGTGATGGTGGCCCGCGGCGATCTCGGCGTCGAGGTGCCGCTCGAGGAGGTGCCGATCATCCAGAAGGAGGTCATCCGCCAGTCGCGGCAGGCCAAGGTCCCGGTGATCGTGGCCACCCAGATGCTGGAGTCGATGGTGACCCACTCGCGGCCCACCCGCGCCGAGGTCAGCGACGTGGCCACCGCGATCTTCGACGGCGCCGACGCGATCATGCTGTCGGCGGAGTCCGCCACCGGCCGCTTCCCGGTGGAGACGGTGGAGGTCATGGCGCGGATCGCGGAGCGCGCCGAGCGGGCCGCCCCCGCCACCATGGCCTCGCGCCCGCGCCCCGAGGCCTACGGCTTCCCGGAGGCGGTGGCGGAGGCGGCCTGCCAGGCGGCCCGGGTGCTGCACGCCAAGGCGATCGTGGCGTTCACCCAGTCCGGCTTCAGCGCCCGTCTCATCTCGCAGGACCGGCCCGAGGTGCCGATCATCGCGCTGACGCCGTACGCGGAGGTGCAGCGCCGCCTCGGGCTCTTCTGGGGCGTCTCCTCGCGGCTGGTGCACAAGGTGGAGACCACCGACGAGATGCTGCAGGAGGTGGAGTCGACGCTCCTGGCCGACGGCACCGTCCGCAACAACGACGTGATCGTGATCATCTCAGGGGCGCCCATGTGGGTCACCGGGACCACCAATCTGCTCAAGCTTCACCGCGTCGGCGACCGTCGATAAACCTCGCGCCTGCCACCGGGCGGGGCGGGGGCGGGAGGGCGCCCTCCCCGGGACACGCTGACTCGCGACCCGTCTCGCGGTACAGTCGGGCCACGAGACGGGATGTCGCGGGCTTCGACCACCCGCAGAAGCCGCGGTCCCGGGGAGGGCGCCCTCCCGCCCCCACCCCGCCCGGGTCTCGGTCGGCGGGACCATCGGCCATCACCACGACGTTCACGACGGGAGACTCACATGGGATACGAGACGGTGCGGTATGAGGTGAAGGATGGGGTGGGGACGATCACCCTGAACCGGCCGGAGGCGTACAACGCCCTGAACCTGACGCTGGGGCGCGAGCTGTTCCACGCCACGCTCGAGGCGGACGAGGATCGCGCGGTGCGCTGCATCGTGATCACCGGGGCCGGGAAGGCATTCTGCGCGGGCGGCGACGTGAAGGACTTCGCGGACAACCCCGATCGCATCGGCATCCTCATCAAGGAGCTGACCACCTATCTGCACGGCGCGGTGTCGCGGCTGGCCCGCACCCAGAAGCCGGTGGTGATGGCGGTGAACGGGATCGCGGCGGGCGGCGGCATGAGCCTCGCGCTCGGGGGCGACCTGGTGGTGGCCGCGGAGTCCACCAAGTTCACCATGGCCTACTCCAAGATCGCGGCCTCGCCGGACGGCTCGTCGTCCTACTTCCTGCCGCGGCTGATCGGGCTCCGGCGCGCGCTCGAGCTGCACTACACCAACCGGGTGCTCTCGGCCCGGGAGGCGATGGACTGGGGCCTGGTCAACCGCGTGCACCCCGACGCCGAGTTCCCGGGCGCGGTGAGCGCCCTGGCCCGGGAGCTTGCTCAGGGGCCGACCCTGGCCTTCGGCCGCGCCAAGCTGCTCTTCCACCAGTCGACCCAGGAGAGCCTGGAGACCCAGATGGAGCTCGAGGCGCAGGCGATCGCCGCGAGCGGCCACACCGAGGACTTTCGCAACGGGGTGGTGGCGTTCGCGCGCAAGCAGCCGGTGACGTTCGCCGGACGCTGAGCCGCGCCGTCCCGGTGTCCCCTGTGGGTCGAGCGGAGGTCGCGGAGCTCGGCCGCCGGCTCGACGACCTCCTCGCCGAGGCCGAGCGGCTGGTGCGCCCGGTGCCCGAGGCGACGATCGCTCCCCTCCGCGACACCGCCTTCCGCGCGTTCCGTGTGGCGCTCGCCTTCGTCGACGGCATGGATCGCGGACGCCACGTGGGCGACTGGCGCGCGGAGCAGGCTCCCGAGGATCTGCGCGACGGGGCCTCGCTGGCGCGCTACGGGGCGCTGGTGCGGGCGCGCGTCGGCGGCTGGTTCGAGGGCGCGGGCCCCCGCGAGCTGGAGCGGGTCGTGGACGGGCCCGACGGCGCGCGGCCGGCCGCGGTGCGCCTGGTTCAGGTGGTCGAGGACGCGACCGCCCTGCTGGGCGAGCTCCGCCTCGCGCTCGCGCAACCGGGGGAGGCCTCGCAGGCGTGAGCGAGTCGCCCCTCGTCTGTGCGGGCTGCGGGACCGCGAGCCCTCCGAGCCATCGCTTCTGCATGGAGTGCGGTCAGCCGCTGGCGGCCGCCTGTCCGCGCTGCGGCTACCCGAGCGAGGCGGGGGCCCGCTTCTGCGGCGGCTGCGGTCAGCCGGTCGCGGCGTCCGGGGCGGCGGAGCGCTTCGCCTCGCCGGGGGCCTACACGCCGCCGCACCTGGCCGAGAAGATCCGCATCGCGCGCGGGGCGCTGGAGGGCGAGCGCAAGCAGGTGACGGTGCTGTTCGCCGACGTGAAGGGCTCGCTCGAGCTCCTGGCCGACCGCGATCCCGAGGACGCCCGGCGCGTGCTGGACCCGGTGCTGGCCCTCATGATGGAGGCGGTGCACCGCTACGAGGGCACCGTGAACCAGGTGCTGGGCGATGGGGTGATGGCCATCTTCGGCGCGCCGGTGGCGCACGAGAACCACGCGGTGCGCGCCGCCTTCGCGGCGATGCGGATCCAGGACGCGGCCCGGCGACTGGCCCGGGACCTCCGACGGAGCGAGGGCCTCGACGTGCAGATCCGCATCGGGCTCAACTCGGGCGAGGTGGTGGTGCGCTCGATCGACAGCGACCTGCGCATGGAGTACACCGCGGTGGGCCAGACGACGCACCTCGCCGCGCAGATGGAGCGCCTCGCCCGGCCGGGCACCACGCTGCTCACCGGGGGAACGCGGCGGCTGACCGAGGGCTACGTGACGGTGAGGCCCCTCGGTCCGGTCCCGGTGCGCGGCCTCGCCGAGCCGGTCGAGGCGTTCGAGCTGACCGGGCCCGGCCCCGCGCGCTACCGCCTCCAGGCCGCCACCGTGCGCGGGCTCTCGCAATTCGTGGGCCGCGAGCCCGAGGTCGCGGCGCTGCGCCAGGCGCTCGACCGGGCGCGAGCGGGGCAGGGGCGGATGGTGGCCCTGGTGGGCGAGCCCGGCGTGGGCAAGTCGCGGGTGATCCGCGAGTTCACCGAGGGGCCCTGGATCGCGGGGGCCCTCGTGCTCCAGGGCCGGCCCGTCGCCTACCGGCGCACGCCGTCGTGGCTGCCGGTGGTGGACGCCCTGCGCCGCTACTTCGAGGTGGATCCCGCCGACGAGGAGCGCGTGATCCGTGAGAAGATCGCCAGCCGTTTGACGGCGCTCGATCCCGCCCTCGCCCCCACGGCGGTCGCGCTGCACGCGCTGGCCGATCTCGAGCCGGAGGATCCCACCTGGCGCCAGCTCGATCCGCCGCAGCGCCGCCGGCGCATCCAGGAGGCGGTCCGCAGCCTGCTGCTCGCCGAGGCCCGGCGGCAGCCGGTGGTGCTGATCGTGGAGGACCTCCAGCGCATCGACGAGGAGACCCAGGCGTTCCTCGACACCCTGGTGGACCGACTGTCCGGCGCGCGGCTCCTGCTGCTGGTCGCCTATCGCCCCGAGTACCAGCACGGCTGGGGCAGCCGCCCGGGCTACGCCCAGATCCGCATCGATCCGCTCCCGCCGGACACCGCGCGCGTCCTCCTCGACGCCATGCTCGGCCCCGATCCGGCGCTCGAGCCGCTCAAGGCCCTGCTGATCGCGCGCACCGACGGCAACCCGCTCTTCCTGGAGGAGAGCGTGCGCGCGCTGGTGGAGACCCAGTGGCTCACCGGCGAGCCGGGCGCCCGCCGCCTGGTGCAGCCGCTCGAAACGATCCAGATCCCGCGCAGCGTGCAGGCGGTCCTGGCCGCGCGCATCGACCGCCTGAGCCCGGAGGCCAAGCACGTGCTGCAGTCCGCCTCGGTGGTGGGCAAGGACGTGGCCCTGCCGGTGCTGGAGGCGATCGCGGACCTGCCCGAGGAGACCCTGCGCGCCGGGCTCGCCCAGCTCCAGGCGGCCGAGATGCTCTACGAGACGAGCTTCTTCCCCGAGGCGGAGTACACGTTCAAGCACGCGCTCACCCACGAGGTGGCGTACGGCAGCCTGCTCCACGAGACCCGCCGCGCGCTCCACGCGCGCATCGTGGAGGTGATCGAGACGCTCTACCGGAACCGGCTCGGCGAGCAGGTGGAGCGCCTCGCGTTCCACGCCCTCCGCGGCGGCCTGCGCGATCGGGCGGTGGAGTTCCTCCGTCAGGCCGGCCGGCGGGCCGCGGACCGGTCCGCGCACCGCGCGGCGGTGACCTTCTTCGAGCAGGCCCTCGAGATCCTGGAGGGCGAGGAGCCCGGCGAGGACGGCCGGCGCGCCGCGATCGACCTGGTCTTCGATCTGCGCGCCTCGCTCGCCCCGCTCGGCGAGTTCGCGCGCACGCTCGCCTATCTCCGCCGCGCCGCGGGGCGCGCGGAGGCGCTCGGCGACCGGCGGCGGCTCGGCTGGGTGTCCGCCTACCTCACCCAGACGTACTACACGCTGGGCGATCCGGCCACCGCGATCCAGATCGCCGAGCGGGCCCTCGCGCTGGGCGAGGCGCTCCGGGACCGCCCGCTGCAGATCGTGGCCTCGTTCTGCCTCGGCCAGGCGCACCACGTGCTGGCTGCCCACGCGGCGGCGGAGCGGCACCTGCGGACCGCGGCGGCCGGAGTGCAGGGCGATCTGATGCGCGAGCGCTGGGGCATGGCGGGGCTGGTCTCGGTGGCCGTGCGCATGTGGCTCGCGACGAGCCTGGCCGACGTGGGAAACCTCGACGAGGCGATCGATTGCGCGGAGACGGGCCTGGCCATCGCGGAGGAGGCGGCAGACCCCTGGAGCATGGCGGGCAGCTACATGACGGTCGGCTTCGTGCACCTGAGCCGCGGAGCGCTGGACGCCGCGGCCCCGGTGCTCGATCGGGGCATCGCGTTCGCGCACGAGATGGACCTCACCGCGTGGCTGCCGATGCTGCTCTGCGAGCGCGGGCTCGTGGAGGTGCGCGCGGGCCGCGTGCGCGAGGGCGTGGTCATGATGGAGGAGGGCGTGGCCCGCGGTGCGACGCTCCGGATCATGAGCCGCCAGGCGCTCCGGCTCACGTGGCTGGCCGAGGGCCTGCGGCTGGCCGGCCGCGGCGACGAGGCCATCGCGGCCGCGCGCGAGGCCCATCGCATGGCGACCGCGCAACAGGAGCGCGGCACCGCGGCGGGCGCCCTGCGGATGCTCGGCGGGGCCACCGCAGATCCCGACGAGGCCGCGCGGCACGCGGGCGCCGCGCTGGCCGAGGCGCGCGCGCTCGGCATGCGGCCGCTCGAGGCGCGCTGCCGGCTCGACCTGGGCGTGCTGGCCGCTCGCGCCGGCCGCACCGAGACCGCCCGCGAGCAGCTGACCGCCGCCCAGGAGATGCTCGAGGCGATGGGCATGCGCTACTGGCTGCCCGCCGCGCGGGCGGCCCTGGCCGCGCTCTAGCGCGCCGCTCCCTCGCGCACGATCCGGAAGCCGTAGTCGGAGTAGCGCAGGTCCGGCGGCAGCGACGAGCGGTGGGCCACCGGGCTCCACGGGTCCTGGTGGCGCCAGGCGCCCCCGCGCGAGACGCGGCGCCTGCCGTGCTCGGGCCCCCGCGGATTGCGCTCGGGCGATCGCGCGTAGTAGCCCTCGTCCTCCCAGTCGAGACACCATTCGTGGCAGACGCCGGACAGGGCGAGGAGGCCCCACCGGTTGGCCGGCGTCTCGACGGGCCGGGGCGGCCGATCGAAGCGCGCCGGCGCCGGCCGGGCCTCGCCCCACGGGAACCGCGCCGACTCGAGCCCGCCGCGCGCCGCCTTCTCCCACTCCGCCTCCGACGGCAGGCGCACGTGCGCGCCGGTCTTCGCGGCGAGCCAGTCGCAATACGCCACCGCCTCGTGCCAGCTCACGCCGATCACCGGCTGCTCGGGATCGGCGAAGCGCGGATCCTCCCACCACGTGGGGGGAGCGGCCCCGCCGTCGGCCAGGAAGGCCGCGTACTCGCGGTTGGTCACGGGCGCGCGGCCGATGGCGAAGGCATCGAGCCAGACCCGGTGGCGCGGGCGCTCGGCCGGATGGCCCTCCTCCCAGCCCATCCAGAACCAGCCGGCGGGGATCTCCACCAGGTCCAGTCGCTCGTTCGCGGACACGCGCACGGGGCGAGTATAGGCACGACGCCACGACACCGTGCCGTCGGCGGCGGGCAGGGGCGCGACGGGGACCCGCCCGGCTGGCGTATAATCGGCGCATCATGAACTTCGCGGATCGCATGTCACGGCTGGGCACGGAGTCGGCGTTCGAGGTGCTGGCCCGCGCCAAGGCCCTCGAGCGGCAGGGCAAGGAGATCATCCACCTCGAGATCGGCGAGCCGGACTTCGACACGCCGAAGCACATCCGGGAGGCCGCCAAGCGCGCCCTGGACGAGGGGGCCACCCACTACGGCCCGGCCGCGGGTCTGCCCGAGCTGCGCGAGGCCATCGTCAAGGACGTGGAGGGCACGCGCAGCATCCCGGTGACCGCGGACGAGATCGTGGTGACCCCGGGCGCCAAGCCGATCATGTACTTCGTGATCACCGCGCTGGTGAACCCGGGCGACGAGGTGGTGTATCCGAACCCGGGCTTCCCCATCTACGAGTCGGTGATCAACTTCGTGGGCGGCAAGCCGGTGCCGATCCCGCTGCGCGAGGAGAGCGGCTTCGGCTTCGACCTCGACGTGCTCGAGAAGAGCGTCTCCGCCCGGACCAAGCTCATCATCATCAACTCGCCCCAGAACCCGACCGGCGGCGTGCTGGACGTCGATCAGCTGGGCCGCATCGCGGAGATCGCCAAGCACTACCGCGTCCCGGTGCTCGCCGACGAGATCTACAAGTCCTTCCTCTACGAGGGGGAGTTCGCCTCGATCACCCGCTTCCCGGGCATGAAGGACCTCGTGATCATCCTCGACGGCTTCTCCAAGGCCTACGCCATGACCGGCTGGCGTCTCGGCTACGGGGTGATGCCGGTGGCGCTGGCCGAGCACGTCACGCGGCTCATGGTGAACTCGAACTCCTGCACCGCCTCGTTCACCCAGCACGCGGGCATCGCCGCGCTGCAGGGCGACCAGACGCCGGTGGCCGAGATGGTGGCCGAGTTCAAGCGGCGGCGTGACGTGCTGGTGGAGGGCCTGAACCGGCTGCCCGGCGTGTCCTGCCGGCGGCCGCGCGGCGCCTTCTACGCGTTCCCCAACGTGAAGGCGCTCCGGCGCCCGTCGTTCGAGATCGCGGAGATCCTGCTGCGGGAGGCCGGCGTGGCGGTGCTGGGCGGCTCGGCCTTCGGCCAGTACGGGGAGGGGTACCTGCGCCTGTCCTACGCGAGCTCGGAGGCGAACCTCCGCAAGGCCCTCGGGCGCATGGAACCGGTGCTTCGCCGGCTGGCCGGCTAGGACGCCGCGCCGACCGCGGCGCGGCGGCGCCGCGGCCCCTCGCCCCGCTCCATGCCCACCACCGCGGACCTCATCGTCGACGGGCTGGTGCGCGCGGGAGTCCCGCGGCTCTTCGGCGTCCCGGGCGGCGGCTCGAACCTGGAGGTGCTGGAGGCGGCCCGCGCGCGGGGGCTGCCGTTCGTGCTCTGCCATCAGGAATGGGCCGCGTGCATCATGGCCGCGGTCACCGGCGACCTGACCGGCCATCCGGGGGCGGTGCTCTCCACCCTGGGCCCCGGGGTCACGGCCAGCGCCACCGGGCTCGCCCACGCCCGCCTGGACCGCAGCCCGGTGATCTACATCAGCGACCGCCACCCGGCCGCCGTGCTCGAGTACGCGACCCACCAGTACGTCGATCACGCCGCGCACGTGGGCGCGATCGCCAAGGGCAGCGTCACCGTCGGCGCGGAGTCCGCCGCGCACTGGGTGGCGCACGCGGTGCGGCTCGCGCTCGCGGAGCCGCGCGGGCCGGTGCACCTCGACCTGCCCGCCGACGTGGCGGGCCGGAGCGCGGTGCCCGCGGCGACGTCGGTGGCGCCGACGCCGCTGCCGCCGCTCGACGGCGACCGGGTGGAGCGAGCCGCCGCCATGATCCGGGCCGCCCGGCGCCCGGTGGTGATCGCGGGGCTCGGCTGCCGCGTCGCCGACGCGAAGTGGCTACGCGCCTTCGCGGAGGCGGTGCCGACGCCGGTGCTCACCACCTACAAGGCCAAGGGCGCGATCCCGGATCCGCACCCGCTCGCCCTCGGCACGTTCACCGGCGGGGCGCTCGAGGAGCCGCTGGTGCGCCGGGCGGACCTGATCATCGCCTTCGGCCTCGACCCCGTGGAGCTGATCCCGCGGCCCTGGAGCTACAGCGCGCCCGTGCTGAGCCTGACCCGCTGCCCGGCCGCCACCCCCGGGCTCCCGGCCCCGGGCGGCGGAACCTACTTCACGCCCGCGCTCGAGGTGGTGGGCGAGCCGGGCGCGATCCTGGAGGACCTCGCCCCGCGCATCCTGGGGCGGGTGCAGGCGGACTGGGACGTGGCGGAGGTGGACCGGATCCGCCGGCAGCGGATGTCGGCGCTCGAGGTTTCCGTGCCGGGCCTCGCCCCCCATCGCGTGGTGCAGATGACGCGCGAGCTGACCGCGGCGGGCAGCATCGCGAGCGTGGACGCGGGCGCCCACATGTTCCCGGCCACCGCGTACTGGCTGGCCCTCGAGCCCGGCGAGCTGCTGATCTCCAACGGCCTCGCCACCATGGGCTTCGCGCTGCCCGCCGCCATCGCGGCGCAGCTCGTCCATCCCGACCGCCGGGTGGTGTGCTTCACCGGCGACGGCGGGCTCATGATGGTGGCCGCCGAGCTCGAGACGGTGGCGCGCCTCCGGCTGCCGATCATGATCGTGGTGCTCAACGACGAGGCGCTCTCGCTGATCGCGGTGAAGCAGGAGCAGAAGGGCTTCGAGGGCGTGTCGATGCGCTACGCGGGGCCGGATCTGGGCGCGCTGGCCCGCGCCTTCGGCCTCCGCGCGTTCACCGCGACCGATGAGGCCACCCTCCGCACGGCCCTGATCGGCGCGCAGAGCGCGCCGGGCTCCGCCCTGATCGACGCACGCATCGACGCCTCCGGCTACCGGCGCATGCTGGAAATCGTCCGGGGCGCCCCGAAGTAGTCGGTATACTGCGAGCCATGCCCTACCTGCAGCCTCGGGACGAAGCGGCGGTCAAGAAGGAGTTCGAGCGGATCGCGGGCCCGGTCAAGCTCACCGTGTTCGCCTCCGAGCTGGGCGGCGAGAACAACGCCCAGGCGGTGGCGCTGATCCGGGAGGTGGCCGCCCTCTCCGACCAGATCTCGGTCACGGTGCTGAACCCCCACATCGATCGCGAGCAGGCGCAGGCCTACGGCGTCGCGGACTCGCCGGTGGTGGTGGTGGAGGGCGCGCAGGACTACGGCATTCGCTTTTTCGGCGTCCCGGCCGGCTACGAGTTCTCCAATCTCATCGACTCCATCATCGCGGTGTCCACGGGGCAGGTGGCGCTCGGCGAGGAGACCAAGACCACGCTGGCCGGACTCACCGAGGATGTCACGATCAAGGTGTTCGCCACCCCCACGTGACCGCACTGCCCCCGGGCCGTGCGCCTGGCGCAGCACATGGCGATCGCCTCCCCGAGGGTGCGCGCCGAGTGCATCGAGGCCACCCAGTTCCCCGACCTCTCGCAGATCTACCAGGTGATGGCCGTTCCGAAGGTGGTCATCAACGATCGGGTCGGCTTCGAGGGCGCCCTGCCCGAGCGTGACTTCCTAGGGGCGGTGCTCCAGGCGGTGGCCCCCGAGAAGGCGGACGGGTAGCGCGCGTGGACGGCCTCACGACGCCGCGGGGTCACGCCGGCCGGGTCTAGCGGGCAGGTGTCGGTCGACCTGCTCTTCACGTACGGCACGCTGATGCGCGGCTTCCGCCTGCATCGGCTGCTCGCCGGTCGCGCCGACTACGTGGCTCCGGGGCAGGTGAGCGGGCGCCTCGTGGACCTGGGCTCCTATCCCGGCGCGCTCGCGCCGATCGGCGCCGCGACGGGCGTCGTCAGCGGCGAGCTCTACCGCGTCCGCGATCCCGCGCTCTGGGGGGTGCTGGACTCCGCGGAGGGACCCCAGTATCATCGCCGGG